>JAIQZQ010000015.1 GCA_021777105.1 Candidatus Anammoxibacter sp.
CCAGAGGGTTTATAAAGTTATTAACATTTTGGAGGAGTTATCAGTCTCCCCCCCAAGCCCCCCCTCAATGTGACTGTTAATAATAATTTTAAATGTAACTTAAAAACTTTGTTTTTTGGTCTTGATTTTGGGTCCACTTTATACTTTTGCTTGGGGATGTTTGATAAATTGTGGGAATAGCTGTTTATTTTTAGATGAATCTTGCAAATATTTTCATAAAATTAGTTAAAAAATCTTAAAAATAGGTGGCAAGTTGAAACAAAAAAACTTGTTTTTGGATTAATAATGACGATATATTTGAATCACAGGCAAGGATGCCTGTGCCGTTATTTATAAAAATATTAACAATTGGGGTAGGTAATGCCGGCAATTGAACCAAAATCGGTTACGAATTCGTTTGTTAAATTTGCCGCTCAGGCTTCGCATATGCTTCATATTATAGTGTGGATGATTATGAATGCGCTTTAAAGTTTGTTGAGTATTGATTTGTGTAATCTCTATTATTATATTGAAGATTTGCGTAAACAAAGTGTAAACTAAACGGCATTATTATTAGCGATATATTGTGATTTTTTTATCTTTAAAAAAGGAGGATAAATTATGGGCAGGTTTTTTGGCGGCAGGGTGAGTTGTTTTGCTGTAGTTGGTTTTGTGGTTGGGCTGTTTATGGCTACTCATAGTTATGCGGGGGGGAGGGAGAGCAATCTTGGCGCCGAGCTATTGCAAAGTGTTCTGGAGGCGGCGGGGGTTGAGTCGGAAGTTATTCCGCTTAAGCGCGATGATGGTTTTGATGAGGGATTGTTTTTTGAGACGCCTGACGGTTCGGCAATAATATTGGGATTTAATAAGAATGGTTTGGAGATCGGGCAACCGTTCATGCTGTTAACAATGGATTCCGAGGCTGTGGCGCAGATTTCAATAGATGGGGCTCTTTCTATAATTAGCGGGGACACTAATATTGTAGCTACGGGATTGCTTGATTTTATTGAATGCACTTTAAATTCCGCGCTTGATATGATTGAGAAGATAAGGGTTTGTGAATTTGACCTTATTTGCATTATAAGATCAGGGCTTGAAAGCGTTATTGCTGTTGCGGAATGCTTGCTTGACCAGTTTCCTGACAAACCTGACGTTCCTGATAAGTCTGGAAAGGAATGAGATGCCGGCGAGTAACAGGGTAAAAGTAAAAAACAACAACGCAGGTTCATGCTTGCGCGCTTGAACCTGCGTTGAGATTAAAGCAAGTCAGTTGCAAACCATAAATTACTCAATACTGAGTATTGTTTACGTTAGTGTGGTTTACGCCATAGACGGTGAACCAACGAATGTAGATTCTAATATTTGGAGGCTTAAGAATGAACTGGAAAGAGAAGGTTTCAGTTTATCCTCAAGTTTATCAAAGTTGTTCAATTGCTTTGCCGGACAATCCGGATACTTCTGTAATTGTTGCTATTTCAATTCCTTTTTGCTTCATTGCTCTTGCCATTTCTATTTTCTCTTCTTCTCTTCCTTCTGCTTTTCCATCTGAAAATGAAGTGTCTATACAATTTTTCAAATCACGGTAGATTTTCAGGCTATCTTCGTATTCGGTATATTCTTCATCACTGTAATTTGCAATTTCAGCTTGCTTAAAAAGTTTCTTAAATACTTTTTCCTGAAGCGCAGCGGGTCTTTTGGTTAGATCTTCCAAATTTTTTAACACAAAAAGCCATTTATCAAAATGCGTTTCAAGTTCATCTTCTGTTTTTTTGAATTTTGGCATTTCCAGATAAACGTGCGTTAATTTATCATAAAACACCTTTTTGGTCTGTTTGTCAAACAGCTGAACTTCATGGTGAAAGACCTTTTTATCATCTTTGTCTTCATCAAATATGAAATCAAGTATTCCTATTGTATAAACTGATTTCAACTGAAATTCCCATTTACCTTTTCCAGCCTGTTGTTGAATTGGAAATGTTGAGTAATAAATACTTCTGTCCTTAAAATAATTCTGTTTTGCTTTTTGTATCTCAACAATAAATTTTTCGCCTTTTTCATTTTCACAGTAAATATCAAATATTGCTTTTCTATCATAGACAGCTCTTCCCAACTGTTCTTTTGACAGGTAGCTGAGGTTGGTTATTTCGCCTTCGTCTTTTCTTAGCAGTTCATTTAGAAAATCAATCAGGATGTCTTTATTTGGTTCTGTTCCAAACAGTTTTTTAAAACCAAAATCGGTAAAAGGGCTTATATATTTGTCTTTAACTCTCATATGATATTCCAACATAAGTTAATATTTAATATTATTATCTTCACGGGCTAATTATACACAACATGGCTGATTGATGGTAGGAGATTTTTAATGCGAGGCCGAGCCTCGTCGTACAGTACAAGGTATCCGTGTTTTAATTGATCACAGGCAAGGATGCCTGTGCCACTAACAATAACCCTTTGGGTAATTGAAACAGTATTAGTTGTCGAAATTGTAATTTTCTAATACCAGATTTTCAAACTCATCCACTTTGCAAATGTGTCCGGGCGGCAGGAAGGTTGTGGCTGTCTCTTCTGCTATTATTGCGGGCTTTTTAATAACGGAGCCTGCGGGTAGTTTGTCCCTGTCGTACACTTTTGCTTCAATCCATTTGCGATTCCAGTAAATTTTGGTTGTTCCTGAAACGGTCGGCGCCGGCTTTGTGGATGATGTTGGTTTCCTTGCAATTGCCGGTTTTTTGACCAGGCCTATTCCTCTTACTCTGAGATTGACGGCTTCTACTTCGCGTTTGCTGTCTGAGTAGCCGAACGATTTTTTATGAAGGTTATGGAAAGCTGCGATAAAATGTTTGGAAAGGGGCAATGTAAGCTCGAAGGACTGACCGAAATAGCGGATGTCTATATACACGGTAGTCTTGATGCTGTTTTTTGCCACGCCTTCGTTGTTGATATCGTTTACGCATTGGGTGATTAATGGGGCGGCGATGTTTGAGAGTTTATTAAAGTCGTCTTTTACGACCCTGGTCAGAACGCTTTTTTGATAATCTTTGATTATGTCTGAATGTATCATGCCGAGGGCGGAGAGGACTCCTGCGTTTTTGGGAATAAGGACTTGTTGCATTGCGAGACGGGCGGCCAGTTCGCAGGCGTGGAGGCCGCCGGCGCCTCCGAATGAGACCAGGGTGAAATCACGCGCGTCAAACCCGCGTTCGATTGAGATTACTTTTACGGCGCGTTCCATATTTGAGTTGGCCACGTTTATGATGCCTTCGGCAAGTTGATGGGCGCTCATCTTCATAGAGCTTGCCATGGCGTTTAGATGCTCTGTTACGCCGGTTGCATTAAGCTCCATCCTGCCGCCGAGAAAATGTTCGGCGCTTATGCGGCCAAGAAATAGGTTTGCGTCGGTCACTGTTATTTGCTCGCCTTTGCCGTAGCATACCGGGCCTGGATCGGCCCCGGCGCTTTGAGGGCCTACGCGCAACGCTCCGCCGGGATCTACCTCGGCTATTGAGCCGCCTCCGGCTCCGACCGTGTAAATGTCGATAATTGGGACTTTTAAAGGCGTGCCCCCGATATAAACGTTGGAGGCCATTCTTGCTGCTCCGTCACAAAGGGAGACATCGGTTGATGTGCCGCCCATGTCAAATGATATTATGTTTGTTATTCCGGCGCGTTTTGCAATCTTTAACGCGCCTATGACGCCGCCGGCAGGGCCTGAGAGCGCGCAATTAATCGCGCGTTCTTTAACTGCGGCTGTTGAAATGGAGCCGCCGTTGGATTGCATGATTCTTACATTATTTATATCAAGTTCGTCCAGGCCTTTTTCAAGAGATGTTATATAGCCGGCCATAATGGGCGATATGCGGGCGTTTGCCGTTGTGGCGCAAAACCGTTCGTATTCGCGGTACTCAGGAAGTATTTTGTGCGACGCTGAAACATGAATGCCGGTTGTTGCGAATTCATTATAAACTGTCTCTTCGTTGCGGCTGTTTATATATGAGAAGAGGAAACAGACTGCCACGGAGGTTATGCCTGATTTTATTAATTCGGCTTTTATCTTTTTTAATTCTCTTCTGTTTACTTCGCATAAAACCGCGCCTTTTGAATCGACGCGTTCTGTCAGGCTCCATCTAAGCTCTTTTGGAATAAGGGGCGGGGGTTGTTCTACAAACAGGTTGTACAGCTCAGGCCTGGCTTGTCTGCCTATTTCGATTATGTCTTCAAAGCCTTTGGTTGTAATTAAAGCGGTTTTTGCGCCTTTTCGTTCAAGCAATGCGTTTGTGGCAACGGTTGAGCCGTGGACAAGGGCTAAACCGTTAATTGACGCGATTTCTTTAATATGGTTAATGCCTTTGAATATGGCGCGGGAGGGATCGCGCGGGGTGGAGAGCTCTTTATGAATAGCGATATTCTTGCCGTCAAACAGCACAAAGTCAGTAAATGTGCCGCCGGTGTCGACTCCAAGGATCTTCAACTCTTATGCTCCAAAACAATGTCTTCGCATTTTGAGACGGAAAATAGTTGTTTAAATTTATCATTTTTAACATTTGCCAGGAGCTTTTCAAGGCTTTCAAGCAGTTTTTTCTCATTAGTGGCTTTTATATTTATCTGTATATCGTTGCCTTCGAAAAACCTTGAATGGTTGATGCGGATGTTGTTATCAAGGCCGAGGGATTTGCGGGCTTCTTCAAACTTGGCTTCCTGGGAGTTAATAATTGGGTATCGCATTCGTTTGATCAGGGCGTATACTTTTTGGCCTTTGTTTTTCCTGTTAAGGGTTTTGTCGCCAAGTATCTCTTTTACTTCGTCTGAAGTCAGGACTTCGGTTATCTCCTGCCGGTTCATATCTTTAAGGTCTATCAGGCTTTTTATTGTCTCTTTGGATTCGTTAATGTTTAACGCTGCGTCCTTAAACAGTTCGCGGAATACAAAACATCTATCCGTGCCGTCGAATTGCGCAAGGAGAAGGGCTTTTTCCATCTCCATCTCTCCGGTTGCCACACAATCTTTTATTTCGTTTTCCATGGATAGCAGGGCCAGGTATTTGTCAACTATTTCAGTTTTTGGAGGTATGTCAATGAGTTTTGACAGGTCGGTTGCTACTTTTTCGCGGGAATAACCGGCGGCCATGAATTTGTTGATTGCTATGGCTTTCTCCACATCGTTAAATCCTCGTGAAAATTTGTTGTCGTTGAGGCTTGCCAGCAATAATGTTTCATCATCGGCGTTTTCAACTATTTGGGCGCAAATAGAAGCCTTGCCCAGCTCCTGAAAGACTTTAACGCGTTGATACCCGCAGACTATTTCGTGTTTTGCGTCTTTTTGCCCGGGTTTGCAAAGCGCGATGGGGCAGATAAGGCCTGTTTTGATTATGGAGTCCTTTAAATCATGGGATTTGCGTTTGTAGCTGAATAAATATTTGTCAAAATGTTCTGATGATACGTCTATTGTAGATAACGGAACTTCAATTATGTCTATTTTTTTGTTCATGTTTAACCTCTGGTTATGGATTCTGCCTTTATTATTATTATTAATAAAATGAAGAATCCATATTATATCATTTTTATTATTAAAGTTAAGACATAGTATAAAGTTGTTTGCCGAATGGGCGCTTATTTTTGCAAAAACTCGTAAAAAAGCGGTTTTTTTGCAAAGATTTTAAAAATTTGAAAATTATAGTTGAAACTTATTATAAAAGCTGGGAAGATGTTTCCTTTATTGTTTTTTTACGTGGTTTTACCTGCGTGTAAAGCTATTTTAAATGCCGGCAATGCACGATTAACGGCGTTTTTTTGTATAAAAGATAGATTATGTTTAATAATATAAGCCAATTTTTGTATCAGAGAATATATAAGTTAACTTTGTTGGTTATTGTGGCTCATATTGGGTTTACGATTTTTATACCCAGGCTATTAAGCGAATATGATTTGGCCGGCAAGGTAATGATATCGTTTTTTTCAATATTTACAATTATTGTTTTTGTTCATTTAGTAAAGCTTTTGTCGTTTGGCCGGAAGCGGCTTTGTATTGTGTTATCGTCGTTGGTGTTACTTGGATATTGCATATTATACGCAAGTTACTATATCGCGGGCAGCCGTTTGGACTTTTTGCTGCTTTTCAATAATGCTGGTTTAGTTCTTTATAAGACTTCGATTAACATGATTACCGCTACTATACCTCCGCTTTTTTATATATTTTTGGGGCTTATGGTTCCGTTGGTTTGTTTTTTGGAATGGAAGGTCAAACTTTTCTCTGAACGGGCAATAGCCGCCAACAAGAAGGTTGAGTTTGTTATTGTGTTGGTTGTGTATTTATTGTTATTGCTTGTGCCGATTGACGCCTCCGACGAGGTTTATTCATTTAACAAATCTATCAGCAAAAAGGTTATTTCCTGTTTCAGCTTTGAGCCTGATAATATTGCCGGGGATTATTACCCTTATTTTCAGAAAGAGAACAAACTACATTTTCACGCTTCGAATAAGATTGAGCGGCCAAATGTCTTTATAATCTTTATGGAATCGTTCAACGCGTTTATGGTTGAGAGGGTGGAAAACGGCAAGGAGGTTACCCCTTTTTTCAATGAATTAATAAAAAAGGGATTATATATAGACCATTTCTATGGAAACTCGGTGCAGACGGCAAAGGGGCAAATTGCAACCCTGGCCGGCATTGTGCCTAGTGTTTACAACAAGATCTTTGTGGATTTTCCTAATTTGAATTTATACGCGATTCCGTGGATATTGCGGGACAACGGCTATTATAATCTGTTTATGAAGGCGTATTGGTCGTTGGAGTTTGACAATACGGGAAATTACGCAAAAAAGCTTGGGTACAATGAAACGCATGGAATGACTAACAAGTTTCTCACAAAAGAAGACCGTAAACTTAAATGGGGGTGGGGGATACAGGACAATATATTTTACCAAAAAGTCTTTAAACATTTAGACGGCCTGCGGGAAAAGCAGGAAGCCGTGGATGAAACACAACCGTTTTTTGTCACATTGACATCCGTTTCGCACCATGTGTCTTTTAACAAAGTGCCGGAGGATAAGAAGTATATTTATCCTAAATCTAAAGTATATTATGAGAATTTTATTAATTCAACGCATTTGGCTGATAAATTCTTGCGGGAATTTTTTGTTCAATTAGAGAAGAGGGATTATCTGGAAAACTCCATCGTGATTGTGATGGGCGACCATAGCTATCCCGTGCTTAGCACTAAAGGCGCTAAAGCTAAATCCAAAGCCGTATACAACACAACATATTATGAGGAGAACTTCAGGTCGCCGTTTTTGCTGCTTTGGCCTGATAGGATGAAACCGAGGCGCTTTAACGACCATGTTTTTTCTCAGGTTGACATTGCTCCTACGTTGATGGATCTGTTAAACCTTAAGACTCCAAACCATTTTATGGGGCGCTCAATGTTTGACAAGGATTATAAAGACCAGCCGATCTATTTGGTGCAGCCCTATGGCGGGATTTATTTGGCGGCGGTGAGATATCCATACAAGTTTGTGCGCCGCATGACAAACGGAAAGCAATACCTCTTTAACCTTAAAAGCGATCCCTGGGAGAAAAATAACATATTAGACGGCATGGCCGGCCATGAAACGCTTGAAAAACTTAAAGGGGACGTTGACTTTATTTTGCGTCATGAGGGCCTTATAAAGGCGAATCGTTTATGGCCGGTTGACGACGAGGATATAAATAAAAATGCGGCAATAAAGGCTGTTGTCCGCCAACATGACGAGCCTGTCATAAATATGATGATAGATCATGAGGCCGGCGGGGAAAAGACGTTTTATATTGAGCGTGTAAATTTTTTAACTAATAGCGAAAAGTTGACGCACGCCACCTCCAGCGCTTTTGATGAAGAGGCCAATATTTATAAAAATAATTTTTCCGTTGAGATGGAAACTTTAATGGATATAAAAAAGGGAGGCATGTATAGTTTTATTTTTAAATCGTCCGGCGGTATAACTTTGCAAATTGACGACATACTTATTTTAAATGCGCGTAAAGACAGGTCACAAGGCTCTAAGACTGCCCCTGTTCACCTTGATAAAGGCAAACACAAATTAAAAATAGTTTACGTTCATAATAAAGGTAAAATCAGGTTACAGGTAAGTTACAGATGCAAAAAAGATTATAAGAACCGCCTGGTTGGTCAGGCTTCCAGATACGCGCAATTTGTTAGAGAGCAATTAAGCTCTGAAGTGAATTAATGCAATGGGCGGGCTGTATATTGCAGTTTATATTTGACTTTAATACCTAATGATAGTAAAACGTGAAAATTCTGTATTGCTTTAGTTGTTTTTGATTATTTTATCCATTTTTTGACAGACTAGAGGTAGGGTATTTTGGCTTCAAATACTAATAACAACGGCTGTGTTATAGAGACAAGGGGGCTTACAAAGAGTTACAAAGGATTCTTTTGGACAAAACAGAAAGTTTCCGCTTTGAACAACCTTGATCTTACGGTAAAAAAAGGCGAAATATTTGGGTTGCTTGGCCCGAATG
This sequence comes from Candidatus Anammoxibacter sp., assembly GCA_021777105.1. GTDB lineage: Bacteria > Planctomycetota > Brocadiia > Brocadiales > Anammoxibacteraceae > Anammoxibacter_B. The sequence continues at coordinate 8,494 of JAIQZQ010000015.1, forward strand.
GGTCTGGGAAGACGACAACCGTGAAACTGCTTTTGGGGTTGATATTTCCTACGAGCGGTTCTGTAAAGATATTGGGCAAACCGAGTTCTGATGTAAAAAGCAAGAGCAGGATAGGCTTTTTGCCGGAGGAGACATATCTATACAAATTCCTTAATTCGTATGAAACGCTTGATTTTTACGGGCAACTTTTTAATTTGCCTAAGACGTTGCGAAAAGAGAGGACGGATGAGCTGCTTAAATTAGTGGGTATTGCATCTGAAGGAAAGCGGCCTTTAAAGCAGTATTCAAAAGGAATGCTAAGGCGAATAGGCCTGGCGCAGGCCTTGATTAACGACCCTGAGCTTTTGATACTTGACGAGCCGACTAGCGGGCTTGATCCGATGGGCGCGCGCGATATGAAAGACCTGATCCTGGATATGAAAAACAGGGGGAAGACGGTGTTTATGTGCTCGCATCTATTGGCGGACGTGCAGGATATTTGCGATAGGGTGGCCATTCTTAACAAGGGGACGTTGCAGGTTATTGGGACTGTGCAAGAGCTTATTTCAAAAAACGACACGGTTGAAATATTGGCAAGGAATTTATCTAAAGATGCTCTAAGTGAAATTGAGCGGTTTATACGAGATAAAAAAGGGGAAGTGGTGTCAGTCGGCAATCCAACGACTACGCTTGAGGAGCTGTTTATTAAAGTTGTAAAGGCATCAGCCAAATAACCCAAATAAAAGAAAGCGCGCAAATAATTCGATATTATGAGATTGAACAAGAGAGTACAACAGAAGGTAATTACAATCGCGGGGCTTTACTTTTTACGGTTGTTGCTGACCACGATGAAAATAGAGAAAAGGCGAAAAGACGGCGGCTATTACCAGTTGATAAAAGATAAAAAAGCTATATACGCTTTTTGGCATTCAGCAATGGTGCCTTCCGGATATGCGTTTAAATTTCTAGGGTTGCGGGTGCTTGTCAGCCAGCATAGAGACGGGGAGTATATTGCCGGGGCGTTGAACAGGTTGGGCTTTGACACGATTCGCGGCTCGTCGACACGCGGCGGAACAAGGGCGTTGATAAGGCTTGTGAAACTGGCGTCCATTAAGAGGTCATACATGCTAACCCCGGATGGCCCGCGCGGTCCCAGGCATGTTGTTCAGCCGGGGATTGTCTTTTTAGCGAAGAAGACGGGGATTCCAATTATTCCGGTATCCGCAAAAATATCAAAATATTGGGAATTGCCAAGCTGGGACAAGTTTGAGATTCCAAAACCTTTTTCAAAGGCGACATTGGTATTTGGCGATCCTATTCATGTGGCGCCGGACTCAAACAGGGAACAGATTGCGCAATACTGCAAACGTTTGGAAGATGTTTTGAATTTTAAAAATTAAGCATGGAAATATCCCTTGTAAACCGCAAATCCAGCGTTCTTTCCGCTTCAAGCCTGATGTGTTTTCAAAAAAGGGCATTAACCATAAATCCGGCAATAGGGTGCGCGCATCAGTGCGCTTATTGTTATGTCAGGGGTTACCTGGCATACCCGGGCGACGGCAGGGTTGATGTATACGCGAATCTTGTTGAAAAAATAGGGCGGGAACTGCCAAGAAAGCGCAAAAAGCCTGAGGTTGTCTTTTTCAGCACGGCGTGCGACGCGTTTCAGCCTGTGCCGCAGGTTCTTAAAACTTCTTATGATATTATGCGCATATTGCTTGACAACGGCATTGCGATAAGCTTTCTTACTAAAGGCTCAATACCGGCAAATTTTCTGGAACTTTTTAAATCTTTCCCTGAACTTGTTTGCGCAAAAATCGGGTTGATAACCACTGACAGGGAGATTCAGCGCATCTTTGAGCCTCATGCGGCAACGCCTTCACAAAGATTGGCAAATATCAGAAAACTAAGTAAATGCGGCGTTAGAGTAGAGTTGCGCATGGACCCCATAATCCCCGGGGTGACTGATACCCGCAAATGCCTGCAAGAATATTTTCACGCAATAAAGGGGCTTGGCGCGCAAGCCATATTCCTGAACTATTTGTTGCTTAGAAATCAGATAAAAAAAAACCTGCAAAAAGCCGTTTCGTCAACGGCAATATATGAAAAGATTGTCGGGCAGTATAAGAAAGGCGGTAAAGTCTCGTTAAAAGCGGCAAATTCAAAAGCTTTTGCGTTGTCAAAAGATTACAGGACGCAAAAATACGCTATGATTGCAAAGCTTGCCGGCGTTTATAATATAAAAGCGCATGTTTGCGGTTGTAAAAATCCAGACATAGCCGGCAATATGGTTTGCGTATAAGCGGCTTACAAATAACCCCTCATTCTCCGTCGGTATTTAAGCTGCGGATTCCTCCATCTTTATAAGCAAAATGCTCAAGGTCGTTAGTGTCGCAATATTCAAGCTTAATCATAGGAGAGCCTTTCTTTACTGAAATGAAATAGATCGGCGCTTCTTCCCCGTCCGGCAGGCAAATTGTTGATTGTGTCGGTTTAATTTCAACGAATTTTTTCTCAATATGAAATACCCAGCCATGAACGCATGGATCAAGGTCGATTACATAACAATCTCCATCTTCCTCTACAACGCCTTTTAACATGACCGTATCCCGGTTTTTTGCCTTGCGTTTAAAAAATTTCGTTGTGGAAAATCTGCTTAATGTTAAATCCCGGCTACTCAAATCAACCAGCGGGTTATCGCCAAAAGATTGGTTTTGTTGCGTCAATTCAATATCCTTGACTTTGTCTGACATTAACTTGGCGGACAAATCTTCAGCCTCCGCGCTTTCCCGTCCGGTTACAATGTTTTCGTCTGGCGAATCGTCAATATCCGCAATAATAGCGCCGGCAGCATTGTTTTTAAATTGTATAGAGACAGGTTCCAAACTCGGCGTCTCTTCGGGAATTAATCCGATGTTGTTTGCGCCAACAGTTGCGTCTTCATTTGCGCCGGTTTCAACAGCTCCGTCTCCGGCAATGTTTGACAACAAAGCCTTTGCCTCCACGTTTCTTGGATCCAACTCAATTACCTTTTCCGCAAGGATAATTGCGTCATCCTCTTTGCCTACTTCCGAATAAAGTTGGGCCAAACGCAACAACGTCAACAGATCATTGCCATGGTCATTTAATATGCCTACAAAAGTTTGAATTCCGTTTTCGTAATCTTCCAATTCAAGGAGAACTTCTCCATAATTGCGCCTGGCGTCGACAAATTTGGGATCTTTTTCGATTGCCGCCGCAAATAAGGTCTTTGCTTCCTCCATATTGCCTGCATCGTAAGCTGCTATTCCCTTTTGATTGTATTCTTGCGCCTCAATTACTGCGTCCATCAATCCACCCCCTTTATTAAACCTTCGTTATTATGCGTCAATAATTTGTGACGAATTAAACTAGTTTGTTTGATTTCCAATATAACAAGACACAACCGTGCCTTGTTCAGAGTTTTGCCGCACCTTAAATGATGCGCCTATAATGTTTGCGCGGTAATTCATTGTGCGCAAACCCATGCCTTCATTCCTTTTAAATGTGTTTGGTTGCCCAAGGCCGTTGTCCTTTACCTCGACAACAAATGCGTCGCTGTTTCCTGAAAGATTGATCCATATATTCTTTGCCTTTGAATGTTTGACGGCGTTATTAACCGCCTCCTGCACTATCCGGTAAAGATGCGTCGCAACTGCGCGGTCTTTAATGCGGAAATCCCGGCTGCAGGTAAAATCGCATGGAGTTCCATATATTTTAATCACATCTGAAGCTAATTCCTGTATTGCCATTTCCAGGCTTTGAGGATCGTCTTCCAGAAGAGACAGGCCTTTTGCCAATTTGCGCACTTGATTAATAGAATCGTTGACCAATGTCTCAATTTCTATTGCCTGGCCTGACTCGCTAACGTCCTTATCTTTAAGGCTTTTATACAATAGGTCGCATTTGAAAGCCACTCCTGTAAGAATCTGGCCTACGCTGTCATGTAAATCACGGCCTATTCGCAGTCTTTCGCGCTCCTCTATTTCAAGGATCTCTTTTTCTATTTTTCTGCGGTCTGTAATATCTGTTGATATGCTACAAGTGGCGTAAAGCAATCCTGTTGAATCAAAAAGTGGAAATTTAGCGGATATATATGTATGCGCTCCGTCTTTTTGAGGGGCAGTCTCTTCTATCTCCATAAACTTCTTTGTTAGCAGAACTTCCTTATCATTGGCTATAAATGTTTTTGCCGTTTCTTTAGGGAAAATATCATAATCAGTTTTTCCGATGATATCGTTTTTAGAGGTGTGAAACTGGGCCTCAAACTGTTTATTTATCAGCATATATTGCCCTTTCAAATCTTTCAGGTAAATAACCGCCGTAGTGTTGTCTATAATTGACTGCAACTGTTCCTTGATTGCGCGAAGTTCGTCCTCAATTCCTTTTCGTTCAGTAACATCTCTAAATATCATCTGGATAATCTTGTTGCCGCCGACGTCAATAACGCTTGAGCTTATTTCGACCGGAATATTCTCGCCGTTTCTTCGTGAAATAAAAAGGTTCTCAGAGATGCCGTTAATGCCGACGCCTTGTTGAACATGGTTTCTAAAGAGCTTGTTGTAATATTCCTTGTCGGCCTCAGGATGAAGCTTGGTGTGATGTTTGCCTATAATACGGCTTGCAGGCATGCCCATTAATTCTTCGCATTTCCTGTTTACATCCACAATTTTTCCTGATAAGACGTCAACTATAAAAATAGCGTCATTTGCCGTTTCAATTAATTTACGGTATCTTTCAGAGCTTTCCCTTAAAGCTTTCTCTCTCTCCAGGCGTTTGCGTTCGGTTATATCGCGGACAATGCGAATAATAGCGACATCACTCCCTTTATTATCTTTAACTTTTGATTCTGTGGAAAAAGCCGGAAATTCACCGCCGTTCTTGCGCCTGGCGATAAATTCACCATCCAGTGTTCCCTTGTCGTTTTTAGCTCCGGTCTTCGTTAATGCTTTCTCATCAATAACTCTTTGCAGCGCTAACTTATTGCAATCCTTGCCGATTACATCGCTTTCGGTATATCCATATGTTTTGCAAAAAGCGTTGTTAACAAAAGTTATTTTGTCTTCCATGTCCGCAATATAAATGCAGTCGCTTGTGTCCATAATTGCGCGCTGAAGCATTCTGTTTTGTTCCTCTATTTGCTTAAGTGTGATTGCTTTTTCAATCGAGGTCGGCAATATTTTCAGGTAATTACTATCCTCGTCTTTGACAAGGTAGTCGCTCGCTCCCTTTTTCATTGCCATTACGGCAATTTCTTCATCGCCATGTCCGGTGATAAGGATAATGGGCGACGTTTTGGCGGACCCGAATATGTCAAACGCCGTGCCGTCGCAAAGCGAATAATCTGAAACAATAATGTCGAACGTCTCTTCGCTCAGAATTTTTTTGGCGGATGAAACAGAGTTGGTTATTGTGTAAACGTATGGAAGGCTTGATTCATTTACAGCGCGTTTAAACGCAAGCTGGTCAACCGCGTCATCTTCTATTAACAAAACTCTAAACATGTTTTTTTTAGCTTTCCTGTCTTTTACTACGACAAGCCGTTTATATCCAAATAATTATCAAATGTTTTGACCATATCCACAAATTGCCAATAATCCACCGGTTTAACCATGTAGGCTGCAATGCCTAATTGCAGACATTCATCCTTTTCTTGCTCGTTGTCGGAAGTTGTCAAAACCAGTGTGGGTATGTTTCTGATTGCCTCATTATCATTTCTTATTTCTCTCAAAAATTCAATGCCGGTCATTAAGGGCATATTTAAATCAAGAATAATAATGCCCGGTTTTTCATTAAACTTGTTTCTGAGATATTCAAGCGCCTTTTCGCCGTTGCCGACAATCGCGAGTTTGTTTGAGATATTCGCGTCCCTGAATGCCCGCTGAACAGTCATGACATCGACTTTATCATCTTCGACCAGCAAAATAGTCTTATTGTTTTTCATGGCGTCAATATTACTAAAAAATAAATAGACATGTCTTTAAAAGATGCGAATCATAAACAAAACGTTAAGTATAGCGATAGTAACTGAAGTCTAAATCGGCTATTTATAAAAACCTGTTCTATAAAAAAGACGGGGGTTAAGCCGATTTGCTTTCCAGCGCGGCGTTTACAGGCAATGTAAAGAAGAATGTGGACCCAAGACCAAATTTGGATTCAACCCAGATTTTCCCGCCATACAGCTCTACAATTTTCTTTGTAACAGAAAGGCCTATGCCGGTGTTTTCATATTCATCCCGGGGCGTTAATGTTTGGAACATTTTAAAAATTCTTTCAAAATGCTTTTCTTCAATTCCAGGCCCATTATCAGAGACGCTAAACCTCCAATATTCTCCATTTTCAACATAGTCAATTATAATTTCACCTTTTGGCTTGTCAATATATTTTATAGCGTTGCTTAGCACATTCTGAAAAACCTGTTCAATTCGAACCTTTTCACAAAGAATTGAAGGCAACCTGTTTTCTATATTTATATCAATATTCTTGGGAATGGAAAGCAATTCCATTACATCCAATACAAGGCGGTTTAAATCAACTTCAACCATATTCTTTTTAGATTGGACGGCGCGCGAATATTTAAGCACGCCGTCTATAAGATTATGCATTCGCTTGGCTCTGCCTATAAGCAGATTTAATTGCTCTCTGCCCTGGTCGTCAAATTTACTTGAGTAATCGTCCAATATCCATGTTGAAAGGGTGCTAATGGCCCTTAAAGGCGCTTTTAAATCGTGTGAAATAATATAAGCAAAGCTTTTTAATTCGCTATTTACACTTTCCAATTCGTGTAGCAAACGATCTTTTTCAGACATGGCTGATTTTAAATCCGTTGTTCGGGTTTCTACTTTATGCTCAAGATCAAGTTTTAGCTCTTCAAGCTCGCCGATGGTTTTCTTTAAACTTAAAGTCATGGTGTTGAAATTGTCAGCCATAATGCCAATTTCATCATTAGGCTTTACGTCCACGTATTTTGTAAGATCGCCCTTGGCGATTTCCATTGCAACTTGAGTTACTTTTTTAATAGGCCGCAATATTACCGACACAAAATGGTATGAAATTGTTAAAGAGACGGCGATAACAACAAATATTATTAACACGCTTATAGAAATAGTTTCAATGATTTTTTTATCAACGCTTTTTAATGAAATGCCTATTTTTATGCTGCCGCGTTTAGTCGGCTCGTATTCAATTTTAGATCCTGTGAAAAAGAGTATATTCTCTGATATCTTCTTCTTTTCAGCGGTTACCATCTTTTCAGTAATTATTGGGGCTGAGAATTCATAAAATTTTTCGCCGGATTTCGACTCTAATGCAACCCTTGTTACATCATTTTCAAGAAGAGCCTCGGAATCATTGGATTTTTGCATAACCACGGCTTCGCCATTCGTTATATCCATCACTAATGAATTGTCTTTTCTGAAAATTTTTATATACTTGAAATCCGGTTTTTTGATCCTGCCGGCAATAAGATGTTTAAGGATTATAGCGTCTTCGGTTATTAAACCATATTTGGAGTCGTATGCAAGGCTTACGGCTTCAGCTACGCCCCTTTTTTCTATCTCATTATACAAATTGTTCCTCTTTACCGTTATGAAGAACATAACCAGTGTTGCGCAGATGAACATCATTGTAGAGACTATTATAATGAGAAACTTGGACTGCAAATTAAGCCCGGTATTTTTTTTGTTATGTTTCATAGGTCTATTTATAACAATGCTTTAACGCAAATGTAAAAGGAAAATATATTATTCATTTTTTATACTGAAATTTCTAGCTCTAAATTTGAGAGATTAAGCAGAAAAAAAATTTTAATTTTTTCTGATTTTTTCCTAAAGCTAGGTCAAGACCTGCCGATAATAAAGCCGTATCATTGTCTAAAAATTTTTGATTTGCGGAAAATATAAGAATTTGATTATGTGTGGATGGAGGTGTAACTGCTTAAATTGCAGTATGTTATGTAAGTAGTATGTTATGGTTTAACTTTACCGCCTTTTTTTGATTGAAGACTTTTAATAGATTTACGGTAAGTCTTTATTAGGAAAGAAGTTAACAGACGTTTTGGCCGAATTAGCCGATTTAGCGTGGCGTAAATAAAAATTATTTTTTAAAATTTTTTAAGAAAATAAAAAATATGGCTGATATACCAGGCATTAATTCAAGCTTTAACTCAAGCCGCGACAAAGTTTCCGTGTTGTTTAAAGATAAGGAAACTAAATCTAGCAGACCGCAATCTGAAAAAAAGTTTGATTTTGAACAATTGAGGAATTCCAGTGAAGAGTTTGCAAAACAGTTAGAGGCTCTTGCTCCAAAGCAAAAATTTGACCCAAAACAGAGACAAAATGCCCAAGGCCGTCAACGAGGAGGCGACTCCGGTTTTAGATTTGTAGGCGAGTCCAGCCGGCAACGCAGAGGCGACTCCAGTTTCAAATTTATAGGCGATTCCAGCCGGCAACGTAAATCAGCTACGCAGCGCATTGTAGACAATATTCTTAATCGGGAATTTGAGAAGAAGCTAAAACCGGTTGGAGACCGGCTTATACCTATTGAGCCGCAATTAGAGAATGTTATTTTTAATGAAAAATTCTTAAGAATAGCGGAAAAAGCGGAAAATTATGTTGCCGATGTTATAAAGAGCAGAGGTGAATTTGTAAATTTAAAGGTTTCTCAAATATTTTCAAACGCCACGGAGTTGCCTGAAGGGGGCGAAAAGGCTGATAAAGTTTTAGACCCAAATTCAGCGAAGTTTCTTGAGAAAAATAAAGATCTTGTTGAAATTGTAAACGAAAACAGCTCGTTATTATCAAATTTTATCAGCGATGATGTTAGAAGCGAAGATGACGCCAAACAGTTAGTTGTTAATTTTGTTTATGATAAACTTGACACAACCAGAGAAATAACAAAAGATTTCCTAGACGAGAATTTTCTATTAACGAAATTTGTCGCTTCTGATTTCGGCAATATTACAGAGATATTAAACAACGACACCAGAGCCGAAACTGCCTTTACCGCAGAGCCTTCGTTTGGCCTTGAGCTGCTTGAAAAACAGATTGTAAGCAGCGTCGCCAGTTTGTTTCCAACCAGTGAAACTATAACTTCCACATTCCTGGCAAACAATCCGTTTGCCGCCGTTAATCTTTTGGGCAAACCGCAAAAAGTAAAAGCCTTAAAAATTGAAAACGGCAATAATAGATTAAAAAAGATTGTTGTGGACGATATTGTTTCAGAAAGCAAGGATAAGATAAAAATTAAAGATAAAGACAAAGATAAAAATAAAGACAAGGATAAGAAGATCAAAATTAAGAAAGTAAAGAGCTCAGATAAAACATTAGTTAGTAATATTTCAAGCCTTAATGTCAGCTTTAGATCGGAAACCGTTAACTTTGCCTTTAATCAGATTAATAATAAGGCTGTTTTAAACCGGTCATTTTTAAACGCAAATCCCAGGTTCACGCTTGCCGTTGCCGGAGATTTTTTGACAAATAAAAATAGGGATAACACTCTTGCCCAATTCTTAAATGAAGATAAAGAGCTTACCCGCATCACAAAAAAGCCGCCCGATGTTGACAAAATATTCGCTTCGTTTCACGCTGAGATTGCCGTCAGGAAACTGCCTGAAGATTCCGCGCTGGATAGAGAGTTCTTAAGCGCAAACGTTAACATTGCGTTTATGGTTAACCAATCGCCGGAATTTGCCAAAGCTTTGGAAAAGGATAATGAAAGGATAGAAAAATTTGTTGACCTCAATAGGGGGGGCACAGGGGAACGAGAGTTGACAAAAGAGGAAGTTTTAACAAGTCTCGGCGAATCATTTGACGCATTTTTAGACGTGTTTGGCGCGCCTGCAAACGGCGATACCGGTGAGAGCGTTGATTTAACAGGATAGGCTAAAAAACACAACCTCTTTTAATCTATACTCAAAAGCATCAGGTTTTCGAAATTTGCTAATGAATAAAAGGCTAAAGCCTTAACTCCAACAAGGAGAGTTTATTGGAATTTACCCTTTAGGGTTTTATTTCATTGCATTTGAAGAAAACATACACGAACATAATTTTTCGAAAATCTGATTTGTTTGACTATATTAGCAAAAACGTATTGGCAAAATATTTTTAAATGTATTATTCCCGCCTTTTGTTTTTATGTTTTTACTTATCTGGTTTGACCGGGTTATGCTGTTACCGCCTCAATCTCTAAAAATGTGGAATTGTACGCCGAATTGCCTCCATATTTCTGCACCTCATCAGTGGTTAGGCTGTTAATGCTAAGGTTTTCGTCCGTCAAAACCGCCCATGGGCCTACATATGCCAAAGCAACGCCTTCAGGCACACACTCTGTTATGCGCGCTTCCATTTTTATCTCATTCAAGTCATTCTTTAACCTTACCATTTCGCCTGTTTTAATTTTTCTGCTTTCAGCGTCTTTCCCGTTTATATCTATAATAGGCCTTAATCTCTCATTAATTATATTATGATTTTGTGAATGGGTTAATAACCTGTGATTTGCGGTAATCAGCCTGATTGGATATTTGTTGTCCTTGCCCTTGCAAACTGATTCGTCGTCCGGGTGAAAACCTACCGGCAATGGACTTACGCCGGCTTTCTCGGCCAGTTGCGAGTAAAACTCTATCTTGCCCGATGGTGTGCCCATGTCCTCAACAGGCATTGCCTTGATTTTCTTAAACCCATCTGCTGAAAGGGCTTCAAATTCAAAATCAATCAATTCGCTTTTCTCCATTACCTTTTTAATCGCGTCAACCTCGTTTTCATCCACCCAATCATCTTTTATGCCGTACCTTTTTGCCAGGCCGATGTAAGCTTCATAGTTTGATTTTGATTCTCCCACGTTTTCAATAGCTTTGTTGTTAAGCCCTAAATAGTTGTGGTAATAACATAAATTAACGTCAAAAGACTCGAAAAAGCTGGTGGAAGGCAATACAATATCCGCGTAACAGGAAGTGTCGTTCATAAACAGATCGTGAGATACAAGAAAGAAGTCGTCCCGTTCAAATCCCTTTTTCAAAAGCCCCTGATTTGGGCAGGTGTTTAACGGGTTGGAACCGTACACAAAAAGCATTGATATCTCCTCATTGCTTACTATTCTCCCCAGTTGCGTCATGTTGAAAACCTTTTGCTTTTCCGAAGCCAGGCTCTTTCCCTGAAGGTACGGAAGCGCAATGTTTCTGTCGCTATTGCTGTAATGCACGCGATACTGGCCGGCCAGCGCGGGCAACAACGCAATAGTCCTTACTATTTCACCGCCTGTTAGCTGTTTTTGCAACCCAAAGCCCAAGTGTATAAAACTTGGCCGCAGGGTCGCAAGATCATTGGCAAGCTCAATTATATCATCTTTTAATAAACCCGTGGTTTCAGACACGTAATCAAGAGTGTACTTTTCAACCATTTTGCTGAATTTTTCAAATCCAAACGTGTTCTTTTCAACAAAGTCCTTGTCATGCAAATTGTTTGTAATTAAATAATTTGCAATACCCAGCGCTAAAACCCCGTCTGTTGCCGGCTTTATCCTGAGGTGTTTGCCTATTCCCGCGGTCGATGTCTCAACCGGATCAATTACAACAAATTTTGCGCCGTTTTTAGCCGCTTTTTTTGCCAGAGAATAACCGTGCACATTGCTCCACATGCTGTTTAAACCCCATAAAATAACTAACTTGGAATTTAACATATCCTCCGGGTCGCGTCCTGAGAAATTGCCGTAAACATAGCCCAACGCCACGCGCCCGGCCAGCGAGCATATTGTAGGCGATATAACCGAGGTGTTTATTGCGTTGAAGAAACGTTGTGAGAAATGGCGGTTTAGAAGCCCCATGTGGCCAAAATACCCGTATTGTAATATTTTGTCGGCCCCTTGTTCTGACGAGACGCCCCTGATCTTTTCGCACATTATATCGTAAGCTTCATCCCATGAGATTCTCTCAAACTTTCCCTCGCCCTTCTTGCCGGCGCGTTTCATAGGATGTTGTATTCTATCTTTAGAGTAAACAAATTCTTTTGCGTATTTTCCAACTTTCGCGCATAAGAAACCGTCTGTAATCGGATGTTTTTTGTTGCCCTCAACATTGACTATTTTGCCGTTTTCAACCGTAGTGACAATTGAGCAGGTGTCATAGCAATCTCTTGGGCAAGTGTTGTAAACTTGTTTCATGATATATCTATAATCAAAATGGTTAATTGTAAAACTAAATTAAAAAATCCACGCCAAAAGACGTGGATTTTTAATAAACAGTTTGCTATTAACTGACGTTTTTATGGAAAATGAAATATTCCAACCGCATGCGTCCAAACTAAGAGGTGCTGAACAATTTTTTAATTGATCTTTTCCTTAAATAGATATTGGTTGGCCTTACACCGTTCTTTTCCATATCAATAAGGTCGCAATCTCTTCCTCTCCAGGTATTCCTTTTAAGCAAATAATCTTTTTTGCCGAATTCCAAAGCTCCTGTAGGGCAAATTTTAACGCATGGTGTGCCGAATTCATCGCCGATTTCATCCTGTTTGTCAAGTATGTGGGCGCAAAGCGTGCATTTGTCGGCAATAACCTGGCCTTTTGAATTTTTCCAGTCGCTTAAATGAATCACTTCAAAAGGGCATCCTTTTACGCATTTGCCGCATCCTGTGCATTTCTCTGCGTCAACAAGAACAACACCGTCCTTCTCGCGTTTGTGGATAGCTTTGCCATCAACAGGGCAAGACGCAATACAACCAGGGTTTTCGCAATGGTTGCACATCTGCACAAAAGGCTCCATGTTCGAGAAATCCTTGCCGGTTTGTCTCATAGTAAGGTGTATTCTGTCCCAATCCCCTTCAAGTTTATTCTCTTTTCTACACTCTGTCACGCACCTTTTACATGACACGCATCTGTCTGAATCAAAAATCAAAGCATATTCCACCAGCAATACCTCCTGAAATTAGTAAAACCATTAAGCAGTCCGCAATGGCTATTAGAAAAATAATTATATTACCTCTTGCGCTTCAGGCTTTGCAAACATGTCAACCATCTCTTTTATCCACGCAGTGTCGTCCATGTTTTCAATCTCTTCATACTTTGTTGTCCTGGTTACGTTAACATGTCCCTTTTTTAAGATAACAAGTATAGTGTTTGTTCCAAAGTCAACAAACCGCTCCTTAACTCCAAAGTCAAGCCCAGGGCCGTATGGTTGTAATTTTGTTTCCACGCATTTGCGAAATGCCCTAAATCTTCTTGGTCGTTCCTCGTCAGTTAACATTGCTTTCTCCAATCTAAAATAATTTGTTTGAGATAAATAATTTGTTTGAGATAACTTTCGTTATTTTAAAATGCCGAAACCGTTCGTAAACGAATTTTATATGTTAATAGATAGAGTGACCACAGTCAATTCCATTTTATCCCCTTTGAGGATAACAATGAGTAAAAGCAGAACCAAGCCGTTAGCCTGAACACTAAGGAGGTGGCACAGGCTTCCTTGCCTGTATTTCATGGCTGAACCAAGCCGGCAGATTGCTCCGAAACGTTTTAAGGACCATTCGTAGTTGTTGCCGGCGGTTCTGTGTTTTGCGCGATCAATAAACATTTGGAGCAGTCTACAAGACTGCCCCAGCCAAAGCCGGCCAGGATGCATTGTCAGTTTTTGTCGGTTTGCGGTTCAGGTTTGCTTTCTTCTTTTTTTGTTGATGCGCTCTCGTTTTCCGGATTTTTATTTTCAGTTTTTGCCTTATTTTTCTCTTTACTTTTATCGTCCACTTTTGCCTTTGCTTTTCCCTTTTTTTCAATTGTAAACGCCATAGAAGCATAGCTAACCGAGAACGCAAAGTTCTGTGCCTGGCGTCCGGAAGTGTCATACGCTATCAATTTTCCTCTGGATGTTCGTGGTAGCGTTTTCAACAAAACCGAAATGGCGCGCGTCCCGCAAATGGTTGATCCGGTTGCCTGTCTGTACTCTACAAATCGGTCAAAATCAATCTGTGAAATTATTTTAAAAGCAGTGTAGTCATATTTTCTGATATTTTCCTCTACATTATTTCTAAAAGGCACAAATGAGTAGCTATCACCATAATGCATAAAGTCTGTACTGACAACAATAAGGGTATTTTTGGTAATTAATGGTTTAATCGTTTTGGCGATAAGCGCGTAATCTTCAATATTTAAATAACCCACCAATAAAGGTACGATTTTAAACTTCTTAATAGCCATTTGCAGGAAAGGGAGTTGTGTTTCCAGCGAATGTTCCTGCACATGGGCAGTAGGCATCGTGCCGAACGGCCACCATTTTCTCTTGTCTTCTTTATATGCCTTAGGCGTTTTAAGTAGTTTGTCGCAAACCTTCCTATCCACTTCAACAAGCCCAAGGGGAGTTTTATAGTGCGTAAAGTGTGGCACGGATATGCCTCTAAACCTTTTCGTGTGACTAGGCGCCAATATTATAACCCTATCGTACTTGTGGTCCTTTATATTGCTGTATCCATGCGCGGCAATCAGGCCGGAATACATGTAACCTGCGTGCGGCGCTATCAACGCTATCGGCTTTGAGTCAACCATTGTCGGCGTCTCCATGCTTAACAGCGAGTTAACTTTGTTCTTCAACACCGTCGGATCCGCGTCATAAAACCGCCCCGCAACCGCCGCCTCACGAACAATCTTGCCCTCTTTAGCAAAAACGGAAAATGAAGCCGCAAAAGATACAAATGAAACGCAAATTAAAGCATAAATAAGATGTTTTTTCATAATAATACCCGCCTGATTTAAAAATTGTTATAGATAATAAATAAAAATATATTATTTGCCGAAGAGTCGTAAGTCATTATATGGATGCTGTTTAAGGTGTGTTGCTCTGCGGTTGCGCCTTGGTTTTGACTTAGCTTCGCTAAATTTTTCTACAATTTTAACGAATTTAGCGAGATTTGAAAATGAAAAAAAGGCTATTACAAAACAAATAAATGCTTTTTTATGGTCTGCGCAAATCAGCATCTCTTTTGAAGGCATAATGTTTTTGAGAAAACGCAAGTGTGCAACCTCCTCTCTAAAATTAGCAATATCATTGAATTAAGGAAACACACATCCCACTCCCTTGATGGGCAATGTCATTGAATTAAGCGTTTTTATTAAAAAAGCCTACAAATGGGCGCCATGGACAAGCATGTTTGTACGTAAATCCGCAAAGGATAGAGAGTTGTCGGCGTAATTGCGCAAGCCATTAGATTTCTTAACTCAATGGCATTGTTCTAAGGAGGGGCCGGGGCTGCGGCTATTCTCTTATGCCGTTAAAATGAGATTTGCCGCCTAAGCTTGAAACCTAAGGTCTAAGGTTTTAGTTTTTCGTAATAAGTGGTTGTGATTGTCATCCAAACTATGTATAAACATCCTGTCTCTAGTTTATTCGCCCCGACATAAAATAAACTTAGAAAGTATTAAATGTTAAGTGTATAATTTAAGTTTGCCTATTAACTTTTTTAGAAATGGTGGTAGTTATGTTATTGACAGATATTGAAAAAAGAGCTGTTAAAACTTTAAAGGAGAAACTCTCTTCTCGGTTTGATCTTGTTGATTTACGCATTTTTGGTTCAAAAGTACGAGGTGTAAACACTGCCGAATCTGACCTGGATGTTATGATTGAACTTCTCGAAACAAATTGTGAGATCGAATCGCAAATTTACGATATCGTATTTGAAATTAATTTAGAAAACGATTTATTTATATCTATAACGATATTTAGTAAAAAAGAAATAGATGAAGGCCCAATGGCAGAATCGCCAATTTATAAGATAATACAAAAAGAGGGTGTTTCAGTTTGACAATTAAAGAGAAGCAAATTCAATTAGCAAAGTATAGGCTAAAGCAAGCAGAAGAAAGTATCGATGAAGCGCTTTTTCTGCTTTCAGGCAAAAAAAGTTCTCGGTCGATAATTAACCGTGCCTATTATAGTATGTTTTATGCTGTGCTTGCGCTATTAATATTTGAACAATTTGTTTCGTCAAAGCACAGTGGCGTTATTTCATATTTTAATAAAAACTTCATTAAAACAGGTATCTTTCCTAAAGAGCTAGGCCTTTCAATAAATAAATCGTTTGAGCTAAGACAAAGCTGTGACTACCGAGAAGAAGTTGATCTGTCGTATGAGCTGATTGAACCGTATATTGATAAGGCAAAGGTATTTGTTAATACAATAGAGAATTATCTTGATGAAAACATTTTTTATCTAACGTAGGGAGGATATTTGGGACATGCGTTTGGGTTTTTACGTTCTAAACCCTCAACAACCGTCCTTAGAATTCCAGCCATCGTAACCCTCCTTTCTGTAATGTCTTAAAGTCTTTATCTCCATTTTTTAATAAAAATACAATTCCACAAAACTCAGGCTCATAAATTAAGTATAAACATCCTATCCCTAGTTTATTCTTCTGTTTTTTTGTCAGTTTTCTTCATAACTTATAAAGCATTTGGGGGCGCCCCCACTGATTCAATTCTTTTATAAATAGATTCCAAACAAGCTATTTTTTCATCTATAACTTTAATAAAATCATCAATTTCACCTTTTAGAACTTGTTGGCATCTTAGGCCGCGAGTAGGTATATAAATCATATATTTAAATTCATCTGACAATTTATCAAAATTAAATAAATTTTTGAGCAAATCAATATTGTAATCTGTCCATTTTTTAAAATTCTTTTTTACCTCTGTTAAACTTTCTTCTGTATGAATTGGAATACTTCTAATTTCTTTACCTATTATTATCCTCTCTTTTAGTTTACTTTTGGTTTCTTCTAAACCGCGCTTCAATTCAATTTCTTGTTTTTGTTGTGCCATGTTATTTAAAGAGCCTTTGGAGGCAAACCATACCGGGGGGCCCGAGAATGAAAAATCGTGAAATTTATTTGTTGATATTAAAGGACTTATGACTTGAAAATCAACAATAAACAGGATATTCTCGGATAGCCTGTTTATTGTTGACACTACTTGTCAACAATAAACAGGCTGTCCGAGAATGAAAAATTACGAATATTTTCTGTTGATATTAAAGGACTTATGACTTGGAAAGCTCCCCAAATTGTTATTCTCGGACAGCCTGGTTACAGGATGTCCGAGAATAGCAATTTCGTTCAATTTTCAAGTCGTAAGTCCTTTGGTACCAACAAAATAAAATCACGATTTTACATTCTCGGGCAGCCTGGTTAGGTTTGACCCCTGGGGAATTAGTACGCCAATTGTACACTAATTACCTATGCTATGTTAAATAACTCTAATTCCTCGTGGGTGAATAACACGGAAAGCATAATATAAGAAATAAGGGAAAGTTCTCTTTGAGTCTCAATAACTGATCGTAATTTCCCAAATATATAGCCCCAAGATTGTAAAATAGAGTGTGGACGACGGCATGTAGGTTCTTTTCTTAATTCCTTAACAAAAATGTATAAAGCCAGCAACAAGTAATTGTTGTTAACGCCCGTTATGCGATTATCTTTGTTGAATTTATTAAACAATGTTACGATGAGAAATTTTAAGGCGATACCATCAACATGATTAAAGTGCGGTACTGAAAGAATGTCATAAATATCTACTACGCTAACTTCATCAATGTTTGTAGCTTCAAGCAATGTCATGAGTCCCATTTCGTATCCATTTTTGAAATATGAATCAGAAATTGCAGCTCCTATTGGCCAAACGATGAATGACAATACCGTATAGTTAAATTCTTTGTTTTCTCTCACACCATCCAAGCAAACACGCTTTAAAACATTCATAATGGTAAAAATTGAACTTTCAATATCAACATTAAATAAAAAATTGTCAAATACATTTTCTGCAATCAGTAATTGTTTTTCGCTGCAAGGACGAAGTAAGAAGTTCTCTACAGGCTTGAGATACTCAATCACAGATTCATCGAAAGCATTTTTTATGAAATCAATTGATTCGCAGAGTATTGTCTTTACATATTCATCTCTTTTTTTATAAACAAGTGCATGTCCTGGAGATAACTGCTTTGCAAGATTACAGCTCAAATTTGATACGTTAAACACATTATCTTCAAATGATATCATTATTTCTTTTAATACAAATTCTGGAAATGTTATCCGTCCTCTATAGTAATATTTTGCTCTTTGCATTGCTTTCGTCTTGTTTGGTAATGCATCTGCTATATGCTGCAAATATGGCACAGGAGTGTATGAGGTTAAGATTGTACCAATATCGGCCCGCCTTTCGTCCGCGAATCTTGCTAAGGCATCTATCTCGTTTTTTTCTGCACCATCACTAACCATAGAATAAGCTTCCTCGGCTATTCGTTGCATTGCAAAATACTGCGGGTATAAATCTCTAATATTCCGAATCCAGAGGCTTATATCAGTGGATGTTTTTGCTCGCAATAAGTTTGCTTCAGTTTCCAATTTTAGGTTATTGTAGAATTTTAGAAGACATTGGTGTTTTCTAGATTGTTTGGAGTTGATTTTAGCCAAATTGTTTAATAAAGTTCCAGAATCTGTCTTAGCTAGAGCATTTCTGTATTCGGAATAAGATGTTTCAAAATCAATATTAAAAGCTTGGCAACGAATAAGTACCCAAAGGAATTCGTAAAACTGACTTGGCAACACAATAAAACGATCAGCCCAGGCTTTTTTTAGAAAACTGATACCAACTTCAACACTGTGTCTTTTTACTACAGTACTTAGGGCACTTGACAAAAAACCATAGCCTCTATGTGATGTTGTGTTTACTGCAACACGCTGCGCTAATTTCGCAATCAAGTATTCAAAATTTGTTACATTCGTATTATCGTATTTACCGAATTCTCCCCTAAGGCAACCTTTAAATTGCGGTAAATTTTGACGTATTATAGCGTAATCAGATAAATTTTTAAATGTCGCTGATTTCAGGCTGTTTTCATCATGATGGATAGCCGTTTCCCACAAAGCTTCAGTGTAGGCATATGAACGATAAAGTGGAATAATATCCAATATATCGTCAGAATAATTGTTAAATCCCTGTGTAATCATAAATACGTTTCAAAATTATTTTAAAGATATTATTCGACCGGATGGTTGCATTATCCTTTGGCCAACCGTTTTGTTCTAACACTTCGGATATTTCATTTACACCTTTTAATACAGCTTCAAGTGTTTCTTTTTCTAGTTTAGATGTTTTTAAAATATCTAGAGCATAATTTAATGTCTCTGATCGTGCCTTTTCTTGTTCTAATTCACTAGAAAGTTTTTCTTTGAGTAATCTAAGTTTGTACAGTTTATGTTGACATTGTTTGAGCTTTTTATTATTGGTTAATCTATTTGCAGTTAACCCAGATAACAGCCCTATGAAAAATGTTAATATAACTTCCCACACAACATCATTAAACCAATCTGGAGATGGTAAGTTACGCTCTCTACTCATTTTTGTTGACGCCAAGTAACTAGCGTCATCTATTAGTTCTTCGTATGTATGTTCAAATATACTTTGAAGTTTTTGTTTCATCTTAGTGATTACCTCTTGTTTTTTCCAAAATCTTACTTCTAGCCGTCCTACAGCATGCCTTGCGGTTTGCCAGCCATATCAATGATATGGCGAACGGATAGTGTACCCCCGTTCCACATAATTGATCACAAATAAGAGACTTAGGTGGTATCTGGACGCCGCCAGTAACTTAAATTCCGTATGAGCACGTTAGAGTCTAATAACTTTACAGAACACTCAAGCACCGGGAAGAGTGTCTTTTGCCTGTTCTGTTTCTCAAGGCTGATGCACTTATATCGAGTGTGCGATACTTTAATTAGTCTCACCATATCTCTTTGACCCTCGCCCTTATCTGGAGAGTACTTCCAGAAAGGTATCCACCTCACGGTTTCTACCAAATTTGGTACTTTGTCGGAAGAGCTTTACACCCCATCATCAGCGCAATGGTAGCATGCCTTCCTAGGGTACTGGAGGGAATATGCTAGGCGTAAACAATGACGTAAGTCCTTGTTGTGCAGTCACTTATGCGGCATCGGGTCGCGACTAACGATTAGTTTCAGCAGCGGCAGAAATTTAGGCGCACTTATCTAAAGCGAAAAGCTTTGAGTTACCGAAAAATTTGACTAAAATGATGATTCGCCATCTGCTGCAAACTTTTGTTGGGCATTTTCGAGGCTTCGTTAAGAAACCCTAGTTTCCCTAAGCGGATTTTTACAGCACTCCGAGAAACCTTAAACTTATTCTTCAAACGGCTTGTAACTTTGTAGAATGTATCCTGGTTACATTTTTGCGCATCTAGGTAGAGCAATCCATAGCCTTTATCAACCAGCTCATTTCTAGCGGCTTCGATGAGAAATGCTTTAACAAACTGATCTGTTGGGAGAAGTAAACATGAAGCAAAATAATTAGCCTGCCATTCCATCCGAACAATATCTGTGATTCCCACGGATATTGGATTCTCCAAATCGATATCTGAATAATGACAAGCTTCGCTTGTCATATATTTTTGATGACCGAGCAAGAGGTGCCCCAGTTCATGAGCCAATGTGAACCTATTTCTTTGATCTGTTTCTGCTTGTGCATCATCTATTTTTATAACAGGGGGATCGAAAGAAATCTCCCCTAATATTCCAGACCCAAGCCGAACGTTCCGTTGAATTTCAAGGTCGTACTTTTTTGAAAGGGAGGCACATATTATTTCTAGTGGAACAACTCCGTCTTCATAATGTTCCTCTATTAGTAAATTAGTACAACGTAACTCGATTTCGTGATGCTCCTTATAGGGAACTAATCGAGAATTCGACTGAAAGCCCCTTTCTATCTCTGCCAGCGATTCTGCAGTTTTGCCGTCCAATTCAAACCTGATAAGGGAGGATGTGAATTGATGTATTGAGTTTGTGTATGTATCATCTATGAATCCATAACAGTCGAAAATCTTACTAACATGAGTTTGAGAACGTAATCCATGATATACGTTGGACCATTCAGGCATGGAATGGCTGGTCGACACCATGCCAGAAGGAGATCTCGTGAGGACCCAATCTAAATTAGCCTTGTCATAATATCGAAGCAGCCCTATTCCCTTTGATTTTGAAAAGTTGAAAGCTCCTTCCTGGAATGAGTTGGTTGAAACAACCACTCCTTTTGTGTTACACCCTGAAATTTGTTGTGTTTTTGAAAAAAACTCTTCTACGTCATTTACGGGTACACTATAGTTATAATTTTTACATTCAATCAACATTAATATGGAGTAAGTGTTTTGCCCTGGAAATGTAATTTCAACCGATACATCAAAGATTATACTTTTCTCCCTATCCTTTGAGTAGTAACCTTTTTTCTTGTATATTCGGCAACACTCTTTCTTTGCTAGAAACCTATTCTCAGATATTAGCTCTGCAAACAAGGCATACACTTGATTTTCTAATCGATCTCCTTTTTCCGTAGTGTCCATTAGATACTATCCTTCGTTTCCAGCTCAACGTTGCGAATCTCCGGCGCGTTTTTTGCGTACGTGGAATGAGGTGTTATAGAAATTTGTTTTCAATTTATCAAATACTTACAAAAATGAAGCTACAATTGCTGCTATACTTAAGACAATTATAATACAAGTGAGATATCCATTTCTTTTGTCAACTTTCTTCATATAACGACTATTCAAAATATTACTTATTAAAGTTGCTTTGTTTATCCAATGTGGATGATTTTCTACAGATTCAACTCTTAATGAAGCAAGTATTCGTAAATACTCTAAAAGGGTTTCATCTTTTACATCATATATTGTTCCCTTATCAATGTGGTCAAACATTTCACTTCTTACACCAGCATCGTAAATATCATTATTGTTAGCCATTTCTAATTCACCTCTAAAAATATGCTATACGAAAATCTTATAACGCTTTAATCAGCGGCGCGTTTTTTTGCGTTAGAAAAATTCAATTCACAATTAGCGAATACTTAATAATTAAGACCCAGAGCTTGCCCCTATAATCCATTATGCAGTCAAGGTGAGACTTGCCCCATTTATTGACTGAACACCGCTGGACATAAAAGTTATAAAATGCCCCGCAGCAGCCAGTCCGCTTAAACGATTCGTTCGGCACTTTATGCCGATTATACTATTTAGCGGGCAAAGTAATGCTGTCTTTCAGTACCTTTTCTTTGAGTTGGGGCTGTTGAGGTGTTACAGGATTGTTAATTGAAAAATATACACCAACTCCAAAGGAGATAAAAATCAACAGCGACAATACTGTTAGTTTTGTATAATATTTTGCATAAATTGATTTCTTTAATTCTCTGCATTCCTTAACGCTCAAACTTTTCAATGTACTATTCGCATAGTCATTTTCTGCTGTTGCCAAATGAATAGCAAGAATAGTGAGAAATGCTGCACATGCGAGCCATGGTATAGAGTCTAACATAAGTGCATTGCCACCAGAGCTATTGAAAATATCTGCCGGATTTGACGTGATTAGATTGGCTGCTACTGCAACAAAAATACCTGATATAAAATAAATAAAAGATGATGGGACGCGATAAAACATAATATTTTTCAATTTAGTTTAGTTTCTTTCCATGTTTTTTGAAAACATTGTTTACCTAATTCATTGATTGCCATGGTAACTTCTGTCATGTTTCCTCTAGTAATATTGTTCCGATGGTCACTTAGATTGTGCATCAAACTCTCGATATCTCGTAGTTTCCTTTTTCTTTTCTCCCACATCTTTTGGTTTTTATATATTTCCGGCAAATTTTCCCCGTCTTGTTCTCTGAGATTAACTCTACCCCTGATTTCATCATCAATTTTCCTTTTTAACTCTTCAGTTTTTTCAATGAGTTGCTCATAAGCATGTTTTACCGATTCATCAATATCATCTGTCAACATGCTATACTTACTAACACTCAACCCTTCTAAGAGTAGTGGCAATTCTCTTTTTACAGTATCCCATACTATCCCAATTAGAGAACTTGATATTTGAGAAATTTTACAGCTTTCGTCATGTGATTCATTTGATAATTTAACAACATTACCTTTCCATGCTTCTCGTTGTTGTATCCAAGAAAGTAATGTATTTAATTCTGTATCTACAGTTCTCCACCTGCCCTCTACAGCCAAGATTGTTTCTATAGCAAACGCGCCATCTATTTCTTTTCCCTGCATAGCCCATATGCTTTTTTTTCCTTTCAAATATGAGATACCTGCTTTTACATGAAAGTCTGTTGATGGAACGCCGCAACGGATTAAAGCGTTAACACACATTGCCGTTGTGCCTAAAATAGTATTCCAAGAACCAGTTCCCGGCTCCCAAGTTCCTAACTTATATGGGCCTACAGGATAAGACCTACATAACCATTCACATGCACTTCTTACAACATTGCTGGTTCGCATTGACTCTCCAACACTAGCTAAACCGATTAATACACGAGCAGTAATCCACGGTACTCTTGATGGATAAAAAGAACCATCGGGGTTTTGTGCTTTCTTAGCCAAATTAAGCAATTTCTCTTCGATTTCCATATTGATAGAGGGTTTGTATCCCGCTAATCCTAAAAGTAAACCCAACACCCATGTATAGTGCATTCGTGAGAAGTCAATGTTTTTCGCTTTGTCCTCATCATTATAATCCTTGCCACTATTCTTCTCTTCCACCTCCATAGTTTTCTTTATTTCTTGAAAATCAATACGCTCTGTAGGAATCGGAGCATTTGGAATTGGTAAATCATCAACACCATCAATATTCCATTTTTTAGATAGGTGTTTTAAAATGTTGATATAGTCTTGACTTCCAATAGAAATAAGAGCTATAGCTGCAAAGACAGCAGAACCAGTATTGTTTCTCCATGTAGGGTCTGTTGCTGTTTCTCTCGACACATAATTTACTAAGATAGTTAGTGATTCCCAAGCCCTAGCAAGAAAAATTGCGCCATGTTGGTCTGTTTTGCTATACGCTAAACTAGCGACATCTAATCGTTCCAATGTTGCGATAATTTGACTCGGAGATGCAGTTTTTAAATATTTTACAGCTATCTGTGCAGGTTCGGGTAATAGATAGATTATATCTTTTCTAACATCCTGTAAGTACAGAATAAGCAATTTTGCTAAGGTTCTATGCCCAACAGATAGATAACTATTATTTGATCTTATACATCTTATGTCTGACAAGAATATAAATGATTCTTGGTTATAGGCTATTGCGTAATCTTTATGAGTATCAATTTCAAATTGCGATAGCGATGACAATATATATAGCAACTCCACTGCCTTGTCATTAAGGGTCATTCCTTTTGTACTCTTTTTATAAGCTAAAGCAGCTATTTGTTTTTGGTTAGGGAAGACATGTTTTTTGAACTTATATTCTGCCAAAAGTCTTGCAACAAAAAGGTTACCACCACAAGATTCCCGTATAAATTCCATATCACTTGTGGTAACTGATGAATCGAATATTTCATTAACCAAAGAAGGAACACCTAAATCTCCATAACAATTTATTTGTGATGTATACGGGAAAAACTGTTTAATATTATCAATTGCAGACTCCCATCCGATTACAACTAATAATATTTCTGTTTCAATATTCTTAGTTAATTCATCTATTGTTCTTCCTATATTTTTTAATGCGGTTGGATTAGATTGACTATCATCTATAACAACGACATGTTTACCTGAACCTTTCCGCTGATATCTAATGAGGTTAAGTATTAGACTATACATACCTTGCCCAGGCTCAGACAAATCAATCCAGCTAAAAGTCCAACCAAATTGCATCAAGCGACAGACTACCTGTGCAACAGAAACAGTTTTGCCTGAAGCACTTTCACCAATTAGGCGTACACTAATCCCTGATTCTAGACGTTCCGTAACCTTCCCCGAAACAGGTGTTAGCACGGAATCTTCACATAAAGACTCTATAGTGGCATATGAATTAGTGTTTGGAATGCTTTCCTTTGAAGGTTTATATATTTCGTTAAAGGGTAGTAGATTCCCAAGGGCAAAAGAAACTAAAGAATTCCCAGTATGAACACACTTCACAAGTTCTTCAACACTTATCTTATGCTCTTCTTCTGGTAGTATGTTCTTTTTTATCCTAATAGTTATTTGCCCATCTCCCCCCGGTAAAAAATCTATTGGCAGGATAGGATCGTCAGGCGCACCAAAATCATTTACAAGCAACTCTATTGCTGTACCTTGTCTTCTTTTTTTATCACCCAAATGAATGAGAAGTTTATCCCTATTTGATGTCATAATAATCTCAATATAAATTAGTTTTTTTCGCAAGCCAACCTTAGGTATACAGTTGGATAAAGTTCACCTGGCACGTTACTTAATTCTTGTTTTAAAATATCAAAACCACACGATTTTATTAAACCTAAAACCTCGTCTTCACTTCCCAGTTTGTTGCTTATCATTTTTCTGGCATAAATCTCTGATAATTCACCAATTTTATCGATTCTTATATTTAAATATGGCTCCCACCTTTCAAATCGCTGAATAGCCCGTTCTTTGAAATCTCTTATGGCTTCTTCTTCACTTCTGGCAGGAAGTGCCTTACCGTGCATTCTCACCGTTGTTATAACTCGGCCTCCCGATTTTAATACACGTGACCAAACATTGAGAATACTTTGTGTTTCGTTAGCAGTAAATCTTGTAAGAAAAGCATCAGTTACAACAATATCCATTGAGTTTTCGTGGAAGTTGCTGAATTCAAAAATATTTTGTTCGTATGTGTTTATATTAAGATTACTTTTTTTTGCATACCATTTGCATGCAAATAATGGGGTTGCACATAAATCAAGAATGTCAATCTCACATTCAACACCAGTTTGTTTCGAAGAATTAATCAAATATGCCAAAACGGAGTAATCGGCAGTGCCAGTAATTAATGCTTTTGGAGTTGTAGTTAACGATAGGGCTTCACATAGCTGTTTGGTATAAAAATCATGATGCCATGTTGGAGTTGAAACCATATCCAGCAATCTCAGATATTGCCATGTCCCATGATACCAGTTACATTCTTCTTCATCAATATGGTTGTGGGTACATAGCACAGACGCAGCACCGTGTACAAGGTCCGCGCTCACCACTAAAGGCTCCTGTAAATCTAAATTTTGTTTATTATATATATCTGCTATTGATAAACGCCACAAGTCGTCCCATTGATTAGAGGAGCCTATTATATCTTCTTCTCGTTTTGTGACAATGCATTGGGATGCATTCAACTTATAATCACCAAAATCAACAACAACTTTATTGTCTATGATCCATCTTGCGCGAGATTGTATAGTATAAGAAGAAAAGGAAACATTACTCATGACTAGAGTTCGAGAGTCTATTCCGTTATCTCTGTCATCTGCCATGAGTTTAATTAGGTCACCTTTAGCAAACCCAACATGTGGTATTATGTAAATACGCTTACAATTACAGTCGGAGTTAGATAATTGCCTAATTATTTCATATTCAAAACTATCAATTAGTACGCGTTCCTCTTTAATAGGAAGGATTTGTTTTATTTCATATTGTGCATTTATAGCCAAAGCTTGCATCAAGTCTATAGATACATAGCATGGGAGTTTAATTATTTTTCCATCTAATCCGTCTTCCTGACTTCTGGTGCTATAAAGAACGGCTTTTGCAGCTTGTAGTAAATCCAGTTTCATTTTGTCCCCCGCCTATTTCAGAAAACTATTGATGCCCTTTAGCAGGAAGGGTATTTCTACAAAACCAGCATCAGCATTAATGTGACCACCGTTGTGAATAACATTAAGTTTCACACCCAATTTTTTAGCCAATTCATGGCCTTTTTCTATAGGAACATATGGATCATTATCAGAGTTGTATATATAAATACCATCAGTATTATCCTTAATTTTATCCCAGTCAAATTGACCACAAACGAATGTCTCATTAATTAGATCAAAATCTTCCAATCCTAATTTTCCTAGAAACGCTGACACAAGGAATATAGCTGAAACCTTAGTTGTAGAACGTTCTAATAAGTTTAATATAAAACCAGGAGCTAAGCTATGACCGACAAGAATCATATCTTCCTTTAATTTCCCAACTTGACTTTCAAAATCCGCTAGCCAATTAGATAGAGTTTGCCTTTCAGGTGTAGGTAACGCTGGGATAGATACGTTATGCCCGTCTGCTTTTAGCTTTTTACCTAACCAAGGAAACCAATTTTCTGTGGGAGTTCCGTAAGCTCCGTGAATAATGACAAAATGTTTTTTTTCTTTCATATATTACTCCTTTATGGTTTAAAGGGATGAATAACAAAACACAAGAGAATATCTTGTACAAGACCTTTCTGTATGCAGAGAAACATAACATATTAGATCATATTTTTAACCTCCTCATAAGTACATTATTACATTTCTTTGTAATACCATATAAGTGTGAGCCATTAACAAGTGGTTTACCGGTTCCTTATAACTCTGAAAATCACTTATCCGAGTTTAAATTTGTTGATTTTTTAACCTAAAACATACAAAATCATTAAGGATAACAACCTTTGTAAGGTTGTTATCCTTAATGATGAAATTGTAAACTTTTTCTCCATTTTACTCATGAGATTTCTGTTTTGAACATTCCTAAAGAAATTGATTCTAAATTTAATCTGATCCTTGTTAAGCAAGGTCTTGCTATAAAAGAGCATAATAATTTCAGAAAATGGTTGCTGTTTTACCTTGATTATTGCAAAAATATGACTTTTCTGAATTAAAACATGAGGCTCTTCCTCTGTTTATTAAAAAATTACAGGAAAACCGGCAAATGCCTCACGCTATATCTTTATATTATTCTATAATTTTCTCCGGTTTAAGAACCCCAAAGGGGGCAAATCTCCTTTGGGCTGCATTGAATTCTTTAAGATCCGGTAATGATGCTACTCCAATGTCGAGGCTCAATCTAGCGCTTTATTCTCCTGTTGTCTACATAAAAATTGAATAAGAATTGTTAAGTAAAGTTAACAAGGGAATTGGTAACTTTACGACAAATGGCTAGGATGTGATGGAAACAGTATGAGGATATGCGTAAGTTGTGTATATCAAATATGTTGGATGCATATGGCGACAATAATTGTAAAAGAGCGTGCTAGGTTTTTCGGTTATCGGTTATCGGTTATCAGTAATCAGTTATCGGTAAAAGCAAGAGCAAAAGCGGAAAGCAAGGTGAGTGGTGATCAGTTATCGGTAAAAGCAAGTGCAAAACAATTTTAGATTTTAGATTTTGAATTTTATATTGAAAAGCAGGGACATAGAACGCTGTCAAGCTCATTTGCGTGAAAATACCGTTCGCCGCATTCCAGGCAAACTTCAGCTTCCATATTTTCAACTATATATGACTCTGTTGATTAACCTCAAAAAAACGGCTATTTTGAAAAATCGCATGTTGTAAGTTCTTAGTATTAAAAGACTTAATTTTTGGCAACTTTTCAAAAAAAGGGTAAATCAACAGAGTCATATATAATTTGCCGCGCAACCAGGGCGCTTTTGTTATTTTTTTTAATTTAATAGAGCTTTTTAAAGCAAGTGAATGCATAAGACTGAAAACATTTTTCAGTTATTAGTAATTGGTGTTCAAAGTCCGGTTTCCGTAATACAGTGTCCAGTTTGCAATTGACAAAAAGCGACAGCGGCTACTAATTGTTTTGATAACCTTATTGACAAAGTATTCCAATGGAGTACAATAAATAGTATGTTGACAGTCTGCGAAACACATCAATTTGTAAAAAAGGCCGGAAAAATTCTTAGGGGATCGGAAAAAGATGATTTGATTGACTTTTTATCTCTTAATCCGAAGGTTGGGGCAATAATTGAAGGTCAGGCGGAATTAGAAAATTGAGATGGTTCCGTTCCGGCTCAGGGAAGAGCGGCGGATTAAGAATCATATATTATTATCATGGCAACGTTATGCCGATTTACCTTTTAACGTTGTTCGGCAAGAACGAAAAGTGTAATTTGGTCAAAGATGAGAAACAGATATTGGCAAAGCCCGTTAAAATATTGATAGCGAATTGGAGGAATAGAAATGAGCAAGGCATTTGATGAAATTAACGCGGGGTTGTTAGAGGCGATGGACCACTCGCGCGGGAAGAAAAGCAATGTAGTAACGCATAAGCCAAAACCTGTTGATGTTAAAACTGTGCGAAAGAAGACAGGGTTAAGTCAACATGAATTTTGCGCTAAGTTTGGTTTGTCAATAGGCACGCTTCGCCATTGGGAACAGGGCGACCGCAAGCCTAAAGGTCCTGCGCTGGTATTGCTCAATGTTGTGGATAAAAATCCTAAAGCGGTTTTAGACGCATTGGCGAGTTAATAATTCTTGAGGAAAATATGAGACAGGCTAAATATGTTGCTATTTATTTTTGGATGGTGGCTTTTTATGATTAGATAAATAACGCTTTAGGTGGTGGTCGTTACGGCATAACCATGTTGTCGTTTTGGCGGCGTTGCGTTATAATAAGGAATAAGCAACTAAAAGGCTCTCATATTTAAAATGTTAATCATATAGATTTATCGGGAAAGGAGACGATATGACAACTACTGAAAAGAGATTTCAGACTCGAATGCCTCACCATGTTCACGAAAAACTGGCACAGGCTTCGGAGTTATTAGGGGCGACTTTAAACCAGTTTATGATTCAATCGGCTCTTGAAAAGGCTCAGTCGGTTATTGAGAACGAACGTGTGTTAAAATTGACGCTTGAGGATGCTGATGTCTTTTTTAAAGCTATTGAGAATCCGCCTAAACCTAACAAACAATTAATTGAGGCGGCAAAAAAATATAAACTGGAGTTTCCTGATGATTAGGTTTCTTGAATTAAGCAGGGCTCATAACCGCGATAATTTTGATTGTGGAAACGCGGATTTAAACAATTTTTTAAGAAATTTTGCAAGGCAGAATCTTAAAAAAGGGTTGTCCAGAACGTTTGTAGCTGTAGACGATAAATTTCCTGAAGAGATTTTAGGGTTCTATACATTGTCTTTATTCGAAATATTGGCTATAAAACTTCCTGAAAGATTTGAGAAAAGATATAAAGGAAGAATCCCCGCTGTAAAACTTGCTCGATTGGCGGTTGCCAAAGGCAAACAACGGCAACAATTAGGCAAGCACATGCTTATCAACGCGATTAAACGAGTGGTTCTAATCGCGGAACATGCCGGAGTTATCGGCATGTTTGTTGACGCGACAAACGAAAGCGCAATAGGGTATTATCAAAAATTTGGTTTTATGCCTTTGCCAAACCATCTATCTCAACTGTTCCTGCCGTATGCTACTCTATATAAAATGTATGTGGATATCTTTTGTGAAGAATAATAGATTGCCTGCTCCATTATACACCCCCCTAAACCCCTCTTGTTAGAGGGGACTTTTGATTTTTG
This sequence comes from Candidatus Anammoxibacter sp., assembly GCA_021777105.1. Classification (GTDB taxonomy): domain Bacteria; phylum Planctomycetota; class Brocadiia; order Brocadiales; family Anammoxibacteraceae; genus Anammoxibacter_B. The sequence continues at coordinate 38,790 of JAIQZQ010000015.1, forward strand.
ATTTTGTTTTTATATCTTATAAAAACAAAGGCGCCTGCTCTATCGCAGAGCTGGCCCTAAATAATGTAGAGCAAATACTATGATTTTAAAATAAAGGTTGCTGTTTGCCTTTAAATCTACGATATAGTAAAATGCCTGCTATGGAAAAAAGTATGAAAGAGAGATATTCGGATTTGCTGGAAGTTATCCGGATAATGACTTTGAATTTAGAAACCGACAAGGTTTTGGATTATATTGCGGAATCCGTGGCTAAACTTGCGCAAGCCCGGGACAGCAGCCTTATACTGATTGACGATGAAACAAATCAGTTCTATTTCAGGGCGGTTTATGGTCAAAATAGCGATAAGATTAAATACGTCAATTTCGATATTAACAAAGGCATTGCCGGATGGGTTGTCAAGGAGCGAAAACCTTTGCTGGTTGAGGATGTGGCCACTGACGCCCGTTTCAATAAATCGGTTGACATTAAGACGGGTTTTAAGACTAAGTCTATCATTTGCGTTCCTCTGGAAATCAAGGGTAAAATTATAGGCGTGCTGGAAGCTCTGAATTCGGAAAATGAGAAGGCTTTTACAAATGAGCAATTTGAGCTGCTTCTTGCGTTTTCAAGGCAAGCGGCTATAGCTATTGATAACTCTAAACTTTACACCGAGGCTATTAATGAAAATGTTTATCTGCATAAAGAGCTTGATGAGCGTTATAGAATAATATCTTCGTCAAAAAGGTTGAATGATGTCCTTGAAACGGCGCGAAACGCGGCTGCAAGCGACTCTACTATTTTGATAACCGGTGAAAGCGGAACCGGGAAGGAGCTTGTTGCGCGCGATATTCACAACTATAGCCCAAGGTGCAGGAAGCCGTTTGTTGTGGTAAACTGCGCTTCATTATCCGAGGAGCTATTGGAGAGCGAGCTATTCGGCCATGAAAAGGGGGCGTTTACCGGGGCGCATATTGCGAAACTGGGGAAATTGGCGATTGCAGACAAAGGGACTACGTTTCTGGATGAGATAGGGGAGCTTAAACTCCCTCTCCAGGCAAAACTTTTGCGTGTATTGCAGGAGCAAACGTTTGAGCGCGTGGGTGGCACTGAAACAATAAATGCTGATATCAGATTCATTTGCGCAACTAACAGGGACTTAATGGCCATGGTTGAGGCCGGAGAGTTCAGGTCAGATCTATATTACCGTTTAAATGTTATTCCCATAACAATGCCGCCTTTACGGGAAAGAAGAGAGGAGATCCCTGATCTGGCGCGATTCTTTATAAACCGTTACTGCATTAAAACCGGGCAAAAGGTGAAAACTATTTCTGAAAAGTCTTTGTTGGGCCTTATGGAGTATAGGTGGCCCGGCAACGTCAGAGAGCTGGAGAATATCATAGAAAGATCGGTTGTGCTTGAAAGAACCGGTGAAATACATCCTCAAAAATTCCTGCCGGAAACAAAAAATGCTCCCGCAGATACGCCTGAAACATTAAATGATGAGGAACCTGAGTCAAAAGGATACCGGGATTTGGTTAAAGATAAAAAGAAAGAGATTATTATGTCCGTCCTGGCCAGCGTTAACGGCAACCAGAGCAGAGCCGCAAAATTATTAAAAGTGCAACCTTCGTATCTCTCAAGGTTAATTGGCGAACTGGATATAAAGAACATCCGCGCATTTTAGGCATTTCCATAGTTCCTCCCCCCAAAAGTCTAAAGAAATCTTTAGGCTGGAGCAATCTTGCAGTTTGCTCCAAAACGTTTAAGAACCATATACGTTCAGTTATTTCTTTCCAAGCCCTTAGCATAGCATTTCAAAAAACTACAAGCCTTTGTGGAAAACGGCAAGTCAGTTATACGAAATTGTAATTTTCTCACTAGTTAAACATTTCAACAAGCTATTTTGCGTGCTCCGTTTTGCCCAATCTCCAGTCCACGAATCCTTTGGCAGGGGCAATCTTGCAGGCTGCTCTTGCAGGAATTTTCCATTTTCATCCCTCTATTTTTCAAGTTGGCATTGCTTTTGCTTAAATAGCACATGGCTGTATTTTTAATTGAATTAAAATAATAATTGTTTTTATAGAGGCGGGCATTGTTAAAAACAGCGCCGTTATACGAAAGGGAGAAAGCTATGTTTAATTGGATTGATTATTTAATAATAAGTTTTATAATTTCAGGTATTGGTTTTGGAATATCGCAGGGGTATAAATGGCAGCTTTATAGGCTTGGATGCTTATTCTTGGCGTTTATATTCGCAAATATCTTTGCGCAAACATTGTCGCGGTCTTTTTCATACAATTTCGAGGCTGACACGTCCAGATTGATCGGTCACTTTTCCGTATTCTTCGGCACATTGTTAATTACTTTTATTATTGGCATTTTTTCCTTTGGCCTTAGATTTAAATATCCCAATATTGATGTCAATAAAATGCTTGGCATGCTTTTTGGTTTAATGAAACATTCCGCTTTATGCTGCATTATCATCTCAGTGTTATGGATAGTGGCGGTTGACAATCAACGCCAATATATCGAGGGGTCTAAAATAGCGTCCGCCATGCGAGCCGGAGCAATGCCGGTTGTGGCTATGATATCAGACAAATTGCCGGGGAGCATTTAAATTAGGTTTTAAATGCTCCATTCCGCCTCTAAATTCGGTTTCCTGTTGTTTCTTCAAAATCAATCCTCCAGGATTAAACCTTCCTTAAAAACTCGCGTAAAATTCTTTAGTGTGTTTAATAATTCCGCGCGCGTTTTCCGCAATATTTCACACAAAATAATAAAACAAATTTGCATTGTTCCCTATAATTGTTTTATTATTTTCCTTTATCTCTTTCCGGGCTTTTTCATGCTCAAATTTAATAAACTAAATTGACGGTTTTATTATGGAACAAAACAGCGCATCACTTAAGAATTTTCGAGATTCTTATAAATCATTGAATGAAAGCGAAAAACGAGCGCTTCAAATGGGTTCTATTATTTGCGAGAGTTTTTCGAAAACAAAATTGGCTGACTGTTTGCGGGATTGGGGTTTTAGAGATGAAGAAGGCAAAGCCGTTTCCAGTAAAACCGCTAAGGTTATTTTTGACGCGCTGGAGACGCGCGGGTTAATTGTTTGTTCCGGCAAAGGGTTTAAATGTTGCGAATTATTAGCAAGCGAGATCACTCTGGACGCTTGCAATGATGGGGTTTTTGATTCGATGTTGGCCGCAATACGAAAAGTTTTTCGATTAGACTCAAATTATTACGGATTTCAGCCGCCTCTGGAAAGGCTTATAAGGGAAGTGCGCGCAGCGGTTTACAAAAAGGATTTTGGCGAATTTAAGACCTCGTTAGAGGTTCTTTATGAAGAATACCCGAAGATTAATATTAAAAAAATATTTAACCTGATATTTAATTCCCCGTTTCAGCCCGAGTGGTTTAAATCGCTTCCTTTATATATTCAGGCGTCTGCTTTGTCGGAGATGGTGGGCGATTGTATTTCACGTCTTGAGCCTTTTGACAATGTTCTCCCAATTTTAGAGATGTATCAGGATAATTCTGATAATGATTATGGCTCATATTTTCGAGATTTGTCCTTAACCGTGTATATTTTACAAGGCAAATTCGAACAGGCAAAAACAATTGCCGACAAAGAGAGGCATAATGTGTCCGGCATGTCCAGGCTTGGATGTGTGGATTTTCTAACCGGGGCCAATGATGAAGCTATCGCAAAGTTTTCAAAAGCCCTTGAGATGTTAAAGAAGAACAGCCGCAAAAGGGTTGTATACTTCTCAAATATTAGCGGGGTGTTTTACATATTGGCGTTGATAAAGAGCGGAAATAGTTCGCATCACGCCGAGATTTTGAAATATATAAATCATGTAATGAAAACCGGCGGAAGCAACCTCTCCACATATGATTGTTTGCGCGCGTTGATGTTGGCTATGGAAAATGTGATGGCAGACGCAAAGAGGGCGCTGCTGGAGTGCGGGACTATTAAGACGGAATTTTTGTTCTCTATAGTTTATTCATTTACGGCCCTCTGGTTTTTTCCAGACATGGCGTCTATGCAAAAGCCCGCTTTGATTGAGCTTTATAAAAAAGCGGTTAAGAATAAATATGAATGGATTGCGATGGAGCTGGCCGGCATTCTGGCCTTGATTTGCCCGGAAGAGAAGGAATATGGGATATACGCGGATGAAATTAAAGAGAAGACCGGCGCCGAAAGCATACTGGGCATTATTAAGTTTGAACAACCGTGGGAACGGTCGTTGAGGGCTCTGGAGAGGATAAACGTCAAGGATTCGCAAAAACAAGGCACATCTTCCCGTTCGCGTCTTGTATGGTTTATAACTGAAAATGGGAGCGAGTTCTCGCCGAAGGAGCAGCTGTTGGGAGCTAAAGGCGGTTGGACAAGAGGCCGGCCGGTGGCGCTTGAGCGGTTGGCAAAAGGAAAGCTTGACTGTATGACGGCGCAGGATCACGAGATAGCAAAGGCAATACGCAAAATGGAATATTCCGCTTACCGTTATTACAGTGAATCGTATTATGGGTTTGATTATAGCAAAGGTATTATTGCGTTGGCGGGGCACCCGTTGATATTTTTAGAGGAGTCTCCGGGAACCGGGGTGGAGTTGTTGAAAGCTGAGCCTGAGCTTTTAGTTGAGCAAAAAGGTGAGGAATTTGAGGTTAGATTCTCAAGGGATTTTGAGCCTGAGGGTGTTTGTGTCTTTAAGGAGTCTCCAACCCGCTTTACGGTTTTTGAAGTTACCGAGGCGTATCGCAAAATTATGGGCGTATTGGGGCGGAAAAGTCTGAAAGTTCCGGCTACGGCTAAGGATCGAATCTTAGGCGCGATAAAAAACCTTACATCAGTAGTCACCGTGCATTCTGATATTGACGGCCGGTCAGGCGATATCCCCACTGTTGAGGCAAATTCAAAAACAACCGTTCATTTGTTGCCCATAGGCGACGGGATTAAGCTTGAGATGTTTGTTAAACCTTTTCAACAGGGCGGGCCGTATTTTAAACCTGGCTCAGGCGGGGTTAACGTATTTGCGGTGATAGACGGCAATAGGGTTCAGGCTCAAAGGGATTTAAAACTGGAGGCGGCAAAATCGTTTGAGGTGATAGACGCCTGCCCGTCATTGGCGGAGCTGGATTCGGTGTCGGATGATATGTTATTTGAAAGACCGGAGGATTGTTTGCAGGTTCTTGCCGAGTTGCAGGAATTGGGTGATAAAATAGCTCTGGAGTGGCCGGAGGGCGAGAGGTTGAAAGTTAGCAAACAGGCCTCTTTTGATCAGTTGCGTATGTCTATTCAAAAGGAAAACGACTGGTTTAGCATCTCAGGCGATTTGAAAGTGGACGAATCGTTGACAATTGATATTAAAAAGCTCCTGGAGCTTGTTGAAACGTCAACCGGCAATTTTGTGCCTATTGGAGATGGGTTCTTTTTGTCGTTAACGAAAGAGTTCAGAAAACGCGCGCAGGAATTAGCGGCTTTATCGGAAACGACGAAAAAAGGCGTTCGGTTCCATCCTGTTGCGAGTTTTGCGTTTCAGGATTTTGCTGAGAATCTAGAAGATCTGGAATGCGATGATAATTGGTCTGAGCAAGTAAACCGTTTAAAAAAGGCCCGGCAATTTAAACCAAAACTTCCTTCAACGTTGCAGGCTGAGTTGCGCGATTATCAGATAGATGGGTTCAATTGGCTTGCCAGGCTCGCAAATTGGGGAGTGGGGGCTTGCCTTGCCGATGACATGGGGCTGGGCAAGACACTGCAAACCCTGGCGTTGATGCTGGTTCGCGCCAAAAAAGGGCCGGCTCTGGTTGTGGCGCCTTCTTCGGTTTGCTTTAACTGGGTAAATGAAGCCGTCCGTTTTGCCCCTACTCTTAAAGTCGAGTTTTTTGGCGGGAAAGACCGCGAAAAGACGTTGAAAAAACTAAAGGCTTTTGACCTGCTTGTCTGTAGTTATGGTTTGCTTCAAACGGAGTCGGATAAATTGGCCGAAGTTAAATGGGCGACTATTGCTCTGGATGAGGCGCAGGCCATTAAAAATTATTCAACCAAACGGTCAAAAGCGGCTATGAAATTGCAGGGCGATTTTAGGATGATTACCACCGGCACGCCTATTGAAAACCATCTGGGCGAGTTGTGGAATTTGTTTCGTTTTATAAACCCCGGTTTGCTGGGTTCGATAGAGCGGTTTAACCGGGTGTTTGCCGGGCCTATTGAAAAAAGGAAAGATCACGAAACAAAAAACAGGCTTAAAAGCGTTATTCAACCGTTTATTCTGAGAAGGTTAAAAAGTCAGGTGCTTGAAGAGCTGCCGCCAAAGACGGAAATTACGTTAACTGTTGAATTCTCCACGGAGGAAGCTTCGTTTTATGAAGCTTTAAGGCAAAAATCATTAGAAAAGCTGGCGTCAATGGACGGAGTGGCCGGAGAAAACAGGTTGCAAATCCTGGCTGAGATTATGAAATTGAGGCGCGCATGTTGTCATTCCAGGTTAGTTGCGCCTGATAGCCCGATAACCAGCTCCAAGTTGGCGTTGTTTGCCGAAGTGGTTGAAGAGCTGATAGACAACAGGCACAAAGTCCTTGTTTTTAGCCAGTTTGTTGGTCATTTGAGCATTATTCGCAAACAAGTGGAAAAAATGGGAATTTCATACCAATATCTTGATGGAAGCACGCCGATGAAAGAGCGGAAAAGGAGTGTAGACGCTTTTCAGGCGGGCGAGGGCGACCTGTTTTTAATAAGCCTTAAGGCCGGTGGTTTGGGGTTGAACCTGACCGTAGCGGATTATGTGATACATATGGATCCATGGTGGAATCCCGCTGTTGAGGATCAGGCGTCGGACAGGGCGCACCGCATTGGGCAACAGAGGCCGGTTACAATATATCGTTTTGTGACAAAAGACGCTATTGAAGAGAAGATTGTGCAACTGCATGGCGAAAAACGCAACCTGGCGGATAGCTTGCTTGAAGGGGCTGAATCAACCGGCAAGATCTCGGCTGATCAATTGCTTCGCCTTATCAGGGAAAATTAAATTTTTTTGCGAACGACCGCTGCTTTTAAGATTTCACATGGGGGTATATGTTATGCCGAATTTCAATGTGTCGCCTAAAAAAGAGGCGGAACTGCTTGACCGTATGCGGCTTTTAAAGGTTGCGGAAAGCGACTTGGAAGAGACATTTGTCAAGTCTTCCGGCCCGGGCGGGCAAAAGGTTAATAAAACTTCGTCTTGCGTCCTATTGCGCCACATACCGACCAATCTGCAGGTTAAATGCCACAAAGAACGTAGTCAATCGCTTAACCGCTTTTTTGCCCGGCGGCTTCTTTTAGACGAGATTGAGCGCAAACAAAATGGTTTTGTCGCTAAAGAACAAAAGCAGATTGACAAAATAAGGAGTAAAAAACGTAAAAAGGCAAAAAGCGGCAGGGCGAAAATGGAGGCTTCTAAACAGAGTCAACCTGACAAACCGGAATCAGAATGAATTACAAACCTAAATAGCTCTATTTGCCGGCTTGATTTGTCATTTCGACCAGCGGGAGAAATCTAAAACCCACACCAGTCTTATGATTTCTCGTATCCACTCGAAATGACACGGTCGTTATTGATTATCACTCAATTGGTCATATCATCTTTTTTGAGTAAATTTCTCTTACTTTATTAAAGAAATCCAGGTATTCTCTGGTTTTATAATCATTAAAAGTAAACTGCAGCGGGGTGTACGATTTTGCCTTGTTTTGATAAGATAGGGTGATTTCGGCGAAGATGCCGTTTTGCAGGTATATTCGATGTGAATAATCTTTTGTGGAGGCAAGTATCAATTTGCTTTTGCACAAATATCCAGGGTCAAGGTTAACTGCGCGCTGAACGTTAAATTTGTTGCCGGCGCTTATTTCCGTCTCAAGATCGTTGGATTTTATTTTTATAGCCGCAAGGGCTTCCGGGTCAATAAGTTTTTCAAAACTGAGGAATTTACGCTTAATATTTTCCCCCATTTCTTCAGTGTAATAATCTGTAAATGTAAAAGGGATTATATCGCTTTTAAAATCAATAGGGCCGTAAATATCTTCCAGAGTTGATTCAGCAACTCCAAACGTTTCAGGCGTGCTTGAAAGCATGCCTACTATTAAATTAACAGGTTCCGGTGTCGTTATTTTGCCCATTTGCGTTGTTTTAAATTAAAAGTATTTAGAAATCCACAATCAGTAGAGAAATTATCCCTTTAACTGCTCTATGATTTTTTTGATTTCAGATAAAGCATCGCTGATCGACGCAAATTTCTTCTCTTCATCTTTGCGAAGTTTGATTTCAATCTCCTGTTTTTCTTTAAAATGCTTGCCTATTGTTATTCTGATTGGTATCCCGATAAGGTCGGCGTCTTTAAATTTTGAGCCCGGTCTCATATCCCTGTCATCCATAAGCGTGTCTATACCTGCGTCCATAAGGTTTTTGTAAAGCTCCTCCGACGCGTTGGATATATTTTTGTCCGTGGGGGTTAGCACTGTAATAATTACTTGATATGGAGCTATGGAAATGGGCCATATTATGCCGTTTTCGTCATGCGACGTTTCAATTGCTGCGGCAAGTATGCGGTTTACGCCTATACCGTAGCAGCCCATTATCATAGGGTTTTCCTTGCCTTTTGAATCAAGGAAAACCGCGTTAAAGGCCTTGGTGTATTTTGTGCCGAGTTTGAAAACATGGCCAAGCTCAATGCCTCTCCTGATATTCAATTGCGCGTTGCATTTTGGGCAACTGTCGCCTTCGGCAACAAATCTGACCGACGCAATCTGATCTATCTTAAAATCGCGGTCTGCGTTGACGTTTATGAGGTGCTGGTCTGCCTTGTTTGCGCCGGCAGCAAAGTTTACCAGTTTTGCGACGGCTTTGTCGGCTATAAGCTTTGCGCCTTTCAAGCCTACCGGCCCGGCAAAACCAATCGGCGCCCCTGTGACCTTATTTATCGTTTCAACGTCCGCAAGTTCAATGTCGCCTCCTGTTAATTTCTTTAATTTTGTTTCATTAACATCGTGGTCGCCCCTAACCATTACGGCAACCGGGCCGTCTTTTGTTGAATAAATCATGGTTTTTGCCATTTGGTCGGGCTTTATTCCAAGGAAATCGCTAACATCGTTTATGGTGGTCATATTAGGGGTGTTTACTTCACTGCAATCCTGTAATTGATCCTGGTCTGAGTTTTTTTCCGGAGTTGCATCAGCTGATTCCGCCCGTTCCATATTTGATTTATAAGAGCATTCAGAGCATATAACCAGCAAATCCTCGCCGGCTTCGCAAGGCGCCATAAATTCATGCGACGCATCTCCGCCCATAGCTCCGGAATCGGCCTCGACAACTAAATAATCGCCGTTGCACCGTTCAAATATTCTGCAATAGGCGTCGAACATTTTTGTGTAACTTTTATTTAAACCCCCGGATGACACATCAAAACTGTACGCGTCTTTCATAAGGAACTCTTTGCTTCTCAAAACGCCGAATCTCGGCCTGATCTCATCGCGAAATTTAGTTTGAATCTGGAACAATGTGACCGGAAGTTGCCTATATGAATTAACCTCGTTTTTAACCAGTTCGGTTATTACCTCTTCATGAGTTGGGCCAAGGGCCGTGTCTTTATCATAACGATCCTTGAATCTTATGAGATCATGCCCAAAAACGTCTATTCTGCCGCTTTTTTCCAACAGATTAATTGGTTGCAAAGCAGGCAAATATACTTCAATCGCCCCGGCCCGTTCCATCTCTTCGCGCACAATATTAATAACCTTGTTTAATATTTTAAAACCCAGAGGCAGATATGAATAAACTCCCGAAGATAGTTTTCGTATCATTCCGGCTCTAAGCATCAATTTATGGCTTACGACTTCCGCGTCCGCAGGCTCTTCTTTAAGCGTGGGTATAAGTGTTTCCGTCCATTTCATATTGTTTTTTCCTTAAAAATTGATCTGTTTTTAGCTGATTTGGAACATTATAAATTAACCGGCTTTTTATTTGCAAGAAATTATAAGATTAACAATAAAATATTTGACTTTGATCTGTAAATTTGATGTAATATTTGCCAATTTTATTTTAATTAAAGGTTAAAATAATACCGGTATTAAGGTTTCTTATGGATTTTTTGTTTTAAGGAGACGTTATTGTGGCAAGAGTTTTTAAGTTAAATAGAATATTTCCAGTATTATGCGTGTTTGTAGTTGTTTTGGGTTGTTCATTTTTTGCCCGGGCTGATGTTAAAAAGAGCGTCCCTGAACTAATGCAGTGGATGAAAGATATTGATTTAAAGTATAAAAAAGGCGAAGTTATTTCCGGTTATTTTGAGTATGACGACGAAAACTGGGACGATCTTTTGGACGCAGGCACTACAATCGCGGAGATAACGGAAAAAGTTCAGGCTAAATATGGCCGTCCGGAGAATAAAGATTACCAGAAATTAATGGAATTGATGAGGGCTGCGGCCGAAAAGATGGGCCAAATTGCAAAAAACGAAAGAGGCAAGGCCGGTGCGCTGGAAGATGTGCAGTGGCAGGTAAGATTGTTGCGAAACAGTTGCGCAAATTGCCACAAACTGCTTAAAATACATATTTATCCTAATCTCTATCCTGAAGGCAAGCACAGGCTTAGATCTGGGGGAGTGTATGATGATTGGGGCAAGCCTGATTAAGTTTTTCAGGGTTAATCAAGTTTTTTTTCATTTTCAATAATTTCGCATTGAGAATTAAACGGTTTTAGTGTATAGTTTACGTTTTTATTGAATTAAGCAAGTAGATAATTTGTGATAATGAAATGAAGGGAGGTGAAACCAGCCATATTAGATGTGAAATTTTTTGAGTTAAATTTGATATTATTTTCAAGATTTATTTTAAAGTTTGCTGGGTTTGCTATCTGATGGATCGAAAGGAAATATATACTTTAAAAAAAGGAGGAAAAAGGTAATGAAAAAGTTTTTGTTATTTGGAGTAGCGGCGCTTGCATTAGCGCTTACTGCAGGATCGAGCTTTGCTTTTGATTCTGAGAAAGATCTTTGCAGATCTGAACGTGACAGCTTTTTGGTATTTAAAGATTACGCCGGACAACTAGGTGTAACAGATGAAGAATTCGCTAAAATTTCAGCCGCCGGCAAACAGATTGTTGACGCTGAAAACGAACGCCAAGCTAATTTTGGAGTTGATAAAAATTATGAAAATGTAAGCAAATTGTTACAAATCCACGCCGGCGACATTGTTACAGCCGCTGACGCAAAATCCGAATCTGCAATTGAAGACATTGGGTATTCATACAGGTTTGTATTCTTGTCTTGCAGAGCTTGCCATAAAATATTTAAAACAGAAGTAAAACTTTCTCCGTAATGGGTTTTACAACTTGAAATCATCGGATAGAGGTTAACAAATAGAAATGGAAATATTTTATTATTAATTTTCAAGGAGTATTTACATCATGAAAAAAGTTTGGCTATACTGTATTGCAGCGTTTGCTTGCATCTCTTTGTCTTTAAGCGCGCTTAGCTTTGCCGGCGACGTTGATCTGTTGGAAAATCCAACAAAGAATATTTATTACATCTTTATTCCTGGTAGTATTCAGGGTTCTTTCGGAACATTGGACGCTTGCTACTACTGCCACGGAAACGGCGGAAAAGGCACTGCTGTTGGAAAACAGAAAGGCGCGCCTGATTTTACCGATGCTGCTTGGCAGGCTTCAAGGACAGACGCTCAGTTGCTTGAGCATGTTAACATGGGTTCAGATAACTGCACAGCTTGCAGAGGAAGAATTTCAGAAGATGCTATTAATAAACTAGTTAAGATTGTTAGAAATTTTGCTGTAAAATAGAATCCTCTATTTAGATTAGCAATATTTCCAAAGCCCTTAAAGCCTATAAACGGTTTTAAGGGCTTTTTTTATGGGCGGATTTAGAAATAACGCGCGATAAACGGCGTGGATTAAATTCTTGAAGTGATATACACCTAAAAAAGCCCGGCATCGGCTAAATAGTATGAGTCCGGGCTGCATCGGCTTGTTTTGCTGTTTTTTTACTAGCTTTCGTCGCCAAAACAGAGCTTATCGGCAAGTTCAACAAGTTTGTGGATGTTTGGTTTGGTGATGTGCGCGTTTGCGCCGACTTTTTTGCACTTCAGCGCCATCTGTTCGTTTATTAAAGATGAGAACATAATGACTTTTACATCTGTTAATCCTAATTCGCCTTTTACATTCTTGCACAAAGTCAACCCATCCATTTGAGGCATTTCAATATCAAAAACGGCAAACGTAACATATTCGGTAATATCTTTTCCTTCGCTTTCCGCTTTTTGTTTTAATCTGGTAAATTCATCTAAAGCATCTTTGCCGTTTTCAAACGCAGTTATGTTTTTATAACCGACTGAAGTTAGTATTTTCACGATAAGATTTCTAATAGTCGATGAGTCCTCAGCTATTATAAGTTTTGTATGCTCCCTCTTCTCTTCCTTAGGCTTATCCGCAAAATCTTCCTCGCTTGCGCTCATGGCCGATTCAGGGAATACTTCGTCAATAATGCGCTCAAGATCAAGCACCAGTATTTCCCTCTCCTCTATGTGTATAGAGCCTGTAATTGATATAGCGCAATTCTCGATAAAACTGCTCAACGGCTCTATGTCCTTCCATGAAAGGCGGTGAATACGATTAACCGAATCAATAATAAAGCCGTTTATCATATCATTAAAATCAGTAATCGCCACAACCTGGCGCACTGAGCTTTGATCTTCCTTGCCTTTGATGTTAAGATGCATTCTTAGATCAATTAGAGGTATTGTCCTGTCTCTAAGCAGAAATACCCCTAGCATCGAAGGGTGTTTATCCGGCAATTTTGTTACATTTAGCTGGTCGTAGGGCACAAACTCGCGTATTTTGGCCACATTTACCCCAAAACATTGCGAGCTTATTGCAAATTCGGCAATTTCAACTTCGTTTGTTCCTGTCTCTAATAAAATATCTTGTTTTGCCATATTACCACCGCCTTTTATAAAGTTTTAAAAAGGGATATAAAACTTGCGTGTAAAAAAGTAGCATCACATCGTTTTCGTACCGCTAAAATTAACTTAAAAGTATACCATTTAGTCTGTATTACTGTCGATATAAAAGTGGAATTAAAAAATGGAAATGATTGTTAACTAAGGGCTATTTCCGAGCCCTAATGGCGCTTTGTCTCTTTATTTACCTGTTTCGCTTGTATTTACCCATTAATTGCCCTTCTGATAATACACGCCCTTTCATAGCTGAAAGCAGTTGCGATTTTGTCGCGCCCGGTTTCAGTTCAAGCGTGGCGTCCAGAGCGTATATTTTAAAATAATATCTGTGTGTTCCGCCTGGAGGGCATGGGCCTCCATAGCCTATCCTCCCAAAATCGTTTGTCCCTTGTTTTGCCCCATTATTAAGCGTTTTTTCATCAGGCGTATTTTCCGGCAAATTTGTGATGTCAAGAGGCAAGTCATATAAAACCCAATGCACCCACGTTCCCATAGGCGCGTCAGGATCGTCGCTAATGATAGCTATGCTTTTAGTCCCGTCTGGAATGTTTGACCAGGATAACGCCGGCGAGACATCCGCTCCATCGCAGGTGTATTTTGAAGGTATCATACCGCCTTCCTGAAATGAAGAGCTTTCAATATTTATTCCCATAACTGTTCCCTCCATAGGCGAAGCAAAAGAGATTGCGCCGGTTAACAAAATTAACGCTAAAAATATGTTTAAGCAGTAGAGATAGCCTGAAATTCCGCTTAAAAGCTTAAGGGCTCGGAAAGAATAAGATCGCTTTATTTGCGTCATTTATAACTACCCCAATTCAGTTTCGGCCAAATTTGGCCTTCTGGATAGACCATCCAATAAAAAACACAACCCCGCCCGCGCCTAAAAGCATGAATTCGTATTCCATCGATTCTACAATCATGCCGAAATAGAGGGCATAAACTAGCAGGATCATCCCCACAACCTGCAATAATCGCGCAAATATTAATAATAGTTTCATTTTGTCTTATACTCTTTATATGTTTTTAGATTGGCGATCTAAAGCGTCTCTAAGTCCGTCGCCAAGAAAATTTAGAGAAAGAAGGGTAACCGCTATCGCAGCTCCCGGAAAAACAACGAGCCACCAATAAGTCTTTACCGGGCTCGTAACTTCAACCCCTGCCGCTGCAAGCGATCCCCAGCTTGCCGCCGGCGGTTGTACGCCCAAGCCTAAAAAGCTTAGAAACGCCTCTTCAAGCATCACCGCAGGTATCGTTAGAGTAGCGTAAACTATAACAGGCCCCATCAAATTCGGCAATAAATGCCTTGAAATTATCCTGAAACCACCGGCGCCCATAGCCCGCGCTGATTCAACGAATTCGCGCTCTTTCAACGCCGTTGTTTGCCCCCGCACAATCCTGGCCATTGTCAGCCATTGCACCGCGCCAAGCGCGATAAACAGGACAAAAATATTGCGGCCAAAGATCGTCATCATCAATATGACCAGAAACATAAACGGTATGCCGTACATAACGTCCACAAAACGCATCATATAATTATCCGTTTTTTTGCCTAAATAACCCGCCGTAGACCCATAAGCCACGCCGATTAATAGGCTGACGCTTGTCGCCGCAAATCCAACGGCTAGTGAAATTCTACTACCATATATAATCCTTGTCAATAAATCTCTTCCTTTGCTGTCGGTTCCCATCAGATGGTTGCGATTCGGAGGTTGATATTGACTCTCCAGATTTTGCTCCTCATAAGAGTATGGCGCAATTAACGGCGCTGCAATGGATATTATTATTATCGCAATCACAACGCACCCTCCGGCAACCGCCAATCGGTTTTTTAACAGCCGCTTCCACGCGTCGCTCCACAATGAGTTGTGGGATGGTTGACTCGGGTTTGCGTCAACGCTTCCCTGGTTGTCTGAGTTAAGCTCAATAACAGGATTTTTAAGCAAATTATTCATTCTAAACTTCTAAAGTATTAAAGAGATTATTCATAGTGTTGTGATCATTAAATTGTTCATAATAACGAGTTAACAAAACCTTTTGGCCCTATTATGCCGCTATCTGTAAAGTATCTCGTCTTGTATCTAAAACTGTCAACATCGGACAACTCATATTTGTCTGCGCGTTCTTTTTTTTTTATTATACCATCATCAATTCCCGCCCCTTTTACCGTCTCAATAGTCCCGGTTTCATACAAAAATTTCCTGTAATCGACAATCCTCTCCTGCTCCGGTATCACTTCGTAATTTTTCTTAGGATTAGCCTGCTCTGGTTTTCTTTAGCGGCCTGCCGCTTGAGCAATAGTAGCGATTGGCAAAAACATGGGAACAGGCTCCGGGCGGTCTCTCAAGGCCCCACTGATAATTTCCAAAGTGAAAAATCCTAAACGGGAATAAAACGCAACAGTTTCCGGTTTAGCATCAACCACAACGCCATAACATCCCGCCTGATCGCGAATATCCAATGACAACTCAAAAACTGACTTTAAAAGAAGTTTGCCGATTCCGTTTCCCTGAAAACGTTCATCAACAGCCAAACGTGAAACGCGAAGCGCGGGTATGGGGTAGTCTGGAAGGCGACGTCTAAAAGTTTTTGCAAGTTTTTCCGCTGTCAGTTCAGCGGAAGAGACCGTTGTGAAGCCAACAATGCGATTATCTGTTTCTGCAACATATGATGTTCCTATGTGATGACGAAACTGGTTTTGGCCCGCATATCGGTGAAAAAAACGGTCAAGCTCAATGTTGCCGCTTTGGAATCCGCCGCGATCATCGCTTTTTCTTAACCTCCTGACTTTTATTTCAATAGGATTAACCACTAAAGAGTTCCTTCAATGCGTCCGTGGGCTTCTTATCCGATGTCAATCGCGCGGTCACTTGCTTCATAGCGTCTTCGGTCAAAACCAGGCGCGATGGGATAATCAAGTCTTCTGGAATTTCGCGCAATACCTGCAAGTGATGCTGAAGCGCCTCCTCAATCAAAAAGGCCTTTTTTACACCCCTGTTTTTTGCATAAGCCTCAACCTGATTTT
Source organism: Candidatus Anammoxibacter sp. (assembly GCA_021777105.1). GTDB lineage: Bacteria > Planctomycetota > Brocadiia > Brocadiales > Anammoxibacteraceae > Anammoxibacter_B. Next base: position 54,795 of record JAIQZQ010000015.1, read on the forward strand.
TTGTCTCCTCCGAGATATATGCGGATATTTGGATACCGGTGTTCATATTGATCTCCTTATATACATTTTTGTAGATTTTAATATATTTTAAATTATGCGGAGCTGTAATTCAAATAATAAATAAAAAAGCAGGTATCAGTTTAGAACTTTGAAAATTTTAAAGTCTAAAGAATAAGAAAGAGCCCATAAATACCTTATGGCATTGATACTGGATGCTGATTTCTCGATGCTGGATGTCGGTATGATTTTAAATTTGCTTCATGTCAAAGACATGAAACCAACAATCTAGTATCAAGCATCTAGCATCCAGTATCAAAAGACATTGCGCAACTATTAATGTCATAGTCATAAATGTTAGCCGGCATATTTTTCAAACAACTAAATTGTTACAAAAGCAGGAATAAAGAGAAATTATAAGGCAAGTATTTTTTATAAATGAAAATAATTCGTTTAGTTTTGAAAATGTGATTTTAAAAAGAGCGTATGAATGTAAAGTTTAAATATGTGTAAATGGCTTTAACATGAAAAATATTTGAGCGGAAGTTGAACTTTCTTTTTTCAGCGAATTTATATGAAATAATTAATTTATTTGACACTGGTATCATCAAAAATATTGCATGCGGTAATAAAAAAACGATAATGATAAAAAGAGCATGGTAAATTTGAAACATAATCATTTAATCAAATTCTTAAGCGAATATATCTCAGCGCCTTCTGATATCTTTCTGGGTTTTTTAGTTTTCTTTGTGTTAAAGTAATCTATAAAATGCTCATAATAACGGCTTACAAACGCCTTTGTCCCTATTATTCCGCTGTCTGTGAAATACCTTGTTTTGTGCCTGAATTTGTCTACATCGCTCAACTCATATTTAACCGCGCGCTCTTTTTGAACTATCCCTTCATCGATTGACCTCCATTTTTCTGTTTCAATAGCCCCGGTTTCATAAAGGAATTCCCTGTAATCCGCAAACCGTTCCTGCTCCGACATCTCATCGTAACCAATCAACCCAAAATCAGTCGAAAGCAACCCGTCCCGATTGCCTGTTTGCGTATGATAGCCTACCGAACACCATCTGTAATTCTCTGGCCGATCCACCAATCCCGCCCTTAAAGGATTCAAGTCAATGTAAGCTAGCAAATTTATCAAAGTATCCCCGTTTTCCACTCCCGTGGAGAGATTAAAACGATACCTCTGATTAAAAACCGGACACTGTTGTCTTGTTCCTCCCTGCTCTAGTTTTTTAATTTTTCAAGACGAATCTCTATTTCAGAAAGAATAAATTCTTTATTATCATTAGTATAATCTTTCGCCAAACGAAGAAATGTTTTGTATTCCTGAATAGCATGTTCTTTGTCGTCCATTTTTTCATATATTAGTCCAGTATTACCGTATGGCTGCGGATGTTGTGGATTAATCGATTTAGCTTTCTGAAAATCATATAGAGCCTGTTCAAAATTATCCATACTGAAATAAATGGAACCTCTATCAATATATGCTTGAAAATCATCGGTAGAAAGTTCTATTGCATTATTATAATCTTGCAATGCTAGGTTCATTTTTTCCCATTCTTTTAAGACATTTCCTCTGCTAGTGTAAAAAACTGCATTTTTTGGATCCAATTCAATCGATTTGGTAAAATCTTGAAAACCAAGATATAATTCTTCTAATTCAATATAAACGTTTCCTCTACTATAGTAAAAGTTAGCATTATTTGAATCTAGTTGGATAGCCTTATTAAAATCACGAAGAGCTGTATTTGGTTTTCCTATTGAATCGTAAAGAATACCACGGTCATAGTAACACTGACCACTTTGAGAATTAAATTTGATAACTATATCGTAATCATAAAGTGCCAAATCGGTATTGCCATGTAGAAAGTAAGCAAACCCCCTTAATCTAAAACTCTCCATAGCTTTAGGATTAATTTCAATAGCACTGCTGAAATCATTAATAGCTAAAGAAGGGTTGTTCATTGCAAGGTTTACAATACCACGATTATGAAACAAACCCGCGTTATCATGGTCTAACTCTATGGCTCTATTGAAATCATATAAAGCTTTAGTAAGCTTAGACGTACTGAGGTAGAGTTTTCCTCTACTGCAGTAGAATTGACTATCATGCTGATTTAACTTAATGGCTTTATTAAAATCTTTAAGAGCTAATTTATATTTCTTTTTATTCTCATTTAAAACAGCTCTGTGATAATATGCAGAGCTGTTTTTAGGGTCAAGTTTAATTGCTTTGTCATAGTCCTGTAATGCAAGTTCATATTTGTTTAAATCATAATAAAGAATGCCTCGGTTGTCATAGACATAAGAATCTTTTGGTTTAATCTGGATAACATTGTTGAAGTCTTTTAAAGCTAAATCATGTTTATGCATACGTCTATAAATAAGCCCACGGTTGTTGTGCAAAGCTGTATAATCTGGATCAAGTTTAATGGCTTTATTAATATCTTGAAGGGCAAGATTGAAATTTTCTAAATTAAAGTGAAGCGTAGATCGGCTATTATACCATTCGGCTGTTTCAGGATCGATTTTAACGGCCTCGTCCAAATCGTTTAAGGCAAGATCATGTTTTCCTATGTCTCTATAAAAACATCCTCTAATATTAAAGCATATAGCATTATTTGGTTCTAACTGAATGAGTTTGTTAAAGTCCTGCAGTGCAAGCTTCGTCATTCTATTAGCTTGGTATAATTCCCCTCTGTTATAATAAAACATTGGGTTTTTAGGATCGCATTCTATGGCTTTATTGTAGTCCATTAAGGCTATGTCTGACCTATCAAGTTTGCTATAAATAGAGGCTCTATTGTTGTATGCTTCTGCAAAATACAGATCAAGTTCTATAGCTTTGTTATAAGAGAGAATGGCTTCATCAAGTTTTCCTTGGGATTCGCAAAAAACACCTTTCCCAAAGTATGCATTAGCATTGTTTGGACTAATTTTGATAACACTATCCAAAAATTTGTAACCAAAATCATATTCTTCTAAAGCACCATAACAACTAGCCATAAAAATATAGAGCTGTTCATAGCTTTCCAAATTCTCAATGGAATTGCAACGCTTAAAATAAACTAGTGCTTGTCGATATTTTTGTACATAATAAGACTGCAATCCCAAACTCCAATAAATAATGTAATCGACTTCTTTTTGAAGAAGGCCTTTTCTAATTTCTGCTAGGCTAGAAAATGATTTTACATCTGTTTCTCCTTCCTTAGGTATATCCACATTCATTTTGTTTACAATCACGTATTTAAGGCAAGCAGCGGAATCCTTAAAACACTGCTCATAGAGGTCTCCCCAAATAACTAAATCTGCATTTAACCGTTTACCAATATCACGTGCTTCTTCATAATCTAAAGGGCAGTTCTGATCGGTGACAATTTTCACAAAGATGTTTAGATTATGTTCTTTACCCATAGTTATCAATCTGCGTTGAATTACTTCCTCCAAGTGTGTTTCTTGGATTGTGCAATTTTGTGTTGGATTGAATGGTAAAATTAAAATACTATAAGCATTTCTCGCATTTGAAATTGTACTGAGATTTGTTGGTAGATGAAGTTTTTTTTCTTGAGAAATTTTGTTTGTATTATTTCTTGATAATATAAACAATATAATAGTTAAAAAAAAGCATAGTATTCCAACGCAAGTACCTATTGCCGTTAATTTACTTGGCAAAGACCAGTTACTCCATTGTTTTTTTGAGGGAAATATAGACATTTATATGAATATTATTAGTTGGAAATTAAACCCATCTTTTTCGAAAAAGGTTATTAAATACGCAATTCTGGTAATGATTTGTGTTTACCGTGTTAACAACGGCATTTTTGATGTTTTTCAAATTGAATTTGTTTAAATTTTTTTGATATTGTAGAAAATTATTCACTATGAACGTCGTCAATGTGCTAAGGTTAGGGAAGATCTAGTGGCAGAACCGGAAAACAGAATATACAACTCTCAAATTTTTCAAAATGCGCATTTCTAACAGACTAATTCCGCATCTACACGAAGTTGTTATTGGAATGTAGGTTTTTGTAACGAAATTGCAAAGATATCTGAAATGATGATAAAAATCCGCGTTTCATTGGCGCAAAGAGAAATAGGTTCGTAATGTATGCGCGTAATATAAACGCAAAGAGCAGAGCGCGGAGCGCAAAGAGGGAAAGGCGCAAAATATGGGTAAACTAATTGCTCATTATGTTACCTTAGCCACTTAATCGTCGCCTGTGCCGCAAGCTCGATAGGTTCAAACTCTTTATGATCAGTGGTTACCAATTCTGCATTCAGCATAATTGCTTGGGATACAGCAAAAGAATCCGCATACGAAATCCGATATGAAGTTTTCATTTCACCAACTTTATAGACCATTTGATCACTAATACGATCTTCAATTCGAATCGGTAACTTCTTTATGTCTTGATAAGCCTTTTGCGCGGTATCCACATCGTTTCGTTTCAGGATGTCGTAATAGACTTCGCCTAAATTAACAACATGCATAACCATCTTAATTTCATCATTACGCGCCTGAATCAACATGCCTTCAAATAGATTTGAGCCGTCTTCATCAAACAAGTAAGCAATCAATGCGCAAGCATCAACAACATAAACATTCATGCGTTGTATTCCTTTTCAATTTCAGCTTGTTTATCTTGAATAAATAATGATGTGCCGCCTTTTTTTCCTTTAAGCATCCCCCGCACTTGATAAATAGGATCGTTTTTTTCTTTTGTTAAGCTTTTTAGCTTTTCTTCAACTAAAAAAGTAATTAAATCTTCCACGTTTTTAAATTCTGTTAACCTGGCCGCCTGTTTGGCTTTTTTTATCACATTTGCATTTAGAGAAATTGTTGATTGCATTTTTCACCTCACTAATCATATTAGATATTATCCACTGCGAGGATAATTCTCACTAGAGCAGGCAAGCTGCTCAGTGTTCATTTATCCACGAAGAAATTTCATCCGGACACTGCCTCATTTAACGGAATTACCCTCTCTTCCGCTGAACAGGCTGCGTAACTTAAAGCCTGATAAATGTCTTCCCTTTCCAATTCCGGCCACTCCTTTAAGAGATCGTCAATTGTCATACCAGAGCTTAAATAACTTAAGATTGACGCCACCGGCATTCGTAACCCGCGAATGCGCGGTTTGCCAAAGCATTTTTCAGGGTCAAAAGTAATGCGGTCAAACCGGTAATGAGTAATTTTCATGACTGTTTAACTCCTTTTCATAGGACGAGACTCTATTATTTATGTTTATGGCATTTGCTATAATTGAAACAATAGATATAACACAAAACCATAAAAAATTAGTAACAATTGCATCTACTAAACGTTATTATTGCTATTAATACCTGCAACGTCAAATTAAATATGACTTTATATGCAATACAGCGCAGTTGCCCGGCTGTAGCAGGCTTGCTGCTTGCGTTGATATCAGCGCCCGGAAAACAATATCCGCGTACTTGTCAAAGGTAAAAGAACTTGATGATATGATATTATATGGGTACAATTTAGGTTGCTTATTAAAAAAGCAGAGCGTTGTGAGTCGGTGAAGTTGCATTATAATATTATATAAGAAAGGGTGTGGAAAATGGGTATAGTGCAAGTGACTGCGGAAGTTTGTAATCCTGGAAATCCTGATAAACGATGGGAAGGTCTGTTTTTAGTTGACACAGGTTCAATTGATTGCATGGTTCCCGGCAATCATCTTAGAAATATTGGGATTGAGCCACGCGGGAAACGAACTTATGAACTTGCCGACGGGACTGAAATCGCAATGGATGTTGGTGTTGCGCAAATTGAATTTATGGGCGAATGTGTTGGGGCTACAGTAATATTTGGAAAGGATGGCGTTGAACCAATTCTTGGTGTGACGGCATTGGAATCTGTGGGTATTGAAATTGATCCACAAAATAAGCGGCTTAAACGATTGCCGGCGGTAAGGTTAAAATAGGGCTTTTCTTACAACAGGTCAATCCGGGCATAGGCGGCTCCACAATTGTAAAACCGTCATTTAATGCGCGGGTCCAACTGTTTGTGGGCAATGTCGACTATAATGTTAAATACCATCAATAACGCGCTGTACAACAGTATCGCTCCCATCACAAGTGTGTAATCGCGGTTTAGGGCGCCGTTAACAAAGTGGGAGCCTAAACCTGGTATTGCGAATATCTTTTCAATCACAACTGAGCCGGTTAAGATAGCGGCAGCCGCAGGTCCCAGATATGATATTACCGGCAAAATGGCGTTTTTAAATGCGTGTTTTGTTATCACGGCGGTTTCCGGCAACCCTTTGGCCCTTGCGGTTCGTATGTAATCCTGATTCAATACATCAAGCATGCTTGCGCGCATTAGCCTTGCTATATAAGCTGTAAAGGGCGCGGCCAGCGTTATTGCGGGCAGGATGACATGCCAAATGCTTCCCCACCCGGCCGGTGGCAAAAGTTTGATGTTAAAACTGAAAGCCAAAAGCAATAGGATGCCTAAAAAGAAGCTGGGTATTGAGATGCCTATCATGGCTATAAACATGGTGATGTAATCAAATGCCGAGTTTTGCTTTACCGCTGAAATCATGCCCAGCGCCACGCCCATATCAAACGCTATTATCAGCGCCAACGACCCGATTAATGCCGAGACAAAGAACGATTGACCTATTATCTCTTTCACTGTTCTGTTGCGGTATTTAAAAGATGGGCCCAAATCGCCTTTGCATAGATTCTTAATATATATGCAGTATTGAACATGCAAAGGTTTGTCCATGTTATATTTCGCCTTTAAATTGTTTTCAATCGCTTCAGGCAGGGCGCGTTCTCTGTCAAACGGGCCGCCCGGGGTGAACCTCATAATGAAAAAGGATGTGGTTGCAATAATAAAAAGCGCTATTACAAGCCATCCCAGTCTGTTTGCGATATATTTAATCATGTTGTTAGTTTTTAATTACTTTTACGTATTTGAGCGGATGTATGTTTAGTATATTGGGATGAATGCCGCTAACATTGTCTCTGTACATATTGTGGCATACATAGAAATATATTGGAATTATTGGAAGCTCTTCTTCCACCAGTATTTTCTCAGCCTGATGAAGCAGCTCAAACCGTTTCTCTTTGTTGTTTTCCATGCCGGCCGATCTAATAAGCTCATCATACTCGTTGCTGCTCCACCCTGTGCGGTTGTTTCCGCCGTTGGCGACGAACATGTCCAGGAATGTGTTTGGATCGATATAATCGCCTATCCAGCTGGCCCGTGATAATTGGTAATCCAGTTTTTTTGTGGTGTTTAAGAAGACTTTCCACTCCTGATTAAGCAGTTTTATTTTAATATTCAGGTTGCGTTTTAACATCTGTTGAATAACTTCCGCTATGTTTTTGTTTGATTCGCTTGTGTTAAACAAAAGCTCCACTTCCGGGAAACCGTTGCCGTTGGGATATCCCGCCTCGGCGAGCAAAAGCCTGGCCTTGTCTACATCAAACGGCAGTCCGGTTGGCTGTTTGTATCCCGGCATGCCTGCAGGCACAAACGTTTTTGCGGGAATTTCGCCGCCTTTTGTCACATATTCTACTAAATTATCCTTATTTATAGCGTAGCTAAAGGCTTTGCGTACCCTGACATCGTCAAACGGGGGTTTATTAACATTAAATCTATAGAAATATGTGGCCAGGTACACGCTGGGTCGAAAATCGTCCCTCTTGCTTAAGATATCAACAATAGGCAAAGGCACATTGCCGACAAAGTGCGCCATGCCGGATTCGTACATGTTAAAACCGGCGCTGATGCCTTCAACATTTAACAGCTTAACAACGTTCAGGGCGACGTTGCCGGCGTCCCAATACAAATTGTTTTTTGACATTATAATATGTTGGTTTATCTTCCATTTTGTCAAACAAAACGGCCCGTTTGTCACAATGTTTTCTGTTTTTGTCCAACTGTCCCCATGTGCTTCAATGCAAGCTCTATTAACAGGCAATAATGTGGGGAAGGAGGTTAGATTTATAAAAAACGGGGTGGGAAACTCCAGTTCAACGCGCAAAGTGTAATTATCCGGAGCTCTTATGCCGACATCATTAAAATCTTTGACAATGCCTTCATTAAACTGCCTGGCGTTCTTAATGTAATACAGCTGGTACGCGTAATCCGCCGCCGTTTCAGGCGCAAGCGCTCTTTTCCAGGAGTAAACAAAATCGTGCGCCGTCAAAGGCTCGCCGTTGGACCACATTGACTTGCGCAAAAAAAAGGTATATACTAATCCGTTGTCGGAAATCCGCCATGATTTTGCAATGCCGGGTTCCGGCAACAAATTCTTTGGATTATAAGATGTCAGGCCTTCAAAAAGAGAACCCACAACTCTCGCTTCAACCGATCCTGTTATTAACGGCGGGTCAATAGTTTCAGGTTCCGGGCCGTTTACAAAAGTGAAATCCGCTTTTTCAGGGCTTAGAACAAAGAGCATAACGCCTATTGCCAATACTATAGGCGTAAAAAATATTATAAAAAGGCTCTTCATTTTCTGTTTTCCTTTAAGTTGGCGTTGGCCACAATGTTTTTGATGTGGCATTGTATCATTAAATAGTCTTTACATAAATAATTTAAACATTTATTTTCCGGCGTTTTAACAATATAATATTCTTTTTTTATTTGTTGTATTTGTAGAGTTAAAAACAGAGCGGTTTGGGAGGCGTTTGTGAAAATTATTTCATTCGGCGATATTCATGAAAACATTGATAATCTGGACAAGCTAAAAGATGAGCTTGAGACGGCCGACCTTGTTGTGATTTCCGGAGATATAACTAATTATCACGGCAAAGATGAGGTTGAGCGCATTATAAAAAGCGTTAAGCAATTTAACGGCAACATCCTTGCTCAAATAGGGAACTTAGACCGCCGCGAGGCCGATGTATATCTTTCGTCTGAAAATATTAATCTGCACGGCAATGGGTTTATGTTTGGAGATGTAGGCATTTTTGGCGTGGGCGGATCTAATGAGACGCCGTTTAACACTCCTTCTGAATACAGCGAAGAGGAGATATGGAAATTTTTGAGCGATGGATATGAAAAGGTAAAAGAGGCGAAAATCAAGATTATGACGCCGCATGCCCCTCCAAAGGATTCGGATGTGGACGCCGTGGCCCCCGGCGTGCATGCCGGCAGCGAAAGCGTCCGTAAATTTATTGAAGAGTATAAGCCTGATGTTTGCATTTGCGGGCATATCCACGAGGGCAGGGGGAAATGCCTTATAGGAAACACTATGGTCTTAAACGCCGGTATGTTTAAAAACGGCTGGTATATTAAAGTTGAATACGATGGGACTAAAATAGACGCTGATGTAATTAAAATAGTGGCGTAATGTTTGATAATGCGCGCTTCTTAAACAAAAATAATTTATTTTCAAACAAAAGGTTAATGTTATGGGTTTTTCAAACAATATTGAAAAAAATAGAAAACAACGGTTTTCCGCCATACGTTCGGGGCTCGGCAAGACGCTTTTCATGATATTTCTTGCAATTTCATTAGTGCCGTTAACTATTGTAAGTTATATCGGGTATAGGACTTCTTATAATAATTTATACGAAGACGCCGTAAATTCGCTTTCCGCCGTCAGCAATTTGAAAAAGAAATATATAGAGTCCTATTTTTCCGAGAGATTGCAAGACCTATCGTTGCAGGCCCAGCTAAACTCCAACAGGCAAGTTTTTGGTCTTTTAAGGACATCGTTTATGACAAGCGGCATGACCGCCCAGGAGTTTGTAAACAGCGATGAATGGAAGATGATCAATGAGGAGCGATGCCTTGATTTGCGAAATTTTAAGAATAATTACAGCTATGCTGATCTGTTTTTTATTGATTACGAGGGGAATATCCTGTTTTCAGCCATGGATCATGATGATTTAGGCTCAAATATTTTTAGCGGAAAATATTCAAAAACGTTGTTCGGCAAAGCGTGCAGAAAGGCCTTTGCTTCAGGCAAATCTGTTTTCTCGGATTTTGAGGCCTATGAGCCCGCCGGGGACAGCAATGTCGGTTTTTTTGTGCATACTGTTCGTAACGATTTGGGGGAAAAGATTGGGTTAATGGCGGACTGTATTTCAGTTTCCGAGATTGACGCAATCATGCAGGAGAGGACCGGTCTGGGTGAAACCGGAGAGTCTTATCTTATAGGCGAAGATCTTATTATGCGCACAAATTCCCGGTTTTTTACCGAATCCGGCATAGGTCAGCAGGTAGTGGATACGCATGCCGGCCGGCAATGGCTAAAAGATAAAGCTAAATGGCAAAACAATGAATCCGGCTATGATGACAAAATAGAAGCCTCAATTTATAAAGACTATCGCGGCGTTGATGTGCTTGGGACATATAACGGCCTTGAAATTACAGGGGTAAATTTGGCGATGCTTGTTGAAATAGACAAGTCCGAGGCGTTCAGCACTGTTATCATTATGAGGAAGCTGGTTATTATGTTGCTGATAGCGACCGTTGCTCTGGTCGTTGTGGTTTCAATTCTGATAACCAGGCAAATCGTCTTCCCAATCAGAAAGCTTACAGACTGGGCTCGCGGCGTTGCCGTTGGAGATATGTCTTATAATGAGAATATAACAAACGCTAATAACGAGATCGGTATGATGGCTGATTGCTTTAAAGAGGTTGTGCATTCGTTTAAACAGGTGACCACTGTGTGCGAAGCCGTGGCTATTGGCGACTTTCATAAAATGGCCAAAATTAAGAGCGAGAAAGACCGTTTGGGAAAGGCCGTTAATCAGATGGCTGAAAATCTTCACGCAATTGTTGAGCAGGTCGAGAGCGTTACAAATGGCGATTATTCCGTTGAGATCAAACCCCATTCCGACCACGATCATCTTGGAGTGGCTCTGCTTGATATGACAAAGGCCCTGAAAGATGTTAAGGCTGAAAATGACAAGAAAAATTGGCTCAGAAATCACAGGGTGGAACTAAACGACAGAATGCGCGGCGAGCAGGACATTAATGTATTGATAAAAAATATGGTTACTTACATAACTGAATGTCTGGACGCCAAAATAGGCGCCGCGTATTTGACGCAGAAAGAGGGCAATGCGTTGCGTCTTGCCGGCAGTTACGGCTATACGAAACGCAAAAACCTTTCCAGCGAATTTAAAGTCGGCGAAGGGTTGGTCGGGCAGGCCGCGCTTGAGAAACAAACGATTATTATAACTAATGTGCCGGACGATTATATTAAAATTAATTCAGGGTTAGGCGAGGCCCCTCCCAAGAACATACTTGTTATGCCTCTTATATATGATGATGAGGTTGTCGGCGTTATTGAATTGGGTTCGTTTAATGAATTTACCGATATTCAGATGGAATTTCTTAACCTTGTCGGCGAAGGCATATCCATCGCCATAAATTCAGCTGAAGCCAGAACTCTTATGGAAAATCTGCTGGAAGAGACGCAACGCCAGGCCGAGATACTTGAAACTCAGCAGGAAGAGTTGCGCCAGACTAATGAGGAGCTTGAGGAGCAGACAAAAGCCCTGAAAGAATCTGAAGAGCGGTTAAAACTGCAACAGGAAGAACTTCAACAAACTAATGAAGAGCTTGAGGAGCAAACCCAGGCGTTGGAAAAACAGAAAGACGGCGTCCGCAAGAAGAACGTAGAGCTTGAAAATTCGCGCGCCGAGTTAAAAACCAAGGCCGAAGCCCTTGAGCTTTCAAGCAAATACAAATCTGAATTCTTGGCAAACATGTCGCATGAGCTGCGAACGCCTCTTAACAGCATCTTGATTCTTTCCAAAATTCTTTCAGATAATAAGAGCAAAAATTTTACGGAGAAACAGGTGGAGCTGGCCGCGACCATTAATTCCGCCGGAAATGATCTGCTAAACCTGATAAACGACATCCTTGACCTTTCAAAAGTGGAATCAGGCAAAATGAAGCTTCATATAGAGTTTGTGGGGCTTGAAGATTTCGCCAATAATGTCAAACGGAAGGTTGGGCCTGTTGCGGCGGAAAAGGGCTTGGAATTTAACGTAGACATATCTAAAGGTCTGCCTGACGGCATTTTAACCGACAGGCAACGCCTTGATCAGATTATTAAGAACTTCCTTTCAAACGCAATTAAATTTACAGACAAAGGCTCTGTTTCGCTAAATATTTTCCGGCCGCGCAGGGATATTGATCTGCTTACGGGCGATTTTGATCCTGATAAAACGCTGGCTATCTCAGTTGCCGACACGGGAATCGGCATTCCTAAAGAGAAACAAGACTTAATTTTTGAAGCGTTTCAACAAGCCGACGGCACCACCAGCAGGAAATATGGCGGCACCGGCCTGGGCCTTTCAATCTCGCGGGAGTTTGTCAAGCTGCTCGGCGGAGAGATTAAACTAAAAAGCGAATACGGCAAAGGTAGCGCGTTTACGATCTATTTGCCGGAAGAGGTGGAAGGGCATGTAGACCCTCAGCCAAAAGAGCAAAAAACATTCCCGAAGCCCGCGGCTAAAAAAGAGGTTGAAAGCAGGCCTGCTCCAAAACCTCAAGCTTCCGAAGATGGGCAAGCTGCGGTTCCCGCGGAAAAGCCGGCGGATTTTGACGACGGCCTGATATGGGACGACAGGAAGAATCTGAATCCCGGAGACAAATCAGTTTTGGTGATTGAAGACGACACGAATTTTGCGCGAATCCTGTTTGACCTTGCCAATGAAAAAGGATTCAAATGTCTGGCCGCCGAGAATGGTGAAACCGGCTTATATATGGCCGACTATTATAAACCCAGCGCAATTATCCTTGATGTGGGCTTGCCTGGTATTGACGGTCTGTCGGTTATGGAGAGGCTTAAAAGCAATCCTGCAACCAGGCACATTCCCGTTAATTTTATATCAGGCTCTGAAAATAATCTTGACGCAATGCGAATGGGCGCTATCGGTTACCTTACCAAACCTGTGAGCGTTGAAATGCTTGACGACTCTTTTAAAAAGATTGAAGGCATTATTTCAAAAAAGGTAAAAAAATTGCTTGTTGTTGAAGATAATGAAGATATGCGCAAAAGCATAACTGAACTTATCGGCAACGGAGATGTTAACACTACCGGCGTTTCGTCCGGGCAAGAGGCTCATAATTTGCTTAAATCCGGAGAATTTGATTGCATGGTGCTTGATATAGGGCTTTCCGATATGTCCGGCTTCGACCTTCTCGACAAGATTAGAAATGACAAATCTATCTCCTATATACCGGTCATTATATACACCGGCAAGGAACTTTCCAGAGATGAAGAGGAGATGTTAACCAAATACGCTGACAGTGTTATTATTAAAGGGGCAAAATCGCCTGAGCGGCTCCTGGATGAGACGGCCCTCTTTATGCACAGAGTTGAAGCAAACTTGCCGGAGGATAAACAAAACATGATTAAGATGGCGCATGACAGGGAGAGAGGGTCTGTGTTTAGCGGCAAGACTGTGTTGCTGGTTGACGACGATATGCGCAACGTCTTTGCCTTAACTCATGTTATTGAGGATAAGGGCATGGATATCGTTGTGGCGAAAAACGGAAAAGAGTGCCTTGGCTGCCTTGATAAAAATCCGGACGTTGATATTGTGTTGATGGATATAATGATGCCTGAGATGGATGGGTATGAAGCCACCAGGCAGATTAGAAAACAGGAGAAGTTCAGAAAACTTCCTATAATAGCAATCACCGCCAAGGCTATGGCCGGCGACAAAAACAAATGCATTGAGGCCGGCGCTAACGATTATTTATCAAAACCCATAGACACGGACAAACTGGTTTCATTGCTGAAAGTATGGCTGTATTAGGCTTTTATTAATTAATGAACATACGGGACATGGCATAATAAAATGAACGCAAAAAACAAGAAAGATTACGCGGGAAATAACGAGCCTGATGATAAATCTCAAGGCGCCCCGGACGGTTCTCAAATAATATCCGGCGAGCAACAACTTGAGAATGAGAACATTGAGGTTGATCTGTTATTAGAGGCTATTTTTAAAAAATGCGGTTATGATTTCCGGAATTACGCTAAAGCTTCCGTAAAGCGCCGCGTAATGCATAGGCTTGGTCTCTCAGGGCTGGATAATATTTCAGCTATGCAGCATAAATTGCTTTACGACTCATCATTTTTTAACTCATTGTTGCTGGATCTTTCAATTAATGTGACGGAGATGTTCAGGGATCCCACGTTTTATCTTAATATAAGAAAACTTGTGGTTCCTATTCTAAAAACATATCCGTTTATAAAAGTTTGGCACGCAGGCTGTTCGACCGGCGAAGAGGTGTACTCTATGGCGGTTTTGTTGAAAGAGGAGGGCATGTATGACAGAGCCCAGATTTATGCCACTGATTTTAATGAAGTGGTTGTGGAAAAGGCAAAGGCCGGCATCTTTCCAATTGACAGGATAAAGACTTACACTTCCAATTACCAAAAGGCCGGTGGTTCCGAATCTTTTGCGAATTATTACACTGCGGATTATGAGTCGGTAATAATGAACCAGTCTTTAAAGGAAAATATTGTGTTTGCGCATCATAATCTTGTGACGGACGGGGTGTTCGGCGAAATGAATCTTATTTTGTGCCGCAACGTGCTGATATATTTTGACAGGGTGCTGCAAAACAGGGTGTTTAATCTTTTTATGGATAGTTTATGTTATGGCGGCTTTCTCTGCATAGGTTCTAAGGAAAGCATCAGGTTTTCTGATGTTACGGACAATTTTGAAGACGTGGAAAAGCACGAAAAAATATACAAGAAGAGATATGGGACTAGTTCAAATTAAAAAAGGGGGGGAGGCCGTTAAGGCCGCAAAAAACATAAAGGGGAACAAATATGAGGCAATTGTTATCGGCGTTTCAGCCGGCGGCATGGACGCCCTTTGTTCAATCTTGCCGTTATTGCCCGAGGATTTCCCTTTTGCCGTTATTATTGTGCAGCATATGCACCCCGATTCAACCGGTTATTTAGCTACAATGCTAAACGATAGGTGCGCGGTTGAAGTGCATGAGGCTGAGGAAAAAGAGGAGATAGAGCCGGGGAACGTTTATATAGCGCCGGCAAATTATCATTTGTTGGTGGAAAATGACAGAACTCTTTCTCTTTCCATCGGGGCTCCTGTAAATTACGCCAGGCCGTCTATTGACGTCTTGTTTGATAGCGCGGCCGACACGTACAGGGAAAAGCTTATAGGCATGGTGCTTACCGGGGCGAATGACGATGGAAGCCTGGGCCTTAAAAAGATTAAGGAGCTGGGGGGGCTTGCCATTGTTCAGGATCCGTTAACGGCTGAGATTGATTCCATGCCCAAAGCTGCGATAAAAAGGGTCGATGTTGATTATATTATTTCGTTAAAAGAAATAGGGCCTTTCCTTGCAAATATTAAAAAGATCGGAGTTTAATAAAATGTTTAATATAATTTTGACGTTTCCCAATTAAGGAGGCTTTATTAGTATGGTTGAGCCGGCGAAACAAAAAGTGCTTATTGTTGATGACAGGCCTGAAAACCTTCTGGCTTTGGAGAATTTGCTGGATAGCGACACTCTTGAAATTATACGGGCTAATTCAGGAAATGAAGCCCTTGGGTTGTCGCTTGAGCATGACTTTGCGCTTGTATTGCTTGATGTGCAGATGCCTGATATCGACGGATTTGAAACTGCTGAATTAATGAGAGGTTGCGAAAAAACAAAGAATATACCTATAATTTTTGTTACCGCGATCAGCAATGAAGACGAGCACGTCTTTAAAGGGTACGAGTCCGGCGCGGTAGATTATTTGTACAAACCAATTGTTCCTTTTATTTTGCAAAGCAAAGTTAGGGCGTTTTGCGAACTGCATAGGCAACGAAGCATTATTCAGCTCCAGGTAAAAGAGATAGAAGAACAAAACGAAGCCTTGCAAAAACAATTAAAAGAGATAAAGGTGTTAAGGGGCTTGCTGCCGATTTGCGCCAGCTGCAAAAAAATCAGAAATGACGGCGGTTATTGGGATGTGATGGAGAACTATATCAGGGAGAATTCAGAGGCCGATTTCAGCCATAGCATTTGTCCGGATTGCGTAAAAAAACTTTATCCGCAAATATCCGATCAGGTTGTAACGGAAAATGGCGCGGGCGGTTAAAAGATTATAGCCGGCAGTAAACCAAATATCGGCAAATTTCGGCCTTGAAGATGTTAAAAAAAAAACTGTGCGGCTTTTTTTTCTTTTTCCTTTAAAAATATGGTAGACCGTAATGCGTTTTGTTGACTTAAGTGTTTCTTTTGATGATAACAAACATTGGGCGCCTATCTGGGCGCGCAATAAAGTAAAATATATAAATCACAAACTCGGCGGATTTATAATCAGGATTCTTTATGGCCTTGCGCCTCGTTATTTGCGAAATGGTTTGGGTTGGGCTATAGAAACTATAAAACTTTCAACTCATGGAACAACGCATCTTGACGCGCCCTGGCACTTTTCGCCTATTTCTGAAGGGAAACCGGCAAAAACAATAGATCTTGTGCCGTTGGAATGGTGTTTTTCAAATGGTGTAATGCTTGATTTTAGCGGCAAGAACAATGGCGAAGTCATAACAGTAACTGATGTTAAACATGCGTTGTCAGAGATTAATTACGAAATAAAGCCGTTTGACATTGTTCTTGCAAGGACGGGAAATGACCGCATGTTTGGAACTCGCGATTATTTTTATCGCGGAGTCGGCGTCAGCGCGGAAGCCACCAGGTGGATTCTTGACCATGGCGTTAAAGTTGTGGGGATTGATTCGTGGGGGTGGGACGCCCCGTTGCCTGACCAAGCCAAACGGGCCAGAGAGACGGGCGACAACTCTGTTTTTTGGGCCGCGCATTATGTTGGAATAGATGTGGAATATTGCCATCTCGAGCAGCTTGCTAATCTTGATAAATTGCCTTCAACCGGGTTTAAAGTGTGTTGCTTTCCATTAAAGGTTAAATCCGGCTCGGCAGGCCCCGCTCGCGTAGTGGCTCTAATTGATGAATGAAAAACGTTGCCGGTATGGCAAAGCATTGCCGGCGAGAGAAAATTTAATAACACTTTATATATAATTGGTGATTTACATGGCGAACCAAAGCGAAGAGATAATTAGCGGATACGAACAAATTCAGGGCGAAAAACTTGACTCCAGGTCTGATAAGGAGATGATAAAGGATGAAAAATTTCGTACCAGCCAGGAAATAAGGGAACATTTGTGCACGCTTATCAAAAGAAATATTAAAATACCTGAATACGGAGTTGTTGTGGATCTGGGCACAGGCAGCAACGCCAAAATACCTTTCGATATTCGGGAAACTATGGAAGGGAAGAACGGGATAGTTATCGGCCTTGATGTCACTGAAAACGGCTCTGCCGCCGCGCAAAAAAAGAAGATTGAAACAGATTATCATTCATTAAGCGTAGTGCGCGCGAACTCGGTTATCCTTCCAATTAAAGACTATTGCGTTGATGTTATCACCGCAAACTTGTCAATTCACCATATCTTTCCAGAGCCGTATTATGATAAGTTTGAAACGCTGGTAGTCGAGGATTCGTTTAGGGAGATATTTGTTGAGGCGCATAGGATTTTGAAATATGACGGACTCTTTCTCATTTCCGAGTCAGTTGATCCCACAACTGACTCAGAGGAAATTATGTTGTTTCGCGGCATCCACAAAACAATACATAACATAGACGCCTCAACCAGAAAAAAATATGAGCAGGCTTTCGGCGTAAGCGCGGTTGACAGTTTGTTCAAATTGGCGGAGAAGGAGTGGGGCAAGGATATTGTGAATGAACCGCCGGTGCCGGAGCATTTAATCAGCCCCACGGCCTGGAAGGAGATGGCCGAGTCTGTTGGCTTCCGAGCTCTTAAGTATATTCGCGTTAGTCCTGCCTTGGCGCATTTTGTTTTTGTAAAGATATAGCCGGCAAATTGGGGTTTAGAAAAATAATATATACATATGGTTATACTCAAATGCCGTGAAATAAAACCCTAAAGGGTAAATTTCAACAACCTCTGCCTGCCGGAGTTTAGGCTTTAGGCTTTAGGCTTTTATTCATCGACTAATTTTAAAAACCTAATGCTTTTGAGTATATATACGAGGCTCGATTTGTTCGCAACTTTAATAGTTAACGGCGCAATCTTATGAACGGCAAATTAATAGTCATTACAGGCCTTGACGGCAGCGGCAAAACAACGCAAACGGAATTGCTAATTGACAATCTTAGAAAAAACGGCCACGAAGTTGAGCATGTCGATTTTCCGCAGTACGGCAAGACATTCTTTGCGGATTTGATTGCCAGATATCTTAACGGCGAATTTAGCTCGTCTGACCCTCAAGCGCAAACCGGCAAGTCGCAATCGGTAAACCCATATTTTACATCGCTTTTGTACGCCGGCGATAGATGGGAGATAAAGGAAAGCATACAAAAATGGCTTGCCGGCGGAAAAATTGTTATTTCAAATCGATACACCTGCTGCAACAAAGCATACCAAGGCGCAAAAATAGATAATAAGGAAGAAAGGGACAAGTTTTTTGATTGGCTTGATAAGCTTGAGCATCAGGTTTATCAGATACCAAGACCGGACCTGACAATTTTCTTAAGCAATGAGGTTGAGATTGCTTTAGACCTGATCAGCAAAAGAAAACCGCGTGAATATTGCCTGCCTGATGAATCAACAGAGAATGAGTCGCTCAAAACCGGGAATGCGTTAAAAGATATTCATGAAGAGGATGCCGATTTCTTAAAAAACGTTCAAAAGACCTATTTAGAACTGGTTGACAATGAATCTTCGTGGGAGCTGATTGAAAGCGTAAATAACGGCGCCCTTTTAACTAAAAGTGAAATTGCCGAGAAAATTTGGAACATTGTCTCCAAAACCATTAGTGAATAATAGCCCATCTCAAAAAATGTTTAGCCCAAACCCCGGCAAGCCGGATAAGTAAAAAGGCCGGCAAAATATTTTTAACAAATATTTTGCCAAAACTTATTTGCTATGATGCTAAATACGTTTATAATTAACGAAAATCTTCCCGTCTATTTAATAATAGGAGAGAGCCCATGGCCCAAAAAAATGCTTTTTTTGTAACAGAGAAAAACAAAAATCGAGTACTTTTCTGTTTTGCTCTATTGCTGTTAATTTCCTTTTTCATGTCAACTGACGTACTCGCGCAGACCGATGACACTGCATGGCCGATGTTCAGGCAAAATCCGCAACATACTGGGTTGAGAAAAAACGGATCAGAAGACAACGAACCCCAAAATGTCCGCCTTAAATACCCTCCTATAGACACCGGCATCGGGTTTATAACCGATATAACGTCATCCCCGAGCATTGACGGCTCAGGCAATGTGTTTATTGGGTCTCTCGGCAAAAACTTTTTTGCGATTGATCCTGATAAAGGCCAAATTATAGGCACATTTACCACTTTTAACTCAGTTGTCTCTTCCCCGGCCATTGGCGAAAATGGAAATATCTTTATCGGCTCATGGGACGGCACGGTTTATGAGCTAAATTTTGACGCGTCCAAGGGAAAGGATGACAGGTGGTCGCTTGAAAACTTTTATCAGGCTAACGCCGAAGATTTTGGGCATTTTAGCGGAACTTTACAATCCGGGGCGGTTATTAGCATGTCAGGGCCTGTTGGAGTTGGTATAAGCGGTGATGCTGATGGAGACTTTTTTGTAGACAATTTGCCTATAGGAAATTATAGCGGAGCTGTAGTTCATGAAACTCTATGTGAAAGAAAGATATCTCTGGATATTTGTGGTTTTCAACATGAAGTGGGGCCGGTTAACATTGTCCTCTCTTCCAAGGAGCTTGTTGACGGAGAATTAGTTTGTCCTGAACAGAGCGCGATAAATCTTGTAGGGTGCGTTGGCCTTATTTGTACTAATGAACCTACATTTATTGATCCGCTAGCTTTTCCAATGCAAAAACCGGATCTTGATAAAATACTGGCTCTGAACAGCCATAACAGAAACTTGCTGGTCGAACGCGGCATCAGCGGTTCGCCATTAATTGGATTTAATAATTGGGTATACTGGGGCTCTCAAAACGGCAGGTTTTATGGGTGGGATCTGGACTCGAAATGCATATTTTTTAAAGATCTGGGATCGCCCATAATTTCATCAGCCGCTCAAAGTCTGGACGGCACGGTTTATGTAATTACACAAGCAGGGGCGTTATACTCGTTTAATCCAGATTTTAGTTTTAAATTTTTATCGCCATTTTTGGCCGGCGGCGAGGTCAAATCATCGCCGGCAATCGGCATAGACGGAACCATATATTTCGGATCTCTGGATAATAATCTTTACGCCGTGCAACCGGACGGCCTTCTCAAATGGACCTTTCCAACCGAAGGAATTGTTGTGTCGTCGCCGGCTGTTGATAGCGACGGCGTTATATATTTTGGTTCCGGCGACGGTAAATTGTACGCGGTTGAAGATCGCGGAGTCGGGCCGCGGTTGAAATGGGAGTTCCTGGCCGGGGCAGAAATAGCCGGGTCCTCGGTATCAATAGGAAAGGATGGGACTCTTTATATTGGCGTCGGAGGTGAATTCTCCAAAATACTTGCCGTTACCAAAGACGGCGCGTCAAAATGGTGCATAGACACAGAGAACGGCGTGACGTCGACTGTCGCAATTGCCGATGACGGCACACTGATTGTCGGATCGTTTGACGGCAAGGTTTACGCGATGGAAAATGACGAACGTCCAGGCACTTTTACAGTATCCGGGAAAATAGTAGAGGTCTCGCCCGGCAGAAATGTGCCGGATAAGCCTATTGCCGGGGCATTGGTGCAAATGTCAAAATTGTTTGAGGATGATATTAAGTGTGGTATTCCGTTTTTTGGAAGCGCAACTTCAAGCCGGCAACAAGAGAATCTTGGAGCGTATGAAATAAAGGATGTTATTAGCGGGGATTACAAGGTTACGGTTTTCCGCGAAGATTTTGATAAGTTTGAAAAAGAGATTACAATTGACAGGGATTTAATTAATGAAAATATAGAAATAGAATCAATAGCCGAGGAGAACAAAGAGGAAATCACTGCGTCGTTTATAAAGGAAGAGGAGCCCGGCGCATGTTTGCCTCTACGGGTCAAATTTACAAGCACGTCGATAATTAAGCCGCCTGATCTTACTGTTAGTTATTTTTGGGACTTCGGCGACGGAGGCACAAGCGACCAAAAAGATCCTGTGTATGAGTATAGGATAGCAAACGAAATACCCTACACGGCAAAATTAACCGTTCAGGGCCCGGGTGACGTAAGCGGCAGCTCAGAAGACTCTGTTTTCGTCACTGAACCGCCTTGCGCAAGATTCGCTCCCGGCGTTTCAAAAACCAAAAGGGTTGAGTGGGGCGAACGGGTCTCTTTCACTGATTTGTCTGTGCCGTCTGCAGGGCAACCGATAGACAGATGGGAGTGGGAGTTTAGTTTTAACAGAAAACTGTCAAGGCTTTTTAGGAAAAACAGAAGCGATAAACAGCACCCAGTCCATACTTTTAAAGGTTACGGCACGCATACTGTGAAGTTGCACGTAAGGCAGGCCGACGGAGGAGAGGACGATGTGTTTGGTGAAATTGTCGTTGTGCCAAACTTAAGCGATTGAGTTTTACGTTTAAGTTGTTAAAGTTTGTTTGGATTTTTTTTAATAGATCTGTTCTTGTTTTATGAATATTTGCCTATAAAAGGAGTAAAAAAATATGTTTAAAAATGGTTTTGCGGACATTAACAAAGCTTTTACGCTATTGATCGCCGTTTTTGTTTTCGTTTGTTTTACCTCCCTGTCGCATGCGCAGGATGAAGGCGGTGAAGGCGGTGGAGAAGGAGCTGAAGGTGAAAGTTGCAATATGGAATTTATTGAGCAAGATGTGTCATTGACTGTTTTTCAAGGAACACAGATTTCGCCGCACTCTCTTGGCGGGTACTCTCATGGTGTAGATTGTGAACGCAATAAGATGAAGCTTCTTTGCACATTTGATTTTGTTCACATAGAACCTGTGAGTTTTGAAATAGACCCCGGCCATACCAAGCCGCTTACCGCTGTTTATAACATGTCCCGTTTAGGCGTGGGGACATTTTCAACGTCGTGTTCGATACATGGAGAGACGACGGAGCCATTGGTGGCAAATTACGCGAATTTTGAAATTTTTGTCATCCCGCTTTCCAACAAGAATTTCACATTCAAATGTGATAAACGTCTAAAATTCTGGCCTGTAAATGAGATTGAAAGGCTGGAGCTTGAGTTGGGCGACACTGAAAAGTGCGTTACACGCGTTATAAATTTTAATCCTAACAGGGAGGTTAAGATTGCCACGAGCATGCGAAAAGGGTTCAGGCAGGCAATCAAGGTTGAGCCGGAAGCTGCCGTATCAGGTAAAAACGGGGAGATAGAGTTTACAATCACAGCGCTTAAACGAGGCATTGAGTGGGTCGGCTGGGCCGTGGCTGACGACGACGGCAGGTTTAAGTTTAACAAAAAAGCTTACGACGACGGTCGCGCCTGGGGAATGTTTATTGAAGTCAGATAATGAACCCTGTGCCGCCTGTTTGCTTAAGTGTGAATTATTCTCTAAGTTGATTAAAAGCCGTTATTTTTTAAGACCGATTATTAACCGTGGCCGATATTGAAGCATTATTAGAGTTGGTTAACCAAATTGCCAAGGCAATGAGGGATGAAGGCGTTATTGTCAAAATTGATTTTGACCACAGGGACGGCCTGGTAATATTTAAATACGGCGAACAGGCCGGGCTTAACGAAACCATGTGTGTTATTAATAACAATAATATGACTGTAACCGGCCTTGACTCGTCCAAATTATGGTTGCCTGATTACAGCAAACTACAAAGCGTAAACAGGAAAATTGTAGGCATCGTCCAATCAAAAGGGTATCGTGTTTTGTAGAAATTTGTTTGGGTTTTTTCTTATGCCGTTACCGCGTTTCTAGAAATTCTCCCACCTCATGTGTTCCCATTTTGAATACTCTTCTATAACGTTTTCTGAAATGCTGTACTTATCGCCTGTAGACTCCGAAACCTTGTGGTTTTGTATCCCCGCATTCTTGCACAATTCATCTACAATGTTAAACATAATGTCTTTATCCGCGCCGTCAATATACGGATTTTCATCCAACGCAATAAGGACGTCCTCCAGGCCGCCTTTTTCATAATCCTCGCCTATTTTATTGTGCGCATATCTAAAGAAACCTGCGATGAATACGCTTATGCGATGTGTCCTGCTTGTAGCGCCTATGCTTTTTAAAATAGAGATGAATGTTGAATACTCATTTTCGCCAATAAGTCTTTCAAAATCTTTAATCATAATTATATTCCTTTGTATGACCTTCAATTATATTGTTAAAAGTTAAACCTTTTACTGATAAGACCCCTCAGCTTAAACGCGAATGTAAAAATGGAAATTATAACTATTAAATAACATAAGTTCACGAAAAAAAGCATGTAAAACGTTAAATTTTCAATTTTTTTGACAATCAAACAAAGCTTTGATAGAATTATCCGTTCAAACCAAAATTGTTTTCCGCAAGTTATTTGCAAATTTTTCATCTCAATTTTGAATTCCTGGTTTAATCCGCTGCTATATTTTACCGCGTTATTTTGTCGCCGCAGGCGATTTGCGCCCGCGTATTTGCAGAGGGCGCCGGCAATTGAGTTTTTTTTCGCAGGATACTTATGATTAATTTAATATTTAAACAAAACAATAATTTAAAGAACGACCTGCTCTCAGGTTTAACCGTGTCGTTTGCTCTTGTTCCCGAGGCGGTGGCGTTTGCCTTTGTAGCCGGTGTAAATCCTGCCGTAGGGCTATGGGCCGCTTTTTTTGTCGGACTTATTACCTCTTCGCTCGGAGGGCGTCCAGGCATGATATCCGGCGCGACTGGAGCCATGGCTGTTGTGATGACTGCGTTTGTCGTTCTTTACGGCCTTGAGTATCTTTTTGCGGCTGTCATTCTCTGCGGAATTATACAGATAGCGTGCGGTTTTCTCAAGCTCGGGAAATTTGTGCGCCTGTTGCCTCTGCCGGTAATGTACGGATTTGTGAACGGCCTTGCTATTGTGATCGGCAAGGCGCAGTTTTCGCAATTAAAGGAGAATCACTCTGTTGTGTATAACAGCTCCTTACATGCGTTTGAGGTTGTGGGGCAGTGGATATCCGGATCCGGCATCTATTCTACGGTCGGCATCCTTGCCGCAACTATGTTAATTATCCATTTTTTGCCTAAACTTACCAAAGCCGTGCCTGGCACTCTTGTTGCGATTATTGTTATGACGATGGCAGTACAGTTTTCGCCGATCAACGCGGTTACAGTGAAAGATTTTGTTGAGACACAGAAAAAGTTCGCCGTTGAAAAAAATCATAAAACAAAACTGTTTATGGACGTTAAAAATGATCTGAAAGTGTCTGAAGTCCACGCTAAAGCTTCTGAAATTGCCGCTACTCCTGTTCAGATTGTGGAGCATGATGAAGAGAGGAAAGCCGGCCGTTTTATGATACCCGACATCTCTTTTTCCTGGCATGATTTTACTATAATAATAGGCCTTGCGGTAACGCTTGCCGCCGTCGGTTTGATTGAGTCGTTAATGACGCTCACCCTGATTGATGAATTGACTGAAAGCCGCGGGCGGAGCAACCGCGAATGTTGCGCGCAAGGGCTTGCAAACATTGTGTCTGGATTTTTCGGCAGTATGGGCGGTTGCGCAATGATCGGACAGTCTATGATAAATATAAGCTCAGGCGGCCGCGGTCGCCTCTCAGGCATTTCCGCCGCTGTTTTTCTGCTCTGTTTTATCGCATTTCCGCCGCTTTGGCGATGCATTGAAATGATTCCCGTTGCCGCGTTGATCGGGGTTATGTTTATTGTGGTGATCGCCACGTTTGAATGGACAAGTTTGCGGCTTTGGAACAAAATTCCAAAGAGCGACTTTATGGTGATTGTGGTTGTGTCCGCCGTGACGGTAATTCACGACCTGGCGGTCGCCGTAGCGGCTGGGGTTATTATTTCAGCCCTTGTCTTTGCCTGGAAGAAATCGAAACGCATTAACGCGGAAGTTAGGGAAGAGGGCGGCACAAAAACGTACATCCTTGAAGGTCCATTGTTTTTTGGCGCAATCACAAGTTTTAAGGAGATATTTACGCCGTCGGAAGACCCGGACAATGTGGTAATCGAATTTCAGAACTCGCGCGTTTACGATCATTCCGCGCTTGAAGCCATAAACAATCTCAGTGAGAAATACAAGGAGCTAGGCAAGAAACTGCACATCAAACACTTGAGCAAGGAGTGCCAAAACCTGCTCAAAAAAGCGGGCGATATTGTCGAAATCGACGTCCACCACGATCCCGCCTACCACATAGCCACAAACCAGCTTGATTAGCTAAGGTTTTACATGTTTTTTTGTGTCTATTCAAGCGAGTTTTCCAATTTTTGAACTAATAGGTAACTATTCAGCGTATTTTCTAATATTTGCAACAATCTAATACAATCGTCCATCCCCTTTAGAAAAGGGGGGCGGGTGGATTTGAATAGATTAACTTTCATTTTTTAGCTTTTAAATATCGGAATATTCTTTATTCGAATCTCCCTTACTCCCTCTTTGCTAAATGAACACTAAGCAGCTTGTCTGCTCTAGTGTGAGTTTATTATAAGAGAGGACGCAATGAGGGCGTAACTTGTTTTATAGCAAACTTTTAGGGCTGTTGATTTTTGTATACACCAATAAGCTGTTATTATATAAGGGTTTAGATAATTTACTATTTTGTTGATGAGTATAACATATAATGAAATTGGCAGCGAGGAGATATTAGTTAGTGTATACGTTTTTTGCAAGTATAAACTGTTGTGTAATAAAGACTTACCATCAGAAGGCACTTTTTTCATAATAAACTCACGCTAGTGAGAATTATGCCTTGGGGTCCAAAGAGGGAAATCTAATGTATTATTATTTTTATATTAGTAAACAGGCTGAATAGTTGTCATACAACCAACCATATTTCCCTTTTAGAATAGGGGGGCGGGTGTGATTTGAATGTTTAAATTTTCATTTATTAAACGTGAAAAGCTTTTGCCGGGCAAAAAAAAATGCCCCGCAAAAGCGGGGCATTATATGTTTATAAAATTAGTTTAACTCATCTCCAGCATCTTGTTGTTACTACAACAAAACAACGTTTTCAGCCGCAAGACCTTTTGGGCCCTGAACAACGTCAAACTGAACGCGCGCTCCTTCTGCAAGAGTTTTAAAACCATCGCCTTGAATAGCCGTATGGTGCACAAAAACATCGCCTGCATTGTTGTCCTGCTCAATAAAACCAAAACCCTTTGAATCATTAAACCATTTTACCGTACCTTCTGCCATCTTCTACTACTCCTTATACCCGGCTCCTTCAGGAGCCAATTAAAAAATACAGCTCGACCAATTATATACTCTTACCTGATTGGCGGTTTATAATGTTCAAAGCTAAAAAATAAAAACCCGCTCTCCCTGAAAGTGGAGAAACGGAAACATTTTTAATGCAGCAACAAGCCGCATATAAAACGAGCAGATATTTTTATCATATATTCAAGTTAAAGTAAAGCTTTTTTTATGCTAACTTCAACTTTATAGTGATTTTAATCCGCAAAACCTGACGTTCTTTAAAAATAAAAGGCTGAATGGGCCTGTAAAACCGGCCCTAATCGGCTATTTTGTCAAACGCGCCTCTTCCACAATGGCGTCGTATTTATATCCGCTTCCAAAATCTTTATCTTTAAACAATACGCCGTTAATCAGCACAACATCGCCGACGTTCGGAAGTTCCATCGTAGTAACCACAATATCATGCGTCCCGTTTTGGGAAGATCCTGATCCGTCCTGCACGTGAAGCCAGTTCTTGCCGAGTATGCCCGTCATAACTTTTACAACCTTTGCCCTTAATTCAACGTCCTTTTTGTTAAGCGTCGACCGGTTATCATAAAGCTCCACAATTGTGACCGCGTTAGGCCCGGTTGCCTTTTCCACTTTAACGTCTCCAACTTCGGCCTCCACGGCAATTTTGCCATGGCTGCTGCCCATGCTGTCGGCTCCTCCATGGCCGCCACCTTCACTGCCGTGGTCGTGCCCTTCATGCCCGCTTGCTCCGCCGCCATGTCCGCCCGCGCTATACGCCGATCCTCCGGCTCCTGCCTGGAAAGGAGAGCCGCCTGCCTGCCCCTGCCCGCCGGCGCCTTTAGTTCTTAACTGCCCTTCGGAGAATATGATTGATGAAAATGTGCGGTTAAGCGCCTTGCTTGTAAAATTAGTCATTTCAAATCCAGGTTTCAACACAACTTTCTGGCCTATAAACGCCTCCATCTGCCTGACTGCGACCCATTTCTTTTGCCCGCTTGTTTCAATATGCAGGTATGTGTACCCGCCGCCGTTCATTGTTTCAAAAACCGTGCCGAATATTGGGGTCTGGCTGCTGTCTCCGCCCTGCCCCTTTGATTCATTCGCATACAGCAAACCTTCTGAAACTCCGCAAGTCAACACAACACTAGCCGCGGTTAACGCGGCAAACAACAATATCGCCAATTTTCCCATTACTCTTTTCCTTTCAAAAATAAAATTAAAAAATATAAGACTCTTATTTATTAAAAATTTGGAAATACACAATCTTATCCTTTTGCCCTCAATAGAAATGCGCGCTAAAGGCCTGGAAAACAAATAAATGATCCCTAAAATCAGTTTATCCGGCTCTGCCGACCGGGCCGAATAAGAAAAACATGGGACTATACTTATAAGGCCGTTATTCAAAGATGAATATGCTTGATGATTTAAATCGCTTTAAATTGCGGACGTATTTGTATAAAATCTAATATTACGAAATTTAAATACTACATAAAAATTGTTATAAAATCAATAATTTGTATTGCCGCCGGCAAAACCGTTTTGAAAACAGCCCTTAACGCGAACCCAGAGCTATAACCCAAGGCTATAATATATTAAAAAATGTATAACATGAACAATCAAAATCCTGAAGGCCGCAATGCCGGCGCAGCCGCGTTGCCGAAAATTATGTCAAAAGAGATAGTTTTCGGCGCCGATAAATGGAGCGTTTCATTCTACATCGAATACAAGCCTGCATTTCTTGACGAACAGGGGGCCTGGAAGCCCGGCTTTGAGGATAAGTTTATAAAATTTATCAACCCTGATTTTAAGAATAATTTCAGAGTGGCCTTAACGTTTGAAACGTTTCCTTTTCTAGCCGGTTTTTTTCTTAACGAAAAAAAGATACTTATTTGCTCAACCAGAACTTCGCGCGAGCTTTTTCTTATAAGCTCATTGCGCAGGCACAATACTGAGCCGCTCGGCAATAACCCTCCTAAATACAGTGAGCAGGAGTTGTCCGCTTTGAAAAGCCACGTGTACAAAGTTGTGGCCCTGGCTTCAAAAACCTTTCCATCAAACATTGAGATAATAACTGCTCAATACAATTTGCCTGATTTATTAAACGGCGACGAGTTTGCAAAGGCCAAAAACGCTTATAACCGCATTACAGCCAGACTTTTAAGCGAACTTAACGCATACCACTCCTCCATTTTTGAGAAGTTAACGGATTTTGGCCTAAACCTTGCCGCCGGTTACGCGCTGCTTAGGGTGCATTTGCTTAAGTTCCTGGCGATTTTGCCTTCGCTGGATTACGACAAAGAGGGGGGAGATGTCAAAAGAATATTTTTAGAGATGATCAGACGCGTTTGCTTTGACTCGAATGTTGCCAAAATAAAAAATATTGGCGGCGACGGCAAACCACTGCCGGAGTGGTTGCTTATACTGTTTAAATTTTCATACATTGCAGTTACATTGACGCATTGCCGGTTGTTTGCCTTTGCAGCGCGAAATATAGTAAAGACGTTTGCCCGCAGGTTTATAGCCGGCGAGTCTATCGGCGGCGCAAAGGCTTCGCTTGCCGCTCTTAGGTTCACATCAAGGGATTCCACTATTGATCAGCTCGGCGAGCTGGTCGTTTCGGAAAAAGAGGCCGACCGTTACTGCGACAATGTAATTAAGATAATCAGAGGTTTATCGTCGCAAATAGAGCCCGGCGAAACTAATAAAAGCGGCATTCTCCGCGCTAACGTCTCGGTTAAAGTCTCGGCCCTTAGCTTTGATTTTAAGCCCGAAGCCCCGGAATACACTTACAACTCAGTGGGCCCCAGGTTGAAACGCATTTTCCTGGCCGCCAAAGAGGAGAAAGTTTTTATAAATATAGACGCCGAGCATTACCGCGCTCGCGACCTTGTTCTCTATATTTTTAAAAGAACGCTGCTTGAAACAAAAGAGCTGCGCGACTTTGCGTGGGTGGGCATTGTTGTGCAGGCGTACCTGCGCGACGCTTATCCGCATTTTTTGGAAATACTTGAGCTTGCCGAAGAGCGCGGCTTCACAATGCCCATAAGGTTGGTCAAAGGCGCATATTGGGACGCAGAGACGATTGAAGCCCGCGCGTTTGAGCATGACGCCCCCCAGTTTCTCAACAAGGAGGAGACTGATATCCACTTCAGGCAGATCGCAATAATGATAATGAAGAGCTCTCCGCATGTTCAACTCTGCCTTGCCTCTCACAACCTTCAGGATCACTGCTTTGCCGAAGCCGTGCGCAAGGTCTATTTCGCCTCAACCCCGCAAATAGAGCACCAGTGCCTCTACATGACATGCGAAGCCTTGTCAATGTCAATGGCGGCCGGCATGGATTGGACGACGAGAAATTACGTGCCCGTGGGCAGCCTCCTGGTAGGCATGGGTTATCTTGTAAGGCGGATAATGGAGAATTCGTCAATGGCCGGAGTTCTGACAATTATGCGGTCGCACAAAAAGCACGAGATGGTTAAAGACCCGGATGCTCTGTTTGTTGAAAAAAAGAGGGCGGGCAAGGTTGTCCGCGACCCTTCAATCATGAAAATGTCGCGCGGTTTTTCCAACGCGCCCCCCGCGCTTCTCTATTTAAACGACCAAAAAGAGGCCGTCATAAACAGTTTAAACATGTTTCAAAACAGTTTAGGCATGGAGTATAAACAGGGGAGCCGGCTTAACGGCGCCGTTGAAGAGGTTCGCGGCCCGTCGGACGCCGAAGTTGTTGTCGGCTGCATTCGTTTCTGCTCTAATGAGGATGTCGGCTCCGTTGTTAAGTCTCTGCATGACGCCGACCGAATAGGCGGGTGGCGCGGGCTTAATCCGGTGACAAGGGCCTCAATATTATTAAAGGCCGCAGATATTATGCTGGCGCGCAGGCTTGAGCTGACATCGCTGATTGTTTACGAATCAGGCAAGATCGCCGGCGAAGCAGTGGCCGACGTTAATGAAGCGATAGACTTTGTCAATTTTTACGCGAGAGAAGAGGTATTATATTCAAAAAAATATCCCGCCGCGCTTCCCCGGGGCGTGTTTGCCGTTATATCGCCCTGGAACTTTCCAATCGCAATTTCATGCGGGATGAGCGCCGCCGCGTTGGTTGCCGGCAATACCGTTGCGCTTAAATCGTCTAAACAGACGCCGCTGATAGCTCAATTAATGACTGATATTTTTCACGACGCCGGTGTTCCTCGTGACGTTTTTGCTCATCTGCCCGGGTCCGGGCATGATGTTGGCCCACTGATTGTGAATGACGACAGGGTAAACGGCATAGCGTTTACCGGCTCAAAGGAGGTCGGAGTATGGATTGCGCATCAGGCCTCAAAGAGGTTGTCGATTAATTCCGCCTCGGGCGGGATAAAGAGCCCGGTAAAAGTCGTCGCTGAAATGGGCGGGAAGAATCCTATAATTATAACCGCAAACGCGGAACTTGATGAAACAGTGTCCGCATCGCTCTACTCGTGCTTCGGCCACGCCGGGCAAAAATGTTCGGCCGCCTCAAGGTTGCTGGTTGACGAGCGGATTATAGAGCGGTTTGCAACGAGGTTTAAGGACGCGTGCGCCGGCGTTTGCGTCGGCAGGTCGTTTGTGTTGTCAACGTCGATCAATCCGGTCATAAGCGGCTATGAGAAGGCTCGATTGATACGCGAGGGAGGCCTGGCGCGAGTTGAAGCCGTGAAAAACGGCGGCAAGGCGCTGCTTGACCGGCTGGAAGAGGATTTGCCCGGCCACTGCGTTGGGCCGTTGGTATTGCAAATAACGCCTTCGCTCGCCTTAAAAAAGGACGGTTTTGCGCAAAAAGAGCTGTTTGGCCCTATTATTCACATTATTCCGTACAAGACGCTTAAACAGGCCGTTAAGATAGCAAATGCAACCGAATACGGCCTTACCGCGGGCATATTCAGCCAGTCGCAGGATGATATCGATTACCTCGCGCAAAACCTCCAGGCCGGCAACATTTATGTCAATCGCGGCAACACAGGCGCGCGTGTGGGCATTGAGCCGTTCGGCGGTTTTAAACTTTCAGGCACGGGGCCGAAAGCCGGGCATAAAGATTATCTGCGCGCGTTCCATTTTGAGCCGGCGCGCGTTAGTTGCGGGCAGAAATATCTTAGAGCCAAATCCTCCATTCCAAACGCATGGTACAAACATATCAAGCTTGCCTCGCAGTCTAAAATCAGCGCTGCCGATAGGATTGGAATATTGCGCAGAGCAATCGCAAAATTTGTTAAACGCAACCTTGAACTTGATTCTGCGTCAAAAGCTGAATTTGAAGCGCTTGCAAAGTGGCTGGAAAACGATTTCATCGGTTTTATTAGCGCCCCAATGCCAAACCGCCGCATCCCCGGGCAGTTGAGCTATAACGACCACTCTATGATAAAGGGTAATGGATTGCTCGTTGCCATGGACAAAAATCCCAACAAAATAGCGGTTTGCAACCTTATTTTCGCCCTGGCCGCCGGGTCGGGAGTAAACATAATCTCCCCTTCAATGAGCGCTTACAACGCGTGGGAGCAAATTTGCGCCTGCTTTTTCGAATCCGGCATTTCCGCTGAAAACCTTGACATTAAATTGGCAAACGATAAACTATTTAACGAAGCGCTTGACAAAACCGGCGCAAGCTTCATAATAGTTGACGGCAACGCAGATAATGTTAGAGAAGTGGCCGATTATATTTCCAGGCCGGATATTAAAGACCGCAAATATATGCAAACGCTTTATTCAAATCTGGACGGCCCCCAACCTTGCGATTGGGAGGCATTTGTATTACAATTTGTGTTTGTGCGGTCAATGGCCGTTAACACCATGAGGCACGGCGCTCCTTTGGAAATTGAGGCGTAAAAAACATGAACGAAACAGAAAAAAACAACGGCAATAAATATGATCTGATATGCTCCGGCGCGGTTCCAAGACCGTTTGCCATAGCCGTCATAGCCGTCTGCGCGATTCCAATGCTAATGACATTGGCCGGCGCCGACTTCGGGTCCGCGGCAGCGCATTTTGATAAATCAACTATCTCCGGCATGCCGGGCCCCAGAGTTGGGGATTACATGGTTACAACGCTTTCAGGAAACTTTACACACACCATCCTGGAGTGGAGCGCGTTTTGCGCCGCCATTTTTACAGCAATACTGGCCTTTGCCCATTTTAAAATAAAACGCGACATTGCAACGCCGATTATAGGTCTGGCGCTCTTTTTCGCCGGCTGCATGGACGCCTTTCACACCCTTGCGGCGGACAGGCTCATAAACGCCGTTGCCGATAATCACAATCTTTTGCCGTTTACATGGGCCATATGCCGCCTGTTTAATCCCATCATACTAATAATAGGCATAAGCATATTCCTGTTTAAAAAAAGCAAGACGTTTACCGCGCCGTTCGGCATTATATTAGTCGCCGTATTTGGGTTTGGCATAATCGCCTATTCAATCATTCGGTTTTGCGCCATAAGCGGCTCATTGCCCGAGACTATGTTCCCCGGCTCTGTAATAACACGCCCGTATGACGTTATATCCCTTCCTCTCTATATATTTGCCGGCGTATTTATTTTGCCGCGTTTTTATAAAAAAACGCCCACGCTTTTTACACAGGCCATTATTGTGAGCATGATTCCCAACGTGGCTGTGCAGCTTCACATGGCGTTCGGCTCAAGCGATCTTTTTGACAACCATTTCAACATTGCCCATTTTCTAAAGATAGTCGCTTATTTTACGCCGCTTGCCGGCCTGTTAATTGACTACATCGGAACGCGCCGGGTTGAGTCTGAGCTAAATGAAAAACTACAGCATGAAACTATTGAGCGCAGACTTATAGCAAACGCTTTTACCGAGAGGGTTATGCTTGCCTCGCTCAACTCAAAAATCAGCGTTGCCCTAACCAGAGTAGATTCCCTGCATAACACGCTGCAAACGTGCGCCGAAGCCATAGTAAACCACGTGGACGCCCTGTTTGTTCGCGTCTGGACGCTTGACAATGCTAAAACAACATTGATTTTAAGGGCAAGCGCCGGGCTTTATACCAATGTTAACGGAAGCTATTCAAGGTTGCCCGTGGGCAAGTCGATGATTGGGCTTATAGCAAAGGAGCGAAAAGCGTATATCACAAACAACGCAACTGAAGACTCGCGTATTGACGACCTGGAGTGGGCAAAGCGAGAGGGCATAGCCGCGTTTGCGGGCTTTCCGCTGATTTCCGAAGGCGAGCTTGCCGGCGCGCTGGGCCTGTTTGCCCGCAAACCCCTGTCGGACGAGACAATCGACGCTCTCTCTTCTCTAACGGACATGATGGCGTTGGGCATGGCCGGCAAGCGGCATATTTATGATTTGCGCGAGAGCGAGGGCAAGGCAAACGCCATACTTGACACAGCCGTTGACGGCATTATCACTATTGACGAAGACGGCATTATACAATCGTTTAACCTTGCGGCTGAACGCATATTTCAGTTTTCAGCCGACCGGGTTGTGGGCAAAAACGTCTCAATGCTAATGCCTGAGCCGTACCACGGCAACCACGACGGTTATATTGCGAATTACAAGGAAACCGGCGAAAAAAAGATTATCGGGATTGGCCGCGAGGTTGAAGGGCAACGCAAAGACGGCTCAATCTTCCCTCTCGATCTCTCCGTAAGCGAGATAAAGCTGCAAGGCAAAACCCTGTTTACGGGCATAGTCCGCGATATTAGCGAGAGGAGAAAGGCTGATCAGGAATTAAAGGCCGCCACTTTAAAAGCCGAAGACCTTGCCGTAAAGGCCAAAGCAGCCGACAAAGCCAAAAGCGAGTTCCTGGCAAGCATGAGCCACGAGATAAGAACCCCGATGAACGCCATCCTCGGCATGGCCGATCTGCTTGATGAGACGGCGCTAAACGATGAGCAGAAAAAATATGTGCGCGTATTTAAAGGCGCCGGCGAGTCGCTGTTAAATATCATAAACGACATACTTGACATTTCAAAAATTGAAGCGGATAAAATTGTTTTAGAGAGTATTGTTTTTGATCTTAACGAGATTATAGACAATGTTAAAGAGGTAATGGCGTATAACGCTGAATCTAAAAAACTCAAAATCAATTTTACCGTAAACCCTGAAATTCCGGTTGCTCTTAAAGGCGACCCGGGCAGGCTGCGCCAAATATTGTTTAACCTGTGCGGAAATGCTATTAAATTTACCGCGGAAGGCAATATATCCGTTTGCGTTGAAAATAACACCGAATCAAAAGACCCCGGCTCATTGCTGTTTTCAGTGAAAGATAGCGGAATCGGCATTGAAAAAGATAAAAAAGACCTTATTTTTGACCGGTTCAGCCAGGCCGACACCTCCACAACAAGACAGTACGGCGGCACGGGCCTTGGCCTCGGCATATCAAAAAGACTGGTAGAGCTTATGGGCGGCCGCATTTGGGTTGAGTCGGAGCCGGGCAAAGGCAGCTCTTTTTACTTTACACTCAGGTTTGGGCCGGTCGTTAAGGTTGAGAAGCCGGCCGCGCAACCGGTCACGCCCACATTGTCAATGGTATTTAAAGGCAAACGCGTCCTTGTGGCCGACGACAATGTAACGTCGAAATTAACGCTGAAAACGATGTTTGAGTCGCGCGGCGCTGTTGTAAGGTCGGTTGAAAATGGTCGAAGGGCAATAGAGATGCTTAATCAACCTGGAACTCCGCAAGGGAAGTTCGATTTGGTGATACTTGACTATTTAATGCCCGGCATGAACGGTCTTGAAGTCGCCAAAAAAATAAAAAGCATTTCCCAGCTTAAGAGCTTGCCTATAATCTGTGTTTCGTCTTCAGACACCGAAGGGTTAAAGGCAAAAGGGTTTGAGCTTGGATTAATCGGCGTTTTTATTAAACCTATTAAAAAGGATGAGGTACTGAAAGCCGCCGCAAGGGCTTTTAGCGCGATGAAGAAGACCTCCGGGGCTCCGCTTGTTTCAATATCACAACCTCCGGCGGCGGCGCCGGCCGAAGAGTTGCCGGCGCTTGACATACTGCTTGTTGAAGACGCAGTAGACAACAGAACATTGATATTAGCTTACCTGAAAAAGACGCCTTATAAAGTAGATATTGCTGAAAACGGCCAGATTGCAGTTGATAAATTCATCTCTAAAAAGTATGATTTGGTCTTAATGGATCTGCAAATGCCCGTGATGGACGGATATGAGGCGGCCAGAACCATTAGAAAATGGGAAAAGGATAACAATAAAGGCCGCGCAAACATACTGGCCCTTACCGCAAACGCGCTGGAAGGCGACGCGGAAAAGAGTAAAAGCGCCGGTTGCGACGACCATGTGACAAAGCCCATTAAAAAGGCAAAACTTTTAGAAGTTATAAAACTCTATACTGGAGGAAAAAAATTATGAGCCTGGATGGAAGTGGGGAAAAGATAGTTGTTCACGTTGACATCGATTTGGAAGAGCTTATACCGGGGTTTCTTGAAAACAGGCAAACGGATATAAAATCCATACAAGACGCTATTGAATCCGGCGATTTTGAAACTGTAAAGATCCTTGGACATAGCATGAAAGGCTCGGGCGGCGGCTATGGATTTGACGGCATAACCGATATAGGCGCCGTAATTGAGCAGGCCGGCAAGGACAATGACGCCGAAACCGCTAAAAAAGGCATTAACGACCTCGCGTCATATCTTGATAACGTGGAAATTGTTTACGACGAATAGGCAAAGGCCCGCCGGGTAAAAACAAAATAAAATAAATGCGGTCAAAAATAATATCAAAAGTCAAAAAAGTTGTAATAAAAATAGGCACCAACGTCATCACCGACAAAAACGGCCTGCTTGACAACGCCATAATAAAGCAGCTCGCAAAACAGGCCCTCCAACTTCGCCTTAACGGCTATTACGTGGCAATGGTAAGCTCAGGCGCCATAGGCTCGGGCCTTGGCGAACTAGGCATAAAGACCAGGCCAAAGACCTTGCCGAAACTACAGGCCGCTGCCGCCGTGGGCCAGTGCAAGCTCACAAGCCTTTACGATAGCCATTTCACAAAACAAGGCTACCACGCCGCGCAACTACTGCTTACACGCTCGGATTTTGAAGACCGCAACCGCTACCTGAACACCTCAAACACCCTAAACGCATTAATGCAGTTTAAAGCCATACCCATCATAAATGAAAACGACACAATATCGGTGGACGAGATCGCTTTTAGCGACAACGACATACTCGCGGCCCTTGTCACCAACTTGATGCAGGCCGAACTTCTTGTAATACTCTCATCGGTAGACGGCCTTTACGCCGATTTCTCGTCAACCGGCAAGGGAACCAACCTCATAAGCCGGGTTGACGGCATAACTAACGATATAAAAAAGATGGCCCGCCATTTTAAGACAAAAATGGGCCTTGGCGGGATGCAAAGCAAACTTGAAGCCGCAAACATTGCCGTTCAGGCCGGAGAATCAGTGGTTATCGCAAACGGTAGAAAGAAAGACGTGCTCACAAATATACTGGAAGGCAAGGATGAAGGCACCCTGTTTCTGCCGGCTAACTCCAAAATGACCGGGCGCAAAAGGTGGATAGGGTTAACCGTGAAGCCAAAAGGCCTTATTTGCATTGACAAAGGCGCGCGCGAAGCCCTTGCCAAAAACGGCAAAAGCCTGCTTACATCAGGCATTGTTGATTTAAAAGGGGTGTTTGCGTCTGGCGATGTAGTGTCAATAATCTGCAATGACACAAACACCGAAATAGGGCGCGGCCTGACAAACTACTCATCCCATGAACTTGCCGAACTCAAAGGCGTAAAAACCTCGGACATAACAAAAATACTCGGCTACAAAACATACAATGAAGTAGTGCACAGAAACAATATGACAATTGTAGACAACAACCTGTGATCTCTTTCCGAGCCCTAAGCAGGCAATAGCTCCGAATGTGAAATGGGGGGGAAGGGAAACAGTTTGCAGTCGGCAATTGGCGGTTGGCAAATTACCTGCATCTAATAACCAGTAGCAAATATCCAGCATCAAAATTAGTTTACAGCCTGCAATTTGCAAAGATAGAAATTGCCAAAATAGTCTGAACGGCTTAAAATTTTATAGCCCAGGCACGGCAAAGCGTTGCCATGGTCGCCGGTTCCAGGTATCAAGTATCCAATAACAAGTATCCAGTAACCGGCCTCACCCCTCATTAATCCGTTTCCAGATGTCCATAATAAGATCATGGAAGTTTTTAATGTCAAAAGGTTTGGTTATCACCTCAACCCCGCCAAACTTTTTAAGAGCGGTAATTTCAGAGTCCCTGTCCTTAGCGGTAATAAATACAACCGGAATGTCTTTTGTCGACGGGTCTTTTTGTAGATGTTCCAGCACCTCTATGCCGTCCATATCAGGCATCATAACATCAAGGAAAATCAGGTCCGGTTGAAATTTAGGAACCACCTTTAAAGCAAGTCTGCCTGAAGTGAGGAATTTAGTCTCCTCAAGCGAGGTAATATCCCTAAGCCCTAACTGGATAAGAGGTTGTATCTCCTTGTCATCATCAATATATATGATTTTTCGTAAATCTTTCACTTTTGTCATTGTTTCCGTATCACTCATAGGACTTCCTTTCAAAAAGAATAATTCTTTGTAAAAAAACGCCTAAAATATTGGTTTGAAATAACTCAACATAAGCATACAATAAAACAAATGCAAGCCGTTTTGTCAACAACAAATGGCTGTAATGTCGTTAGGTCGTATCTTCTTTAATAGCATTTGTTTAGGATGGTTTGCTTTTTTGCCCCTGTCTTGTTGCGCGTATTAAACATTCAACTATACACCATATGCCGGTAATTGGAGTAAAGTCTGCGATATATGGCATATCGCTATTACCCTTTATATTTAGCATTGCCCCGTATTTTCATGATTAAACAGACGGTAAATTAAATGGAAAAAAAATTTATTTTTTGGCCAAAATCACAAAAAACGGTCTTTCTTTGTAACGTTTTTGCGGGCAAAGGAGGCTTTGTCCCATAGGTGTTAGGTTAAGCTTTAGCTCCAAACATCAGAAACAGAGCGTAAGAGCTTAAATCGCCCTTTCAGGGCTAAATTAAAATAACATTTAATACCTGGGGCGATGCCCCAGGCTATATTAAAGCCGCCCCGTTGGGGCTTGAAATTGTATATTTTTTTATCAATACGTTGAAACGTAGATAGCCCTGAAAGGGCGGGGTTAATATAGCCCAGGGCAACGCCCTGGGTTTGAATATAATATGCAATATCAGCCCTGAAAGGGCGATTTAATCATTTACAGGCGGCAAATATTTAAATCTTAACCTAACACCTATGGGCTTTGTCATCCCGCGCAATCCAAAGACGGCTGTAAAAAAACTCATTGATAAAGTGTGAAATCGCAAGATTCAGAAAAAAAAATTTTTAATTTAAAAACGGAAAAACCGCGGTAAAATGCAATTTTCCACACACCAAGCGCTTGTTACTACGTAGTTTTGGCGCCCAGCTCACTTCTTAATCCCCTGTTTCTCAGCGCATCTCCCCACTCTTACACCCCTTACACTACAAAATCGGACGATTTGTAGTGGATTTGCTTACAAGACGAAAAAAAAGCATTACAAAAAAAATATTTTAAATACAGACTAGCATTGCTTTGACTGTTTGGGTATAATACTCTCTCTGTTTTTAAACCTCAAAGTCGGGCAGTAATAATGAGAATAAAAATAACATTATCAACAAATATATCAGGCGTTATAGATTTTAACTATCAGCATCAAATAGCCGCAATAATCTACAAATGCCTGAATAACGCAAATCCGGATTACGCCGCATGGCTTCACGATCAGGGCTTTGCCGGCTCAAACGGCAAACATTTTAAACTTTTTGTATTTTCAGGCATAACATTTGATGGCGCAATTAAAGCAAACTCAACCGGCGGCCAAAAAGGATTTACTTTCTACGCGACCGAATACTCCCCGTTTACATTTTCGTTTCAAATAGCGTCCCCAATAGACAAATTTATCCAGACCCTTATAAAAGGTGTCTTTTATAAAGGAAACACCCTGGACCTTGGCAGGCTTTCGGTCGAAATAAACAGAGTGGAAACCCTGCACCTCAGAATGAACGGCGAAAAGGAAGCCGGCCTAATCCCCCTAGAATCCCCAATATTTGTTAAAAAACCTATGCCTAACGGCGAAAACGACGTATATTTGTACCCCGGCGACGACGAATACGAAGAGCTCCTAAACCGCAACCTCGTAAACAAATATGAAGCCGTCTTTGCAAAACCATATGAAGGCGAACCGTTAAATTTTCAATTCAAGCGGATCAAAAGAAATTCCGAAAAGAAATTCACCATCTTTAAACAAACCCCAAATGGAGTTCCCCAAGCCATAGACATCAAAGGCTCCTTAAATCCATTCGAAGTCTCCGGCCCCACGGAATTGATAAGAATCGGCATGGAATGCGGTTTCGGCCAGGAAAACAGCATGGGCTGCGGATATGTTGAAAAGATTTGATACTGGATTCATGATTATCCGCTGCGCGGATTTGATGCTTGATGCTGAAATGTTTGTATTTGTTTTGTTTTTATCCTGTAGGTACTGTAAATCCCGTCTAAAATAGCCGTTGCTTACCGCTTTTACCAATTACCGCTTCTGATTCTGCAACTCGCTTTTGCTTTTATCTGTGAAATCTGTGGTTGCTTTTACCGATCACCGATGACCAATTACCGGCTTCCCGTTTTTGCTTTTCAATCGCCATTCGTCTATAACCAATAACCAATTACCGGTTACCGCCATTGTATTTTACTATTGACGAGAATAAGGTTATAAATGATAATAATTAATCAGATTGAGCCTTAGGGGCTGAACAAAAATATAGAATTATTTCCGGTCGTGGTAATTTTTTAATAGAGGGAAATCATGGATTTATCAGGGTTGGCACAAATCGAAAAAAAAATTGATCAGTTATCCAGAGAAGAGCAATTATGGTTAATAGAGCGAACAGTTCATCGTCTGAGAGAGGACAATATAGAAGTTGAATCGGATATAAATAGCCAACTTGCAGCTATGGCCCATGATCCAGAGATTCAGAATGAGATGCAAAAAATTGAAAATGAATTCACTCATACAGAAACAGATGGTTTAGAGGGCCTATAATGAGTATTAAGCGCGGCGAGATTTATTTTGTTGACTTAAATCCTGTTAAAGGCAAGGAGCAGGCAGGTAATCGGCCTGTTTTAGTTTTATCAATAGATTCCATTAACAAACTGCCTCTTGTGGCAACTGTCGTTGTTGGCACAAAAGGAGATAATATTACACATGATTATCCAACAAATATCCGTGTGCCGCCGGCAGATAGTGGTTTGCTGCTGGAAACTGTATTTTTGTGTTTTCAAATAAGATCATTGGATTTTAAACGATTTCCAGAAAAACCATCGGGCAATCTTTCGGATAAATTGATGGCGAAAGTTGAATATACAGTCCGCTATTGTCTTGGATTATAGAAAGTTCTGCTTTCGCTCCCCACTCTCATCTTTTACCAATTACTGCCAACCAATTACCAGCTCCGCGCTTCAGTTTTTATCCGCGCAAATCCGCGTTCCAGGCTTCTCGCTTTTGCTTTTTTCTGTGTAATCTGTGGTTGCTCTTGCTTTTACCAATAACCAATTACCGATTCCTCGCTTTTACTTTTACCTGTGTAATCTGTGGTTGCTCTTGCTTCAGCTATTTTTCGTGAGTTTTCGTGAATTTTCGTGGTAACGCTTTTGTTTTTGCATTTATCTGTGTAATCTGTGAAATCTGTGGTTGCTTTTACCGATCACCAATTACCGGCTTTTCGCTTTTACCAATCACTAATAACCAA
Source organism: Candidatus Anammoxibacter sp. (assembly GCA_021777105.1). Classification (GTDB taxonomy): domain Bacteria; phylum Planctomycetota; class Brocadiia; order Brocadiales; family Anammoxibacteraceae; genus Anammoxibacter_B. The sequence continues at coordinate 95,941 of JAIQZQ010000015.1, forward strand.
TTGCCAATAACCAATTACCGTCCACTCGCTTTTGCTTTTACCTGTGTAATCTGTGAAATCTGTGGTTGCTTTTACCAATAACCAATTACCGGCTTCCCGCTTTTGCTTTTCAATCGCCATTCTTCAATCGTCAATAACCAATTACCGGTTCCTCGCCTTTGCCTTTTTCCGCGCCAATCCACGTTCTATGCTTTTGACCTTTGTTTTTTATTAGTGTAGATTAGTGTAGATTAGTGGTTAATTCGCTTTTGCCTTTATCTGTGTAATCTGTGAAATCTGTGGTTGCTTTTACTGTTCACCGATAACCGTTTAACGGCGTTTCGCTTCTTGCCCTGTTTTCATCCTGCCTATAAAGAACGGTTTAAAGCAAAACATGAGCGGCATAAAAAGGCGTCGTTTTGGCGCCGTTTTATGTTTTTAGTTGCCGTTTTGGCGCCAATTTGTTATGTTTGGATAGCGCACCATTCTACTCTTTAAAACAAAAGGAGGTCAAAATGCCAATTATTAAAGAAACCGAGAGAGTCTCCGCAAGAATCCCCCACAATGTTTACGAAAAACTAATAGAAGCCGCCGAAACGATAGGCGCAACATTAAATCAGTTCCTTGTGCAATCCGCGCTTGAAAAAGCCGACCGCATCCTTGAAAACGAGCGGGTAATTAAAATGTCAAAAAGGGACGCAAAAGTGTTTTTTGACGCGTTAGAAGATCCGCCACCGGTCAATAAAAAACTATTGGACTCAATAAAAGAATATCAGGAGGCGTTCCCCAATGCTGAAATTCGACGAACTCAGCAGAAAACATGATAGATCCGGATTTGATTGCGGTGTTTATGAGTTGAATCAATATCTCAAAAATACAGCCCGGCAACATAGCGCCAAAGGAGTTTCACGAACCTTTGTTCTGCTTGAAGATGGAAAGCCGGATGAAATATTAGGGTTTTATACTTTAGTTTTCTGTGAGATTCGCGTTCACGAATTACCGGTTGAATATTTAAAAAAATATCATATAAAAGCCCATGCCGCTAAACTTGCCCGTCTCGCTGTTTCCAAAAAATATCAGCGTCAAAAGCTGGGCAAATATATGATGGTAAACGCAATTGAAAGAACAATGTTAATTGCTAAAAACATTGGAATCATTGGTTTTTTTGTTGACGCAAAAGATATATCGGCTAAGAGATATTACGAACAATTCGGATTTATTTCTCTGCCTGAAAACTCGTTACAACTATTTATGCCGCTTCAAAAACTTCAGCAAATCTATGAAATGATATTAGGAATGTAAGCAGCACAACGCATTATTTTTACCATCAGCTTTCCGCGTTTGCTTTTAAACCGATAACCGTTTACCGTCTTTATCCTTTTATCCGCGCAAATCATAGCTATTCAGCAAATGTAAATATGGAGTCCATCAATCGTGTTAATGGTATATTTTTTTAACATCAACACGGTTGATGCGCCCCACATGTTTTAACAATGTAAATCCGCGTTATATGCCTTCCACTTTCGCCTTTATCTGTGAAATCTATGTAATCTGTAGTTGCTTTTGCTTCAGCTTTTTTTTCGTGGATTTTCGTGGATTTTCGTGGTCCCGCTTTTGCTCTTGTTTTTACCGATCACCGATCACCGATTACTGATTACTGTCTTCCCGCTTTTGCTTTGCATTCGTCATTCTTCAATCGCCAATCGCCATTCGTACTAATTCGTCTCAAACAGCCGTTAATCCACAGAAAAGATAAAATATATTAATATGATGACATTCAGTTTGCCGAATGCTATAATGCCAACCTTAACAGCATCTAACCGTAAAAACGACTAAAAATTATATTAAATTAAACAGCTTAAAAGCTTAAAATTAAAAAGACTGTTAACTGATGTATGTTTGTCTAACTGTAGCCATACAAATAAGTTACGACAATTTTGAGGAAATGTTGGCAATGCTGAATTTGCAAATAACAGACAACTAAACGCAGTTTTAAAATTTGTCGAATCAAAAGCAAATTAAGCCACAAAGCCACAAAGGCGCGAAGAAAAATAAAAACTTTAAGATTATTTAAATGTTATAGTCTCTATTCAGCTTTAATATCCCCTCTAAAAAGAGTGGCGCCGCTTTGCAGACGGGGCGTGTAATTTAAGCAGAATAGATACTTTTTGCTTTAAATTAGTGGAAATAAGTGAAAATTAGTGGTTAACCCGCTTTTGTCTTTGGTCGTTAGTCTCAGTTTTTTTAGTCTTTTACCTTAACTCCTTAATAAAGATATGAAATTAAAAATAACACTATCCACAAATGTGCCCGGCGTTATAGACTTCAACTACCAGCATCAGATAGCCTCCATCATCTATAAATGTCTGGCCAACACAAACCCCGATTACGCTGAGTGGTTGCACGACCAAGGTTTTGCCGGCTCAAACGGCAAACAGTTTAAACTCTTTGTTTTTTCCGGCATAACATTTGAAGGCCCAATCAAAATCAGCGCATACGGCGCGAAAAAAGGGTTTACATTCCGCGCAACCGAAAGGTCGCCGTTTACATTATCGTTTCAGATAGCCTCCCCGGTTGATGAATTTGTGCAGACTCTGATAGAAGGCGTCTTTTTTGAAGGAAATCCCATTAACCTTGGCAGGCAGCCGGTAAGAATATTCAGGGTTCAAACCCTTCATGATAACCTTATAGCGGAAAACGGAAGTCAAACCGTCAACCTTGCCCCGTTGGAAACCCCAATATTTGTAAAAAAGCCTATGCCAAAAGGCGTAAATGATCTGTTTCTGTACCCAGGTGATGATGAATACGAAATCCTTCTCAACCGCAACCTTGCCAATAAATACCAGGCCCTGTTCAACAAATCATATGAGGGCGAACCGTTAAATTTCAGATTCAAGCCCCTTGCAAAGAAATCCGAGAAGAAATTCACCATATTTAAACAAACCCCGGATGGAGCGTCCGAAGCCATTGACATCAAAGGCACATTAAAACCATTTGGAGTAACCGGCCCCCTGGAATTGATAAAGATCGGCATTGAATGCGGCTTTGGCCAGGAAAACAGCATGGGGTGCGGATATGTTGATGTTGTAAAATCCGGCTAAATCAAAAAAAATTGAACAATTTAAGCGGTTTGGCGTCTGAAACCGTCTGTGCAAGGCTCCTGTGGCAATTTAAGACATATAAATAATCGACACAAAATTACCTTTTATGTAAAGAAAATCAATATATAGGTGTGGATTATTGACATGAAAGGTAAATTACTATGAAAATAAATAAGTATTTAACTGAGTACAAAATTATCCTGAATACTTAGCATATTAAAATGGGGAAATAATGCTTGAGACAGTTTTAAAAATTGGAAAGGCTTTGCGTGGATCACCATCTGGGTTAAAGCATCATCGTTACATAAAGCCATGCCCAAAAGACTCTGAAACGCGAAAAATATTAAGGCTTACGTTGCCATTAAAAAATAGTTTCCAATTTGACTTTGAAAGAATAGAAGAAATAAAAGATGAAAATATAATAAAAGATAAGCTGTTTTATCCAACATTTAAGACGTCTGAAGCAGATGGTTTAGTAAAATATATTTTTGGCGATATTTATTATTCCCTTTCAAAGGGCAAGGAAGTTGGATATTACAGGCTAGAAGATAAATCAAATAAACAAAAGGCTTACCGGGTAAGTTCTTTTTTTCGTGGAACTGCAGATTTTAAAAGCATAGAAAAAATATATGAAAAACAAACACCTGTAGATTGTCAAAAAGAATCATTTTTGATTACTCTTTTTCGTAAAGAATTTGAAAAAAATATAGTATTTATTGAGATGTTATTCAAGTATCAATGTGGAATTGTAGAGTTTCTTGGCTCAAAAAGAAACGGGGGACCATCAGTATTTATAGAATTGCTATCTAACGAAAAAGAATTGAGACTGCTCACAGCTAAAAATGTTTTTTTTACTATTAAGCAAAGTCGCGCAGCTAAGAAAATATTTAAAAAAATTATTAATAATGATGCGCCTCAATGGGAGCATATTGAGGCAGATGAAACACAGATCGAGAGTCTTATTAATTATTCAACTGGTGATCTGTTCTTGCATTTTGATTTTAACGAAAAACAATGGTATGAATTTGCTGATGAGTTCAATATCATTAATTCAAAGATGCTTGAGGATTTTGCTGAAAAATTGTTTAAAGGCGATGGATACATGCTAAAGAAGTACCTTTACAAGACTCTAAGCTCTCCGGAGAAAGATTTGCAGTTTCCAACATTTCATGCGCAAGCAAGGTATCGCAGTAAACTATTTAAAAATATTGACGAAATCTCAGATTTGCTATATGCCATAAATTACTCCAAAATGGCCTTGATAAAGATTTTATATACAGATATTAAGATTGTAGTGTTGCCAAGAGGTATAAACCTTAAAGCTTCGCACTATGAAAGATTTGTTCAGTCTGGAAATTCCTTGAGAGTTGAACAAGAACAAGAAATGATAATAGGGGAAGAAAATAGTATTATGCACGAACAACTTTTTGATCCATTGGTAGAAAATGTTTCGGATAATATTATAAAGTTTGATCTGATTTTTAGCAAACAAGGCGGACAAAAGGCCCCTGATATAGACTTAGTTGAAGTTTCTGGAGTTGAAAAAAGTCATTTAAGGGAAATCAATCAACGAATAGGAAAGATTAAGAGAGATGTTTATGATAAGAGGGAGAATGAAATAAATGTTAAGCTAAAACCCATTAACATCACATGGTCATTTCTTAACATTCTTAGAGATTCAACATCAGACATAAAGAAATACCAAAACCATTTGTACAAAGTATTGCCCCAAATTTATACAGGGACATATTATAACGATGCGATACTGTTGCCAGCTATAATAGAAAAAACTGAACTAAACATTCGGAACGGTAAGCATGATTTTAATTTACTCAAATACGATTTTTATTTTCTTTTAATGATACGAAATACTATTCCTGAAGGAGGTGAACTTATGAAGGTTCATAAATCACAAAGTTATAAGGTTGGATTAATGTTAGGAGAACTAGCTCGCCAATTTGCATCATGGCGAGTTGATTGCCCTATAAAATCATTTGAGAAAAGTTATGTTGGCACGCTTTCACGACGTATAACGACGATTTCCGATTTGATTAGATTTAAAACTTTTATTGAAGAAAAATTAATTCTTCATGGAAAGGCTCCTTTTACGCACGCAACTTCTGTAAAATTAGCAGAAGGTATAAAAGTATTAGAATTATCTTCAAATGAAAGGTACGACAGGCATAATTGTGCTTTTGGATTCTTTGAGAGCTATTTTGCTACATCTTTTTCTAAATAGAATTATAAAGCAACTTTATATATAAAAACCGATAAATTTGATTCACGAAAGGAGATGCGAAAATGGAAACAACAAATGAATTAATAAACGATACACAAGGTGGCCAACTTGCAAAATCCGAGATTCTTTTTCTTTATGAAAGCACTTATTCAATCCCTAATGGAGATCCTTTTACGGGTGAGCAACGCTATGATGAGGAGACAAAAAAAGTGCTAGTAAGCGACGTAAGGATCAAAAGGTTTATCCGCGATTATATGTTTAACAACGGTAAAGTAATATATGTAGTTAACGATACTTCTAAAGAAGAAAGCGGTGATTCTGGAGCCGCTGCTCGCTTTAGGTCTTTAAGAGAGAAATATAAAAGTCTAAATAAAACAGCAGAAATCCTAAAAGAATGTATTGATGTGAGGCTATTTGGAGGTATTTTGACTTTAAAGGACTCTGAAGCAAAAAAAATTCAACCAAAAATAGATAAAGGTCATGTAAATATTACTGGCCCTGTACAATTTGCGCTATTGAATCCCTCTTTGAATGAGGTGGATTTACGTATGCATCAAAATACATCTGTGTTTGCTTCAAGTGTTGAGAAATCACAAGGCGCAATAGGTACCACTACTGTGGTTCCATACGCAGTAAATCAAATACATGGATGGGTAAATCCGTACTCTGCAAAGCATACTGACCTTACCAACTCCGATGTTAACATGATGTTTCAAGCTTTATGGGAAAGTATAAACTGCGCAAATACACGTTCAAAGTCAAATCAAAATTCGTTATTGCTGTTTCAAATTATATATTCTGAGCCAACAAAGAAACTTTATGGTCTTGATAGATTGATTAAGATTTCGTCAAATGATAATAAACGTGGTGAACAGCTTCGTAGTATTGATGATTTTGATTTTGATTTCAGTAAATTAATTGATGCGGTAAAATCAAATATTGTCACTGAAGTTAGGTATTATTGTGAATTTAAAGATATTGAAAATCAAATAACTTCTGCGCTTGGAAAAGATAATAACAAATTTAAGAAGATGAATTTCGCTGAAAGTAAAGTTTTAGATAAAGGAGTTGAAAAATGAACGGCTTGCAGTTGACTATTGCAGGTAATTGGGCTCATTTTAAAAAACCGGAAACTAACAATAATCCGCTTACTCATGATTTCATTACAAAAACAGCTCTTATTGGGTTAATAGGCGCTATTCTTGGAAAAGAACGAGATGAAATGCGTCCTTTGTTTCCGCAATTAAGTGATGATTTGCTTTATGGCGTGCAAATCACAAAATCCGTAAAGAAGGAGTCGTGGGGCTTTACAATGCGCAAAGCGGTAAACTTAATGGATAAAGCTCCAAAGCACATGGAGTTTTTAAAGAATCCTGAATTCCGTGTTGCGATAGCTCTAAGCAACATGCGATCAGCAAATATATTTTATAGCTTTACTGAATGTTTAAAAAATCAAGAGGCAAAATATACCCCTGTCCTAGGGTTACATAATTGCCCCGCAAATTTACAGTTTCAATCTGAAGGGGAGTTTTCAAAAAAGCAAGATGGAATGTTTAAAACAAGATGCGTAGTTTCAAATAAGCACGTTTTGAATATTAAAGAGACATTGCAATTTCGCATTGGATTTGAACGAATCCCTACATTTCAAAATGACGATTTCTGGAATTTGCCGGAAAGATATGTTGAAGTGGTTTATCCGTCAGAGAGTAAAGAGATTGTTGTTACTGGAGAATATTACAACTATTCAGATGGAGAATGCTGGTGGTTGATTTAACACAATATCGATCTCATCCAAATAAACAGCTTCTTGTGCATACTCATGGTGTTATTAATTGTATTCATGCCGGCACAAAACTTAAGATTACTAAACTTGCCGCAATTTTTCACGATGCTGGAAAATTAAACCCAAACTTTCAGCGAAAACTAGATATGCCTGCTACATGCGGATATTCAAATCATTCATATCTTTCAGCCTTTGCATTCTTATGTTATTGTGCCTCTAATCAAGATGCTGTTCTAAATGGATTTAATAATGAAAAAGAGTGGATAGGGAGTGTTCTTGCCATTATTGCGCATCATCATGGTAATTTGCCAGATTTCCCAATAATTCTTAAAGATGAAGAATATTCAAGGTTATTATCATTTCTAAATGACAGTCCTGATTTACCTGTATCAGAATTTTTAGGAGAATTTATTCCTCATAATAGATTTTTGGTCTTAAATCATCATCTAAAAGATGAATTTAAAAATAGTATACAGATACAACTCACAAAACAAATTACAAATCCCATAACCTTTTTTCTTGAGACACAATTTGCTTTTGCGTCACTTATTACAGCTGATAAGACAGATGCAAGCAATCATCAAACCAAAGAAGGGTTCTGTGATTTTAGCGTACAATTTAATAATAAACTTAAAAATCATTGTAATAAATTTTTAGATATAACTGATCTTGATAAAATTAGAAGCAAAATGCGGAAGGAAGCAATCCTAAAAATTAAAACAGAGTTGTTTGATGGTAAACGGATATTCTCGCTTACAGCTCCGACGGGTTCTGGTAAAACGATGATACTACTTTCGCTTGCAGGTGAGATCTTAAGCGATAATTCAGGAATGCGCATTATATATGCTTTGCCATTTTTATCAATTACTGAACAAGTTGAAAAAATCTGTAGAAATGTCTTCAAAGGTCTGAATGATTTAATCTGTCGTATAGATTCTCAAACTGAAAATAGTGGTTTTGAGAGCTTTCAGAACGCACTTGATTCGGATCCTGTTTTTATTAAAGATATCTTTGCTACGCAATTTGCAGAAGATACTTTTGATTATCCTTTTATAATTACAACCTTTGTTCGCCTCTTTGAGACTTTAGTTAGCAACCGAAATGCAACATTGCTTAAGCTTCCAAATTTTTCAAATACTATTTTTCTAATTGATGAAATTCAATCATTGCCTCCCAGACTTTATGGTTTTTTTGTGGCTCTGCTTGGTGTTTTTTGTAAAAAGTTTAATTCTTATGCAATAATTTCATCTGCAACAATGCCCAATTTTGACTTGCCCAATAATAAACATAGCCTCAAGGATATGTTTAAAGATTATATATCACCGCCAGAATTGCTTTCTTTGGATTATTTCAATGAGAAAATTTTTGACCGGTATCACATTGAAAGGTTAATAGAACCGGTGAATATAGAACAACTTGCAGGTATGATTATAAGAGAAAACAAATCAACTTTGGTTATTCTAAACACCATACAGGATACAAAAGATTTATTTAATGAATTATTTAATTGCAATATTGATTATGAGCTAATTCTTCTAAATACTCATTTTACGCCAGATGATAGAAAAATTAAAATTGATCGCTGCATAATGTTCCTTGATGAAGGCAAAAGAGTTGTGCTTATTTCTACCCAGCTTATAGAGGCAGGTGTAGACATTGATTTTCCAATATTATATAGGGATTTTTGCCCTATTCCAAGTATCGTTCAATCTTCTGGGCGGTGCAATAGAAATGGAAAGCGTACTACAAAAGGACGGATAATAATATTTGACCTTCAGAAAAATGACCAGAGTCGTTCTTCTTTTATTTATAGAGGAAAAGATTCACGATTTCTTCTCTATGCGAAGGAAAAAATCCAAGGTTTTTTATCCGAACCTGTACTTTTTAAGTTACAGGAATCTTTTTTTGATGAATTACAAGCTAATACACTTTTTGGTTTTCATTATGATAAAATATTTAAGAATGGTGAGGTTGATTTTATTCAAAGATTAAAAGAAGGGGCGTTTGCGGAAATAGGAAAATTTAGACTAATTAGTGAATCCGATTTTGGAGAAGAATACCGTTATTATATCACTCAAGATGGCGATGATGTTACTTTTGAAGAATTAGAAAAGCATCAAGAGGAACTGAAAAATATCAAATTTCATGATTTTGACAAGAGAAAACTTAAATATATTCAAATAGAAAAGCATCTCAGAGGAATGGCTGGACATATTGTACAGGTAAGGTTAAAGGATACCGATGTGAAACCGATAGCATGTAGCAATGAATGTTGTGGACTACTTAAACTATCCAAAAGTAGTTATAGCCCAGTGACAGGTATCCTTTTGTCAACTGAGAATCAAATTTTATAGCAAGCTTTTGTGTTACAGCTTGTTATTTCTTGAAGTTAAAGAAATATCGTTTGCCAATGTTTTTATACTGATAACATTTATATATGGCTATATCCCAACAATCTAAACCCCAAACAACCGGAACTGAAATTAATTACTACTTCTTGTGCAAAAAGAAGCTTTGGTATTTTACGCATGGGATTCAGATAGAGCAGGTGGGGCCGGCCTATCTTGGCATGCTAATCTGGATAGGGGGCTAATATCCGGTTTATATCTCAAATTTGCCGCGAACGCGTGAGGAGAATTGTTTGATTCTTTGGGATGCGCGTTTGATTACTTCGGGCGGGAGGTTGTCTTCGTAAAAGTTTTGATGCATTGAGTTGGCTATGCTAACTATATCCAATATGCTTTTGTCCTTAAGTTCGTTTGCAATAGAGGCAAGGTAGAAGGCTATGCCGTCGTGGGTTTTGATTGTTTTTTTACGCGAGGCGGCTATGGCCTTGGTAATTGTAGCGGTTGCGCCCCAAAGTTTCTCTGAAACCTGCGAATAGTTCTTTTCCTTAAAGAACCTTTCAGATACGCTTAAATATTTCTCATGCAGGGCCACATATTTAGTTGTCTTGCCGTTTGTCTTCATTATTGTATTTTATTAATAAAACAAAATTTGTCAATACAACATTTATAAATGGCTATATCTCAACAATCACAACAACAAACAACCGGAACTGAAATAAATTACTACTTCCTGTGCAAAAAGAAGCTTTGGTATTTTACGCATGGGATTCAGATGGAGCAGGGGAGTGATTTGGTCTATCTTGGCAAGTTGCTTCATGAGACGTCTTATAATCGTGAAAAGAAAGAGATTGATATTGATAACGCCATTAAAATTGACTTTATTGACAAGGATCGTGTGATACATGAGGTTAAGAAGTCCGACAAGGTTGAGGAGCCTCATATTTGGCAGCTTAAATATTACATCTGGTTTCTTAAACAAAAGGGCGTTGAGGGCGTTTGCGGTAAAATAAACTATCCTAAACTAAAAAAATGTGTCGATGTTGTATTGGAGCCCGCGGATGAAAAGGAGATAGAAAAAATATTAGAGGAAGTTAAAGGCATTAAAGAGAGCGAAGCTCCGCCGGCGGTTAAACAAATGAGAATTTGTAAAAAATGCAGTTACGCTGATATCTGTTGGGTGTGACGATGGGGGAAAGGAAATATGAAACAGAGCTACTACATATTTAATAATGGAAGGTTGAAGCGCAAGGAAAACACCATATTTCTTGAAAAGGAGGACGGTTCGCGCTCAATTATCCCCATAGAGAACACTGAGGCTATCTACGCCCTGGGCGAGCTGGATTTTAACACTAAATTGTTTAATTATCTTGCTCAAAAGGGCATTCCCGTGCATATCTTTAACTATTATGGGTATTATTCCGGCAGCTATTATCCCAGGGAATCTCTTATATCCGGGCGCCTTTTGATTAAACAGACAAATCACTATACAAACAAAAAGAAAAGATTAGACCTTGCAAAAAGGTTTATTGACGCCGGCAGTTTTAACATTCAGAAAAATTTGAGATATCACAATAACAGAGGCAAGGTGCTTGAAGATTTTATAAAAAGTATTGAAGAACACAGGCTGCAAATTGAGAAGTGCGAGTCCATTGAAGAGTTAATGGGCATAGAGGGCAATATCAGAAATACATATTACAAATCGTGGCCAATAATAATTGAACAAGAGGTTGATTTTACAAAACGAGTCAAACAGCCGCCGGACAATATGGTTAACACCCTTATTTCATATCTAAACTCAATGGTGTACACAACAGCGCTTGGCGAAATCTACCATACTCAGCTTAGCCCGTTAATATCATTTTTGCACGAGCCCGGGACCAGACGATACTCCCTTAGCCTGGATTTGGCCGAGATATTTAAACCCATATTCAGCGACCGCATAATTTTTACCCTTTTAAATCGGCGGCAATTAACTGAGGATGATTTTATGCAAGAGGTAAACTTTTGTTACCTTAAGGAAAAGGGGCGAAAAACCGTTATAAGGGAGTATGATGATAGATTGAAAACAATAATAACCCATAAGAAACTTGGAAGAAAAGTCTCATACCGATATCTTGTAAGGCTTGAGTGTTATAAACTTGTTAAACATTTAATAGGCGAACAAGAGTACGAAGGATTCAAAATATGGTGGTAGGGGGGGGGCGGCCCGGCGATATAAGTTGATTGTAAACATTTTTATATTAATATGTTACGAGGCTACTATTCACCATTAATAACATGGATGGTTCCAGTTGTCACTATGCCTGTCGCAGTGATAGAGGGCTACTATTCACCATTAATAACATGGATTTAATTGCCTGTTATAGAGCGCGGTAACCGTGTTACAGCATAGATATGATTTATTAAATTAGCGCGTACGGCGCATTTTTTATATTACTATTTTATCGTTAAGCTTTATATAAACAGCCTTTTGTTAAAATAAACGCAGAGGCCGCAAATAGCGCAGAGGAGCGCAGAGAAATATACGAATATTTTGTTTAAACTATTAATAAATATATATCGCTTTTGTTTTTCTCTGCGTACTCTGCGTACTCTGCGTACTCTGCGTACTCTGCGTACTCTGCGTACTCTGCGTTAATTTATTAACTTATTACAAATTTAACAGCATTATCAATTTTTCGTTTTGCCGTAACTTATTTGGAAGTTATAGTTAAAAAGCAAATACCTTTATAATTAAATTAACATCAACACGGTTAATGTACTCAATATTAACTATAACGTAGAAATGCTTACTAAAATTTCAAATATTTTTAGCTATATTTAGTTATGTATATAATAGCAGTATATGATGTTGACAAAGGCAGGTGTGGGAAAATGCTCAAGCTTTGCAGGGCATATCTTAACCATATTCAGAACTCCGTATTTGAAGGGGAGATATCCGAAGGAAAGCTTGAAGAGTTGAAGATTAGGGCGGGCAAAATTATGAAAAACGACGACTCTCTTATTGTTTTTGCATCAAGAAACGAAAAGTGGCTTGAAAAGTCAATAATTGGGAGCGACAAAAGGCCGGTTGATAACATACTTTAATCTGTCAACCCCCAGCTTTTGTCACCCAAATTTGTAATATGCGCATAAAAAATAATATAAAAATATCATATCTCTTTAAAAATCAATATGTTACAATCCTATGTCAACCCCCCGGCGTTTTAACGTTATTAGAGGTTGACGAAAAATAGAGCCTTATTTACCCACATTTTAAGTCATAACCCATTGATTTTATTAGGCCGAAAAAACGGCTTTCATTGAACCTATAAGGAATTGAAACACTTTTTGGGCAAGGTGTAAAAATAATGTGGGAAGCTTTCATTGAACCTATAAGGAATTGAAACTTGTTATTTCAACTTTTTGACGGGAGGGGGGATGACTTTCATTGAACCTATAAGGAATTGAAACTGGTTTTCTTCTTGACCGAATTAGCAACTGCAATTTCTTTCATTGAACCTATAAGGAATTGAAACGCGGTAAAGCGCAACAGGTTTTTGAGTGGGATGAACCTTTCATTGAACCTATAAGGAATTGAAACACCTTAAGTTACCCGTCCAATAACGGAATTTAAAACCTTTCATTGAACCTATAAGGAATTGAAACGGGGTTAAATTTACATGGCCGACTTGACCGTTAGCCTTTCATTGAACCTATAAGGAATTGAAACTAATTAGAAGCATATTTGGCCTACCAGTTTTTATCTTTCATTGAACCTATAAGGAATTGAAACTAATAAAACCATTTCAGTAGACAAGCTGCTGAATTCCTTTCATTGAACCTATAAGGAATTGAAACCTCGATATCGGCCAAGTCGCCGTCGCTTTCGTGAGCCTTTCATTGAACCTATAAGGAATTGAAACTACAAAGAAATACGAGCAGGGGCTTCATAGTTCTTTCTTTCATTGAACCTATAAGGAATTGAAACGTGATAAATCCGACGCGAATTCAATAATACAGCCTCTTTCATTGAACCTATAAGGAATTGAAACTCGGATTAAACACCTTTGCCATTGCATACTGTGTCAAACTTTCATTGAACCTATAAGGAATTGAAACGTGATAAATATTGTTGTTAATAAAAAGAAAAGGCCTTTCCTTTCATTGAACCTATAAGGAATTGAAACCAATAATATAATCAGTAGATTCAGGCTCAGGCTCAGCTTTCATTGAACCTATAAGGAATTGAAACGGGCAATATAGCACGGCTATAGTTGAGATGGCAGACCTTTCATTGAACCTATAAGGAATTGAAACGCGATTGTGGGTAGAAGAGCGGGCCGAGGGGCGGACTTTCATTGAACCTATAAGGAATTGAAACAAAGATAAAGCATCCGCGCCGCCAAACCCATTACCCTTTCATTGAACCTATAAGGAATTGAAACGCGAGCCTTCCTTAATACGCGAGAAATCAGTGGCCTTTCATTGAACCTATAAGGAATTGAAACAAAAGAAATGGAATGAGACGCATGAAATAACTTTCCTTTCATTGAACCTATAAGGAATTGAAACCCGGCTCCCAGGCCGCCCCGACCCTCGATCAGGTACTTTCATTGAACCTATAAGGAATTGAAACTAGCGTCGGCAATATTCCAGACTCGAAATTTGCGGACTTTCATTGAACCTATAAGGAATTGAAACAAAATATTTGATAGCCATTTGGGCTCAGGGAGCACTTTCATTGAACCTATAAGGAATTGAAACAACGAAGGATCATGTTTTACAGCCCCTTTTTTCATACTTTCATTGAACCTATAAGGAATTGAAACGGATGAGATTTTGAATTTTAAAATTTGAATTTTAGATTCCTGCCTTGATTGCGTAAGTGATTTACTGACATTAATGACTCTGTTGATTAACCTCAAAAAAACGGCTATTTTGAAAAATCGCATGTTGTAAGTTGTTAGTATTAAAAGACTTAATTTTTGGCAACTTTTCAAAAACAGGGTAAATCAACAGAGTCATTAATAATGTAAGATTTAACCATAGCGTTGCAAGAAAATGTGTCTGTTATTCAAAATCCAAAATTTCCCTTGTTTTGCCTATAAGGAATTGAAACGTATGAGATTTTGAATTTTATATTCAAGGCTTGATTGGCTAATGGATTTTCCTGCATTTACAATGTAATATATACCCATAGCGTAGCTCCGAAATGTGCCCGTCATTTAAAATGTAGAATTCAAAATCCAAAATTTCCCTTGTTTTGCCTATAAGGAATTGAAACGTATGAGATTTTGAATTTTAAAATTTGGATTTTATATTCAAGCCTTGATTGGCTAATGGATTTTCCTGCATTTAAAATGTAATATATACCCATAGCGTAGCTCCGAAATGTGCCCGTCATTTAAAATGTAGAATTCAAAATCCAAAATTTTCCTTGTTTTGCCTATAAGGAATTGAAACGGATGAGATTTTGAATTTTAAAATTTGAATTTTAGATTCCTGCCTTGATTGCGTAAGTGATTTACTGACATTAATAATGTAAGATTTAACCATAGCGTTGCAAGAAAATGTGTCTGTTATTCAAAATTCAAAATCTCTATTAACTATAAGGAATTGAAACAAATAAAGACATTTTTGATTGATGATTAGCGATTACCGAATAATGCGTTCTATGCTTTTGCTGTTGCCAACTGCGTTTTGCTCTCTGAGCAAAACTATTTTTTTGTTAACGGTTAAATGACCAAAGGGTATAATATTTAACATTAAACTTTTGCAGGGTTTTATTAAATTACAAAAAGGACGATTTAAATGAAAACAGTGACAAATGGGGCTACACGGCTTGACAAAACGGTTTTATCGGTAGCTCATGATTTTGATAATTCCGACGAAAAAAGTTATTGGAAATCACAATCGCCGCAAGAACGGTTGATGCACATTGAGAGCCTTAGGAGATTAAACTATGGGGATAAAGCTAGCGAAAGACTTCAAAGAGTTCTTGAAATTGTTAAAAGAGAAGAACGTTGAATATTTGCTGATCGGCGGATATGCTGTCGGGTATTATGGCTACCCACGCGCAACTCAGGATATTGATATATGGATAGCCGTTAACCCGGAAAATGCGAATAAAATAACGGAGGCTTTAAAAGAATTTGGATTTCCAGAAGAAACCGTTTCTGAAGAACTGTTTTTACAAAACGGCAATATTATACGGATGGGTTCTCCGCCCATGCGTATTGAAATTATCACAACAATATCAGGTGTTAGTTTCAATGACTGTTATACCTCGAAAGTTGTTGATTTGGTTGACGGTATAGAAATTAATATTATTAACCTTAATCATTTAAAAATAAATAAGAAAGCGAGCGGTAGGCATAAAGACCTGGACGATTTAGAAAATCTGGATTGATTTGCGAGGATAAGAAGCGTGAAGCGCGCAAAGTCATTAGAGACGACTTTAGGGACAGACCTTGTGTGTAGGCAATGGTAGAATACTCCTCAATATTGACGATTATATACGATTTCTATTGCCGGCGATTTTAATGGCAGACCTTAGATTCACAGGGTATATCTTAACCATATTCAAAACTCCGTATTTGAAGGGGAGATATCCGAAGGAAAATTTGAAGAGTTGAAGATTAGGGCGGGCAAAATTATGAAAAACGACGACTCTCTTATTGTTTTTGCATCAAGGAACGAAAAGTGGCTTGAAAAGTCAATAATTGGGAGCGACAAAAGGCCGGTTGATAACATACTTTAACCTGTCAACCCCTAGCTTTTGTCGCCCAAATTCGTAATATGCGCATAAAAAATAATATAAAAATATCATATCTCTCTAAAAATCAATATGTTACAATCCTATGTCAACCCCCCGGCGTTTTAACGTTATCAGAGGTTGACGAAAAATAGGGCCTGATTTACCCCCATTTTAAGTCATAACCCATTGATTTTATTAGGCCGAAAAAACGCCTTTCATTGAACCTATAAGGAATTGAAACTTGGTCGGGTTAAAGAACAATCTTAAAGCTCCTGTTTCTTTCATTGAACCTATAAGGAATTGAAACTATTGCTCCCTAGGTAACCTTCTCATATATCGTATCCTTTCATTGAACCTATAAGGAATTGAAACAATGGCATTACTGCGACATAGACAGCCTGTTCAGCTTTCATTGAACCTATAAGGAATTGAAACTTAGGAAACACAGAAGAGGCCTTAAAACAATTCGCCTTTCATTGAACCTATAAGGAATTGAAACTAATTAGAAAATTTAATTATTAAATTTGTTAATACTTTCATTGAACCTATAAGGAATTGAAACCTGCCTTGCCCAGGAGGCTTGAGCCTTCCAGGTAAACTTTCATTGAACCTATAAGGAATTGAAACTTGTTCTCGCAACGCGTGTTTATCTTTAACACATCCTTTCATTGAACCTATAAGGAATTGAAACTGAGTGATCCCAGCGTAGGCGATCCCACGGATAATTCTTTCATTGAACCTATAAGGAATTGAAACAAGTTACAGAAGTCCCAGAAAGCACAAGTGTTTTTACTTTCATTGAACCTATAAGGAATTGAAACGAAGAAGGCTATATTGTCAGGCTCAAGCATAACCGCCTTTCATTGAACCTATAAGGAATTGAAACCACGGTTGTTAATGATACGGGAGGGGAGTTTGAGGTCTTTCATTGAACCTATAAGGAATTGAAACGACAAAAGGGAGTCTGACGATGTTGTTGACGAAGGCTTTCATTGAACCTATAAGGAATTGAAACGCTTGTTGAGCGAACAAGGCAGGTCAACATCCTGCTTTCATTGAACCTATAAGGAATTGAAACTTTGGTCTGTAGTCAATTTGCCATTTTGTGCCTTCCCTTTCATTGAACCTATAAGGAATTGAAACACGTTAATTCGCACCGTCAATGCCCGGTCATATGTCTTTCATTGAACCTATAAGGAATTGAAACTGCAACATCCTGGCAGGAGGCAAAACTACGTGTACTTTCATTGCACATATAAGGAATTGAAACCAAGCAAAAACATTGACGATTGACGATTGATGATTTGTAATTGGGGTTTAATCTTGCCTGTAAGGAATTGAAACATAAAATATGTTGGATTTCGTCCCTCTACCCAACCTACGCATTCTTCGCTCTCCGCGCTTTCCGCTTTTGCTTTTATCTGTGTAATCTGTTAAACCTGTGGTTGCTTTTGCTTTACTTTTTTTTTCGTGGATTTTCGTGGTCCCGCTTTTGCTCTTATCTGTGAAATCTGTGAAATCTGTGGTTGCTTTTGCTTTTATCCGCGCCAATCCGCGTAATCCGTGTCATCCGCGTTCTATGCTTTTGACCTTTGTTTTTTATTAGTGTAGATTAGTGGTTAATTCGCTTTTGCTTTTATCTGTGAAATCTGTGGTTGCTTTTGCTTTTATCTGTGTAATCTGTGAAATCTGTGGTTGCTTTTGTTTTTACCGATAACCAATAACCAATTACCTCTCACCTCGCTGAGTTTATGCTGAGTAATTACGAAGCGCGCCATCCGCTTTTATCCTGCTGATCCTGTAAATCCTGTCTAAAAAAACGCTTGCTTTTGCCTTTGATGATTTGGTTTTTATCTTGCCTATAAGGAATTGAAACGGGGGAGATTTTACATTCTAGATTCAAGCCTTGATTGCCTAACCCGGATAAACCGGAAAAGTGACTAAAGTGAACTAAAGTTTAGGTATATATATTATTTGCAGGCGCTATGATGGAATAGTGACAAATCTAAAAAGCTCCTTCATTTTAGTCGCTTGCTTTTGTTTTTCTTTTTCTTGATCCCAGGATGGTATCGTGGTATGATTTTTAATATGAGGATAATTGCAAAAAGCGCTTTGCGAAAGTTTTGGGAATCATCGGCGCAATATTTTGAGGCAAAAGCTCCTTTAGAAGCCTAGTATGCTGAAGCAAAAAAGGCAAAATGGCAAACTCCGCATGATATTAAAAAACAATTTCGTTCCGTTAGTATTCTAAAAAATAATCGAGCGGTTTTTAATATCGCCGGAAACAAGTATCGTCTAATCATTGCAATTGATTATTGCCGTCAAGCAATATTTGTTAGATTTATTGGGACTCATCAACAGTATAATAAAATTAATGCAGAGGTTATATAATGGACATTTATCCAATAAAAACAGAAACAGACTATCAGAAAGCTCTCATCGAAATTGAAAAACTTTGGGGAGCTAATGAAAATACAAAAGAAGGAGATAAACTCGATATTCTTTTGGTTTTAGTGGAATCATATGAAGAAAAGCATTATCCAATTGACCCGCCTGATCCAGTAGAAGCATTAAAGTTTAGAATGGAGCAAATGGATTTATCCCGAAAGGATTTAGAGCCATTTATAGGGAAACGAGGCCGCATTTCAGAAATTTTTAATCATCAAAGAAATCTTACTTTAAATATGATTCGGAAACTCCATTTTAATCTTCACATTCCTTTAGAAAGCCTAATCGGAAAACCAACAATAAAAACATAACATCAATTTTCTATTAACATGGAATTGGCGCCCTCAGTATGAGTGGCGTCGTTAATAAATGAGGCAGTCATTTAAAATTTAGAATTCAAAATCTAAAATTCCCCTTGTTTTGCCTATGAGGAATTGAAACCAAGCAAAAACATTGACAATTGACAATTGACGATTGACGATTGACAATTGATGATTTGTGATTTGTGATTGGATTTTAATCTTGCCGATAAGGAATTGAAACATAAAATATGTTGGGTTTCGTCCCTCTACCCAACCTACGCATTCTTCGCTCTCCGCGCTTTACGCTTTTGCTTTTATCTGTGAAATCTGTGAAATCTGTGGTTGCTTTTGCTTTTATCCGCGCCAATCCGCGTAATCCGTGTCATCCGCGTTCTATGCTTTTGCCCTTTGTTTTTTATTAGTGTAGATTAGTGTAGATTAGTGGTTAATTCGCTTTTGCTTTTATCGGTGAAATCTGTGGTTGCTTTTGCTTTTATCTGTGTAATCTGTTAAACCTGTGGTTGCTTTTGTTTTTATCCGCGCCAATCCGCGTAATCCGCCTCATCCGCGTTCTATGCTTCCCGCTTTTGATTTTACCGATAACCAATAACCAATAACCAATTACCGGCTTCTCGTTTCCGCTTTTATCCTGTTGATCCTGAATTTACACGAGATAATTAGACGTATAGAAACGTCTTTGTTAACAATAAAGATATGGCTCCGAAGGTTTTCCTTGAATTTTACGTTTATATTATTATAATTACTTCTCTTTAAAAAACAATTTCTTATCATCTTTTATTGTAGGTTAAAACAATCTATGTGTGGGAATGATCCTAAACAAGAGGTAGAGATAAAGCAGAAATCCCCAATACAAATACTGGAGACTAAGAATATAGGGATAGCTGCTTATGGCTGGAGACCCGGCTCGCCGGCAGAGTCCTCGAAGGCATATAAGTGGCCTGATCCTGGAGCTCCTCTCTCAAATGAGTTAGATGCTCAAATAGACGAACTTGTAGAAAAGGGAGATGCCGGGCAGAAGGTATTGATGGCATTTCTTAGAAAATTACAACAATCTTTACGGGTTCCCGCAAAGAAAGTCGAGGGTTCTGTAAAAAAGCCTGAGAATATTGAGAATAAGATAAAGAAACGCGGGTACCTGCCAAAGAAGATCAATGACGGTTCTAGAGCTACAATGTGGTTTACTGATATTGAGGAACTCTATATGGCCGATATTCTTATACAGGAGTCGAATGAATTTAAGGAAGTTGTAAAAAATTCAAACTATTACGGAGTAAAGAATCGGTATGCTTTAAAAGATGACGATGGCGATTATAGAGATTTAAAATATTTCCTGGCATTTGAGATTCCGCTGCCAACTCCTAACAGGTGGATTGTGGAATTGCAATTGAATCTAGCGGTAGCTAAAAAAGGCAAAAATTGGGGGCATGGGATTTATGAAGTCACGCGTCTATTTGGCAAAGATCTTCCACAGGAGAGTGATTCTTATACTATCCCCGGCAACCTTTTGCAAAGGATAGCTGATAAATTACAGACATCTTATGTTACTGGAAAAGGGAGAGGACTACTTGGGCAGCATCAGGAATCATTTTTAAAATTTGTAAAAAAATTACAAAAGGCTTTAAAGTCAAAAACGGAAGTAACTGTTTCGTATACCGAGGATAAGATGCTTAGAGATATTTCAAAGCTATTTTATAAATCTGCTCATAGAATAGAGGCGAATGCAAAGACTTGGGATAGCGTGGATTCCGGTAAAGGGATAGGTGGCGGAACTTCAAGAAACGTAATTTAATTAAGTTAAGAGTATGATAAGAAATAGATTATCAGGGGCCGGTATATTATTGTAGACAAAACTGTGACCCTAATTGTTTCTATAGCAATCCAAATATCAATATCCAACCGCATAACCGCCGATTAATAAATACTCACCCTGATTCTCTTTTAACAATTTCAAGAACTCTTTGAAGTCTTTCGCGTTCCTTATCTCCATAATTTAATCTCCTAAGTTGCTCAATGCGCTGCAATCTCTCTTCCGGCGATTGTGATCTCTAATAATTTTTTTCGTCGGAATTATCAAAATGATCAACTACCGATAAAACGGTCTTGTCAAGCCGTGTAGAGCTATTTGTCTCTATTTTCATTTAACAAAATTATGCAATAGTTTAATGTTATTTATTATTGCCTTAGATTATTTAACCGGCAACAATAAAATAGTGTAGCGCGGAGCAGAGATCGAAAATCCGCGCCATCCGCGTTCCATGCTTCCCGCTTTTGTTTTTACCAATTACCGGCTTCTCGCTCTTGCTTTCATCTGTGTAATCAGTGAAATCTGTGGTTGCTTTTACCCTCCGCCCTACGATCCCTTAAGATATTGAAATCACGATTTAATCGAATTGTCCTTAAACCATTGCGCAATTTCATCTAGTTCCACAGCTTCGCTTGCAACTTTTAAAGTAAATTTTTCAAGCTTGCTGTTTGACGCATTTATCATATAGTTGTTTATTTGTAGAAAAATCGCGGCGCAAGTGATTGCCGTTCGTTTATTGCCGTCGACAAATGGATGGTTTTTGATTAGAGAATGCATAAAAGCAGCGGCTTTTGTGAACAGATCAGGATAAAGCTCCTGTTTATCAAATGATGACATGGGGCGCGCAACTGCTGATTGTAAAAGCCCTATGTCGCGTATGCCATGGCTGCCACCGGTCTCTTCTATTAACCGGTAATTGATAAATATCGCCTGTTCAGAGGTTAAATATTTCATTATTTAGCCAGTTCTTTAAGGGCGGGCCTGTATCGGTTTATAAATCCATTGACTTGTTTAGCAAACTCAATATCAATAGTTTTGTTATTGCATTCCGGCTCTGCCGGTTCAATGATAATTTTGCCGGTTTTTTCATTTAATACAACCTCAACCAGATCGCCGGGACTTAAATGAAGTTTATTTAGCGTGTCTCTGGGAATTGAAACACCATAACTATTTCCAATTGCGCAAATCTTGCGTTTCATTTTATTATCCTTTTTTAATTTACTACCAACCATAGCAGCGCAATACCAATCTAAATCTAGCCAAAGATATTTGAAATATTTTTAGCTTAAACTGTGTTTAGATGTTTACTCGTTTTTTAAGTGACTAAAGTGATCTAAAGTTAAAAGTGGCTAAAGTTTCGGTATTTTGTTTATTAAAACCATCGCCGCAGGCGGTGGTGAAGACGTAAGCATTAAAACTCAGTCAATCTTCTTAATAGAGCGCAATGACCGCTTCCAGAGCCAAACGTTTAACTCGCCACCAAAGGTGGCGAGTCTGGTATATATATAAAAATATTCCGAAACTTTAGATCATTTTTAACTTTAGATCACTTTAGCCACACTAATCTCGTAACCGTAGCCCATTGATATATAAGACTTTCTACACATTCTGAGAGATAAATCCTCAGAATCACGGAGTAAGAATCTAAATGTTTATATTACAATGTTATAATAATGTTATAACCAGAGAGATTGAAAGTCAACCATATTCCAACAAGCCCCTTTTGCTTTTTTACCAATTCCCAATAACTTATGACCTAGGGCAGAGCATATGATACCATTTTTTTTGCGCGAATTTTATCACCCTCCCCTAACCCCTCCCATCAAGGGAGGGGGAATTAAAGGAAAATATTTAAATTCAATATAGTAGCTTTATTATTGGCCTCGGTAATATGACCATTTACCAACTTCCCGCTTTTATCCGCGCCTATCCGCGTTATCCGCCTCATCCGCGTTCTATGCTTCTCGCTTTTCGCTTTTACCGATAACCGATAACCAATGACCAGCTTTTCATTTTTGATTTTTACCGATCACCAATTACTGATAACCGATTACCGGCTTTTGCTTTTGCTTGTTACCGATAACCGATTACCAATTTCAACTGATTTTGTCTAATTTTGTTTTATTGCCAATTTAGAATACTTTTTGATGGGGCTGGGTCTATTGTTAGGCCTTCCATCCATTTGGAAACGTCATTTTTAACATTGTTATAACATTTTGCTTTATCGCCTGGGTTGTCGATGTGTTCCGTTTCACATTTGCCGGAAACAAAGTACGTTTGGGTAACGGGTAGTTTCTCCTTAACCAAATTAAAGACATCAAAGGGCGTTAAAAGCGGTTTTCCTCCATTGATGTTTAATGCAATAACGCTTTGATCAGAACACATTCCTCCTGGGAAAAAGAATGGGAAAATAGGGCCGACTTCATCAAAAAACATTCCCGCTGTTCTAAAAGCCAAATCAAACGGTATTATTGGGATTGAAAATGGAAGGTATAATAATGCGTACCATGGCATGGAGACGCCTGCAGCTTCGGTTTCAACGTCATGAGGATAAAACCAGTCATCATGGGTTGATATCTCTTGAACTACAATTGGGCGTTTCTCTCTCTCACAAATATACTTTTGCGGAGGACTAAATGTTTTCCACCCGCCTTCTTCAAATGAATATGCGGTGTTATTAATCACAAGGGCGGAATGGCCCTTATTGCAGAGAACCAGTTTATAGGTGCCCTCATTGCCGACCACCGTAAGGACTGCAAGCCTTTTAAAGCATTGGGCCGGCGTCGGCAGTATGAAAATATCTTTTTTAAGAAGATTAGCGGTCGATTCAGGTTCTAAGAAATATATTTCATTAATATACATCTCATTGTCCGGGCTTAAACTATATCCTAGCCGGCCATAACAATCTTTATGAAAGAAATATCCGCTGCCGGTGTGCGGCAGACAACGGGAGGATATCAGGTCCGGCCGTGGCGTCTCTTTGCCGCCGGTGTTTTTTCCAAAAATACCATCTGCGATTTTCTGGTGATTATTTTCCAACGTCAGATCAAAATTAGTGTCGATCCATTGCCTGAAAAGCTCGTTTCTTTCAGGATCTCCAAACGGCTTGGCTGCCAATTGACTGTATAAATGATCAGCTTTAGCTTCTAAAAAATCTTTCTTAAAATACAAATCCTTAGACGCTTCAAGGTAGAAATCTAAAACCTTGCATTTGCATGGGCACAAAGATTGCCCCTCATTTATCTTGATCCATCCTCGAGCTTGGTGGTCGGAAATCCACTTCAATTCACCTGTGAACTTCAGAGCCGCTTGTTGATCTTTGTTTTCATTTGGTTCTTTATAATAAAAACCCCATATAGCTCCTTCATTAGTCATTTTCCGCTCCTTTCAACAAAACTATTTAAAAGTTTATTAACATCCCTTGCGACGGTAAAACAGGTTCATTCATTTTACATATCGCAGTCACAAATTAGCCATAAAAGCGCTTTTTATGCGCGCTTTCTTTCTTATTCAAGGCTCGCTGTAAATCTGTGGTTTAAAGTATATCTGTTCAGCGTATTAATTTAATAAACAACGTAAACTGTTATCCCATTCAAGGATAACAATGAGTAGAAGCGGAAATAACCGTTATTGTGGAACTTAACCAGAGCTTTCCATGGTATTTACAGTTGATGATAACAGCCAACACATCTTAAATAAAAACATTACGGTATAAACCATAACATAATAGAAGCAACAATTACAAGCCGAAATTATTCTTCTATAAAAAATAATCAATTTATCGCCGAAACCGCATACGATATGCTGGTTGACCCACAAAAAAATAGAGTTATACATTCCCAATCAACCGTTTAGAATAAAATGAATATAGAACGGCCGTTAATAGCGACTGTTAATAAGTATTAAATAAAAATAAGACTTCACGCTTGCTAATGATGAATACTATTTCTGTAAATACGGGCTTTTTGTCAGATTCATACGCCGTATTTCCGCAAACTATTTTTCGGAAGTTGTAAAGCTATTGACGTCAATAAGTTATAAGATTGGCGCTTTTGAAATGCAATCGCGGCGCATCTCTTTTCCAAAGACTTTTATCGGGAATCCTGATTAGAAGATGAATACCTTATTTACTGGATGCCCGATCAAGCCGGGTATGACAAACACGGGGGAGCTTTTGCCAAATGTTTGATAAAATTTATGAATTTAATTAACGTTGGGTTTCGAGCCTCTACCCAACCTGCGTATCCTATGTTTTACGCTTTTGTTTTTACCGATAACTGATAACCGATTACCAATTACCGTCTCTTCGCTTTTGTTTTTACCAATTACCGATAACCAATTACCGACTACTCGCTTCCGCTTTTATCCGCGCAAATCCGCGTAATCCGTGTCATCCCCGTTCTATGCTTCTCGCTTTTTGCTTTTACCGATGGCCAATAACCAATTACCAGCTTCTACTATCCGCTCTCAGCGCATCCCGCTTTTACCGATAACTGATAACCTATTACTAATGACGGGCTTTTCGCTTTTGCTTTTCCCCGATAACCGATAACCAATTACCGGCTACCTGCTTCATGTTCAATACCTGTGTAATATGTGTTTACCTGCCTTGAGCTTCCCCTTAATGTTTTTACAAGCTTGTGCGCCATGTCGCGTAGGGGGGATAGATATACAAGCCAGGTTACCAGCCTGCTTTTAAATCCTACCAGCGCCAGGTAATCCATTGGGTCCCGTTGGTATGTGAAAGCGTGAGTTTTAAATTTGGCAAGGCCGGTATTGAACTCTATTTCATTAATTGATTTAGGCCCGTTGCATTTTTTAAGCGCGGTTTGAATATATTCAACCCGGTTCGGGTTCACATCCATAAGTTCCATAAGCGCGATGTCCGCGCTCAATGGACTATCGGTTGCCATAACAATGTTCATTTTAACGGGATCGCCGTTAACAGGGCCGTTATTGTCCAGAAAATATTCTCCGTCAACAATTGTTATGCCTGATTTCATCAGTTTCATAATTTCAGGCAGGGCGTATTCAAGATAAAAATGGTTTCGCAGCCGCATTGAATCCGGCACTGCCCCCCAATGGTTTTTAACAGCCCCGGTGTACCTTGCAACAAAGTGCATTTTTGGAACCGGCACGCTAATCGTCATATCCGCGTTTTCAACAATCTCTTTGCTAAGGGGCAACGACTGCTTCCCGTAAGGAGTTGAAACTTCAACATATGTCCTTTCCTCGCGTGAGAGATTAATTAAACGGATGCCGCGCTCCTTGCAGATTTTATACAGGTTGTGAGTTTCAAACGCTTTTTCCGCCGGATACGAATTGTTTCCACCGTCAGCCTCAAACACTGTTATATGGCGCGTCCGCTCCTTTAAAACATCCAGCGCCGCGGCCAGAAAATGCGGAGATGTGGTCACCCCGCGCCGAAATTCAGGAAACGTCAGGTTTGGTTTGACATATATCCTGCTATCCGGATATATACGATCCTTCCAGTTTACCCACTCAAGGCAGTCTCGTATCTTTGTATTCAGGTTATCTTTATCAAAATAGTCTATAGCCGCTCGATATTTCATAAATTACTCCTAAACAGGGGGTATATAATACTAAATAAGGCATATATGGTATTATACTACAAAAAGCCGGTAAATGGTAATCGGGATGCTGGTAATTGGTAAAAGCGGAAGCGAGTGAATAGCAATATTAATTATCCTTGCGGTTTGAAACACTATCTTTTAAATTGTAAGGATAATATAGTTAACTAAATCAGGTTTTTGAAAAATAATATTTACGTATGGTTATATTCAAACACAATGAAATAAAACCCTAAAGGGTAAATTCCAACAATACCATGCTGCCGGAGTTAAGGCTTTAGCCTTTTATTCATTAGCTAATTTCGAAAACCTAATGCTTTTGAGTATATATTCACTATAATTGATCAGGCAGTTAAAGTATTTCATCATTAATTCAAATTATGCAACCTGGAATATTTTAGGTTGCGCCTTGAGGCATAATCTATGGATATAGACAAATTATTTCAAAGCGCTATAGATCAAAAACAGATTCCCGGAGTTGTAGCTATTGTTGGTAATAGAGAAAAGGTACTTTACCATAAAGGTTTCGGCAAAATGGATAGCGCGCGCAATGTTGATATGCATAAAGACGCAATATTCAGAATTGCTTCAATGACCAAGCCTATTACTGCGGTTGCTTTTATGGCTCTGCTTGAACAGGGCAGGTTAAGCCTGGATGATCCGGTATCTGAATATATTCCTTCACTTAAAAAGCCGAATGTAATTGTCAATTTTAACAAAAAAGATTGCTCTTATTCAACCAGACCGGCGGAAAATGAGATAACGATCTGGAATATGTTAACACACACATCCGGTATAGGATACAGTTGTTTTAACCACACGCTCAATCTTTTGAGAATGAAAACAGGCAGAAGTCCCCGGGATTTGCCTTTGCTTTTTGAGCCTGGTAGTAGATGGATGTATGGGGAGGGATACTGGGTATTGGGCGAAGTTATTGAAAGGATAACCGGAAAACCTTTGGACGTCTATTTTAAGGACACTGTTTTTGATCCATTGGGCATGAATGATACTTTTTTTGCGTTTACTCAGGATAAATACTCCAGATTGGTTACATTGCATTGTAAAAAAGATAATCTTCTTGTTGAAATGCAGAATTCAAGATATGCGGGCATATCAATTGACGGTAGCGGCGGATTATATTCAACGGCAACTGACTACCTCGTGTTTCTACAGATGTTGTTAAATAGGGGAAGGTTGAGCGACACAAGAATAATTAGCGAAGAATCAATAGAGATAATGACGCAAAACCAGATTAACGGGCTTGTTGTTGAAACATTGCCTGAAGTAATAAAGGGGGCGTCAAAGCCTTTTCCTCTGGGCGCCGGGCGAGACAAGTTTAGTCTGGGTTTTCAGATTTGTGTTCAGGAAACTAAAAATGACAATATGCGGTCATCCGGGAGCTATAGCTGGATGGGCGCGTTTAATACCTTTTTCTGGGTTGATCCTAAAAATGAGATAGCTGCTGTAATTTTAATGCAAATGACGCCTCTATATGATGAAAGCTCTATTAATGTGTGTCAACGGTTTGAAGAACTGGTTTATAGGGATTTTGTATAAAATGCGATGTGGCTTCTGTGTTAAGGAACTGTGTATCCCCATTTCTTAATTGTGAAATCAAACTCGCGTTTAATTCTTTCAATTACTTCAGGGCTAAAGTTGTGTTTGTTGCGTTTAAAATCGGTTAAGCCTGCAAGATAATTTCGCATATTTCCTATTGTGTCATCCAGGCCCTGGAGATTGAGCCGGCTGTAAATGTTTTGCAATATCTCTTTTGGCGACTCTATTAAATCCTCATATCGTGTTTCAACAAGGTTGCCGGGCGGGATTAAATTGCTATCTTTAAAATACCGCTCCATGGCTTTTTTATATCTATGAATAACATTTTGTTCCATTTCGCTACTATCGGGAAGGTCTTGAAGCGTCGGCCCCAGTGTAAATTTGTTAAAAAAGTTGACGTTTGACATGTAGACTTCGTACGGATTTCGGTAAATATGTATAAATTTCGCCTCTGGAAACATCTCTAAAATTTGCTTAACCCGGCCGGTGTTTACAGGGTTTTTTAATACAAGTTGTTTGCCGTGGTTAACGTAAGTTGTTTTTTTCAGGAAGTATGTATAATATGATTGCCACTCCTTTTTCATTTCAGAGCTAACGCCATCAAACATCGCGTATTTATCAAAATATTCGCCGGCCTTTTTAGGATATGTAAACGCGTGGTAAAAACTGGCCGGCAACATGGAACATAGGGCAAACTCCTCTTCCTGCGGCAGATCAAAAGCGAGGGGCATGTTGTCCATGGGGCGGGTCTTTGGCACAAAACGGGCGGCAATGTTTTTCATCCATGAATTAACTATAAAGCTTTGCGGATATGCCACTGAAAATTGCGATACAAACCCGAATTGAGGATCTTTAACCATGAGGTTATGCAAATGAGTTGTACCGCTGCGCCAGAATCCTATGATAAAAATTGGAGGTTTTGTTATTTCGGTGGATTTTATGATGTTATCATATTTTATCGATTCAATAACGCTTGACGGCCATTGCAGCAGATTATAAACAATGCCTTCAATAACTTTTGGGGCGTATTTCAGATCGCAAAATAGATTTTCATTTAAGAGTTGAAGCTTTACAGGCAACGAAACATTTGGAAAGAGCCGCATGGCGATTGATGTTTTCATTTGTTAAACCTTTCTGACTTGTGAATGCTCCCACTAACCCTTATCCTCCAAAGGGATGTTATATCGCGCGGCATACTCTTTAAACGTATCTTTAACCTGGGGCGATGTTAAGCCGTAATCGGATAGTGAATAACTATGTTTTCCATGTTTGTTTTTCGGGTTAAACTTCATCCACGCTTCCATATTCTTTTTATGCAAAGGGCGCGGCTCAAGCCCGAAGTTTTCATATATTTTGCTCACTGCGTTAACCGGGTCTTTAATGAAATCGTTATATTGTAAATGATATATTTCTAAATTGCCGGGGCCGTCTTCATACTCCATTGCTTTTTCAACGCCTCTTTTAAATCTGGTCATTATTTCGTCGCCTATATCTGAAGTGTCGATACGGTCGCTAAAGCAGCTACGGAACGCCTTTACCAGGCTGCATACGGATGGTATTACTTTTTGAAGATCGCGATGTGTAATTATAACCCTTGCGTCGGGGTAGACTTTTTCCACAACGTCAAGCAGCCACAAATGCAAAGGGGCCTTTAACGACCACGTCTGGGTGGGGACTCTCGATTGAAGTATCTGTAGCAGAAATTTGTGATATCTGTATGCGCTTTCCATGTCGGTCTGCTTAAACCACTCCACATAGCTATGCACCACGCCGAACATGCTGTACATTGGCTGCTTAAACTCATGGGAAAACAGCTCTATGCATTCCGTGGGCATTGTTGCTTCTATTGGGTGTATTGCCCTGAAATTAGGCAATACCCTGTTCAGCATTTTTAGTTTTTTTGCGGCTTCCATTATGCGAGGGTCTTCGTTCATGGAGGCAAGCTCGGGCGGGGGAACCGGGTCTTGCGCCTGCCAGTGAACAAGCGATCTGTTTTCAGGATCCATATCAAGCAGAAAGCTTAAAATTGTTGTGCCGGTGCGGGGCAGACCGACTATTATAAAAGGTTTTTCAATTTGTTCGTCAAGAACTTCAGGATGTTCCTTTACCCAGTGTTGCGCCTTTAACCTGACCTCAAGAGAGTTAACCAGCATGCCGCTAATGCCTATGCGGCCGATTGTGTGCAACCTTGATTCGCGGTTAATGCTGTCTACCAGGACGTTCAGGCCTTCGCGAAAAGTGTCGGAGCCAAAATCATTCAGCCCGGTTCTTTTAGATGCTTTAGCCATTAGGGCTTTAACGTTAATAGAGCTTTGCGCCGATCCAAAAATGCTCGCCAATTTTCCCGGGGCGTTAACAAGACGCGTCCATAACGGCCTTTTAAATGTAAATGTTTTATCCATGTTTATTTTCTTAACCTGCGTTTAACCATTCGTTTTTAAGGACAAATTTACGGGCGACATAATTTGTGGCAATTGACGGCGCAAAATGGCCTTTGGGTTGGGCAAGGCTACGGCTAATAATAGAATTAAGCGAATATAGTTTTTTAAAAGTAGAGGCCGCTTTGGTTTCAAGCTCGTCCCTGCTTAATAATTTAGGCTTAAAAACAACTTTGCCTACGCGGTATTGCGACCAATCTTTGTGCAAAATTCTGCCGGCATTTTCAAGGTTTTTAGTGAATGTTGTTCCAGGGTACGGTATGGGCACATTTAGACTGACTAAATGTGGTTTTATATCAGAGACAAATTTTAGAGTATTGTCAAAGATGGTTTCATCATCTTTATCAAACCCGACTATCATTGACAATTGAACTGAAAGGCCGTTATCTTTTATAGTCTTTAGATACTTGTAATAGTCCGAGACATTGTTTTGCCCTTTGCTAACCGTTTTTAAGCTCTCCTGATTAATGCTTTCAATGCCAATGCATAAAAAGAAACAACCGCTTCGGGATGCGAGGCTGCAAAGTTCCGGAAACTTGCCGATGTTTATAGTGCTTTGGCCGTTCCAACGGATTTTTAAAGGAATCAATTTTGTAAAAAGCTCTTCAGAGTATTTTCGATTTGCGATTATATTGTCGTCAATAAAAAAGAATCTTTTTGAGCCTGAAGCTTTTATGTCTCGCACAACGTCATCCACCGGCCTGAATCTATATGTATTTCCGAAGAATTTGGTGACGGTGCAGAAATCGCAATTATGAGGACAGCCCCTTGACGCCCACACCGGCAATGTTGATGTCATGTAACCGCCTTTTTTTACCAAATCATAACGGGGGATTGGCAGGCCTTTTAGATCGTGCAGTTTTTCGCATTTATAAATCGGCTTTAAATCGTTATCTTTAAAATCGTTTATAATTGTTTCCCATAAATAGTCTGCCTCGCCAATAACAATGCTGTCTGCGTGTTGCTTTGCCTCTTCCGGCAGGGCGGAAACATGTATGCCGCCCATGACAACTTTCTTGCCCCTCTTCCTGAAAGCATCCGCAATGTCATACGCCCTCACAGCCTGGCTGGTGAGTATTGTAATAGCGACAAGATCGCAATCAGCCTCAATATCCAAAGGCTCAACTATCTCGTCAACAGTTGTTACGTCTACGTTTTTTGGCGCTAAGCTTGCAAGGAAAATCAGATTTAACCTGGGGAAAGGAACCTTGTTTCTTTTTAATATAGAGCCGTCGTCATTGTATCGTGAAGGGCCGATTATCAGTAGTTTCATAACTTTCTTTTATTTGTGTTTACGCAACAAGAATTAATTAGTTGTTTTAAAGCTTTTAGAAAATGTTTTAATGTGAGAGTCGCTTATTGATTTCTTAAAATAGCGCAAATTGTCAGCGGTAAATCCGTGTTTTTCGCCGAGGCGTCCGATCTCTTCTATTTTTTCGACAGAGAGGTTTCTGCCAATTGAAAAGGCCTCGCGCCTGTTCTCAAGGGCAAGTATTATTGTCTCGCCAAGACAGCCCGGTATATCGTTGGCTTGCCAGCCAAAAAGCCTGCAATATGTCTTGCCGTTATCAGGCAGGGAGACTATGCCGCCGTCAACTATCAGGATATCCTTTCTCATATTTCGTTGCTCAATCACATCCCTTGGCTGCGCAATGTCAATTACCATTGTCCCGGGTTTAAGTTTGCCTGCGTCAATAATGCCGCCTGTTGATGTGGCGGTTAATATTATCTTTGACTTGTTTAACGCCTCGTCAATGCTATTGGTCACTTCGATATCAGCGTCGGTTTCATCATTTATTGACGATAGAAATTGTTTGAGGAATGAGGTTTGCCTTTTGCTTACAAGCAGTAAATTCGCGCCTTTTTTAGCTAATATTTCAGCTATGGCAAGGGCTATGCTACCTGGGAAACCTATTACAACTATTCTTTGATCTCTTAGATCAGCGCCGACAACCCTTATTATCCTTTCCAATGCTTTTATTGATGAGTAAATGGTAAATGAATTGCCGCTTGTGACTGGAATGGATATTTTATCATTTAGTTCTTTTCCCCTTGAGCCTGCCACGCCGGTTAACCCTCCAAGTCCAATTACCTCCGCCCCCCAATCCTTAAGATCATTGCTAGCCCTTTCCATCAATTCAAGAGCCCGGCCCTGATGCTCTAAAAACTGTTCAGGTGAAAGATATATGCAAAACACCTTGCCGCTGCAGCTTTTTCCGTCTTTTGAATCAATATTTTTAAAAAAGAAGTACTCTTTTATAAGCCCTCTCTCAAGGCAACGCATTTTTAGTGACTCGTTTGAGCAAAAAGGTATAAAAGGGATCCCGTATGGAGGTAAACAAGTTCTTAATTCAAGCGCGCTTCTGGGATGAGCTAGAAATCCAAATTTCATGATAAGCAGGGGGTAAAAGTAACGATAATGTTAAAATTAAAATGTCGCGGTTTTCGTATTTTAAACGGCGGAGGAATACGAGGGTAAATATATCATGCCTATAAATGGACAAACTCAAACTCAATTTGCGAGCTTACAGCCAGTTTGCCTTCAACCGTGGCTTTTGCCTTTACCAGGGCGGAATCATCTTCAAGTTTTATTAAATTTACATCCAGCGTCAACTGATCGCCGGGCTCAACAAATTTCCTAAACTTGGTTTTGGTCATCTCTTTTAGCAATATTTTTATATTTGAGCCGTTCTTCTCTTTAACTGTACGCGCTAATAATCTCTCCGATATTTGAGCGAGCGACTCTATCATCATTGTGCCCGGCATTACAGGTTTGCGCGGGAAATGGTCGGAAGCTACATCATCGGACCTGACGAAATTCTTAACGCCTCGAATGTGTTTGCCGGGTTCAAGCTCTAATATATTGTCAACAAGGTTTAGTTTATAATTGTGGCGATCAGGATCGCTAAATTCCCGCAGTGTATTACTTTTATTTTTAATGTAGTCCTTAACGCTTCTATTTGCAAACAGCGAAAAAGATATGTCCTTTACAATTGATACATCCTCCATTTCGTCCATGGGGATAAACGCGCAAATAGCGTCGTTTAATTCCGTAATAATCTTGCCGTCTACCGTCACCGTGCCTTTGCAAATCGCCTCGGTTTCGTGCATTGACATTATCTCTACATTTAAAAACATCTGGTCGCCGGGCCTTGCGTCTCCATAAAACTTCATATTTCGCGCCATAACAGCTATGGGTTTTACAGTGAAATCCATTGAAAATATGGTAAGCCAAGAAAAAAGCTGGGCAATTGCCTCTACTGAAAGCGATCTTGGCATGATGGGGAAGCCAGGGGCTATGTTTGCCAGGTATTCATCGCTAAACGACACATTTTTTATACCTGCCGCGGATTTATTCTTTTCAAATTCCAGTATTCTGTCTACAAATAAGAATCTCATATTATTTTTATCTTACATTCTTTAATTGCAAATACTCAGCGTGATTTACACACCCCGTCCGCCAAGCGGCCACCCCTCTTTTTAGAGGGGATTAAAGCGGATTTTTTACCCTAAAAGTCCCCTCTAATAAGAGTGGATTTAGGGGTGTGTATAGTCGTGTGAAAACACGCTGAACAGTTACTTTTAATTTAATTATTAAATTTCTTTGCGAGCAACGCTGAATTTTGCCCGCCAAACCCAAAAGAGTTTGACAAGGCAATGTTGATATCCATATTCCTGGCCTTGTTAGGCACATAATCAAGGTCGCACTCGTCGTCGGGAATTGTGTGGTTGATTGTCGGCGGCGCGCAATCGTTTTCAATTGCTAAAACGCACGCTATAAATTCGATTGCTCCGGCGGCGGAAACAAGGTGGCCTATCATGGACTTAATGCTGCTTACAGGTGTTTTGTAAGCGTGGTCGCCAAGCGCGGTTTTGATTGCCTTTGTTTCCATCCTGTCGTTTTTTGGCGTCGCGGTGCCGTGCGCGTTAATATAGTCAACATCGCCGGGGCCGATGCGCGCGTCGTTAAGCGCGTTCTTTATTGCCAGGGCCGCGCCGCTGCCGTCGGGATTTGGATCGGTTACTCGGTAAGCGTCTTCCGAGGAGCCGAACCCGATAAGTTCGGCGTAAATGTGGGCTCCGCGTTTTTTAGCGTGTTCCAACTCTTCAAGCGCTATTACGCCCGCGCCTTCTCCAAGCGCAAAACCGTCTCTGTTCTTATCAAAAGGTTTTATGGCTTTTGTAAGCTCGTCGTTCTTTTTAGTCATCGCGTCCAGCAGGCAAAAGCCGCCTACCCCAAATGGAAATATCATTGAATCGTATCCGCCGGTTAAAGCAAAGTCAAGTTCGCCCCTCTTTATAGCCCTCATGCCAAGCCCTATCGCTTGCGAGGCCGCGGCGCACGCGGAAACAACAGTGTAGCATAAACCTTTTGTCTTAAAGTGATTTGCGACGGTAACCGTTCCCAGATTTGCGGGAATTACCGATAGCTCGGCGCCGCCTGAAACATCATCTCTGTAAGTATTAAAATTAAAGGATCCTGCGTCGGAAAGTGTTTTTTTTACATCGCAAAACATTATAGGGTCTGATTTTGAAACCGGGATGTGAATGCCTGAGCCGAAAATGACTCCGCATTTTGTGGAGTTTAACGATTTTTCATCAATGCGCGCATCATCAATTGCAAGCCTGGACGCCGCGTTTGCAAAATGCGCTCGTCTGTCGTTTGTTATATTGAGGACGTCCATGCCGTCCAGCGCGGCCTTGAAATCAAAATCCTTCACTTCCGCGCCAAGCTTTGAAGGAAATGCGGATGCGTCAAACAGGCTGATCTCCGCAACGCCTGATGTGCCGCTAAACATAGCTTCTCTAAACGCGTCCTTGCCTATCCCTATAGGAGAAACCGCTCCAATGCCGGTAACCACAACACGCCGTTCCATAATCTATCCGCCTTTGCAATTGCCGTCTCTATCCAGAAAACCGCCGCTATTATAAATATAGGTGTTAAGCGTCTCCTCTTTTAACTTGCCGTCGCTTTCATGGTGAATGTAGGTGAGTCTCTCAATCTCGGCCACAACCTCGCCGTCTACCTTTACCAGGCCGTTAACGGTTGAGCCGTAATCGTTTGAAGTAATCAAATCTATGTCAATGCGCAACTGATCGCCTGGTCTCACAGGCCTATGGAACCTGGCTTTGCCTACCTTGCCCATTATCGCCGAATATTTATAATCGCATGAAACCGCTATAACCCAACCTCCCACTTGCGCCACTGCTTCAATGACAAGCGGTTCAGGCATTACAGGATCGCGGTCAAAGTGCTTAATAAAAAAATCTTCGCCAAGCGACACATTCTTTATTCCGCTGCCGCCCGAACCCTTTTCGAAACTAATAATTTTGTCAAACAGGAAAAATCGCATCTATTCAGTTCTCTCCGTCAACATATTGAAGAATGTTTTTGCCTCTTCAGGGTCTTCCAGTTCGGCAATGTCGACAAAACTTAAACTACCGGCTTTTACGCTTGTCCTGGTTTTGTCGTCCACCAGGACCTTTGCGCTAAACTCTGCGCCGTTTTCATCAATGGACGAAATATTGACCTTGATTACCATTTTGTCGCCCGGCCTGACAAAACCGCTAAATTTTACGCCGCTTACCTCTTTTACTCTTGTTTTTACCGAAAAATCCTTTGTGACAAAAACAAGCCATGAAACCAGCTGCACAATAGCCTCTAATTGCAAAGCGCCTGGCATTACCGGGAACCGGGGGAAATGGTCTGTGAAATAATCCTCAGACAGCGCCACCTCTTTGACTCCGGTAACTGACTCGCCTTTCTCATATTCCAGAATTTTATCTATTAACAGCAATCTCATATTAAACAATAAACCTTTCTATACTCAAAAGCATAAGATTTTCGAAATTTGCTAATGAATAAAAGGCTAAAGCCTTAACTCTAACAAGCTGAGTTTATTGGAATTTACCCTTTAGGGTTTTATTTCATTGCATTTGAAGAAAACATACACGAACATAATTTTTTCGAAAACCTGATTTGTTTGACTATATCTTAACAAAATAGAGCTTTGCCCAATCAGGGCTATTCTATTCACAATTAAGCGTCAGGTTTTTCCTGAATCTTTGTAACCAGGTTTACAAATGTCTGCACTGTAAAAAGAGTTGGGATGTCGTCGGCTTTAAAACCGGCTGTAATCCTTGCAGGGTCTACTTCAGGCATATATTTCTTCAGGTTTTCGATGCCGCGTTCCGTAAGTGTGCCTGAAACAACAAGGTCTTCCTCTTTTATGCCGTCGGCTGAAAGTATCTCTTTCTGCATCCCGCCTCTTGGTATTTTGATGCCGAATGCGTTTTCGATCCTGAATATAATGTCCAGAAAGTCAATTGACTCGGCCCCAAGATCATCCATTAAAATCGCTTCGGGAGTAGCTTCGTCTTTTTCAACATCCAATGCTTCGGCAATAGCTTCGGCAACTTTGTCAAATATCTCTTTTTCTTCCATTTACATCTCCTTTTGTTTTAACTAAAAATACAAACCGCAATATAAAAATATTAAATGCCGCCGGTCGATTATTGGCCGGCATAATTAATTTCTAAATCCGCCGTCAACGTGTATTATTTCGCCGGTAATATACCCGGAATCATCCGAGGCGAGAAAGATAGCCACTTTAGCGATATCTTCTGGAGTTCCAAATCTTTTTAAAGCTACAGTGCTCAATATTTTGTCCTTTGCCCTTCTTATTACCGTCTCGCTCATATCAGTCTCAATCACGCCTGGCGAAATTGCGTTGACTGTAATCTTCTTTGCCGCAAGCTCCATTGCAATAGCCCTTGTAAAAGCGTTTACCCCGCCTTTTGAAGCCGCGTAATTTGATTGCCCTTTGCCGCCTCTTTCCGCCGCAATCGAAGTCATATTTATTATCTTGCCGCTTTTTTTCATCATCATATACTTTGCCACCGCTTTTGTGCAGTTGAAAAGGCCGCCAAGATTTGTGTTAATCACATCGTTCCAATCTTCAGGCTCCATAGTCAGCAACAAATTGTCTCTAATAATACCCGCGTTATTAATCAGCACGTCGATTCGGTTAAACTCATTAAAAACATCGTCAACCATTTTGTCTACTTCATCTTTTATTGCCACATTAGCCTGAAAGCTTTTGGCGACGCCGCCGGATGAAGTGATTTCGTTTACAACCTCTTCCGCCATCTCGCGATTATTCGCGTAGTTGACAATAGTTATAGCGCCTTCTTTAGCGGCGTTAACGGCTATCGACTTCCCTATCCCTCGAGAAGCCCCTGTAATAAGAATCACTTTATCCTTTAAAATCATATATAGATAACCTTTTATTAAAAAATTATTGCGGCGCGAATAAAACAATAATTGTTTGGTTTGATAAAACCGGCCGCTAAAACTGCAACATATTAAACGTTATTAATCAAATTTTTTCACAAGCAAAGCGGTATTGATCCCGCCGAAACCCTGGTTTAACGACAAAGCCGCGTTAACATTCATCTCTCTGGCGGTATTCGGGCAGTAATCAAGGTCGCATTCAGGGTCTGCGTTTTGCAGATTTAACGTTGGCGGAATCACGCCTTTGTCAATTGCCATGGTGGATAATATCAGCTCTATGGCGCCGGCTGCCGCGCCGACATGCCCTGTCGCCGGTTTGGTTGAGCTTACAACCAACTTGCTTGCCGAATCGTTAAAAAGCTCCTTTATAACGTTTGTTTCTGTTCTGTCGCTTTCAACTGTCGCAATGCCGTCTGCGTTAATATAGTTAACATCACTCATATTAATGGAGGAGTTTTCCATAGCGAACTTAACGGCGGTTTTCAAACCTTTGCCGTCAAGGCGTGTTTCATAAAGATGTTGCGCGTTTGAAGCGTTGCCGTAGCCGGCTATTTCCCCGTATATTTTTGCCCCGCGCTTCTTAGCGTGAGACGCCTCTTCAAGCATTACCATGCCCGCGCCTTCCCCAAGCGTAAAACCCTGGCGCAATTTGTCAAATGGACGAAACGCAGTTTTTGAGTCAGGATCTTTCTGCATCATGTTCAACATGTGAAATGTGTATAAATTGTTCGGCATTACAAGGGTTTCGTAACCGCCGGCGATCATAACATCCGCGTCGCCCCTTTTAATAGAGGTAAACGCGTCGCCTATCGCCTGCGCGCCCCCGGCAAACGAGCCTATTATATTGTCGTTAATGCCTTGCGCGTTGTAGTATATAGAGAGATAGCAGAAAACATTGTTTGGAAGGGTTTTCAATAACCATAGCGGGTAAAGTTTGCCTATGCTGTCGCTGCCGAACTTTATAGCGTCAAAGTTTTTCTTCTCTTCACACCATGACGCCTTAATAACATCGGCAAGGTCTTTGTTGCCCGGGCCTTCGTCAAAACCGCCTCCGCTTGACCCGGTAATAACTCCAAATCTCAATGGATCAACCTTTTCAGTATCCAGCCCTGAATCATCAATAACCAGTTTGCCGGCGGCAAGGCCAAGTTGGACGTTGCGATACATAATCTTTAACGATTTGCGGTCATTAATATAACTCTTTGGTTTAAAATCTTTTACCTCGCAGGCCACTTTGACCGGAAGGTCGCCAGTGTCAAATTGGGAAATAGTGTCAATTCCCGAATTGCCGTTTACAATATTTGACCAGTTTTCATCAATGCCTGAACCTACACTGGAGATAACCCCCAGACCTGTTATCACTACTCTGTTTTCCATCATGATCCTGTAAAAAATAGCTAAAAGTTTAAATTTTTAATATTTAATTCAATTATCGCGGAATTTAAATTAAGGCTAAACCGCTTTGTACCACGCGTTGTCTAAAAATGACGCGTCGCCCGCCCGATACATATTAAACTCTTTTTCAAGCTCCGCCGAATAACCGTCGTATTTATAACCGCAATACGTCAACCCCTCGGCCTCGGCCACAACAATATCCCCGTTTTTTACAACCCCGGAAATTTGTCGCCCGGAATCTCCGGCGGAAGTTATCTCTATTTCCAGCCGCAACTGATCGCCCGGATAAACAGGGTGGTGGCTCTTGAATTTAGCCACCGACGACAAAATTGACAACTCCGCAAATTCAGCGGACGCAGATACCGCCCACCCTCCAACCTGCGCGATAGATTCCATCACCAGGCATTCCGGCATTACGGGCTTTCGTTTATAATGATTTATAAAGAAGTCCTCGGTTAACGACACGCTTTTAACGCCGACGCACCTCTTCTCTTTTTCAAATTCAACTATCCTGTCAAACAGATAAAATCTCATAAATATTTTTTTGCCTGTTAAAAAGCGGTCAAACTAATCTCGCTCAAAGTGTTTATTCATACTGCTTTAATATTAATGAAGCGTTTTCGCCGCCAAGTCCAAAAGTGTTTGACATAACAACATCAATCTTTCCCTCTTTTGCCTGGTTCGGCGTATAGTCAAGGTCGCAATCTTCGTCCGCATTTTTATAATTTATTGTAGGCGGCGCCACGTTATGTTTAATGCTTAACAAACCTGTTATAGCTTCCGCCGCGCCTGATGCCGTTAACAAATGGCCCGTCATTGACTTTGTTGAGCTTATAAAAACATCATTTGCTTTTTCGCCAAACACGCGTTTAATCGCCGCGGTCTCCGCCTTGTCTGATTGAACCGAAGATTGCCCGTCTGCGTTTATATAATCAATATCGCCGCAATTCATCTTTGCGTCGCTCAGGGCGCCGTTCATGCAAAACTCGGCCCCTTCTTCGCTCGTCGCAAAAAGGTCGTCCTTTGTATTAAGCTTGCGGCCGTAAACTGATGAAGAGTAGCCGGCTACTTCGCCGTAAATATTTGCTCCTCTTTTTAGCGCGTGTTGAAGCTCTTCAAGCACTACCACTCCGGCCCCTTCGCCGACAACAAGCCCTTTGCGATCTCTGTCAAAAGGGCGGCAAGCTTCCTCCGGCGTCTCGTTGTCCGGACTAAACAGGTTTTGAAGCGACAGGTATAACATGGTAATAGAGCTAATTGCGTCGCATCCGCCGGCGATAAATACATCAGCTTCGCCGCGTTTAATAGATCGCGCGGCCTCGCCAATAGCCTGAGCCCCGCCTGACGCAAGAGAACAAAACGTCATGTTCGGCCCCTGTAAATTGTAATTAATAGCAATATGGCATAAACTCATGTTCGGCAATATAGTCAACGGCCATAACGGGTTCATGGATTTAAGGCCAGAACTGCCGAACTTCTGCGAGTCGAACTTCTTGTCGCTGTCCGACGACATCGCAAAAACAGGGGTGGTTTCGTCTATAGTATATTGGTTGCCCTCAATTCCCAGTGAAGCCCCTATATTTGTCGGCTTCATATTTTCAATATCAAGCCCGGAATCCTTAATCGCCATATCAGAAGCCGCGACAGACAATTTTATAGTCCTGTTCATCAACTTCAGGCTCTTCTTTTTCTTAACATACAGCTCAGGATTAAAATCCCTTATCTCGCCGGCAATACGCACCGGAAAAGTGCTGCAGTCAAAAGAAGATATTTTGCCAATACCCGATACGCCTTGCGTCAACGCTTTAAAATTATCATCCGCCGTTAATCCTAAAGGAGAAATAAGCCCCACGCCTGTAACAACAACCCTCTTCTCCATAAGTTTTCAGAGCGCAAAACCCGGAAACGTTAAAAAACATCTCCGTTTTTTGCCCATCTCTATCCCTTAAAGCTCTCGATTATAAGACTAACATTTTGCCCGCCAAACGCAAACGAATTAGATAAAACAGTGTCAACGTTCCGTTCTCTGGGAGTGTTTGGAATGTAATCCAGATCGCAATCAGGATCAGGATACTCATAATTTATAGTCGCCGGGGCCAGATTGTTCTTAATAGCCATAACGCTGACAATCGCCTCAACCGCTCCTGAAGCCGCGATCATATGGCCAAGCATTGATTTGTTTGAGCTTACCGGAGTTTTGTATGCCTTTTCCCCAAAAACGCTTTTAATTGCCGCGGTCTCGCTTCTATCGTTTAACATTGTTGATGTGCCGTGAGCATTTATATAATCAATATCGTCTACCGTCTTTTTTGCGTCATTAAGAGCCCAATTCATTGAAAGCGCCGCGCCGCTGCCGTCTGCCGGCGAGTCTGTAATCCTGTACGCGTTGGATGAGCACCCGTAACCGGAAAGCTCCGCGATTATATTTGCCCCGCGCGCTTTGGCGTGTTTCAGCTCCTCAACAACCATAATTCCCGCGCCTTCCGCAAGGATAAAGCCGTCCCTTTTCAAATCAAACGGTCTGCACGCCTTTTCAGGCTCGTCGTTTCTGACCGACAATGCGCCGAGCAGGCCAAAACCCGCCACGGTAAATTCGCTGATCAACCCCTCGCAACCTCCGGCCAGCATAAGATCCGCGTTCCCGTTCTCTATATATCTCATCGCTTTTCCTATAGCGTGCCCGCTTGAAGCGCATGCGGTAACGGAAGTGTTGCTCGGCCCCTGCGCGTTGAATATTACTGAAAGATTAGCGGACGACATGTTTGCGTTGCGTTTGACCGGCCAGATTTTGCCAATGTCGCTGTATGTTCCAGGTGAATATTTATTTGCCACAAACGATTCATACACATTTTCAGCGCCAAAAACATTGCCGAATTGTTCAAGATTTGCGTGCTCTTCGCCGGTGCCGAGAGATATCCCAAATTTTGTCGGATCAATCTTCTCCTGATCAATTCCGGAAGAGTCCATTGCCATCTTTGCCGCGGCCACGCCGTGTCTTGTCGTGCGCGACATAAAATCTATCTGCTTTTTATCAAGCGATATGTACTTTTCAAGATCAAACCCTTTAACCTGGCCGGCAATTTGAGCCGGAAACGTCTCGGGATCAAACAAAGCTATGCGCGAAATGCCGCATCGGCAGTTAACAATTCCGTCCCATGTGGCCTCAAGGTCGCGCCCAAGGGAAGTGACTGCCCCCATTCCAGTTATAACACAACGTCTTTTTTCAGGCATTAAATCGTCCACCTCATTAAATTGTTCAATGTTTAAACCAATTTTATAAAATAACCGGCTCCGCTGGAAGCGGGTTATTTTGCAAATATGTTCGTACTATATGTTGCCCAAATCCAAATTTGGTCTACAATATACCCCATTTCTGCTTACTTTTAAACAAAAAAAAAGACCCAATGTAATAAAATTCGCAAAAATCAATTTGAGTAGCATTCATGAGCGCATGCGAATTTTGTTTACATCGAGTCTTTTTTATAATATCTTAAAACTATTTTACTAAAACAAATTTGGGCTA
The DNA here is from genome assembly GCA_021777105.1 of Candidatus Anammoxibacter sp. GTDB lineage: Bacteria > Planctomycetota > Brocadiia > Brocadiales > Anammoxibacteraceae > Anammoxibacter_B. The sequence goes on from JAIQZQ010000015.1 coordinate 138,503, forward strand.
ATTATATCTAAACGACTCAAATTTGTCTATACTATTAATCTTTTTCTTTCTGTTAATTTTTTTTAATATGCCCACCACTACTCGACCGGGCCCAACTCCAAAAAACTCTTCCACTCCATCATCTATAAGATTTTGGACAGAGCGGCCCCATTGTACCGGACTGGTAAGCTGACGAACCAGCGAGGAACGGATTTCATCAGGTTCGCTAATGTATCTCCCGTTAACATTAGCTGCAATGGGGGCCACTGCTTTCCAAATTTGTACTCTATTTAACTCTTCTTCTAATCTCTTGCTTGCAGAATCCATCAGCGAGGAATGAAACGCCCCGTTTACATTCAAAGGCATAACCATTTTTGCTCCACGCTCCAAAGCGATATTTGACGCGGTTTCAATGGCTCCTTTTTCCCCTGAAACCACGATCTGTCCGGGATAGTTGTAGTTTGCAGGGCTGATTTTGCCGTCTTTGCCCGCAATCCCGCAAATATCCTCGACAGTTTTATCATCAAGGCCCATAATCGACACCATACCGCCTGGGAATTCTTTGCATGCCTCTTCCATATACTTCCCACGATTGTGAACCAATCTGATAGCATCCTCAAACTTTATTGCCCCGGTAAATACAAGCGCCGTATACTCGCCTAAACTTAATCCCGCGGAAGCGAAACAATCAATATCCTCATGTCCCTGCTCCTTAAATGCTTCAACAATAGCTAAACTTGTCACAAGAATCGCCGGCTGACAAATTGACGTCCTGTCCAGCTCTTCCTTTCCGCCGTTAAAACAGATATCAGCCAGATCAAACCCTAAAATGTCATTGGCCTCATTATACAATTTTCTGGCCCCTTTCGAGTTGTCATAAACGTCCTTGCCCATTCCCACAAACTGAGCGCCCTGGCCTGGAAAAAGATAAGTCTTCTTTTCAATATCATTAACGAGCTTAACCATTTTTAGCTTCCTTTATATTTAAAAACAAATAAAATAATCTTGTTATAAAGCATGTTTTTTATCAACCAATTTCAATATGGCATTAGAATAAAGCATATAGTATGCCAAAATAACATTATTTTAATAATAATTTGTTAAAAGCTTAATTATGCAGGACGTGAACTATAGGCCACGCAGTTGTAACACATTACAATAAAAGCAGTTAAGCGCTTATTGTGGGCGATATCAATTTGCAAAAAACAGCAAGGAAATTTGCGGCAATTACCCTGCGCAGGCTTATTTTCAATTTAACAACAACATGTTACTTTAAGTTACACCGCCCTAAATTAAGTTTTACCCTCTTTTGAGTCTTCAATGGGCCGCCATGCTAACATGTTGCTACAAAGCTAGTTACATCATTTTTTTTGCTGTACCCAATAGTAACAACCGGCTGTTGTATCAATAAGTTACATAAAAAACTCAAATATTTATCAATGTATGGTAGAATCTTTATACTATAATAATAGGATGAATTAAATATCCACTTATTAAGGATTCGGAAATAAATAGTAGCCGTGTTATTTCGAATACTTCGTGGCTACTCAGCATAAACTCCGAGAGAAATCTTATGACACATACGGGTTTAAAGGTTTCTCCCGATGGTCGAAATGACAAATCACGTTACAAAATCGCTCAATTCAGGTTAAATTAAATATATACCTTTAATTTCCCCTCCATTGATGGGAGGGGTTAGGGGAGGGTGATAAAAATCGCTCAATTTATATACTATAATAATAAGGCTCGAATTTTTTACTTTTTACATGTCCGGTTAAGGAGGATAGTTATATGGAAAATGATAAAACTGCAAAAAACGACTCTGTTTGCGGTAAATGCGGCACAACTGTTAATTCGGAAACCTCATGCTGCGGCCAGGCCACAAAGAAAAACAAAGATGGAGATAACGAAAACTGGGTAGAATCATACAAATGCATGACCTGCGGCGGCGCCTCCGAAGGCCCAATCACATGCTGCGGAAAACTGGCTGAAAGGGTAGACTAAAAGAGTGGGGCGCAGAGCGCGGAGGGAGCGAAAAAGCAAAAAGCAATTTAGACGGGATGAACAGGATCGACAGGATAAAAAAAGCAAAAACAACAAACTACATATAAAAGTGGCAACCTTTAATCTGGTTACAAAGCCCATGCTTTGTAACCAGGCAATTCCAGATGCCTCAGCTTCGAGTTGCAATACCTCTTGTTTTGCCGACATAGTTTTACAGGTCGCTTAAAAATATTTAGAAACAATCCTTAAGATTAAGCTTATCAAGCATAAAGCTTCATCCTTGCTTCACACGCGCCTTTCTCAATGCGTTTCGCGCTTCTACTTTTTTATCCGCGCAAATCCGCGTTATCTGTGTCATCCGCGTTCTATGTTTATGCATTTCTACCTTTTTCTTGGGTAAAAACCTAAGGCTATTATAGCTCTAAGCCTTTAAAGCTTATTGTTAATTTATTCCGTGTTCCTAAGTTAGCTCTCATCGATTATTTTAAATATTCCTCCACAATCACAGTCTTTATCAATTTTACCGCACACTTTTTAACCTCAATATCTTCAAGCGCATTTTTACTACTCAGGGTTGTAAAGAAATTGCGCAAGAAACCATTGTTTCCGATATTTAACCATTTCCTTTTAAAAATACACTCTGAATTCAGGCTTGTATAGGCATTGTTTTGCGCGCTTGTGCAACTCCTTAGGCGTTCAGAAGTTACACCGTTTTGCCATGATATTGACACGCTTTTTATTTGATATTCTATTGTAACATGGGCCGGAGGTTGAACTTGCTGAGGTTGATGTAAACCGTTTAAAATTAATATGTTACGGCTGTATAGATAAGGCGGTTGCCGTGGCGCAGGCTATATTAAATGCTTTAATGTCACGATGATTGAAATTTAATACAAAGTAAAAAATATTTTTTCCTTTATCACCCCACAAATGTCCCTTTAATTAGTGTATGGAGTTTGTGGCTTAAGGATGGAGCCGGTATTAATGTTTGCTGAAAATATGTTGCGTAGGCGCGGCAACGCGGCGGGATGGATTAATTACGCTCGTCGGTAACAGCATGATCATACGCGGCAATGCCGCGCAACACTACCGGCAATTCTGAAAACAGGGTAACAAATAATCCTTAAATAACTCAAAATCCAAGTGGAATGTTTTTATATTGACTGCTTGATGTTAAATTTTATAATAAACGCCATTTTGTAAAGCTGTTTATTAAGCGATTTAATTTACAAACTCAAATTAGAGAACTATGAATTTGCTTAAAAAACGCGAAAAGGATCATCCTGCGCGGCTCATATCAAATGTGGGGCGAAATAAAGAAGCTATCCCGGCAGGTTTTTTAACAGAAAAGTGATTGCGGGCTGTAAAGTAAGGAGTCGTTTCAAACATTTTGAAGCAATTTGCAAGATTGCGCCGGCTACGATTGGCGCAAGGAGATAAAAATCAAATATTATCGGGATTAACTATGATTGCAGAAAAAACAAAAGGCGTGAAGCTGAGCGTTTGTTAAAGTTGTTCTATTGACTTGCGGGGCAAGCCGGATACTTCTGTGATTGTTGCTATATCTATTCCTTTTTGTTTCATTGATCTCGCCATTTCTATTTTTCCTTCTGTTTTGCCTTCGGAAAATGAAGTGTCCATACAGTTTTTTAAGTCGCGGTAGGCTTTCAGGCTATCTTCGTATTCGGTATATTCTTCATCGCTGTAATTTGCAATTTCAGCCTGTTTAAAAAGTTTCTTAAATACTTTTTCCTGAAGAGCCGCAGGTCTTCCGGTTAAATCTTCCAGGTTTTTTAACACAAAAAGCCATTTGTCAAAATGCGTTTCAAGTTCATTTTCTGTTTTTTTGAATTTTGGCATTTCCAGATAAACGTATGTTAATTTATCATAAAATACCTTTCTGGTTTGTTTATCAAACAGTTGAACTTCATGATGAAATACCTCTTTATCATTTTTATCTTCATCAAAAATGAAATCAAGTATACCGACTGTATAAACTGATTTTAGCTGGAAATTCCATTTTCCTTTTGCCGCCTGCTGTTGTATTGGGAAAGTTGAGTAATAGATGCTTCTATCCTTGAAATAATTTTGTTTTGCCTTTTGTATCTCTACAATAAATTTTTCGCCTTTTTCATTTTCACAGTAAATGTCAAATATTGCTTTTCGATCATCTATAACTCTTCCCAGCTGTTCTTTTGACAGGTATTGAAGTTTAGTTATTTCGCCTTCATCTTTTCTTAGCAATTCATTTAGAAAATCAATTAAAATATCCTTATTCGGTTCTGTTCCAAACAGTTTCTTAAAACCAAAGTCGGTAAAAGGACTTATATATCTATCTTTAACACGCATATTATATTCCAACTAAAATTCAAAAGTAATATCATAATTACTACTGAATAATTATACATAACAGGGCTGATTGATGGTAGGATATTATCTGTAATTTAGGGCTGGAATCTATTGTTTAGCTCATTTTTGCGCTTATGATCATGTCTTAAAAAAAGATTTTGTTTTTTTACACACCCCTAAATCCCCTCTTATTAGAGGGGACTTTTGATGTTTGATTTTGTTTTTATTGCCTCTAAAAAGATGGTGGGCTGATCAATAGCGGACGGGTGTATAAAACACGCTGAATAGATACATATAATTTCCATTTACAGCTCTTAATAATCAACCTCTTTGAATCAAGTTTCATGGGTGTGGGCGAGTCTGGATCTGTTGGTTTTGCAGGCTCTGCCGTCTCAATTATTTTCCTTGACTTGTGGCGATAAATAGGCTAAATTTCACAAGTTATGACTTATCCGGGATGGGCCGGTTTTACGGTTTATATTCACCCTCTACTCAATTCAGACAAGACAATATGTCCAAAAAAAAGATAGATAAACTTTATTGCAAAGGCGATTGGGACGGCGTTATAGGCGTTGCGGGCGAGCTATTTGACGATTTTGAAGAGGATGTATGCATTTTAAATGATCTGGCTGTCGCTTATAACAAGAAAGAGATGTATGACGAGGCGTTTAAGGTCTGCAAAAGGATATATGAACTCAATCCAGAACCTGATATGGCCAAGCAAACCTTGGAAATCGGGTCTAGGTATATGAGGCATCACTTGATAATGGGCGAGTGCTATTATCAGAAGGGTATGCACAAAGAGGCGTTACAGGTGTTTAAGCGGTTAAAGGCGCTTGGCAGCCAATTTTCCGAGAAATACATCTATGCGGCGCGCGTTCATTTGGATGAGGCAAGGCCGGTTGACGCAATCGGCGAACTAAAGGAGATGACCGAGCAGACAAAGAAACGGCGTGATTCGGTTAAGGAGGCCCTTAACGATGTGATAAAGAAGTTTCCCATGTGCGAAAAGGCGTATGATTTTATGCACGATCTATTAAGTTCTGAAGGCAAACTTGAGGAGCGGGTTGAGGAGCTGGAAAAGGTTGTGGATAACGGCGATGAAACCGAGCCTATGGATATATACGTATTGGGCAATCTTTTAAGATGTTCGGGACATGCGGATAAATCAATTAAACTCTTCAGAAATGTTATAAAAGCTCACTCTAAAGACCCGGGGGTTGTCTATTTTTATGCAAGCTCAAAAATTGCGTCCGGCGCGGTTAAAGACGGCATGCAGGTGTTTACCGCGCTTTTAAAAAAGAGCAAGAAGTTGCTCCCTGCTATTATAGATAAAATGGAGGAGACTGCCGGGCCGAATTGCGATGATACATTTATATTTAAAAGTCTGGCAGGCCTTTACCTTGCAGCCGGGGATGTTAAAAAGGGCGTTGCCACACTTGAGCTGCTCGTTAAATCGCACCCTGAAAACGCTAAATTAAAGACAAAACTTGCCGAAGGTTTGATAAAACTTATCAATTCATATATTAAGGATGGGGCCGTCAATGAGGCTTGCGAAAAACTTGAGCGGCTTGTTAAGCTTATGCCTGAAAAGCCGGAATTTGCAAAGAAGCTTAAACATCTTCGCGATCAGGAAGAGAAACGCCGCATGGATGAGTACGAGGCGCAGCTTAATCAGGGCGCCTTGGACGATGCCGAGGCAAACCAGATACGCCTTAAGCTTGTTGAATATTACAAGAAGACGGGGGCTGATGAGAATAAGAGGGTGTCCATGTTTCAGAAGATCGCAAAGACGGGGGGTGAATTTCAACCGGAGGCGGCGTTTAACATTGGGGTATCATTTCTTTCAAAAGGGTTGGCCGACCTGGCGTATGATAACTTTATTAAGATTGCGGAATCAAAAATTCCCGACGATAAGAAACTTGAGATGTTGTATTCAATAGGCGAGACTTATCAGGAGAAGGAAGATTATGAGAAGGCTGATGAGTTTTACAAAAAGATACTTTCCATTGATATGGAGTACAAGGATATTGCTGAGAAGTTGGCTGAGGTTTCGGACAATCTAGGCAAATCACCGGCTGAGAAGAAGGAGGCGGGCAGCCTTGAGGACTCTTATGATGATATTAAAAAGATCGGGGAGGGGGGCATGGGCGCGATATACCGCGCAACGCACAAAGTGCTTGGCCGTACGGTTGCCTTAAAAGTGATACGCAGCGAATTCACGGCGGATGAAGAGGCTTTGGCGCGGTTTATACGCGAGGCTCAGTCGGCAAGCGCGCTTCAACACGCGGGCATTACAACCATTTACGATATAAGCGTTAGTGAGCCTGTTTATATTGCGATGGAGCTTGTGGAAGGGGGCAATCTGCTGGAGAAACTTGATGGGAAGATGATGGATATTCAGGAGTTTCTGTCAACTGCTATCGACATTTGCGAAGCTCTTGACGCTGCGCATGAAAAAGGGATAGTTCACAGAGATATCAAACTGGAAAACATTATGTTGACAAAAGAGGGGAAGATAAAGATAGCGGATTTCGGCCTTGCCAGCATTACTACATCTCCGCGCATGACTCAGGCCGGTCAGGTAATGGGAACTCCGCTTTATATGCCGCCTGAGCAAATTAAGGGATTGCCTACTGACAATCGAAGCGATATTTACGCCCTGGGAATAACTTTTTATGAGATGCTTACTGGGAATGTGCCGTTTAGCGAAGGCGATATTGGTTACCAGCACATACATGAGACGCCTGAATCGCCGTCGTTTATAAACCCTGAGATTAACGAGCAACTTGAAGCGGCGATATTAAAGTGTATTGAGAAGAAACCGGAAGACCGTTACCAGAAAGTGGGCGACCTTACGGAAGATTTGAAAAAGGTTTAACGTTCAAACTAATCTCTGGAATTATACCTGTATCGTTCGCGTATCAGCAATGTTTAAGTGACTAAAGTTGAAAGTGAGCTAAAGTGAGCTAAAGTTTAGGTATATTGTTTTATTAAGAAACATATGGAGCGGCCTACAAGACTGCGCCGGCCAGGCATTAACTTTACTATATTTTTTTAAACCACATACTTGAAAATATCAAAATGGATGTAAAGTGCAAAAAATGCAATATTGTATATAAGATAAACGATGCTAAGATCCCTGATGCGGGGGCAAAAATAAAATGCTCAAAGTGCCAAACTGTTTATCGCGTCAAGAAAAGGGCGGAGGCAACGACTGCTCCGGCTACCGCGCCGGTTGAACCGCAAGCTCCGGCCGCGCCCGAGGCTGCCCCGCAACCCACTGAGGCTGCGGCGGAGGCTCCAAAAGCCGCGGAGGAGAAAAAGGATGAAACGTCTGATCAAAGTTCGCTTCTCGCATTTGAATCGCAGCTTAAGAAAGTGCAGAGGTTGATATTTGCGAGCGGCGATCCCGCGGAGGCAATATCAAGCGCAAAGGAGTCGTACAGGGAGTTGATGTCTGCTTATCAACCTATGAAGAAGGAGATGACAGGCAAGGATAAAGCCATAAAAGAGATGGAGACTCTGGTTGATGTGGGGCAGGTGGTAAACTCAGAGCTTGATATGGACAAACTTCTTAACCTGATAATGGACACGGTTATAAAGGTGGTGGAAGCCGAGCGCGGTTTCCTGATGTTAAAAGATTCGGAGACGGGCGAGCTTGTCTTTAAGGTGGCCAGGGGTATGGACGAAGAGCTTAAGGATAAATCGCTTTTTACAATCAGTAGCGGCATAACAGGGCGCGTGGTGCGCGAGGGCAAACCCGTGCTTACAACCGACGCGCAGAGCGATGAAAGGTTCTCGGCGCAGGCAAGCGTTATGGACAACAAGTTGCGTTCGGTAATGTGCGTGCCGTTAAAGGCTAAGGAAGATGTGATAGGCACTGTTTTTGTGGACAACAGGATGCTTTCCGGCGCGTTTACGGATAAAACGGTGAAACTACTTTCATCTTTTGCCTGTCAGGCAGGCATTGCGATAGAGAACGCGCGGCTTTATGAAAACGTGGCCGACGAGACAAAGAAACGGGCAAGCCTCCAACGGTACCTTTCGCCCACGGTTGTCAGCGATATTATAAACAAAAAGGAAGATCTTGTGTTGGGCGGCGAGCGCATTGAATGCAGCGTGCTCTTTACAGACATTTGCGGGTTTACGTCGCTGTCGGAGAAGCTTGAGCCCGAGGTTATTGTCAAAATGCTTAACGAATATTTTACGGCAATGACAAAGATAATATTTGAAAACCTGGGAACTATTGACAAGTTTATCGGCGACGCTATCATGGCCATTTTCGGGGCTCCGGTGTTTACGCCTCAATCCGCGCAAAACGCCGTGAAGGCCGGCGTAGACATGCTGACTAAACTCAGGGAACTTCAAAAGAAATGGGAAGCCGAAGGCAGCCCTTCGTTCAGAATAAGGGTGGGCATCAACACCGGTATTGTTATTGCCGGCAACCTTGGGTCGCTTGAACGAATGGACTACACGGTAATTGGCGACAACGTCAACTTGGCGTCAAGACTTGAATCAAACGCCGACCCAATGACTGTGCTGATAAGCGACACAACATACTCCAAGATCAAAGACATTGTAGAGGCAAAAGAGAAAGAGCCTATAAAGGTTAAAGGCAAAGAGAAGCCTGTGCAGACTTATGAAGTCTCAAAAATCACGATTAAGGACACTGGAAAAAAAGAGGTTAAAAGGGAACACCAGCGAAAGGCCGTGTCAATATTCGCCACTTTTAAAATACCTCCAAATTCAAAGAACAATCAGTGCATAGTGCAGGATATAAGCACGGGCGGGTTGCTTATGAGCACTCGCGAAGCCGTTGCAATCGGCGAATATTTGCAGTTTGACATCACATTGCCGGACAACAGCAAAGTGAGCGATATTAACGGCAAGGTCTCAGTTGTGAGGCCTTTAAGAGATAAGAATTCGCAAACATTTTTTAAAGTGGGCATGCAGTTTGAGGCCGTGCCTGACGCCGACACTGAAAAGATCGCAAAGTTTACCGCTAGTTAAAAATAATGCGCGCGAAACTATAAAAAACAATAAAATTATCATGTTTTTTATTTGAGATCAAAGTTCAAAAGTAATATAATTGCCTCCTAACATAAAAAGGGGTATGAAACCACTGTTTGCGCTAATTGCGGTTAGCAGTCTCAATATCAAACATTCCGGTCTATTTGCGTCCATACCAAAGTCAGTTCCATCGTTAAATCACTATTCTTAGATACTTTTTGTCATCTATTGATTTATCTTTAAATAAAAAGATGCAAATTATAAATACGCAAAAGATCGGTAGCGAGATTATCAGCGGCATAAACCACGCAATGGGGGCGTTTGACCTTTTTTGCGATTTTTGGCGAAACCTCTCCTCACTGAAATCCCCCACCATGCGGGCAATTCTATACAAACAGATCTATTTTACGGGAATTACACCGCTTTTCAGAGTGATAATGATGGGCGTTCTTATTGGGATCGTCATTATTACTCAGGTTAACAATGTTGTCGCTCTGGACGCCTCGTTGATAAGCAAATTGCTTGTCTGGACGATTGTCAGGGAGTTAGGTCCATTGTTAGTGGCGATACTTGTAATAGCGCGAAGTTGCACCGCCATGACCTCTGAATTGGGCTCAATGAAGGTTAAGAGGGAAGTTGACAGCCTTAAGATTATGGGCATTAATCCGTTTAGCTACCTCATTGTTCCAAGGATAGTTGGGACATCGGTCTCCATGTTTATGCTTACATTCTATTTTCAGATATCCGCTATAGCGGGCGGCCTGGTTTTATCTTCAATATTTATGGACAGCTCGTTTATAGGCCAGCTTAAAAACATGTTTATATCTTTAACTTTCTTTGACATAGGGATTTCGCTTGTAAAAAGCGCTGTGTTTGGTCTGCTTATATCCACAATATCATGCTATCATGGGTTCCGGGTCGAATCGTCTATTACCGAGATTCCGCAAGCAACAATTATTGCCGTTATGCAGAGCCTGTTTTATATATTTGTTTTTGACGGCATAGTTGCCGTTATATTTTTCATATGATTAGATTAGACAACATTTCAAACGATTATTTCTCATTGGTTTCGTTTGAGATTAAAGCCGGCTCAATCTGCAAAATAATAACAAATTCCGACCATGAAAGGCGGGTAATGCTCGACACCATGCTGTCGTTTAATAAACCGGCGCAAGGCAAAGTGTTTCTGCTCGGCAAGGATATTTATGACGCAGGGGAACATGAATCCTCTGAGATTTTCAAAAAAATAGGAGTTATATGGCGATATGGAGGGCTTTTAAGCAATCTGACTGTTTGGGATAATATTGTTTTGCCGGTATTGTATCACACAGATTATGTGCCTGATGAGGTTGAGAAGCGCGTGGTTGACATCTTTGGTCAATTTGGAATAGGGGGAGATAGGTACCTTGCCGACTATTTCAGCAAGCCATGCGGGCTTCTGCCTATACATGAAAAGAGATTGATCGGAATGGTTCGGTCGATTTTAATTGATCCGGCTTTAATTATTTACGACTCAATGTTTGAAGGGTTTGACCGTGAAATGTTAAGCAGGTTATTGCCGCTGACGGAACGGCTTCATGCCGAGAAACCGGACACTACGTTTGTCTTTCTTGAGTCGGAGGAGATATCAAACAGGGATGTAAAGGCTGATATGCTTTTAAAACAGCAAGGCCGGCAATTTATTAGATATGAGGAATAAAGATAATGTCAAAAATAAAAACCACTGATCAAAGGTTTGTAAATATTGAAAAGAAGATAGGGCTGTTTGTCCTTATAGTCGGCATAGGCATTGTGGCGGCAATTGTTTTTATCGGCGTTCAGCAAGACGTTTTCTCGTCAAAGAAATCAGTCTATTTCGTTGCCGACAGCGGCAAGGATTTAAAGGATGGTTTGTTTGTCACATTAAGCGGCTTTAAGATCGGCAAGGTTAAGAGGGTTTTTCTCGACGATATATCAAAAGTAAAGGTTGAGCTTTCCATAAACTCCGACTATATGAAATGGATTAAAACCGATTCAAAAGCAAAGTTGACAAAAGAGCTGCCTATCGGCGAAGGCATTATTGAAATACTTCCCGGTTCGCCGGATAGCGGGGCTATTGCTGAAAACGGCGTTATTGAATTCGCAAAGGAACAATGGTTTTCAGCCATGACAAAAGATATAGAGCCGTTTCCTATCTCTATAAAGGACATTCCGGCAATGACGAAACTGTTTCAGGAGATAAAAGATGAAATAGACCCTATGCTGCCGGATTTGAAGCTGACATTAGCCAATTTAAGCAAATTGACAAACTCCACCGTTTTGTTGGAAGGGGAGGGGGTTTTAAAGAACGCAAATAAAAGCTTTAATGATGTTGTAAGTATAACATCGCAACTTGCTGATAAGATGCCCGCAATTATTGACAAACTGGATAGTAGTCTGGCAGGAACCGACAAGTTAATGGAATCTTTTGAAATAGTCTCTAGTAATATATTGCCTCAATTATCAGTTTTGCTTGATAAGGGGCTTGAGATGACGGAAGACGGCGAAGAGCTTGTTAACGCGTTAAAGAAAACGTGGCCGATAAGCAAACAATTTAAAAAGAAACCGGGAGATGTAAAAGAGGAAGAGAGGGTTATAAAACTTGATAGTTATGAATAATTTTCTTAAAGCTTCGGCGAACCTTTGTAGGTATGCAATCATTTTTGCCGGTATTTTAACTTTAGGCTCCTTTTGCGTTAATGCCGTCTTTGCCGGCGCGAAAGGTGACGCTACGGAATATTGCAAGGCGGCTAACCGGAAATTTGATGACGGGGATTATAATAAATCGTTGGATTATTATAAAAAAGCGCTGAAGATTAACAGGTCAAAGGAAAATATTGAAGGGGCCGCGTTTAATCTGATAAACATGGCGTCTGTTTATTACAAACTTGGCGAAAACGAAAGCGCGAATAAAAGCCTCGATGAAATATTTGGAGAATTGCGCTTTCGGCATAACCATTCCGCGTTGCTTGCGGACGCCGCAATTATCAAAACTTTAATCAATATACGGAGCAACAATTTACCCGCGGCGTCTGAGTGGCTGGGAAAGGCGTCATCGTTTCCTCAGAATAAAGAAAGCAACACACAGGGCAGGGTCTATAACCTTAAAGCAAGGTTAGCTATATTAAACAAAGACTTTAAGTTCGCTGTTGAGCTGGGGAAAAAAGGGATAGCCCACAACAGGCAGATTGACGACGCGCCTGAACTTGCAAACTCATTACGGTTTACGGCAAAAGGGCATGTCATGCTTGGTGAATATGGCGCGGCAAAATCTTTGTGCGACCAGGCTATTGCAATCGATAAACAACTTGGAGCAAGCGGGAAAATAGTCGCGGATCTGTTTACGTTCGGCGACATCTTTTTTAAGCAAAACAAATTTGAAGAGGCAATGTCATATTACCTGCGCTCAAAATCCGTGGCGGAAAACAGCGGCGACTATGAGAACGCAAAACATGCCGACGCTATGACGATAAAATGCAATGCAGGGCAGAAGTCCGTCATTACTGAACAGTTGTCAATTATTACTAATGAATAACCGCCGGGATCAAACCTGTGTTAAATAAAATGAAAGGCTATTTTAATGAAAAATCATTCGCAAAGATTTCTTGATATTGTAAACGACGCAAAAAGCAGGATTAGAGAAACAGATGTTGACAAAGTTAGAAACATGCAGGAAAAAGGAGTTAAATTCCACCTGGTTGACACGCGTGAAGAGAGTGAATGGAACGCGGGACATCTGCCGGGAGCCATTCATCTTGGAAAAGGCATTATTGAACGCGACATTGAGAGCGCTGTCAGCGATACAACTGAAGAGATCATTCTCTATTGCGGCGGAGGATTCAGATCGGCCCTAGCCGCCGACAATCTCCAAAAAATGGGCTACACAAACGCAATCTCTATGGACGGCGGATACACAGGCTGGGTTAAGGCCGGTTACCCGGTGATTAAAAGCTGATTTTGCGATCAGCGCTGCATTCCTCTTAAAATCCCCCATGAAATTTTGTTTAAAACCTTTATGTTGGTCAAATCATAAAATGGCTAAATTTTCCATTAAAACGTCTCTGTAAATTGTATTAATGCCGTTGCGATTTTAACAAAGATATGGTACTATCCCTAGTTGCCCGGTTCAATTCCAATGCAAAAACATCCGGTAAACCCCATTCAATAAAACTATAGAAAACATAAAATGCACAAATCCGTTAACGACATTGTTGCTTTAAAAAAGTCAAAAAAGAAGATAACCGTTGTCACGGCATACGATTACGCTTTAACGTCAATTTGCGAAAAAGCCGGGGTTGATGTGTTGCTTGTTGGAGACAGCCTTGGCATGGTTGTGTTGGGATATGAGAACACCGCGCAGGTGACCATGGATCAAATGTGCCTGTTTACCGAAGCCGCAAGCCGCGCAAGGAGAAACGCGCTGCTGGTTGCGGACATGCCGTTTATGTCATACCAGGCATGCGTTACGGACGCCGTCGCAAACGCGGGCAGGCTTATTAAGGCCGGCGCCGACGCTGTAAAACTGGAAGGCGGCAGATTCATTACTGACGCGGTTAAATCCATAGTGAACATGGGCATTCCGGTAATGGGCCACATCGGCTTTCAACCTCAGACAACTACGCTTGCGCAGGGCTACAAAGTTCAGGGCAAAACAAAGGAGTCTGCCTTAAACCTCATTGAAGACGCTAAAGCGTTGGAAGAAGCCGGAGCTTTTGCTATTGTGCTTGAAATGACGGCTCATGAAACCGCCGGAGTTATATCAAGTATTGTAAGCATTCCCACTATCGGCATAGGCTCTGGAGTTAACTGCGACGGCCAGGTGCTTGTTATTCACGACATCCTGGGCATGTATGAAAAGATTAAACCAAAATTCGCCAAAAGATACCTATCCCTTTCAAGCGATATACAAAAAGCGGTTGAAGATTACAAAAATGATGTAAAAACCTCGGAATTTCCAACCAAAGAGAACTTTTTTTCAATGGAGAAAGGCGAGTTTGAGAAATTAAAGAGAGATATCGACAAAGACGGTATCTTATAATCCGCGCATTTATACCATCACTACAATAATCCCCATATCCATCACATTTAGGGCTCAACCAAAAATCACTTGGGTTTTTCACTATCATCTTCAGGCCGACTTTGCCCAATCTTCAATCCCCGAATCCTTTACGCAGCTAAGGCTGCGCATCCGGTTCGACTCAATCAGATTGATCAAATTCAACCTAAATCCAGCCAAAAATATTTGAAATTTTTTTGGTTTAAACTGTGTTTAGATGTTTACTCGTTTTTTAAGTGACAAAAGTGATCTAAAGTTAAAAGTGACTAAAGTTTCGGTATTTTGTTTATTTTAAAACCACCGCGCAGGCGGTGGTAAAGACGTAAGCATTAAAACTCAGTCAATCTTCCTAATAAAGCGCAATGGACGCTTCCAGAGCCAAACGTTTAACTCGCCACCAAAGGTGGCGAGTCTGGTATATATAAAAATATTCCGAAACTTTAGATCACTGTAGCCACTCTAATCTCATAACCGTAACCCATTGATATATATGACTTTCTACACATTCTGAGAGATAAATCCTCAGAATCACGGAGTAAGAATCTAAATTTTTTCTAAGACAAGCTTAGCAAAAAAGCTGCCTTCAGCGGGTTGTAACCTAATAAAGACCAATAACTTACAAAATTAGCGACAACATGTTGGTCGTTTTGGCGTTGTAAGCGCCTAAAAGCGAAAAACCCCAAGTGATTTCTGACCGAGCCCTTATGATTAATTATTAGACATTGAACGGCTAATAATTGGATACAAAACTGCAATATTCCTCCCAATATCCACAGTTTCAACTATTTTATGCTATTTCAGCGTTGTCCGGTTAAGTACCTGCTTGTATAAAATCGGGAAAAAATTAACAAAAGCGACTTTTTCCCAGGCTCTTGAGTAAAACATTTACTTAATCGGTCAAAGCCGGCGCTATTCAGGAAAAAATTTCCAGCATTAAGGCCTTAAAAGTGTTTATTTCGGCGCGTAACTGCAAATAAGGCATTCTTCACTATTCTTAATTCCGCAATTGCGGCTCTACACCTATTAAACGCTCTGCAACCCTCAAATTTCAGTTGTTTTACGTTAATCACGCGAAGCAAGAAAGCCCCTTTAAACCCCTTCAAAACCACAGCATTTTCATGAAATTATTGATTGGCGCTTAATTTGCAATGTTCATAAAACCATATAAAACCGCGAAACCGTAAATTCAAGCGGGGTTGCAAAATGCTAATTTTTTAATAATACGTTTAACAACTATACCTAAGAAGAAAAAAGGGCCTTAAAATTCAATTATTATTTAAAAATACTATTGAGAACACAAAGATGAGCGAAAGGAGGTGATCTATGTGTCATATAAATCGATAATCAACAGCAAAATCATGAGGTGTTATAAATTTTAATCTTATTTCCATTTACAATTTTAGGAGGATTTAATGTGAGAAAATACTTTTTGTTTATTATTGGGTTGGCTGTAATTTGCCAAATGGTTGCATTTGGCGCG
>JAIQZQ010000141.1 GCA_021777105.1 Candidatus Anammoxibacter sp.
GCTGAAAATATAAAATACTAAAGGAAAGATAGCTTGGGCGTTGCGGTTTGTCCACTACATTTTTGGTTGTATTACGATTGTCAAAGAACTGGCGCTGCTTAGGGTGACACAAAACTACCGCGCAAGCGGTTTCGTTCAACAGTGTTGATAAATGGAAAATATTCCATCTATTGCGGTTATATAATGGAAAATTTTCCACCTATTCTTATATTAAAGGGTGAAACATGGAAAATATAATATTTATTATGTTAATTCTCCACTATGAGGCTTGTTCTCCCCTTAGGCAGCCAAGCAGGCAAGTGTTCATTTATCACTAGAGCAGACAAGCAACTCCGTGTTCATTTATATGTATACTATTATGAGCTTTACTACAAAAGAGGTTAAAATCCTTTGGGTTTTGATTAAAATGATGGTCAAATTTAGCGCTTTATTTGGCTGTTGTCTACAAAAAACTTGAATAATATATGTAGTGTAAAATCAACTTGCGATTAGAGGTAATCTTACAAATTGTGAATATTGATAAAAAGTAATTGTATAATTTATGTAAACTATTGATAATTTTAATGTTGGCGCGTAATGATTACAAAAAATGTAAAGGTTGCTACTGAGCGCTTGTTTTTTTGCTTAGAATAAGAACTGATAAAAACGGATTAGAAACAAAAAACAGAAGGATGGAACACGGATGATACAGATGATGCGAATTTTCACTGATTAAAAGCAAAAACATTAAGAGTAGGGCACTGATTAACGTAGAAAAATAAATGATTTCACAGATAGAAGCGTTAAAAGAAAAGCGTGGCCATGAAAAAACACGAAAGTTCACGGAATTAAAATGGAAAAGCAAACCACGGATTTCACCGATTGCACAGATAAAAGCAAAAGCGGAAAGAGGGGTACGCCGGTTAAGTATTTCGTTGTCATAATTTCATTTCCCAGTAAATTCGATCGTACAATGCAGTTTAAAAACCTCATGTAGCTCCGGCTTCATCCATTTACTTGATAGCGTGTATGTTATCTCTTCTATTTTGGCAAATTTACGCGTGCTTTTACGGTTGTTTTTTTGCATAATACTCTCTTGCGCAGGCTATTATTGGGCTCTAAATGTTATATTTACTCAATAATTACCCAATTTATCCTCCTCGCTCCCAAACTCCAATTTGGGCGTGAAAGAATTCAAGAAGCCCCAGTTTCGCGTTCGATTGCAAACGCGCGAAGCTGGGCCTTCTTGAATTACCGATTACCAAGCAGGGCAGACTGGGTCATATCAGCGATTTTGACTAATTTCGAGCTATATGCTGTACTTGGGAAACGCACAAGCACAATATATAGTATTGTAAAGTGCTAAAATTGCCCATTTGACCCAGTCTGAGGGGCTTGGTAATCAGAACGATCAGGCTGATTTATTCCATTCATTTAAAAGGGAGGAATCATGAAAAATCTTTTATACATTCATGGGCAGGGGTGTGGGGGCGATACGATTTCATTGTTAAATGCTGAAGAGCCTGATTTCGCCCTGGCAATGGAAATGCTTGACATTAACATTGCATGGCATCCCTCTTTATCAGTTATAAATGGGAATGAAGTACTAAAGGTATACAATAGTTTCATAAACGGCGAGAGTAAGCTGGACTATTTTATCATAGAGGGCGCCGTTCCAACCGCGCCAAATGGAACGGGCAAGATATATGAATCGTTTAACAGGCCGTTCATTGAATGGGTGCGAGAACTTGCCGGCGTGGCTGAATACACTATAGCCGTAGGCACGTGCGCTGTAAGCGGCGGCATTTCCGCCGCATCGGGAAATCCTACCGGTGCGTCCGGCGCGCAATTCAGGCGTGAAAATATTGGCGGGATTTTAAATGAAGAGTATCGCTCCGGAGCCGGTTTTCCGGTTGTTAATATACCGGGGTGTCCCGCGCATCCTGATTGGGTTCTTGAAACATTATATTTACTTAGCCAAAACAAACTCAGCGCCGACCAGCTTGATTACGCCAATCGTCCAGCCCAGTTTTACAGTAGCCTTGCCCACCACGCCTGTCCAAAAAATGAATACTATGAATTTAAGGCTTCCGCAGAGGAGCTTGGTCAGATGGGGTGCTTGTTTGAGAACCTTGGTTGCCGCGGCACTCAATGTGAATCAGACTGTAATCTACGTCTCTGGCTGGGCAGAACCGGTAGCTGCACCAGAGCCGGCTATCCTTGCATTGCATGCACTTCCAATAATTTTCCGCAAACCGGAGCCCGTTATTTCCGCACGCAAACAGTTGGCTCCATTCCAGAGTTTTTACCGCGAGACGTTCCCAAGGCATGGTATATAGGCATAACCGGCCTTGCCAAAATGGCCACTCCCGACCGTCTTAAAAAGAACGCGGTTTCTTCGCATATTACTAAACAAAATTCTACGAAAAAAGAACAATAAGAGGATTTTAATGGGTAAAACAATAGAAATATCGCCGTTTAGCAGGGTTGAAGGCGACTTAAAGCTCAAAGTAGACCTTGCCGGCAACAGGGTAACAAACGCAAAGTCTTCCGGCATTATGTTTCGCGGTTTTGAAAAGATGTTAAAGGGGCATTTCCCTGAGGACGCTCTGGTGTTTACTCCAAGGATTTGCGGCATTTGTTCTATTTCTCATTCAATCGCCGCTTCCAACGCTTTAGCTTCGATATCAGAAGAGCTTGTCCCTTCGAAAAGCGGTCTTCACGCAAAAAACATATGCCATGCCACTGAAAACGCAATGAGTCACGTTACACAGTTTTATTTATATTTTGCCCCTGATATGTTGAACGTGAAGTATAAAGAAAACAAATATTATTCCACGATAATAAAACGGTTTGCGCCGCTTAAGGGTGAATCATCCGTAAAGGTTTTAAAAGAACGTAAACGATTTTTAGAGATTTTAGGCCTTATAATCGGGAAATGGCCGCACTCTCTTGCCATTCAGCCCGGTGGTATAACAAAATCGCTTAACTCATCTGATATTTTTAGAATACGCGGAATCGCGGCCCAGTTTATTTCCGTTATAGAGGATACGCTTCTCGGCATGCCGGTCAAGGATTATCTGGAAATAAAAACTATATCCGAATTTGAATCAATATTTACCGATAACCGCGAAGTTAAATCGGATTTAAACCTTTTTGTTCAGTTTGCTAAAACATGCGGTTTTATGGATATGGGCAAGGGGCCAGGCGCGTTCATATCAGGCGGGGTGTATCAGCAGCCCGGCGGCGGCGCGTACATTCCGAAAGGTTATTGGAAAGACGGCTTTCATGAGATGGAAGATGACAAAATAACGGAATCTATCGCTTATTCCTATTTTGATTCGGCAAATGTGTCTGCCAACCCGTTTGACGATTGCGCGGAACCAAACTGGGAAAAAGATAATGCGTACAGTTGGGCAAAGGCTCCTCGTTATAATCAGGAGGTTGTGGAAACCGGGGCGTTGGGCCGTCAGGTTATAAGCGACGATCCTCTTGTAATGGATTTTTATCGGAAATATGGTTCAACTGTTTTTACCAGGGTGTTTGCCAGGCTTCATGAAGCGGTAAAACTTTTAGACCGCATGAATGTTTGGATAGACGAATTAAGCGACAATGAAAATTATTATTCCGCGAATGCGTTAAAGGACACCGCTTCGGGTATTGGTATAACCGAAGCGGCCAGAGGGTTTTTAGGGCATTGGATCAGCGTGGAAAACGGGGTGATTAAGAACTATCAAGTGATAACTCCAACCGCATGGAACGCCTCGCCCCGAGACGAAAATGAGAAACCGGGAGCAATGGAAACGTCTATTATGGAAGCTGTTGTTCAGGATCCGGTCAATCTAATTGAGATTGAGCATATTATCAGGTCGTATGACCCTTGCCTTGTATGCACGGTGCATTGATAAAGTGTATGTTCAAACCTGACTGCTGAAACTTTTAGCTGCATTGAAGGACACAATTAAATAATGACTTTTGATGAAAAAAAAGAGCCCACATACGAAGAATTAGTGGAAAAAGTTAAAGAGTGCGAGATTCAGGAGAAAGTTTACCTGAGCATCATAGAGCAGTTGGAAAACACATATTCCAGTATGGCGGTTGATCAAACGGAGATTGAAAAAAAGAATGCACAGATGCTGGATGAACGCCTTCGACTGGACGCAATCCTGGAGAATATGGCCGACAGTCTAATACTTGTAAACCATCAAAAAAAAATCACTCATGTAAATCGTCCGTTTCTTAAGATCTTTAATAAAACAAGCGCGGAAGTTATTAATCAATATATTGCCGATGCGCTCAAAGATACGGAAGCTCTAACTGCGATAGAAGATATATTGGGGAATCCCGCCGATGGGATGACGCGCAATGTTTCTTTAAATGACGGGAGCTATATTAAGATTACCGTCTCCACTATAACAATAGATAATTATCTAGAAGGGTTTGTGTGTAGTTTCAGAGATGTTACTCATGATGTGGAGGTGGACAAAATGAAGACGGAGTTTATTTCAACCGTCTCCCACGAACTTAGAACGCCGATGACATCAATTTTGGGTTTTTCCGAAAACACGCAGGAATTTTTCGAAAACGACATTATTCCCGTGCTGCCCGTAGACAATAAAAGGGTTCAAAGGCGGTCAAAGTCAATAATGAGGAATCTATCCATTGTTGTTTCTGAAGGGGATAGGTTAACGCGGCTGATAAATGATGTTCTGGATATTGCCAAGATGGAATCAGGGAATATTGAGTGGGATATTCAGGCCGTTGATATAATCGCGGTTTGCAACCAGGCGCTTTCCGCCGTGGCCGGCTATCCAAAAAGCGATCAGGTTGAGATAGTTTTTAACGCGCCGGACAAAGCGCCTGTGGTTACGGGTGATCCTGACAGGCTTGTTCAGGTTATTGCAAACTTGATGAGCAATGCTTTAAAATTTACAGAACAGGGCTGTGTGACTTTGAGCGCTGAGCCAAGGGATAAAGATGTTAAGGTTACAGTTAAAGATACAGGACACGGCATTAAAGATGAGAATTTGAACAAGGTGTTTGAGAAGTTTAAACAGGTAGGCGACGATCTTGAAAAAGACAAACCAAAAGGGACGGGGTTGGGTTTGCCTATATGTAAAGAGATTGTAAAACACCTTGGCGGAGATATATGGGCAGAGTCGGAGTTCGGCAAAGGAACGAGTTTTTGTTTTACAGTGGCCTATCATGCAACGGCAACTGAAAAAACTGGTAGTCAATGGCCTCATCTAACAAAAATGGTCGCTAATGAGGTTAAACAAAAAGCGCTAAATAACGCTAAAGACCGAAGTGTAAATGTTTTAATCGCTGATGATGATCCAAATATCAGGGAACTGCTTCGTCAGGAATTGTACTCGGAGGAATACCATGTTTTAGAAGCTTGCGACGGCAAAGAAGCTCTTAAGTTGGTGAAGGATAGCCGTAACAATATAGATTTAATACTTCTTGACATCATGATGCCTGATATTGACGGTTACGACGTTTTAAGCGTAATAAAGACAAATGAGCAATTAGCGCATATACCAATTATCATTGTGAGCGCTTATGAGGTTAAAGGGAAAACTTACAAACTTGGAGCTGATGGTTTTATTAGCAAACCTATTGACAAATCGAAACTTTTATCCAAAATTTCTGAACTTTTAACGGGATCAATTGAAAAAAATGTTCTTGTAATTGATTCAGATGATGATATTACGTCTGATATAGTGGTCTCTTTAAAAGAGAAAGGGTATGTAGTTAATACCGCCGGCAATGGGGAGGATGGTTTTAAAAAAGCGCAAATTGAAAACCCTGATGTTATTATGTTAAATATGGAGGCTCCGGATATAAAAAAGGGAATGGAAACTCTAAAAAAGTTGCGCCTGGATGAATCTACCGCCCACATTCACATAATTCTCCTTGCCGATGAGATGAACAAAGACGCGCGCAGAATAGCGGAAACATTAAAAGTTGAAATCAGTAAACACGATGAAGTCCCTAAAATATTGTAAAACTGTTGTAACTGTTTAACGTGTTTAGATATACTCAAAAGCATAAGGTTTGCGAAATTAGTTAATGAATAAAAGGCTAAAGCCTTAACTCCAACAAGCTGAGTTTGTTGGAATTTACCCTTTAGGGTTTTATTTCATTGCGTTTGCAGAAAACATACACGCGCATAATTTTTCGAAAAACTGATTTGTTTGACTATATAAAGAATGATTTATTAGATCTAAATTTCTCGATAACTTCAGGCATTTGAATCTTGCGTCTTTGAGCAGGATTCGGGCGGTGAATTTGCTGAAAAGTTGCGAGGTTATAAATAATGAAACAGGAGGCGCCTTGTTATGAAAAAATTGTTAATTTTAGAAGACGACGTTTCTATAAGAGAGCTTCTTTTACAAACCCTGGAGACGGCTTTTGAGGATGCGCTTGATGATGAAGAGCTTGAAATTTTTGACGCGCACAACGGGGAGGAAGGGCTTCAAACTGCGTTTAAAGAACGCCCGCACCTAATATTCTCTGATGTTATGATGCCTAAAATGAACGGATTTGAAGTTTGCCGTAAAATAAAAATTGAATCTGACCTTAAGGATTCATATTTTATACTGCTTACCGCAAAAGGGCAGGAAGTAGATAAAACAATGGGCGTTGAAGTTGGCTGCGATGAATATATGACAAAACCGTTTAAACGTGAAGATATAATCTCAAAAGTGGAAGAGAAGCTTGATATCAAAAGAAGCAGTAAAAAGAAATCCTGAATTTAGATTTTTATAGTCAAACAATCAGGGTTTCGAAAAATAATATTTATGTATGGTTATATTCAAACGCAATGAAATAAAACCCTAAAGGGTAAATTCCAACAACTTCTGCATTTTGGAGTTAAGGCTTTAGCCTTTTATTCCTTAACTAATTTCGAAACCTTATGCTTTTGAGTATATCTTTACATGCTTAAACCATAATAGTTGCGCAACTATTTCGCGTGTTTTTACGCGCGGTTTGTATAAATCTGTCTGATGGTTACACACCTGCCGTTAACATATAATCCGTTTTATTTCTTCCGCGTTACTGGAAGCTCCAAATTGGCGTGAAATTTAAGAATGGCTAAAATAAACTTAAAAAGAGTTATCTCAAAAAAAGACGCAAGTTCCATTATCAATGCGTTTATAAACCATATGGATGATTTCGGCAATATCCGAAACCTCAATGGTGAAATCCTTATAGGCAAAGAGGGCGGCTCCGTTGCAAACAAATGTCCTATATTGGCTAACGACGAAACAATTGGGTGGGTTTACGGCGGGGAAAGCTCTTCACTGTTAGCTTTAATTATTTCTAACTTCGTCAACAACCATATTTTAAATAAAGCCTTGGGGAGCGAGGCTTTAGACTGTTATGACGAACTTATTCTTATGCAAGAGGTCTCTGAAAAGTTAACAACTGAATACAACCCGGAAAAAGTAAGAAATATTATAATAGGTCAAACAAAAGAGATGTTCAATCCTGACAGTGTTTCTATTATGTTTATGAACAGCAATACCGGGCTGCTGGAAATAGTCGCATCCTTTGGCATGGAATACGATAAAAAAGTTGTTATGCATGCTAATGAAGGTATCGCCGGCAACATAATTGTTTCAGGCAAGGCGGAGATTATTAACGACGCGCGATCAGACGCAAGGTTTATCCCCGGATCAAATGAGATTCATTCCTTGATGTGCGCGCCGCTTAAGACAAAAAACAACATAATTGGCGTGGTTAACGTTAGCAGTAATAACCCGACTGATTATACCGCGGCTAATCTTAAAATGTTTACAACGCTTGCGTCTCAAGGAGCAGTTGCTATTGAAAATGCGCAATATACTGAAGAATTGAGGAAACATAAGGACAACCTTGAAGAGATGGTAAAGGAGCGCACAAAAGAGTTGAACGATGCCCTGAAAGAATTAGCCACAGCGAACAAAACATTAAAACAGCTCTCTTCTCTTGACGGCTTAACAGGCGTTTCCAATCGCAGACATTTTGATGAACTTGCAAAGTTGGAGTGGAAACGGGCATTGCGCGATAAACTTTCGCTCTCTTTAGTTATGGTTGATGTTGATTTTTTTAAGAATTATAACGACACATACGGCCATCAAGCCGGGGATGATTGCCTTATAAAAGTGGCAAATGCGCTTAAAAGCGTAATAACGCGCGAGACGGATACAATAGCCCGTTACGGTGGCGAAGAGTTTGTCGCCGTCTTGCCGAATACGGATATAAGAGGAGCAATTGCGCTTGGCGATGAGATGCGCGCAAAGGTCGAGTCTTTAGGCCTTGTCCACGCAAAGTCCGATGTTTATAAACGGGTGACTATCAGCGTTGGAGTTGCGGCAATGACGCCTGATAAAAACTCGTCATTACAAGAACTGCTCGCCAATGCGGATAAAGCTCTTTACAAAGCAAAACATAAAGGCCGCAATCAAGTGTGTTGCTAATGCTCATTAATCAGTTACTTTGCAACTCTTCCTGAACAATCTGGAAATGGAGAAATCGTTTTGACGGCATCGCAAGAAACTCCGCTCAAGGTTTTAGAGCGCTACTTTGGTTATACTGCTTTTTTGTGGCAGCAGGAAGATATTATCAACCATATACTAGACAAACAACACGCCCTGGTTGTGGCGCCTACGGGTATAGGCAAGTCCATATGTTATCAAATACCGGCAATTATAAATGAGGAACTCACGGTTGTTATATCGCCGCTTATTGCGTTGATGAAGGATCAGGTTGATGTGTTGAATAAAAGGGGTATTGATGCCACATACATAAACTCTTCATTAGGCCGCAAAGCGAGAGACGACAGATACGGCGCTTTAAAGAACGGAAAATACCGCATCATTTATGTCACTCCTGAACGATTTCGCAAAAGTGAATTTGTTGAATCTATTGCCGGCCGCGCTATTGGGCTGCTTGCTATTGATGAGGCGCACTGCATAAGCGAATGGGGCCACGATTTTCGTCCTGATTATACAAGGATGCATGAAATCCGAGAGATATTAGGAGCCCCAGTAACCATTGCGCTTACAGCCACCGCCACGCCGGAAGTTCAAAAAGATATAATCAAAACTCTTCACCTTGACGCAGGGGATATTAAAATGTTTCATGCCGGCATTGACCGGCCTAATTTGCGTCTACAGGTAGAAAATGTATTTGGAGTTGAAGAGAAGCTTGAGCATCTTATATCTATTGCAAACAAATATAACGGCAACGGCATCGTCTACTTCAACCTGATTAAACAGCTTGACAACTTTAGCGATCTTTTAGAGAGCCGAAAGATACCACACTTATGCTACCACGGTAAACTTGAGCAAAAACAGCGCGCTAAAGTTCAGGATCTTTTTATGAAGAATAAAAACGCGCTTGTGCTGGCAACCAATGCCTTTGGCATGGGGATTGACAAATTGGATATTCGTTTTGTGACGCATGTGGACATTCCCGGTTCCATTGAGTCATATTATCAGGAGATCGGCCGCGCCGGCCGCGACGGCAAGGACTCGTTATGCGCGCTACTATATGATGAACATGATTTATTAACCCAGATGGAATTCATCAAATGGAACAATCCGGACGTTGAGTATTACAGGTGTGTATATCAGGCTTTGGAAGAGAATATGGAAAAAATATCAGCTTATGGTCTTGACTGGCTTAAAGAGAATATTTATTTCAAAAACCGGCATGACTTCAGATTAGAGACGGTTTTAAACATGTTTGACAGGTTTGGGGTCATTGAACGCGGCAATAACCCGTCAGATATTAAAATGGTTTCAGACATTCATCCGCAACTGCGGGATCAGGACTATTTAGATGCCAAATTAAAACGCGACCTTCAGAAACTGCACACTCTTGTGCAATACACAAAATATGAAGGCGACCGAAAGGCCTTTATCAATGAATATTTTGGCGTATGATTGGCGCTGGAAACAACTAAAACATGGCCGTTAGCCGCCGGCCGGCCTTCGTTTGCGGGCAGCATTGCGAGGGCCGGCAGACGAATGTTTTTGATTAGACGTTCGTCCAGGCGGTCTTTTAGCTTTTTTAGAGGGGCTCTTGCTCCGGCCTCGTTGAATAGTCTGTTGTCGCCTCGGTGGACGCGCTGTTTCATCCTGAGGAGGTTTCGGTTTTCCCGCCGGTAGAGTTGGGAGCGCAAGCACAGGCAGTGATTTGCGAATCAGTTGTTCAATCTTTCTGATATCGGCTTTTTCAGACGGCGTAACAAAAGAGATTGCTTTTCCAAAACGTCCGGCTCGTCCGGTTCTGCCTATACGGTGGACATAGTCATCTGAATTGTCCGGTAGGTCAAAGTTAATCACTACCCCGATATCTTTCACATCAATGCCGCGGGCGGCAATATCAGTGGCGACCATTACGCGGAAATTTCCTCTTGTAAATCCGTCGAGCGCTTCTCTCCGTTGCGCTTGAGAGCGGTTGGAATGTATTTCAGTCGCCGTATGATTCATGTGGCGAATATCGCGCGCAATACGTTTTGCCCCATATTTGGTTCGCGAGAAAATGAGAACCTTTTCATCCTTGTACTGTTCCAGGAGGGAATCAAGCAAGCGCATCTTATCATTTTTTGTGATGACGAATACTTCCTGTTCTATGTTTTCAGCCGATGTCCCTTGCGGGGCTATTTCAATTCTGAGCGGCATTTTCATAAACGCGGTCGCCAGCGCTGAGATTGATTTCGGCATGGTTGCTGAAAACAGCAGTGTTTGACGTTCTTTTGGCGCGTTTTTTAAAATGCGTTTAATTTCCGGTAAAAAACCAACATCAAGCATACGATCCGCTTCGTCAAGGGTAATGATGCCTACATTCTCAAGCGAGTATAATCGTTGCTTCATTAAATCCGCCAACCGTCCCGGTGTGGCAATAACAACATGGGGAATGTTCTTTAAGGACTTTACTTGCGGATTTTGATTAACGCCACCGATAACTACCGCGGTGCGCAATCCCAATGGGCCTCCTACATTTTTAAGCGCCAGATCTACCTGAAGCGCGAGTTCGCGTGTGGGCACCAGCACCAATCCTTGCCCTTGTCCCTTAACCCTTTGAAACGCAATGCGCTGAAGCATCGGGATGCCGAACGCCAGTGTCTTTCCGGTTCCTGTTTGCGCAATGCCGACTACGTCTTTTCCTTCTAACGCGCCTGGAATAATCTGATGCTGAATTGGCGTGGGTGTTTCGAATTTATTTCTAGCTAGTACTGCAAGAATCTTTTTATCTATGCCAAGGTCATTAAAACTACCTGTCTGCTGTTGTGGTTGTGTCATAAAAAACTATGCGCCCCTAATATCCTTCGAGGTCATAGTGACGCAAAATGATTCGAGCCGCTCTGAGGAATTCTTCGGAGAATAAATGAAATGAAAAAAATGAAAATTGAAAAAGTCAAGTTTATCAGAAAAAAATTGTTATGTCAAGTTCCTTCTCTCTCCACCAAATCCACAACACGGCGGGCAATGCTATGTTTGCAGATTCAAATCGAGATATAATCAAAAGCATTAGGTTTTCGAAATTTGCTAATGAATAAAAGGCTAAAGCCTTAACTCCAACAAGCTGAGTTTATTGGAATTTACCCTTTAGGGTTTTATTTCATTGCATCTGAAGAAAACATACACGAACATAATTTTTCGAAAATCTGATTTGTTTGACTATACGTTGAAAGATCATTGCTTAGTAGATTTTGACAATCTGGTGATTTGCGCTTTTGATAATCCCGTAGATTTAGCAACTAAATCAATAGACGCTCCATTTTTTAGCAAATTTATTGCAATTTCAATCTCCCGTTCTTTTTTGCCTTCCTTTTTGCCTTCTTTTTCCCCTTCTTTTTTACCCATATCAAAGTTGCCTTTTTCATATCTGGTTACCATTTCCCAAATACTTTTCTCATCCTCTATATATTTAATATCATCTTCTGTTAAATCATCTTTTCTTAACCTTCTTATCATCTCATTAAATAGATTGTCATTATAATACTCGTTAAAATCTTCCTTTGTATTATTTTCATCTCTTGTTTTTTCTGCAAATTCAAACCATCTCTCATATTTTGCGAGCTTATTATTCTTCACTATGTTCTTTTGAAACATGAATATTAAACGGTTTTTAACCAGAAAATCTAACTCTTTGGTATCGTTTTCAACTATTTTAAGGGCCTTCTCTCTTTCCCTGACTAACTTTTCTATTGCTTTTTCTCTCCACAGTTCATGATTTTTAATAAACTCAAGCGCGATTTCCGGGGTCATTGTATATCCAACAAAATCTTCTTCGAACCGCAAAGTGTCATCCACCATCCAGATCAATGTGAGGACAGGTTGTATCTTCCTATAATCTTTTATTTCCCGAACTTTTTTAGGTTTAGCGTCTTCTGCGATCCCTTTTTTTGGCAGCTTTTCAAGTTGCAGCCCTGTGTTAATGGCATGATAAACATAAAAACGTTGAGCTATATCAGGTTTATACCACTGCTGCATGTCGATAATTACATAATTGCCATGGATCTTGCACCGGAAATCAAACTCTACGATTTGGGAATCATCTGTAATTTTGTGCTTCTCTTTTAAAAATTCAAATGATTCAATCTCAACTTCAAGAAAGTCTTCAAGAAATTTTTTTGCAATTTTTTCATCAGAAAATACCTTCTGAAAAAATCTATTGTAATTTAAAGGGGCTAAAAACATATTTACTCCTGAATTTGAACACCGTGTTAAACGGCTTTCTTCTTAGTTTATGATTTAATTTCCATAATGGATAGTTTTGTTTTTTACGTTATTTACATTTCTAAAGAGAATAAAAACAGTGTCCTCCTCAATGCGGCCAAGTTTAACCAACGTCAACATAATACCTTATGCTTAAATTTACCAAATACCCACAGTTAAAACAATTTAAAACCTGAATACAATAGCCCTCTTCGCCATTTGCTTTATTGCAGCCGGCCGGGATCAGGTTTGTGAAATTTGTAGATGAATAAAAGGCTAAAGCCTTAACTCCAACATCGGGACTCGTTCCAAAACTCTGGTTTTGGAACGCAATTGCTCCTGAAATTCCTGTTTTAAGTGATTCGTGAATTGTTTTGCGCCCAAACTGGGGTTTGGGAGCAAGAAGATTCCGGCCTTTATATTTTCCGGCTTGTCCGGGTTAGGTTGAATAAATATTGTTTGTTATAATTATGCGGAAAATGTCATGCAGTAATATATGCGCAGGCCATATGGTTATGCATGCATTTGTTCGCAATACCACTGATTTCGGCCTTTTTCTTTTGCCTGGTAAAGCGATTTGTCGGCGGCCTTGATAAGCTCCAGGGGCATAATGTCTTGTTTGGGCGTCATTGTGGCGACTCCCAGGCTCAATGACACATAGCTTGAGGTGTCTGATTTTTCATGCGGGATTTCAAGGCTTTCTATAGTTTTACGAATATGCTCGGCAATAGCCACGGCGCCGGTGGTTTCCGTGCCGGGGAGGATTACGACAAACTCCTCGCCTCCATACCTGGCTGCAAAATCGGAAGGCCTTTTTAACGCGCAATGAATCGCCTGCGCTACCTTTATAAGGCAGGCGTCTCCAATAGCGTGTCCGTAATTATCATTGTATTTTTTAAAGTAATCAATATCGATTAGAACGAGAGATACCGGAGCTGTAATTCGTTGCGCGCGATGCCATTCGCTCTCAAGCATTTCATCAAATCTTCGGCGGTTGGGGATTTCAGTGAGCCCGTCAAGCGACACCATGCTTTCAAGCAAATCAATCTTCCTCTTGAGCAAAAGGTGTGTGTTAAGCCGCGCCTTAATTATGGCCGGCACGAACGGCTTTGTAATATAGTCTACAGCCCCAAGCGAAAATCCCTTGGTTTCATCCTCTTCCTCATCCATAATTGTAACAAAAATTATTGGTATTTCCGTGGTGCAGGGCTTCTCCTTTAACCGTCGGCAAGTTTCATGGCCGTCCATATTCGGCATCAGGACGTCTAAAAGAATGATGTCCGGTTTAACCTTTTCCGCAACTTCCAACGCTTTTTGCCCGTTTGGCGCAAACGATAATTTATAGTCCTTCTCTAAAATTTGGCGCATAAGTTGAAGGTTGGCTGTTTCGTCGTCTACATAAAGCACACTCTGTTTTTCATAACTCATCGTGTTCCTCCAGATTAATATTAAAAGTTTTTGCTAGTTTTATCGTCTCTTCCTTTGCCGCGTCAATATCGTATTGATCTAAACATTGTACTATAGGGTTAAGTTGGGAAGAGGATAGGTATTCATTAAGCTCCTTCAAAAACGGCTCAACCGCCGCCGGATTATATTGATCGAATGCTTTCATTATTTTTTGAAATATTAGCGCCGCTTGCCGCATATCCAGCTCTTTTTTCTTTGAGGTCTCATTCTTTGCCTCCCCTTCAATACCGTTAATGGAATTGACAACGGTTTTCAACGCAGTTGCAAAAGGGGGGATGAGGCCTTTAAGATCATCAACTCGTTTTTCCTTGAGCGCGATATTGATTGATTCGGAAGTCTCAAATACGTCGGGCATTGATAAATTGCCTGATAAACCCTTGATTGCGTGAATGATTTGATACGCGTCTTCCAGATCGCCTTCATCTATCTTTCGGCAAACCAGTTCGTCGGCGTTGCCGTATTTGTTTGAAAATCCCCGCAACGCTTTGGTGTAAGCCAATGGGTCGCGCCATGTGTTTAGCCCTTTTTCAATATTTATGCCGTTAATATGTTTTAGTATAAAACCGGAATCCGGTTTAGCCTCGGCATTTTGTTCAGACGACGGTTTGCCTATGCCTTTAGGCGTTACATTTTCAATTACTGAAAATAGTTCGGCAAAATTAATCGGTTTGCTCACAACCGCTTCCATATCCTCGCGCCGGTATTCGTCAAGGTCTTCCTTCATGACGCTGCCGGTTATGGCGATGATTGTGATGTGGCCGTTGGTTTCCGTTTCAAGCGCCCGTATCTTTCGAGTGGCTTCAATACCGTCCATTCCCGGCATGTGAATGTCCATAAGGATGAGGTCGCACTTTCCGTCGCGGAATGCATCGACCGCCTCAAAACCGTTTCGGGCAAACAGCACGGTGTGGCCCTGCTCTTCAAGACGAATCCTTGCCAGTGTGATATTTTCCTCGATGTCTTCCACCAATAATACCGTGAATATACGCATGCTTTTTGGAAAGGGGAACTCTTTAGAGTAGCGGTATTGCTCGCCGGCCGGGTCGGCGGTCTCTTTATCGGTAGGGGGCAGGGCTATCGTGAAGTGAAATGAGCTGCCTTTGCCCTCTTTGCTTTCGGCCCAAATGCGGCCGCCCATCAGGTCTACAAGCTGTTTCGATATCGTTGTTCCCAAACCGCTTCCGCCAAAACGTCTTGATGTGGAACTGTCGGCCTGAGTAAACGGCGCAAAGATCTCTTTCACGCTTTTGTTGGACATGCCGATGCCGGTGTCCGCTATGGTAAAATGGACGACCTTTTCCCCTTCTTCGGGTTTTATGATCATATCTATTTTTCCCTTTTCAGTAAACTTAACAGCGTTGGACATAAGATTGGTGACTATCTGGCGTAGCCTAAAGGAATCGCCTATAAAATTACCGCAAAGATCATTATGGATATCAAGTTTTACCTCTAAACCTTTTTCCCTGGATTTGATTTTCATAATAGCGAGTATGTCCTCCATTAGCGCAGTAAGATTAAAGGAGTTTGCCTCTAATAAAAGCTTCCCGCTTTCCAATTTGCTAACGTCAAGGATATCGTTTATAAGGCCCAGCAACAATCTGGCGGAGTTGTACGCTGTAGTTAAATGGCGACGGTGAGTTTCAGGCATTGAC
This sequence comes from Candidatus Anammoxibacter sp., assembly GCA_021777105.1. Classification (GTDB taxonomy): domain Bacteria; phylum Planctomycetota; class Brocadiia; order Brocadiales; family Anammoxibacteraceae; genus Anammoxibacter_B. The sequence continues at coordinate 15,815 of JAIQZQ010000141.1, forward strand.
AGGTCATCAAGTGTCAACTCCAGAAAACCGAGCACTGAATTCATTGGCGTGCGGATCTCATGGCTCATATTGGCCAAAAATTCGCTTTTAACTTTAGTAGCGGTCTCGGCTTTGTCCTTGGCGATTATCAGCTCCTTCTCGCTCCTTTCCAACGCTGTTTTCTGGCGTCGAATTTGAAAGTTCCATAAAAACCCGATAATTATAAAGCCGCCCATAGCGCCTGCTATTTTCCAGACAAGCGTATAGTCGATAGGGCGTTCATCCGCCAGTGATATCCATTTTTGCGTTATCCCAGCCCTCTCTTCGTCGTTTATCGAAGCCAGCGCCTTATTGAGAATAGGAACCAACTCAGGCCAGTCGGAGCGAACTCCAAACCCCAGGGGGAGGTTGGCAAGTTCGGCCGGCGCGGCAATCTTTAAATTTGAAAGGCCGTGCATGCGTATCAAGTAACCGGCAACCCCCAGGTCGCCTATGTAAGCGTCGGCCTTTCCCAAAGCAACCTCTTTCAGGCCTTCAAGAGGCGTCTTTGCCTCGCGCGCCTTGATGGCGGGATAATGCTTTGATAATTGTTCGTTATAAGCGCTGCCTTTAACCGTTGTCGCTGTTTTATCCTTAAAATCCACTAATCCGCTTACTAAAGGGTAGTTGTTTTGAGTTATTATCACTATAGGATACGAAACATAGGTGTCTGTAAATGAGAGGTATTTTTCCCTGCTTTCAGTTTTTCGAAGCAAAGGGATAACATCAACACTCTTTTTTACCACGCCGGCAAGAACTTGCGGCCATGAAAGCCGCGATTCAGTTTCCATTGTTACTCCTAAACGCTCGTTTATTAAACGAACGTAATCAGATGCGACACCCAAGTGCGCTCCGTCCTCTCCCAGATAATCAAACGGCGGATAATCAGGATTAACGCCCAGCCGTATTTTTTTATGTTTTGCAAGCCACATCTTTTCCTGATTAGTAAGCGAAAGGCTCACTTTTTCTGAATCGTCTTTAATAAAAAACCACTTCTTTCTAAGCTGATACATCTCCCCGGTTGTAATGTGTCCCATTGCTTTTACTATAATATCACGCAATGTATGCCAATCATTCCTCACCCCGATTCGGAGATTTACAAGATCCGGATTTCCTATGTTGACTTCGCCGGAAACCGCAAGATCGGTCAACATATGTTTGTTAATGAGATGGTTAAATACCGCGCTTTCACCCAGCGCGGCGTCAGCCTTGCCGAATGAAACGGATTTAAGGCTTTCAAGCGTGTCAAGCACAGGCAATCTTTTGATTTGGGGGTAATGTTTAGTTAAAACCTCTTCATAGAAGAAACCTTTTGGAAAGCTGACCGTCTTGCCAAACAGTTCCTCAATCTTTTCATATCGATTCTCCTTGCCGCTGACAATGACATTAGGGTTCTCAACATAAGGTTCAGTGTAAAGCACATATTTAAGCCTGTCTTCCGTTTTTACAATATTAAGCATGACGTCAAGCTCTTTGTTTTTTATCATGCTTAAGAATTCGCCCCAGGATGGGCCTGAAATATAGTCGATCTCAATGCCTATTTTCTGGAACAGAAGATTCATGTAATCAATTGATAAACCCTTAGGCTCGTCGTTTTCATAAAAATTAAACGGCGCCCAGTTCGTCTCATTGTGAACCTTTATTTTGGGATTCTCCTTAATCCAAGCCTTCTCCTTGTCCGATAAATTAAGCCCGCTTTCTATCGGAGTTGCTGAAAGTTTCGTCCCTTGCGCGGCAGGTTCCACAATTTCAGCCGGCGTAACATCGTCCAGCCCAAAAACAAGGCGCTCAGGATGCAACATCAGAATGAGCCCGCAAGAGATAATGAAAAGTTGGATTTTTACGGCAATTGATTTTTTTAACATAAAAACAGGGTTCCCATTTTATTGGTTGTAACTATTTAATTTTACTCGTTACAAGGCCGGAGCCCTAATCGTTACCCATAAATGTCATCTGTACATTTAAGAGGCGGAAAATAAAATTTATTCAATTATGCCCTGAAAGGGCTACTTATACTTGCCCAGGGTAAGCGTTAGCGCAACCCTAGGTTAAAATGCAACAACAATATTTTCCCTGAAAGGGATAAATAAATAGTTGATGAAACACCTGTATCGGCAAGCGTGACACATTGTAATTGATTACTGTTTAAATAACCCCTTCAGGGTTAAATATGTGGACTCATTGTAC
>JAIQZQ010000142.1 GCA_021777105.1 Candidatus Anammoxibacter sp.
TTTGTGTTAATTAGCTCAATTTTTCTTTCGCCTAATATCGATCTTTTTTCGCTGATTTCTATTCTGTAGACTTCATCGTCTTTAACATGCCTGGTCTTTATCTCCTTAATAAAATCAGCATCGCCTAATATCGAACTCTGCTTTTTACATGTATAGAATTTTCGGACATCTTCATTCAATCCCAAATTCATAAATTCCGCGTATCTTTCTATCGCCTTCTTCTTGTTCCTTGAAAAGGAAACAAGCGTGTTATTTATATCAAAATGCTCAAATTTTGAACCTCCTTCTAAATATAAGGGATGACTACTCCATTTATATTTATCTATATCAGTTACTTTTTTAGCCTTTATAGGGTTTAAGTGGACATATTTAACAACTTGTATAAGATATCCATCAGCCTGAATCACAATAGACTTAAACCTTCCCCTGAAAAGTGGCCCATCCTTTTTATGTTTCCGGTTAAATCGTTGCGTATACACCCCATTAAATGTCTCATAAACCTTGAAATGTTTGCATCCGGGGTGTTAATTACGAGATGGTATGACACCTTTGGGTGTTATGCAGTTAATAGGAGATTTGACCCCTTTGGGTGTAACAGTTAAGCTGCCTATTGCATCCATTGTTTTGCCGCTAAATTTATAGATATTTTGAGGCTATTCACATTAAATTAAATGCAGCCAAGCTTTTTTTTGTCGAATTATCAGAGCTTTAGTCTAAAACCAGCTTAACTGTTACAAGGGTTAATGTAAATATAATGCCGTGAGCCGTGGTTTTAAGAAAACACATCCATTTTGAGGGTTTTTATGCGTAGGCTATTAGTTTTGCATAGGTAGCTTAACTATTACCTTTGGGTGTTTGACCCCTTTGGGTGTTGCAGTGAAAGTTTGCATGCTTATCTGGGGAACGCTTTTCAACATGCTATGTTACAGTGCATATGCTAAATTGTCCTCGCCATGGAGCTGCTGCGGTTTTTTGTCAATTCTTTACAGGGTGTCCAAGAACCGGAATTCCGGTCAATTTTCAAGTCATAGCATTGAGCCAAAAGGCGGCGCTTTAACGCTTCATGAATAATATTTTTGCAGTCAGCGGCTATAAAAAACTAAGACATCGTTGCATAATTAACGTTTTACAATTATGTTAGCTAGACATAGGGCCATTTATAGTTTAAAATATGTGGAATAGAAACAGCAGGAATACAGGCCGCATGATATTTAATTGAAAGGAAAGTAGAGATGTCAGAAAAGAAGAGAAAAAAATTTATTCCATATAAATGTGAAAGTTGTGATAGATGCATGGTTGAATGCGCTGTAAGGCATTCAGAATCAAAAAATCTTTTTGAAGCTTTAAATGAAAAGCCGGCTCCGATGCCGAGGTTGTCGGTAACAATTAAAGATGGTTTGCCACATATGGCTATTTGCCAGAAATGCGGCAAACCGAGATGCAGAGCAGCGTGTGAGTTCAAAGCAATTCATGAACATCATGACGGCAATGTTGTTATAGACAGAAACAAATGCGTGGGATGCTGGGCATGTGTTGATGCGTGTCCTTTCGGGGCTATTTTCAAAAACAAGGAAAAAAGGATTTCAGTAAATTGTGATAATTGTAAAGGGTATCCAGACTTGGGTTGTGTAACAGCTTGTCCAACCAATGCTATTGTTTCTGATGAAGAGCCTCTTAATGTTGAAATGTGCAGAATATAAAAGACTATAAATTACATTTGAATTGATGTAACAATTTAGTTGTTTGAAGAATATGACGGCACAAATTTACGGTTATGGCATTAATAGTTACGCAATGTCTTTTGATACTGGATCCTAGATACTTGATACTAGATTGTAGGTCTCATGTCTTTGACATGAAGCATATTTAAAAGCATACCGACAGCCGGCATCTAGAAACAAGCATCCAGTATCATTGCCATAAGGTATTTATGGGCGCTTTCTTATTATTTAAACTTTAAAATTTTCAAAGTTCTAAATTGATACAATTCATGATATTTCTTTGTTGATATTGTTGTATGACTTATAACTTGGAAACTGTTCGAAATTGCTGTTTTCGGACAACCTGTCTATGTCCAGCCCATTATGGCTCACAGTATAGGCGGAATGTATAAGATAAAGCTTTAATGTTGATGCACAGCTTCCAATCGCATCTTTTGGTTTGGTTGCCAACCTTAGGCCCGGTTCACTGTTGCATCTTAATTTTCTGCGTTTAGTTTTCTTTTTTCAGTACGGAAGTCTCTTTTTTTAATTCCTTTCCGAGCAGCCTGTCCTTAACCAAAAGCGGCGCCGGCGGCTCAGAAGGAAATTTAAAATATTCCTTTTGGCGAGCCTTCCTCTATTAAATTATATTCATTATTTATTATTTATTAGCATCTTGTCTTTTAATTGTCAATCCTTACTTCACATACCTGGCGCCTTATTATCTATTAGCGATCATTGCATTGTTAGTTCACGTTGCCTATGCCGTTCTTCCTTATTTGATGAAAAATACCGATCAAAAAGTCATTTTTAAGAGATCTAAACTAGTTGCTTGCTTAGGTCTTTTATTTGCTGTTGTTACAACAGCTGCTCTGTGTGGATTTCATTAATTTAGCGGTAATAATAGGAATGCAATAGGCAGCTTAACGATTACCTATCCTAAAAACTATAAAATTCAGTCGGAACTGATTTTAGCGGATTAAAGTAAAAACAGAAAGCAAGGTTGAGGGCGGCAATTGTGAACCGGGAAAGGTAAATCCCGGCATTTTATAAGAAAATGATAATCGTTGACGGCGCTGGTATTTATTTATATTGTATATAGAAATTTTTTGACGTATTTGGCGTATTTTAGCTGGTTTATTGGCTGGTTGTTGAAAATAGGGGTTTATATGAAATATTCCGAGGTTAGGCAGGGGCGGGTTTTTGTTCTTCGTCTTGAAAACGGGGAGATACTGCATGATGTTGTTGAGAAATTTGCAAAGGATAAGAGGATAAACGCCGCGTCTCTGATAGCGGTGGGTGGCGCGGACAAAGGGAGCAAGCTGATTGTGGGGCCGGATGACGGGGAGGCAAGCCCGGTGGTTCCTCTGGAGCATGTTCTGGATGATGTTAACGAAATTGCGGGCGTGGGGACGCTGTTTCCGGATGAGAAGGGAAATCCCATTTTGCACATGCATGTGGCCGCCGGCAGGGAGGGTGGCTCAACAACGGGATGCGTCAGGAGCGGCGTGAAGGTTTGGCATGTTGTGGAAGTTATTATTTATGAGCTTACCGGATCGAAAGCAAAAAGGAAGTATGACAAGGCTACGGGATTTAAACTGCTTGAGCCGTGAGGCGCGTTGCGCAAAGCGCAGGGCGCGGAGAGCATAGCGATGCTTGATGCTTGATGCTTGATGCTTGATGGCGCACACGTGTCAGTTGTGTCGGCGGATGCTTGAATACTGATTACCAATAACACACATGGTATTGATGGGCTGATTAAAGTTGGGGTTCGCGATGCTCTACCCAACCTACACTCTACCAAACCGACTACTGATAACTGACTACTGATAACCGATTATTATGGGTAAATACAAACAAAAAGGGTTGTTTGACGATGCGGGGGGCGAGGTTAAGAAGCGTCCTTTGGCTGATTTGATGCGGCCTGAAAGTCTGGGCGGTTTTGTGGGGCAGGAGCATCTTGTTGGGCCGGACAAGATACTCGGCAGGCTGGTTGTTAATAAGGAGCTGGTGTCGCTTATACTTTGGGGGCCACCGGGAACGGGCAAGACGACTTTGGCAAATATTGTGGCCAAGTCGGTTGACGCGAATTTTGTGTCGTTTTCAGCTGTGTTGTCCGGTGTAAAGGATATTCGGCAGGTTATTGACGAGGCAAAGGAGCAGCTAAAATTTTACGGCAAACGGACAATACTATTTGTTGACGAGATACACCGGTTTAATAAATCGCAACAGGACGCGTTTTTGCGCCATGTGGAAGACGGCACTATCATATTGATCGGCGCGACAACGGAGAATCCCTCTTTTGAGGTAAACGCCGCTCTTTTGTCAAGATGCAAAACACTGGTTTTGAAGGCTATACCGGAAAGCGGCATTAAAAGCATTATAGAAAGCGCTTTAAATGACAAAAATTGCGGGTTGGCCGGGGCAAAGATCAGCGCGCGGGATGAGGCGCTGGATTTTATAACAAAGTATGCGCAAGGCGACGCGCGGACTGCGCTGAACACGCTGGAGACCTCGGCGTTGCTGGCAAAGCCCGATAAACATGGGGCAAGGTGTATAACGCCTGAGGTTGTAAAGGAGGCCTCGCAACAAAAGGCCTTGGTTTATGACAAAGGCGGGGATGAACATTACAATGTAATATCGGCCTTTATAAAATCAATGCGCGGCAGCGATCCGGACGCCGCGCTTTACTGGGCGGCCCGCATGCTTGAGGCAGGGGAAGAGCCGCTTTTTATAGCGCGCCGCATGGTTATTTTTGCTTCGGAAGATGTAGGCAACGCGGACCCGGGCGCGTTGCAATTGGCGTTGGCTGTAAAGGACGCGGTTCACTTTGTGGGAATGCCCGAGGGGTGGATACCTATAGCGCAGTGCGTAGCTTATCTGGCCGCCGCGCCTAAAAGCAACGCTTCATACCTGGCTTACAAAGAGGCGTTAAAGGATGTAAGGGAGATGGGGGCGCTGAAGACGCCTTTGCATCTGTGCAACGCGCCGACTTCGTTAATGAAAGATATGGGCTACGGCAAGGAGTACAAATATCCGCACGATTATGGCGGGTATGTTGACGAGGTCTATTTGCCGGAAGAGCTGATTGGCCGAAAATATTACCACCCCACCGACAACGGATTTGACAAAGAGATTAAGGCGCGGCTTGAAGGGCTGAAACCGGTAATCGGTGATCAGTGATAGGTTATCGGTAGTGTGTAGGTTGGGTAGAGCATCGCGAAACCCAACGTTAATCTAACCTAAATCAGGCGATTCTATTGGTAAAAGAAATAAAATATCTCACTTAAAGGGCGAAAATATGATGTTATAATGTATTGCCAACAAAATAAAATTTATCACCCATTAAGTGTTGAAAGTATTATGCAAAAAAAAGAACCTAAAAGCAGCAGAAAAATAGAAAAAATCGAAGAGACATCAGAAA
>JAIQZQ010000016.1 GCA_021777105.1 Candidatus Anammoxibacter sp.
AGAAAATTTAAATGCGTCATAAAATCATAGGATTAATATGGTATATTTTGAGGGAAACTTTAATCGCAAAACAAAAACGTTTTGAAGCAGTCTGCAAGACTGCTCCAGCTTTAAATATTGTTTTTTCGCTTTTAATCTGTGTAATCTGAGAAATCTGTGGTTTATATTGCTTTTGTTTTTCCGGTTTATCCGGGTTAGGGGGTAAATAAAGTGAATGTTTACATTATTCAGCCCTGAAATGGAGGGGAAATAAACGGTATATATTTATTACCGAGCCCTAAGTTCAAACTGAATTCAGCGATAATATTATCAGTGTTAATCCGTATAATCCGAGCTATCTACAGGTTCTCATTCCACAAATAATCATGAATAAAGAAAACGACCAATCAAAAACATTAAATACCAACAAGTTACTCCGGGATCAAGTGATTGACAAAAATAAACCTGGAACCATATTGCTTGACTTTAACATTTTATTGGATTATGTAGAATCCAATGTTATTAAAGTCAGTAAAACGAATAACCTTTTGCCGATAAATTTACTTGCGGATCTCAATGAAAAATTGACAAAGCCGATTAAAATCAACCTTAAACGCCCTTTACAGAACGCATATCCGTATATAACCGGACTATATCTTTTATTGCGTTCCATGAGCATTGCATATATCAGTGATGTCGGCAAGGCAAAACATCTTGTTTTGGACGAAGCCATATTGCATTCCTGGAACAAACTTAATCCTGTAGAACAATATTTTACGCTTCTTGAATGTTGGCTGTACAAAGGCAATCCTGAGATATTGGGAGAATCAAACTATGGGTGGCACGGCATACCTATGAACGTTTGGCCGATGTTTTTTAAAAAAATACCAAAACAAGGCCTTAATATTGCCGGTAATAAGGGAAATGAAGAGAGCCTTAAATATACTCCGGGTCTATTTACAACAGCGATACTTGATATGTTTGGTTTAATAACAGTTGAGCATGCCGACCCTGATCCGGGCAAGGGAATGAAAATTGCAAAAATCCATAGAACATCTTTTGGCGATGAACTTCTCAAGCTCATGGAAATAGTTGTTGAAGACGATTTTTATTTTTATGACAAATTTGACAATAGCGCAGAGTTAGAATTTGGGGAATTGCAAGCGGCCATACAACCTTTGTTTCCGGAATGGCAAAACAAGCTTATCATTCAAAAACCGGAATTTAAAGATGGAACATATGTTTTTAAGGTGTCGCTTTATGATGCATGGCGCCGAATTGCAATAAACGGCAAAGATGATTTTGATATTCTTAGCGATTGTATTTTGGATGCATTTGAATTTGATAACGACCATCTATACCAGTTTAAATATAAAAACCGTTTTAATGTCAATGCCGCGCTTAACCATCCGGAAGACGAACCGCCATATGCCGATGAGGCGCTGATTGGAGATATAGGGTTGCAACCTGGGAGTCGTTTAATTTATCTGTTCGATTTTGGCGCGAGTTGGAAGTTTATCGTGGACCTGGAACGAATTGATGAAGTAGATCAAAAAATCCAAAATGGAACTATTCTGGAATCACATGGCGACGCGCCCGACCAATATCCGGATTATTACTTTTAGGAGCTAAGGGCCAACATGTTGTCGCGCTTACGTAACCTGGCTATACAGTCGCAAACAAGCCGCTGAAAGCGGCTTGTTTGCGAAGGAACGGTTTAATGCAGTGGGGCGAGGATTTATGGGGAATTGCGTTTCGGAATCGGAAGTTATTCTTTTTCTTATTTTAAAAAGTTATCTATGAAAGCGCGTGGTTTAAACACATCAATCCCCTCATACCCTGCAATTTTTAATAAATGTTTGTCTCCACTCACAATAATTTTGCTTTTGCTAGCAAGAGCGCAGGAAAGGAACATGTTATCATCCGGGTCTTGGCAAGCTGTAGTCTCAAATCCATGAGTATCCACTATTTCTGCATGTATTGTAAGTAATTCAAGAATTTGCTCAATATCAACTCCTGGAAATTGTTTTGACAACTCTTCCGCAATTCGTTGATATTCTGTCAGGATATCTTCTGATATTGCAATTTTGATTTCCCCTTCTTTCCATGCTTTAAGAATATGATATGGTGGACCGGAAAAGAAAATGCCTGATATCAATACATTTGTGTCCATCACAATTTTCATATTCAGCTCCGGACTTTTGCGATGATATCTTTAATGTCAGTTTTTTGAAGGCCGGCCTTTTTCGCCGATTTACGAGCTTTTGCAATAAGTCCATCAAATTCATCTAACGTTGGAGGTGAAATGTTCTTTAGTATCACAACATCTTTTTCACCAACAACGACGAATTTAGCGCCTGATTTTAAATGTAATTTTTTTCTTATATCCTCTGGAATTACCACTTGGCCTTTGGACGACAATTTTGTAGTAGCAACGCTAGCCATAATTTTTCTCCTTTAAAATATTTTTTTACCAGTAAGATTCTAAACTATTGTCATTTTATGCGCTAGTGGTAATTTTAAAATATAACATTAAGCGATTGTAACAGCCGGCAATCTTTATAAACCGCAAAACCAATCTCAACTGTCTCGCGCCGGAACGACATTTAAAATATAAAGAACAATACTTTATAGATATAGACAGTGTCTATAAATAATCGCCATTTTATGGCTCACAGGCAACAATATAAAGCACACGCCTTTTTGTCTGTAAAGCCGCATTTTACCTAAAAAACAGTTTGTTTACATTGAGCTCCATATTTGATAAAATCTTATTTCTTTTTCGCATTCGTTGCAGCTCGGACCGGGGCAACAATTATGTGTTTATCTTTATCTTTATTTTTATCTTTATCTTTTTTTTATAGTAAGGGCTCGGAATGGAATAACTTGGGCTTTTTTGCCTGTAGATTTAGGTTGAATTTGTTCAATCTGATTGAGTCGAACCGAATTGAGCTGAATCAGAGCCGCAGCCAAAGCTGCGTAGAGGATTCGGCGATTGAAGATTGGGCGAAGTCGGCCTGAAGATGCTGGTAAAAAAGTCCAAGTTATTTCATTCCGAGCCCTAAAGGAGGCAAAATGGGAAATGTTATGAAGGGATTATTTATATTTGTTATTTCATGCGCGGTTACGGTTACTACCGTCATTGCGGGCGAAATAACCGTAGGTGGAATTGACGCCGCAAAAATAGAGGCATTAAAAAAGAGTTCGGTTCATTCCGGTTTTTTGAAAACCGATGACAAAGAGGTTCTTCAATTTGCTTGGCATCAAGTACAGTCTCCCACACCTCCACCGGCGCGTGGAAACACACAAAAAGCCGCGCCGGCGCCTGTAGAGGAGCCTGCGCAAGCGCCCGCGCCTTCAGAAGCGGAAACAGGGGAGCCTGTTGATATAACCAAGACGGAAGAAGACATCCTGGCCGTATTGCTTGAAACCGTGCCTGATTCGGAATTTGCCAAAGCCGTGGAAACCATTGACGGCATGAGTGAAAAGGAGAAGCTTTATTACAAAAGCGAATATGCCAAAGCTAAGGCGCAATACAAAGCAGCTTGGTCTATTCAGAAGACAGAGTACAAGATTCAAAATAAAGTTGACAGTATATCGGAAGAAGATGTAAAAAAAGCTCAAAATACTCTTAAAGCAAAAAAGGCAAAAGCGCAAGCGAAATTAGGGTTAAAAAAATTAAAAGCGCAGAAAAAAACCGAGAACATACAGAACAAAGTAGACGGGTCTGATGATCTGGAATCAGAGGATGATATATTAGCGATCCTCCTTACAGCCATGCCTGATTCTGAGTTTGCCGCTAAAGTTGAAACAGTGGATAACATGTCCGCCAAGGAAAAACTTTATTATAAAAACGAGTTCAACAAGACTAAAATTCAGCACAAAATGACCTGGTCTCAACAAAAAACAGCTTACAAACGCCAAATGGTAACAGATAGCATATCTGAAGAAGATGTTAAAAAAGCTCAAACTACCGTTAACGTAAAAAAGGCAAAAGCTGAAACTAAGTCGGAAATAAATAAACGAAAAGCGCTAATGAAACTGGAAAATCTGAAAAAGAAGAGAGGAAACTGATATATTTAGAAGTCGCCTATAAAGCGCGGCAAAACAGTGAAAGCTGTTTTGCCGCGCTTATTCATTCACACACAGCAAATTTCACCTGCAAAGCTGCCACTCGTTCCAATACCAGGCTCCGCGTTTCAACTAAAGCCCGAAGGGCTGAATATAGAGTACATTAACCGTGTTAATGTTAAGAAATATACAATCGGTGTATTATAAAATTAACACGGTTAATTAACTCCAAAAAAAACGCCATTTTGACATAACCCCTAAGCTTCATAAGGCCTAAAAAGGAAATCCATTTACTTTTAAATTAATCAGGACTTTACCATGGCTCAATTAACTCCAATGATGGAGCAATACAACAGCATTAAAAACAGACACAAAGGCGCATTGCTCTTTTTCAGAATGGGCGACTTTTATGAGCTGTTTAACGAAGACGCTAAAACCGCATCCAAAGCCCTGGGCATCACACTGACCGCGCGATCCAAAGGCGAAAACGCCATCCCAATGGCCGGGGTGCCTCACCACGCGGCCGACTCCTACATATCCAGGCTTATAAAACAGGGTTTCAAAGTCGCTATTTGCGAACAGATTCAGGACCCACGCGATGCCGTAGGCATAGTTGAAAGGGACGTCACCCGGGTTATTACTCCGGGTACGGTTACTGAAGATTCGCTTCTGGATGAAAAGAACCACAACTACCTCTGCGCCGCTTTGATAAAGGATAATAACGCGGGACTTTCATGGGTAGACCTATCAACCGGCAACTTTTACGCCCAGGACATAACGCTCGACCATCTAACCGACGAGCTTTCACGAATAGACGCGTCTGAATGCCTGTTGCCTGAAAGCTTCGGCAAAAACGGATCAGTCAACTCCGAAATTAGCGAAATAGTTTCAATGGTGTCAAGAAGGCCGGATTGGGAGTTCTCCCGCGACACGGGCTACAAAACTTTAACCGAACATTTTGCCACGGCGTCGCTGGTTGGTTTTGATTGCGAGGATCTGACTCTGGCAATCGGCGCGGCCGGCGCGCTGATCATCTATCTGCAGGAGACGCAAAAAGCGTCGTTGAGCCATATTAAAAAAATCGCAAAATTCACGCGCGGCAAATACCTGGTTATGGACCGGGCGACAAAATACTCGCTTGAATTGATAGAGACTATGAGGACACAGGAGAAATCAGGATCGCTTCTTGGCGTTTTAGACAAGACAAACACCCCAATGGGCGGCAGATTGTTGCGCGACTGGACAGTATCGCCGCTTAAAGATTTAGTCGAAATCAAGAGAAGACAGAAAGGGGTTACGGAGCTGCACGGCGACGTGGTTCTGCGCAATGATGTTAAAGGCATGCTCAGAGATGTTTATGATGTTGAGCGCATCTCCGCAAAGATCAGTTGTTGCAGGGCAAATCCGCGCGATCTGATTTCATTAAAACAGTCTTTAACCCTGCTTCCAAAATTAAAAGATGTTATTGCCGGTTGTAAGTCCGAAATTATTAAGACCCTGCATAAAGAGCTGGATATCGTTGAAGAGGCCAGGGTGGCTATAGGCGCGGCAATTGTGCCTGAACCGCCGCTAAACATAAAGGACGGCGGAATAATAAGGGAGGGCTACAACAACGACCTTGACGAGCTTCGCAACATCAGCAAAAGCGGCAAGGGGTGGATAGCAAATTTTCAGGCCGAGGAGATAAAACGCACCGGCGTCACATCGCTTAAGGTCGGGTTCAACAAGGTGTTTGGCTACTACATTGAAGTCTCAAATGTAAACAAGGATAAAATACCCGAAGGTTATGTAAGGAAACAGACGCTTAAAAACGCGGAAAGGTATATTACCTCCGACCTAAAGGAGTATGAATCAAAAGTGCTTACCGCGGACGAACGGGCAAAAAAACTGGAACTGGATATCTTCCAGGAGATCAGGGAACAGGTCGCGCAATATACGTCGCGCCTGCAAAAGAGCTCAAAGGTGATCGCCGAGCTTGACGCTATTTGCACCCTCTCTATTGTTGCGGCTGAAAACGGTTATATAATGCCTGAAATGCACGACGGGCTTGAGCTGACTGTTGTAGACGGCCGGCACCCGGTGCTTGCGGCCAGGATTGAAGGCGAGGAGTTTGTGCCGAACGACACGCATATGGACGGGGCGGACAAATACGCCATGATAATCACCGGCCCGAACATGGCCGGCAAAAGCACATACATCCGACAAGTGGCCCTTTTAACGGCTATGGCGCAAATGGGAGGTTTTATACCGGCGCGCAACGCAAAGATCGGCATTGTTGACAGGATATTCACACGTATCGGAGCGGCCGACGAGCTTGCAAGGGGACAAAGCACCTTTATGGTTGAGATGAACGAAGTTGCGAATATATTGAATAACGCGACGCAAAAAAGCCTTTTGATTCTGGATGAAGTCGGCAGGGGCACCAGCACTTATGACGGAGTAAGCATCGCATGGGCCGTAATAGAGTATATTTACGAACATATCAAGGCGCGCACTCTCTTTGCAACCCATTACCATGAATTAACAAAACTGGCGGATATGTTTCCCGGCATAAAAAACTACAACATCGCCGTTAAGGAGCAGAAGGATGACATTATCTTCCTTAGAAAGATCGTTGAAGGCGGCACTGATAAAAGTTACGGCATACACGTGGCCCGATTGGCGGGCATACCTGAAAAAGTTATCGACCGGTCGCGCGACGTTCACTCAAAACTTGATGTGCCCCCTGCTATTCACGAAGATGTTGTAAATAGCGATAATAAGGAAAGCCCGGACAAAAACAAGCCGGCGGAACCGCCCGCCAAATCAAAGAAGAGAGACTCAATAGAGGACGCGCAACAACTTACCCTGTTTAAGTCAATAAATTATGAGATCGTTGAACTGATCAGAATGCTTGACATATCCAAAATGACCCCGCTGGACGCGCTGAACAAACTTAACGATCTCAAAAATCGTGTTAATGAGTGAGAAAAGAGACTGGTCTTAACAAAAATAAATAGTGGCACAGGCATCCTTGCCTGTGTTTTAATTGATCACGCAAGACGTATGACGATAACTAAACGCAATGTTTTTTTTAACGTTTTGGAGCAACCTGTAAGATTGCTCCAGCCGGATCTACCATGAAAAAATTAACATTAGATTCCTACCTCTATGATTTTGATTTTTTTCGATACGCTTTAATTTCATCATCAATCTCAGCGTCCGTCATTTTGTCTAATCCGGCTTTATTTGCAGATTGTTGAACTTTAGTCAAGAGCTCAGAATTTTTTACTATGTTTTTCAGATAATCGGCATTACCCCTACCCTTTTTATTCCCCGGTCTTTTGGCTGTTGATAAATCAAGATAAGGAGTAATATCATCGCCACGATCAAAAACCACATCTAACTCTTTAGCCTTCATAGTGCAACAACCTTTCCATTATTTCAGATTCCATGTTTCTAATCTCAATAAGGTCTTCCCATGCGGGGTGTTCAGGGACTAATCCATCTTTTATTTTTATTTCCAATTCATTTATTGTCACGGATTCGTATTTTGCAAGAATCTCAAGCCGCTCAGTTTGCAAATCCATTCTTTTCTCTTTCATATTTTGCTGGAGCAATCAGAAAGATTGCCCCAGCTTTATAAAATTCGTCAAAAATCCCGGATTTTTACATAAACTTTAGATCACTTTTAATTTTAGCTCACTTTAGTCACTTATCAGGCTTGCCCGGATCAGCCTTCTTACAAACCAAGCGCCTTTTTTGTAGCCGCAACGCATTTATCGTAATACTCCCCCTCTTCAATTGCGGCTGTAATCTCCGCCTCAACCACGGTTTCCTGTCCGTTAATGCCGACCGCCACGCATCTTCTAACCTTGTCCCCGTATTTCCCCACAACGTATGACCTGTACCACACATTAAACTCGTTGTACACGGCCATGTCCTGCAGGAATATTTGTATCTTTATAGCGTTGCTTATTGAAGTGCCCGCGGCGTTAAGGCATGATTCAAGATCGTCAAAAACAGCCTTAAACTGGTTTTCGTTGCCATCAATAATATTATAATCCGGGTCGCGCGGCACCGCGCCGGCCGTCCATGCCTGAAATGATAGTGTATGCACGGCCACATATTTTATCCATCCGGCGTGTTTCCTCAAAGTAGATATCTCCGGGTAAAGTATTGTCTCACTCATAACTAATTTGCCTTCCTTAAACAAAAAAATTCACATCAAAATATAATAAGGGTATTATTTTACTTCGCTCATAAAATAAATCAAGCACATTCAGCGCGAGGCGCAAAGCGCGGAGAGCGGAGCGTAAAGCGCAGAGAACAAATGTAGTGTAGGCGCGTCCTCGCGCCGTGGCGGTTGGGGGAGATATCAGCGTTTGACTAAAAGCAAAAGCGAATATCGAACACCGAATATCGAAGTTAGAAGTCCGAAGTTAAGAGCAAACACCGAATTAACAATTGCAGACTGATGACCAATTACTAATTACTAATTACTAAAAAGCGCGTCCCCGCGCCGTGGCGATTGGGGGGAGATATTTACGTTTGCCTAAAAGCAAAAGCGAATATCGAACACCGGATACCGAATTGCGAATTTCGAAGTTAAGAGCAAAGCCCTAATTAACAATTGCAGCCTGATGACCAATTACCAATTACCAATTACCAATTACCGATTACCAATTACCGATTACTGATCACCGATCACTGATTACCGTTCTATCCCCCCTCTTTTTTCAGCTTGTTGTAATTACCTATATCAGGCTGTTGATCTCCCACTACCATCAATGGTTAACTTTTTTCTAGACAATTAGTAATCAAAGCGCTAAACTTGCCCCTCTTAATGACATACAGGGAACAGACTTAAATAATTGAACAAGTTAAAACCGAAACTAAAGGGTACGGAAAGAAATAATATTTTTAACTGTAAATTATATTTTCAAGAGACGTCCCTGTTTTTTCCTGAATGGAATATTCAAAATAGAAAACCATGAATATAAAGCTGAGTTGAGAAGCTTATCTGATCAAACGAAACTTATGCCCTATGGGTATAAATGATAAAAAGCTTCGAATCTTATCTTACCGGATAACCACTTTTCACAACTGCTTATCCAAAATAAATTCCAATCTTTTAAAGGCAAAAAAGCAAAACACATTTTACAATTAGATAACAGATTCCAGAGCTCTAAGATCTGAATAATCACTTGTTAGGCTGCAAAAAGAAACGAATGTCATCAGAACCTGAAGAAGTCCAATACCTATTCGATCGCATAGCAAGCTGTCTATCGCGAGCTGTTAAGCTCAAAGCCGGAGCTTTTCGTTCAGCGGGAATCAAGTATGCGAATGAAGGAGACCTTATTTCCGGCAGTGGCGCGAGTTACAACGGGGGCAGGTGGAATCCTCCCGGAGTTAAGGCGATCTATGCCTCTCTTGATCCCGTAACCGCTGTCAAGGAAAGCTACCAAGAGTTCATTAAATATGGGTTTAAAGTACAGCACATACGCCCTCGCGTAATGGCAGGTGTGAAACTTAACGTGAATTGCCTGCTGGATTTGACAAATGCAGGAATTCGCCGAACACTTGGTTTTCGCCTTGATGAACTCACTGGGGAGTACTGGCACGCTATACAAACTAATGGCAAAGAATCATGGACTCAGGCGATTGGTCGTGGCGCTCTACTCGCAGGGTTTGAGGGACTGCTTGCGCCGTCGGCGAGAGATCGGCATGGGACGAACGTGGTGATCTTTCCGGATAATCTTGTTTCTGCAAGCGCTGCAAAGTTGATGGCAAAGGACGAGTTACCGCCTCATCCGTCGGACTGGCCGACATAATGTGCATTTTTGCATGTTTTTCTGCTTGCTTTTTTACTCTTTTTCCTATATGATTCTTTTAAAGCTCAATCAGAGCAGGGAAAGAAGACAAAATGCCAACCAAAACAAAGAAAAAGACCGCTTCAGCAAAGAACACAGCGATTCTAGTCGCAGAAATCCGTGGACTGCACGGAGTACGGGTTGTCACCATTAAAGGCGAGTCCAAGCTTGAACTGCGGCACATGCTAGGCATGGCCAGAGAGGCGTTTGGTCGTCTGGTCAACGTTTCTGTGCGCACCATTGCTAATGTCGAATCTACCAAAAAGAAAGTCGACAAACTTCAGAGGAACTACGTTGAAGTCAAACGATTGTGTGATTCTCTGGACGAAGTGGTTGATCCCGGGTCTCTAGGCGAATGGTTTCATGCCCCGAATGACGCATTTGGCGGATCGAAGCCAATTGAAGTAATCGAGCGAGGCGAGATTGATCGGCTTTGGGAAATGTTCTATCGGCTAAGGTCGGGAATGCCCGGTTGATCGATCAATCTTTTGGCTGGAGCAGTCTTGTAGACAGCTTCACATGTTTTTTGATCGCGCAAAACGCAAATGGTTTTTAAAACGTTTAGGAGTAATCTTTACCCCGTAAAATGACGCAATCCTCAAGTTTTGGCTGGAGCAGTCTTGCAGACTGCTTCACGGGTTTCTTGATCACGCAAAACGCACTTCATAATTACTTAGTATAAACTCCGAGCAAATGTAGTGTAGGCGCGCCGTGGCGGTTAGGGGCGATATTTGCGTTTGACTAAAAGCAAAAGCTAACATCGAACACCGAACACCGAATATCGAGTTTAGAAGTCCGAAGTTAAGAGCAAAGCCCGAATCAGCAATTGCAGACTGATTACCGATTACTGATGACCAATGACCAATTACCGATCACTGATTACCGCTCTATCCCCCCCTCTTTTTCAGCTTGTTGTAATTACCTATATCAGGCTGTTGATTACCCGCCACCATCAAGGGTTAAGTTTTTGCTAGACAATTAGTAATCAAAGCGCTAAACTTGCCCCTCTTAATTACATACAGAGAACATACTTAAATAATTGAACACGTTAAAATCGGATCATGAAAACAGAAATCATAATATTTTTAGTTTTAAATTCTATTTCCAAGAGCTAACCCTGCTTTTTTCCTAAGCGGAATGTCCAAAATAGAAATCTCTTAAGTAAAGGGTATGAAACGTTTATAAATGAACACTTAGCAGCTTGTCTGCTATAATGAGAATTATCTCCTGAGGGGACAATTTTATCCTTCCTTATAACAACCAACAGTAAGTTGTTATAGAATATGGGGACAATATGGGGACAGGTTTGTTTTTATAATATGGGGACAGGTTTGTTTTTATTGTAATGTGAGGGCTGGTTTTGTATAATTGGCGTGTTGTAACATTTTAGGGGTTAATTTCTCATAACTATTTGATTTCAGGGGGGTTTAAAATGGCAAGGATACCACGGTTGATGCTTAAAAGCGAGGAGGGGATTTATCATGTTATGTCGCGCACCGCTCTTGATGGGTATGTTTTGGGGGATGTTGAGAAGGATTATTTGTTTGGGTTGATTAAGCGGTTTGGGGGGATATTTTTTGCCGAGATTTTTGGGTACTGTATTATGGGCAATCATTTTCATCTGTTGGTTAAGATGAAGCAGGCTGCTGGTTATACGGATGAGGATGTAAAAAGCCGTATTGGGCTCTATAACAGCGATAAGGATAAGGTTGTGACAGACGGGGAAGTCCCCTATTTTCGAGATAAATTCTCTAATTTGTCTGAATTTATACGCGAGATAAAACAGCGATTTTCGAGATTTTACAATAAACGGCATAAGAGGATAGGCTATTTCTGGGGAAACAGGTTTAAGAGTGTTATTGTTGAAAAAGGGGATACTTTAATAAATTTGCTGGCGTATATTGATTTGAATCCTTTAAGGGCTGGATTAGTGGATCGCCCCGAGAATTACAGATGGTGTTCGATTGGTTATCATGCGCAAGCAGGCAATCGGGACGGGTTGCTTTCTACTGATTTTGGGTTGGTAGGATATGACGGAATGTCTGAACGTGAACGGTTTGCGGATTACAGGGAATTCCTTTATGAAACCGGGGCTATTGAGACGGAAAAAGGGAAGCCGATTGATGAAGAAATAGTTCAAAAAGAGCGCGCGGTCAGATATGAGTTGAGCGATGTTGATAAATTCAGGCACAAAACAAGGTATTTCACAGACAGCGGAATTATAGGGACAAAGGCGTTTGTGAGCCGTTATTATGAGCAATTTAAGGATTACTTTAACACAAAGAAGACAAAAAAGCCTAAAAAGATATCGGGATGCGCTGAAATATATTCGCTTAAGAATTTATCAAACTGATTTGATTGTAACAATGTAGAAGTTTGATAAATTAAGCAATTAGGAAACCCATGTGGGACAAATCTACTTTTGACTGCATAAGAGAAGAACACATTTTAGACGCATAAATAAACAAATGTTTATTATTGATGACGATAAAAACATCTATGGCAATAATTTGTCTATCTCACAAAGAGCTGTTGCGGCCCAAAGGGAACCCCAATTATTTTGCTGCCAAACTGGAGTTTGGCAGCGAGGTGAAATAAACAAGAAACTGTGTTTTTTGAATTTGCATGAGCTGAAACAGCGGTTGGTTCAAGCCCGGCGACTTGAACCAACGTTGTGATTAACCACATCTAAACACAACAATCAGCAGGCAATGGTTATAACTTGTCATACTCTTCCGGTTCTATATCAGGGACATTATCCATTATCTTCTTAAATTTCTTTATAGATCCTTTTTTTGCCCTCTCTTCCAAATAATCAACAGTTTGAAGGGCTGATAGCTTTTCCGCCAAAGCAGTTGTTATTAGCTGATTTATTGATGTTTTATCCTTTTTTGACATTTCTCTTGCCGCATTATGCAATGATTCAGGCAAACGTAAACTTATCATGCTCATTTCAACTCTCCTATCTTTTTCAGGAATTCCCTGGCATCTAAAACATGCACGCCAAATTTCTTTGCATTTTTAAAATCAATCTTATTATAAGTAATGATGTATTTACTTTTGGATTTTATTGCTAATTCCAAAACCATTTCATCTTTAGGATCTTTTAATTGCGGCCTCCATAAATAATAAATATTATGTCGGTTTGACAACTTACAGATAGCATCTATGTAGTCAGTTATATCATTCTTTGATAATTTAGGGATTTTATCCGCAATTACTTGTTCATATTCATAGATCAATGGGACAGAAACATTAATATTAAATTTCTTAGAATTAATTAAATTTAGTAATTTATACGATGCGCCTCTTTTTGATTTTAACGACGCAATAATTACATTTGTATCAATAACTATTTCAATACACATATATAGTATTGTATACGATACTATTCAAATATCAAGATTTTGTTAAAAAAACAGAATCTTTGGACAGGATGTTTATTCTTTTACGTGGCAGTACGCGGAGCCTAATCGCGATGTTATCAGAAAACCTTCACCCTAAATCCGCAAATCATTCAATAATGTATGTTCATTTATCCTATACGGATAAACCGGATAAGGAGAAAAGCAAAAGTACTTCGTAATTACTCAGCATAAACTCAGAGAAAAGCTAACCACTAATTTTCACTAATCCACACTAATAAAAGAACAAAAGCAAAAGACTGGACTCACAGGATCTCCTCGCTCCCAAACCCCAGTTTTGAAGCGAAATAATTCTAGAAGCCTCAGCTTCGCGTTTGGGGGCATATTTGACTTCCTTTCACGCGCGAAGCTGAGGCTTCTAGAATTACCGGTTACCAAGTAGGCAATTAGGGTCACCCCTAATCTATTGACAATCAAGACTTTACTACACATTAAACTCTAAATTTCAATTGACGATTGTAGAATCAAAGGCAATAATATCTAAATCAACAGGCCTTGAAAACAGAAAACACAACTTTCATGATTCAAATTTTGAACAAGGCAAATACAGGAGACGGCTATTGTCGCCCGGTTTTTAAATTATTTTCTTTGTAAGTATTTGCCAAATTTAAACGTAAATCTTTTATGCGGCAGTACGCGGCGCAAGATCGTAACGTTAAAACGAAGATTAATATGGGAACAATAAAAGCTATATAAAGCAGTAGTAGTGAGATATAATTGAAGAACATAACAACATATTCTACAATATGAAACATAAAACAAATATTTCCAATTCAAAAAAAATAAAAAAACAACGAATAGATAATTAGATGGAATAGGAGAATACAATGAAAGAATTTAAAGTTGTTGTTGAAAAACATCCTGATGGGTACGTGTCTTACCCTTTAGGGCTGAAAGGAGTGGTCGTGAGTGAAGGTGATACATATGAAGAAGCTCTTTCAAATGTGAAATCAGCAATCAAGTTTCACATAGAAACATTTGGCAACTCTGTTTTCGAGGAAGAAGAACCTGTAATTGAAGCATTTGTTGTGGAAGCAGGAGTTTCTGTCTGATGTCTAAATTTCCGGTAGATGCTTCTAAAGCTAAGGTTATAAAAACTTTTCAACTTCTCGGTTTTCAATCTGTTCGAGAGAAAGAACATATTGCGATGCTAAGGACTAATCCCGATGGTTCAAAAACTCCACTAACAATGCCAAATCATAATAGATTGAAGGCTTCGACTTTAAGAACCATCTGCGCGCAGTCAGGTATTTCAAGAAATGACTTTTTAGATGCATATGAAAAAGCATAATTACAATTTTCAAAATTCTCATTTCTAACAAGACAAATACAGGAGACGGCTATTACCTCCCGGTTTTTAAATTGTTTTCTTTGTAAGTGTTTGTCAAATTTAAACGTAAATCTTTTACACGGCAGTACGCGGAGCATGATCGCAACGTTGTTATTAGAAAACCATCACCCTAAATCCGCAAACCATTCAATAATGTATGTTAATTTATCCTATACGGATAAACCGTAAAATGGGAAAAGCAAAAGCGAATTAACCACTAATTTTCACTAATCCACACTAATAAAAGAGCAAAAGCAAAAGACTGGACTCACAGGATCTCCTCGCTCCCAAACCCCAGTTCTTACTGTTGGGCAATTTTTCGCTGGGCAAGTCAATAGTCCTAAGGCTATACGACGTGGCTAGTTACAAGGCTCCGGCCTTGTAACTGGATGTACGAAGAGGCTCTGCCTCCTTTTGTCAGAATAACAAATGGCGGCATTAATTTTCTAATGCCGATCTAATTAACAACGTTTAAGACGAGGCAGAGCCTCTAAGGACAGTGTGTTACAAGGCTGGAGCCTTGTAACAAGCTTCTTATTTTGTCCAGCAAAAATTTGTCCAACAGTAAGAACCCCTGTAATTTTAAAAATATCTTGTCAAATTTTGTCAAGACTTTACTTATAAGACCCTATACGGAGTATAGTTAATATCAGATGTTGTTCAAGTCGGAGACATTGAGCCAATAAAGATATAAAACCCTAAAGTAAATATTGCGCCACTCTGAATGGGCGCTACAAAAAAACACGCTGAATAGACACAAAAAGGGCGGCTAAAGCCGTCCCTATCCGCTGTAATTGAATATATGCCATGCTTTTGCCGTTTGCCGACGCAGTTGATATATTGACTTTTCCTCTTAAAAAAACGTATATTAGCATTTGTAAAAATAATATGCGCAATTTCTAATTAGAACTAACAACAAGATAACGACATGATAAATAAAAAGATTGTTACCAGGCGCGAATTTGTATCTAACTGCGTTAAAGGATTATGCGGGCTGGGCATTGCGGGAACAGGCATGATTGGCATGGGCGCCGCTTACGCCGGGCTTGATCTAAATGCGGAGTT
Organism: Candidatus Anammoxibacter sp.; assembly: GCA_021777105.1. GTDB lineage: Bacteria > Planctomycetota > Brocadiia > Brocadiales > Anammoxibacteraceae > Anammoxibacter_B. Next base: position 15,723 of record JAIQZQ010000016.1, read on the forward strand.
GAAGGAGGAATTTCCGCCTGTTGAGGCAAGACATTATAAGAAGATTGAAAACGAGCGCATAGAGTGCAAGCTTTGCCCGCGAAAATGCAAAGTGGCCGACCTTGAACGCGGGTATTGCGGGGCAAGGGAGAATCGGGAGGGCACATATTACACGCTTGTGCATTCGCGAGTGTGCGCGCTTAACGCGGACCCGATTGAGAAGAAACCGCTGTTTCACTACCTGCCGGGGACAAAGGCTTATTCCATTGCAACGGCGGGCTGCAACATTGAGTGCAAATTTTGCCAGAATTGGCAAATATCTCAATTCAGGCCCGAACAGATCGACAGTGTAAAACTGCCGCCTAAACGCGTGGCAATAAACGCTAAAACATCGGGATGCAGGACAATCGCTTACACATATTCAGAGCCGACAATATTTTATGAATATATGTACGACACGGTTTTGCAGGCCAAAAGCATGGGCATCGGCAATGTGATGATATCAAACGGTTACATAATGAAAGAGCCTATGGTTGAGTTGTGCAAGGAACTTAGCGCGGTAAAGATTGATTTTAAGGCGTTTTCAGAAAAATTTTACAAAGAGACATGCAGCGGGGAGCTTAAGCCGGTGTTGGACACTTTGCTTACACTGAAAGATATCGGCATATGGTTTGAGCTTGTTATGCTTGTGGTGCCAACGTTAAATGACAACGAAAATGAATTTAAAGGTATGTGCAAATGGATACTTAAAAACCTCGGCCCGGACGTGCCCGTGCATTTCACCAGATTCCACCCAACATACAAGATTAAGAACCTGCCCCCTACTCCGATAAGGACGCTTGAAAAAGCCAGAAACATAGCCCTTGAAATCGGCATTAATTACCCATATGTAGGCAACGCCCCGGGCCACCCGGGCGAACACACGTATTGCCCAAAATGCAAAGAGGTTGTTATAAACAGAGTGGGCTTCTTTATCAGAAAAATAGCTATTGAAGACGGCAAATGCGAAGACTGCAAACACCCTATAGCGGGAGTGTGGGATTAAAACAACGCCTAAGGCGCTCTTGGTAGCGCTAACAGAGAAAAATATGGCTGTAACAATATGATAAATACGCTACAAAATTATAAAGGACGGATCAGCAAGAAATTTCATAATTTAGAGCCTCATGCCAATATTATCTCTTCTCTCGATAAACAATCAGCGGCAAACTCTTCCGCGGCAAAAATATCTTCCTGTTTTATATGTGGATGATCTCTAATAATTTCATTAACAGTCAAACCTGCGGCTCGTTTCCTTAAAATCTGCTCAACGGTTATTCGTGTGCCCTTAATAACAGGTTTGCCAAACATTATCTTTGGATTTACTTCTATTTTATTATGATTCATTTCATCATTTACCTTTATAAAGATAACTTACAATAATCATCTTATCCACTTTCATAAATATACGCTAAAATGTGATGCGTCAATGTATATTAGCTTGTAAATTATAACAAATTTCTATATGAGATAAGCGCCAATTAATTTGTCATGGAGAATATGATAAGTGATTGTTTCCATAAATACATAGCCGCCTTTTTGCCACTTATACACTCTACAAGAATGATTTCCAGAAAGAACAAAGGCTAGCGGAGGCTACGGGGAGCGCAAATTTATTGATCGCGCTCGTTCGGGCTTGGCGTCCCAAACTGTTTCGAAGTTCGCTATCCATGAGCATTTGCCGGATTGCGGATGTAAGCGCGTTGATGTTGTCCGGCGGAACCAGCAATGCTGATGTCCCGTCTGAAAGGATTTCAGCTGTTCCGCCTACTTTCGTGGCGATAATTGGACGCGCGCAGGATCCGGCTTCAAGCAACACTCGGCCTAAAGGTTCTTGATGGGCCGTATGAACCATGAGATCTATCTCGTTTAAAATCAGCGGAATGTCATTGCGAAAGCCAAGGCAAAACAACCTATCTTCAATGCCGGCTTCGTGAAAGATGCGCCGGATATCGTTTTCGTAAGCCGCGCTCTCTTGTTTTTGCGAATGCCGCTCTCCCACAAACAGGTAATTCGCCTCGGGAACCTCATCGGCAAGGGCGACCGCCGCTTGAGCCAACAATGTTTGTCCTTTGCGTAAACATATTTGCCCGATGTTGGCAATTAAAAATGCGTCGGAGCTCAGCCCCAATTCATGCTTAAGAAATCCGGTCGCCGGGTGTGGATGAAAAACATCTGTGTCCACGCCATTATAAATCACCTGCGTTTTATCGGGCAGTATCCCTTGTTTTAGATGGAAATCCTGAGTGGCTTTGGAAACGGCAATCAGACCGGAGTTTTGATTTAAATCGGAAACAGCGGTTTTGCTCAACTTAAAAATGTCGCGGAGATGAGAAACACATGGGATAGACAATTGCGAGGCAACACGGCCGATCATACGACCCATGGAGAGACTGTTGGCATGAACTAAGTCAGGAGTGAGTTGGGTAATCAGCGCCACTAAATGAGAATTGAATTGCGCGGCAGGCAGTTTTCGCCCCTGCGAGTCCCTTAACCTAAGAGGAACGGTTTGCGCTCCACACTGTTCCAGCCGTTCTCGCAACATCCCTGTATCCGGCGCGGCGGCTACAAACTCAAACTCATTCAACCCCAACGATTCCAACATGGCAAGCATAGAAAACTCGCCGCCGTTTAGTGTGCCGTATTCAAAAAAAAGCAATATTTTCGGTCGCATTTAAATTTAATGGTCCAGTGAATTTGAAAACCGAATGCGTAAATGAGAGGATGCCCCCACTCTCTAACTAATTCATAAATTGAACAAATCTTATCATCCTCCCCTACCCCATCCCATCAAGCTTACTGTTGGACAATTTTTCGCTGGGCAAGTTAATAGTCCTAAGGCTATACAGATTAGCTAGTTACAAGGCTCCTGCCTTGTAACTGGGTGTACGAAGAGGCTCTGCCTCATTTTGTCAGAATAACAAATGGCGCCATTAATTTTCTAATGCGATCTAATTAACAACGTTTAAGACGAGGCAGAGCCTCTTAGGACAGTGTGTTACAAGGCAGGAGCCTTGTAACAAGCTTCTTATTTTGTCCAGCAAAAATTTGTCCAACAATAAGCCCATCAAGGGAGGGAGAATTAAAGGTATATATTTGATTTCAATATTCCACCAATTTGTTAAGGTTTTTACTGATTACCTGTTACCGATTACCGTTTACTACCCCTTACCCGCCAAGCGTTTAAACAACCTGATCTATCAATCATCTTCCGAATAGTAGTTGTTTTTATACAACTTTCTTGCAAACATGCGGTTGTATTCAGTCCAATTGCTGTTTTCGTTTTTATCTTCTTTAATAGCTTTGCCGAATGCGTATACTTTAGCGTCAAAATTATCCAGGTAATGAAGGGCTATGGCTTCAACAGTCATTGGCAATTTTGGGGAACCCCATTCATATTCGCCGTGGTGGCTAAGGAGTAGGTGGGTAATCACGTTCAGCAGTTTTTTGGGGAATCCTTTAATCTTGCCGGCCTTCTCAATCACCATGTTCACGCCAACAATCAAATGGCCCACAAGCATGCCTTCGTCGGTATATTTGAAACCTTTGGTGTATGACAACTCCGTGATCTTGCCGATATCATGAAAAAATACTCCGGTAAGCAGCAGGTCTTTGTCAATTACAGGATAATTAGGCAATACGGATAGTGCAAGCTTAAGCGTAGAAACAATATGCTCCAGCAATCCGCCTAAAAACGCGTGGTGGTAATTAACCGCCGCGGGAGCGGACCGAAGCCCTTTGCAAATTTCATCATCTTCCAGGAAAAGTTTAAACAGTTGTTTAATATGCTTATTTGTCACTGAATACAGAATATCCTGAAGCTCGGACATCATCTTCTCAACATCTTTATCAGTGCTCGGCATTAATGAGCTTAAATCCACGGCCGACTCATCCACCGATGCAAATTTTTCAATAATCAGTTGGTAGCTATTCTGGTAAGTTTCAACCCGCCCCCTAACCCTGACAATCTCGCTCTTGCCGAACTCGTCTATCGACGCGTTTGTGGCGTTCCACATCCTGGCCTCAATGTTGCCTGTGCGGTCGCCCAGCTGAGCCATCAAATACAACGACCCGGTTTTTGTGGCGCGGCCCTCGCTTTTTACCGCCAAAAACACCTGATCCACCTTGTCGCCGTTTTTAATATCTGAAATAAATATATTCGGCATAGTCTATTCCAATAAAAAATTTACAAATATATTAAATAAATAACCGGCGCAATAAGCGCGTTAAAACATAGTGGATATCTTTTTTGAAAGCAGCTCAAGATCTCTATCTTTTAATATCAAATCCGTCTGATATTCGCTTACTTTCAAATCCAGCAGCATTTTTTTTATCCTTTTCCAGCCGGTCTCAATCTTTTTATCGCTGGTCTCAAGATACATGTTAGTCACCAGCTCGCTTAACTTTTGAAGCTTGATGGTTTCGTTATTGTCATAATAACCTTTTATTATTTTTTTTTGATATCCGGTGTATTGTTTATCTTGCATAGTATATTTTTCCAGTTGCGGCCTTTTATTCAACGGTTACGCTTTTGGCCAAATTTCGCGGCATATCAACATCGCACTCGCGCATGACGGCGATCTTGTACGCCAGAAGTTGAAGCGGAATTACCGATAATAAAGGGGTTAGCATGTCAATAGTTTTAGGAATATAAAAGACGTGATCGGCCTTCTCTTTAAGCGAGTCGTCGCCCTCCGTGCCGATAGCGATAACCTTGCCGCCGCGGGCCGCAACCTCCCTTATATTACCCAGGGCTTTTTGATATGCGGCGTCCTGAATAGCTATAAAGACCACGGGCATATCTTTTGTTATTAACGCAATCGGCCCGTGTTTCATCTCGGCGGCGGGCATGCCTTCGGCGTGTATGTATGATATCTCCTTAAGCTTCAACGCCCCTTCAAGAGCCACGGGGTAGTTGTACCCTCTGCCGAGGTAAAGGAAATTCTCGCTGGATTTATACAACTCGGCAAGGGCTTCTATTTCATTCTCCTTTTTCAGGATAGAGGCAACCTGATCCGGAATAGCCTTTAACGCTTCAACCAGATTGCAGTTAAACAAAGTTGTGACGTTTCGCAAATTTGCAATATAGAGAGTGAGAAGATAGAGAGCGGTAATCTGCGATGTAAACGCCTTTGTTGACGCCACGCCTATTTCAGGCCCGGCGTGAAGATATATGCCGAAGTCGGACTCTCTTGCAATTGAGCTGCCGACTACATTGCATACGCCCAGAACGGTTGCGTGCATCTCTTTTGCCAGCTTTACCCCGGCCAGCGTATCCGCCGTTTCGCCGGATTGGCTTATAGCGATGACAAGCGTCTCAGAATCAACAACAGGATTCCGATACCTGAACTCAGAGGCGTATTCAACCTCCACCGGCGTTCGCAAAAAGGCTTCAATCATATACTCGCCTATCAGACCGGCGTGCCACGACGTGCCGCAGGCAATTATCACAATGCGATTAAACTTCGCCAAGACATCTTCGTGGCCTTCAAGCCCTCCCAGTTTTACCAGACATTCGTTGCCGTGATCAAATCTGCCGCGCATTGCGTTAAGAATTGACACTGGTTGCTCATGAATCTCCTTCAACATGAAATGATCGTAGCCGTCGCGCTCAATCATGTCTATGTCCCACATAACCTCTTCAACTTTTTTTGATGTGGGCACATTGTCAATAGTCTTTGTTGTATAGCCGTCTTTGGTTATTGTCGCCATCTCATTGTCGTCAAGATACACGACATCTTTTGTGTGCTCAATTATAGGGGCGACATCGGACGCCACAAAGTATTCATCCTTGCCGATAGCCACAACTATTGGGCTGCCGTTTTTGGCGGCAATTAATTTGTCTGGTTCTTTTGAATTTATTACCGCTATGCCGTACGCGCCGACAACATGTTTTAAAGCGTTGCGCACCGCCAGTTCAAAATCGCCGTCAATGTCAAAAAACTTTTCAATAAGATGGGCCAAAACTTCAGTGTCGGTTTCACTCGCAAAAACATGCCCGTCGGATTCAAGGTGGGTTTTAAGCAGGTCGTAATTTTCAATTATGCCGTTGTGAACAATGGCTATATCGCCTTTGCAATCCACATGAGGATGCGCGTTGTCGATAGACGGCTCGCCATGGGTTGCCCATCTTGTATGCACAATGCCGATGTTTGTGTCAAGATCAAGTTTTGAGACCTTCTCTTCCAGAAACACAACCTTGCTGACCGACTTGTGGCAAAAAAGATTATTATTTGAAATCCCGGCTATTCCGGCGGAGTCGTACCCCCTGTACTCCAGTCTCTTTATCCCCTCAATTAATATGGGAACCGCGTTTCTATTGCCTATATAACCTACTATCCCGCACATATAATTATTGCTCAATCCAAAAATTGTTTATAAATCAAATTCACCGGCTAATTGCCTAAGCCGGATAAACCGGATGGATAAGCAAAAAGTTAGGAAGAATCTCTCTAATAAAATATTTTGTCAAAATTAACTTATAAGATACTAAATGTGAATGTTATCATCAAGGGAAACCGTCAAGCTGGAGTTTGTTTCCAAATATAATTATCAACATCAGCGCCGCAAAAACGCATATCAATATCTTGGTTGTAAGATCCATTTTTGGGCCGCAAACAGAGTCCTTTTCCGTCCTGTTTGCGCTGCTGTTAACATGTTCCGCCTTTGGCGTATTCTTAACAACAGATTCCGGTTTAGCGTCTATATCAGAGCCGGGGACTTCTTTAAGTGTTTCCGTTTGCTTGATATTGCCGGATTCTGCCTCCACTTTGCCGGCGTCAACAGTCGCGAAAGCCGGCACGGGAGTGTCGCCGGCTTTCGCGCCGTCCGGTTTTAAATCGGCCGGCTTAATATCGGCGGATAGTCTTTTCTTACTCTTCTTTTTTTTCATTTTTGAAATTTCCTGAAAAACGAATCAAAGCAGATCTACAGATGAGCGAAAAAGCGCTATGCTATTTCTTCCCCTCTTTTGCGTCTTTCAACTTTACGGTCGCGTCAATATTTTTTACCATTAATTTGGCCTGCTTCATGCTGTTTCTTTTAGTAAACAACTTCAACGCGCGTTTATAATAGTCAATCGCGGAATCAAGGTTGTCTATTTTTTTATGCGCCGCCCCTAAATTTGCGTATTCCGACGCCATTCCATACTCATTGCCTAGCCGTAAATAAATATTCAGAGAATTGGAAAAATACTCCATAGCCTCCATATTGAGGCTGTTTTCCAGATACGACATGCCTATGCGGCTATTATAAAGCGCAGCTTTATCCGCGTCGCCAAATCCGGCTGAGATGTCAAGAGCCTGTTCATAATAAACAACGGCATTATCAAAATCTTTTAATCCATAATAGAGGTTTCCTATATTGCCGAGTATTGAAGGCAGTTTTTCCATAAGGCCGATCTCTCTAGTGACGACCATAAGCTTCATCAAATAATTAATGGCGTTATTAAAACTATACATCTCATATTCCATCTTCCACATAAGCTCAAGGACATGAGACTGCCCAAATTTGTCGTTTATGGTAACATAAATTTCCAGCGCTTCATTGAAACATTTAAAAGCTTTGCCTGCATGAAATATATCCCTGTGAACAATCCCCAGATTGCTTAAATCGGACGCGACGCCTTCCATATCTTTCAATTCGCGATGAATGGATATTGCTTTATTAAACAAGCTAATTGATTTATCGATATGCCGTTGTTCATGACAAATAATGCCCGCCTTGCTAATAAACCCAACATAATCCTCTTTATCCATGCCGATTTCGATGCAATATTTAATGACCCTTTCTATGATCTCGACGCAACTGTCATTAAGATTTAAATCATAAAATTTGTCAATTAGACCTATAGAGGCCTTAACATACGCTTCTTTATCCATTGAACGCGCCAAAAACAGATGATAAAGCCTTAACGACTCAAAATCATTAATGTTGTCCATTGAATTTTTGAGATAATAGGCTGATATTATTTTCTGCCTGAAGCTTAAATCTCCGGCCTTTAACTTCATATTTTCAATAGCCACGTCGGATAACATACGGTGGAACGGCTTAATTATAGCGCCCCAATCGCAATTCGGAATAAATTCACCCCTGATATTTTGCCGCCGCAAGTATTGCCCGTTTTTGATGCGTTCGACCAATACATCCGCCGCCAATTTCAAATCGGGGTTGCTTTGCAATTCAAACACCTTATCAATGGAAACATTAGTTAAAAACGAAACCATGTCGTGCCCTATTCCCCTTGAAACCGCTGAAACCCAATTGAGCATGTCAACAACCTCATTATTTTTAACGCCTCTGTATAAATCGCGCATCATATCGTTAAGATTTTCAGGCAAGGCGTCAATATCATGCTCTTCAGCCGCCTTATCTCCAATTTTTTGCGACAACAATCTTAAACCGGTTTCTAAACGCAAAGGGTTGCCGCCTGATTTTTTAATTAACTTTTCCAATATTGATTGCGAATCTCTATAACGCAAACCGGAGACTGCCGCGAGCTTCATTGAGTCGTCCATAGACAACCCCGGCAGGTCAATAACATCCATCTTTATATCCTTTTCATCGCCGTTTTCCGCTTCAGTGGGGTTAAAAGATGACCGCGTAATTATCATCTTAACATTGTGTGGTAATTTTGAGGCCAAATAATTAAAAACAACCTCTGCATCAGGCCGCAAGACGCCGCCTTCCAGATCAATAATTAGCGTAATTTGCATCGCAATATCTATTACACCCGCAATTCTCTCCAAAAACTGAGAAAGTTGAAATTTCAAAGAACTGTTTTTAAACGTCAACGCAAAATCCACAATTTCCGCTATCTTTTCGTTTCGCTCAAGTATCTCGTTCCATGCTTCCAGGCCTTTGTAATAGTACCTACCCTTCTTGAAGTCGTCAAGCCAGCTATAAATGAAATTATTAGGGCTTTCATCCGGTTCCGGACAATACATAAAGACCCAGCACGATTCAGGAGCTGTTTTTGCAAACTCATTAACCAACGCCGTCTTGCCTGAGCCGCTTTCGCCGACTATATTCAACAAAGCCGTCTCTTTGTTTTTGCAAAAGAGATACATCAGCTTCAATTCATCTTCTCGTCCGATAAAATTATCCATTCTAAACGTTCTCTCTATTTGGGTCAAAAGCCTCTAATACAACAACCTGAACAACCGGAAACGCATTGCCGAAAACGCCGCAATTTCCTTGACAACAGATATTTACTTAATTAAAATGTTCCAGTATTGTCAAAATATTAATACTCCCTCACATGCTGTTTGCGCGCCAACTTCATAAAACATTTACAGGAAAACAATGTTTTACTCGCTTTTTATGATGTTAAAACTGGTTTGGAAAGGCAACTGTTTGTTTACAATATTATTGTATCATATCTCGAATATTCCAGAAGAATTGCAGGCCGGAAGTTCCAGATTATAACAAAATATAGATATTCACAAAAAGAAAATTTATTGTTAATAATTCCACGGGAAATATTATGGAAAATGATAAAATAGACGAAAACGGCAATAATGCTCAAAGGCAACAACCTACGCCTTTAAAACCTGATCAACGGCCGGATAAAGCGGCATCAGAACCAAACAATCCGGAAATGAGCGCAAATACCGCTGATAATAAAGAAGATATTCGCCACGCCATTAAGCCTGAGACGGAAACAAAACCAAAGGAAGAGGCCCAAAACAGCCCTGAAAATCAAGATAAACCAATCCCCCTGAGAAGAAATGACGCGGAGATGGAAGACGTCCCGGATATTGATATAGGCAAGGACACTCTTTTGGGAAGATACCACAAACTCGCTCAAAAAGAGCAGGCTAAGAATAAATTTAGAAATAGCGATAATGTTTCAACTATTATTGTTATTGTCTATACAGTGTTAATGCTTGTGCTGGGATTCCTGGTATACAAAGATATAACAAAGAGACTTGATACACTTGAAAACAGGGTTTCAGGCATTGAAGAGGCTTTAAGCGAAAAAAAGTCAAAAAAAATTGATGAAATTGAGATTTACGATATTAAATAAGAGGTAAACTGTGCGATTATCCAGCTTAATTTGTCATTTCGACCAGCGGGAGAAATCTAAAACCCACACCAGTCTTAAGATTTCTCGTTTCCACTCGAAATGACACGGCTGTTATTGATTACCACTCAACTGGTGAATGTTTAATTCATCGTAATTATCCGCTATTTAATAAGTTAGTTGATAATCGCAATTAGGAATCGCTTAATTTAGGTAAGAGGTAAACTGCGAAGTTGCTATTTTTGCTCAATTTCTTTTGAAAATAGAATATTTATCTTATATTTTAGTCATTTTTAATCCATTTAAATTTAAATCATATGAGAAAACTACTTATAGTAACAACATTTATTATATTTTCCACCGTTTGCGCGGGCAAAAACAGCGTCATCGCAAGCGATACCGGCAAACCTGCCACTACTAAGCAAGCCGGCCATGAGACGCAACCTAAAACAGCCGCAAATGCGCAGGCTAATAAAATGCCGGGCGAAAAACATTTGGCAAATATTAAACAATTGACATTTGGCGGCGAAAACGCCGAGGCCTATTTTTCATACGACGCCTCGAAATTGATTTTACAGTCAACACGAGAGGGTTTTGATTGCGACCAGATCTTTACAATGAATTCAGACGGCACAAACGTCAAACTTGTAAGCACAGGCAAGGGCAGGACGACTTGCTCGTTCATATATCCTCATGAAGATAAAATCCTGTACTCTTCCACCCATCTCGGCAGCCCTGATTGCCCGCCAAAACCAGGCTACGAACACGGCTACGTTTGGCCGTTGTACTCAACGTTCGACATTTTTTCAGCTAACATTGACGGCTCAAATCTTAAAAGGCTAACTGAGACCGACGGTTACGACGCCGAGGCAACCATATCGCCTGACGGAAAGATGGTTGTGTTTACTTCAATGCGCGACGGAGACCTTGAGCTATACCTTATGAAACCGGACGGAACAGGGGTAAAAAGATTAACAACCTCAAAAGGTTACGATGGAGGCGCGTTCTTCTCTTTTGACAACAAAAAGATAATATTCAGGGCGCATTACCCAAAAAATGCTGAAGAGCTAGCCAAATACGAAACCCTGCTTAGCAAAAACCTTGTTGGGCCAAGCAATCTTGAGCTCTTTATAATGGATATAGACGGCTCCAACAAAACGCAAATCACAAAAAACGGGGCGGCAAATTTCGGCCCATATTTGCATCCAAACGGCAAACAGGTCATCTTCTCTTCAAATGTAAACGATCCAAAAGGCCGCAATTTTGATCTATACCTGATAAACATAGACGGCACGGGATTTGAGCAGGTAACCTTCAATGAAAGCTTCGACGGATTCCCAATGTTTAGCCACGACGGCAAAACGCTGGTTTTTGCGTCAAACAGAAACGCAAAAGAGAGAGGCGAGACAAACATCTTTATCGCCGACTGGATAGATTAAGAAAAAGGATTATTTTCTTATGGAAAAAGAGATTATATGCAGCGACAAGGCCCCCGGCGCAATAGGCCCATATTCACAGGCTGTCAGGGTAAAACCTTTTGTCTTTGTCTCCGGGCAAATACCGCTTGATCCGGAAACCGGCAAAGTAGTTGAAGGCGATGTAAAAAACCAGACAAGACAGGTATTGGAAAACATCAGAAATATCCTGACAACGGCAGGCTCGTCCCTGGACAATGTCGTCAAAACAACAATCTACCTATCAAACATGTCTGACTACGATTCCATTAACGAAATATACGGAAACTATTTTAAAGACTCCCGGCCGGCCAGAGCCACAGTTGAAGTCTCCCGTCTCCCTAAAGATGTAAGCGTAGAGATTGAAGCCGTCGCGATCTGCTAAGAAGTAAGAAGCCCTATACAATCCGGACAAAACTACAATGCTCTATACACAAACACTGCGATTCCTCATGAAAAAAAACGATTATAACATTGCTAAAGAATTAAAAGACAAATTATCACAAGTCACAAATCTTATTGACTTTAGAATTTTTGGATCAAGGGCAAAAAACCATTATGATGAATACTCTGATATGGATGTGTTTTTAGAAATCCCTTTCATCAATAATGACCTTGCGGATAAAATGTCAAATATTATATGGGAAGTTGGCTTTGAAAATTATTTAGTTATCTCGCCTTTGATTTTTACTAAGGACGAGATAGAAAATTCACCGTTAAGGTCTTCGCCCATTGTTGAAAATATCTTTAGAGAAGGAATAAAAGTATGACCGATAAGCAAGCCTTATTATCATACAGATTGCGACAGGCGGAAGAGACTATTGCAGACGCAGAAAAGATGGTTGAGAGCCAGGTTAGTCCAAGATCTATAGCAAACAGGGCATACTATTCCATGTTTTATTGTGTATTGGCCCTTTTCCTGAAAACCGGCATTAATATAAAAACGTCAAAACACTCAGGTGTAATTTCTGTTTTTAATAAAGAGTTTGTGCATACAGGAAAAATTGATAAGCATTATTCAAAAATTCTTCAAAAGATGTTCAATATTAGACAAGAATGCGATTATAAAGAATTTGCGGAGATATCAATTGAGGATGCCGAAGCATTTGTTAATCTTGCCCGACAATTCTTTGATGTTATCAAAAAGTTCATAGATAAAGAGCCTGTTTAAGTTATAAATTAAGTATCAATTCGGATTGTTTATAAAAAATGTAAGAAAACATTTTTAAGCAGACATAAAGTTTCATAAGCTCCACAACGTCACAGACAATATTTCCCCCCACATCAAAGCAGGCCAGTATGACTTATTAATCAAAATATTTGCTAAATATAACTTTAGACTATTATAATCCAAATTGAGAGATTCTTTTGCCTTAAAACTCTTAAATTATTGTATAACTTAGTGTTATAAAAATGCCAAAATCATCCAAATGGTGATTGTTAGTGGCACAGGCATCTTGCCTGTGATCAGTTGAAACACAGGCAAAGGATGCCTGTGCCACTATTTAGGTATAATATATTTGTCAATAGATTATATTTTACTTCAAATTGTCCACTCTTTAGATATAGGAAGGAAAAGATTATGCCGGTCATATATGAAACAACTGCCAAGATCAAAGAAAACGGTCATCTTATGCTTGATGTAGAAGACTTGCCTTTTGAAAAAGGAACACAATTTGTTGTAAAACTAATTCCTAAAGAACCATTTGATCAGGAGACATTTAAACAACGCATGTCGGCGTTTATAGAAAAGTGCGCAAAAAACGATCCTTATCGAGACATGACCAAAGAACAAATTATTGAAAAACTGCGCCGCCAGCGAGAGGCAATGTATGATGAATCGAATAACAATTCGTATAGATAGTATCTGTTGCGGAAAGGGTAATTTTGTTTGAAAATTTTGGCCGAAAAACCTCCTGTGCCCTAACTCTGGTTAGAATAGAAAATATTTTCCGTTTTTGATTAATTTCTAATCACTTT
>JAIQZQ010000017.1 GCA_021777105.1 Candidatus Anammoxibacter sp.
TGTATTAGTTCGTCTATGCAAGGCGTGTCATTTGAACTTAGATTTTTTTTTAAACTCTGAATTTTGTTTATCAATTGATATTTGGCAACCTTAGGCGCAACTAAATGTTTCAAAATACCATTTTAAAATCGGCTTTAATTAACTTGTGGCTATGTAAAGCTAAATCTTATGGTTTGGCTGAAATGACTAAAATAAATTTAAATTAAAAATAAATGCCCTTCTATTATTATTAGAAGCCTTAAAAATATATTTTGTCTGGTTTGCATAAGGAATTATTTTTATGGCAACCGAGGTAAGCCATTGGTGTGTAAAGAGTTAAAAACAGAAAATGTTTTTTACTTTTTTATCGGTTATTATGAATTTTTATTATTAAACTAATAAAAATTATTCAATAATGACTATAGTTTGTAAATTATACTGACTATGCAAATTGAAAAAGAATACAATGAGCAAAATTGTAGATAGGGCCGGCGCAAGAAAAAGCGCCTTACATTTTGTAGTGGTTATTTTGTAGGGGGTTTGTAGGGGGTTTGCTTACAAGCAGAAAAACAATAGTTTAAAGACATAAAGCGAGGCTGCCGTTGGGAAATAACCAACTTTAAAAAGCTATATTTTGATAGAGCCCTTTTACTGAGCCCTGCTTGCATACCAACCTAAGATGTTGACATGTTAGGAGTTGCGCGGATTACAGATATTTATTGTATTTTTCAGTTTTATAGCATTTTTAATACAAAACTATAACTATTTATTAAATACAAGCCATAACTTTTCTATGATATTGCCTATAAAAAACAAATAACATTGCATTCGCTAAAAGCTTTTCTGAATATTTGGATAAGAAAAAGCCTTACATTTTGTAGTGGTTATTTTGTAAGGGATTTGTAGTGGTTTTGCTTACAAATATGCTATTCTTTGTAGTGGCGTGGTGTAAGGAGGCAATAACCAGGATTAAAAACTCCGGATTTACAACAAAGAACGCAATGGTCGCTAAAGAGGCCTTGATGAAATGAAAAACCGGGATTACGCCTAAAAGAGTAGATAAAAACAGGAAGATTCAATAGGACAATGACTCAAAGATTTTAGTGAAAAGCAGCGTGGATAAATGAACACTGAGCAGCTTGGCTGCTCTAGTGAGAATTATGCCCGGGGGGCGAAATGAACACTGAGCAGCTTGGCTGCCTTAGTGAGAATTATCCCCTGAGGGGAGAATTATGCTCGGGGGGCTAATACGCGTTTGGCACGGATTAAAGCGGAAACAAGTGGAAAGTAAGATGGAAAAATAAAAATCATCATTCATCATCCAAAGCATCTTTTTCAAAAATACACGACGCAGTGTACATCCATTTCAAACTTGCAACCATGCCCGGCAATATTATTATATACGCAAACATATTAATAAATATAGCGGCTATTATAGAGGTTACAGTTAACGCCATCAAAGTTTCAACAAAATTCCAGCCGGTCAAACACGCACCTATGGCCCCCACAACCACAAGGCCGGCAAGCGTGTAATATGGATGCCCATATCTCTGCAGTAAAATTATCGGCAACGTCGTAAACAGCGCAAAAATAAAGACTAGTGAAAGGATATATAAAATATTGGTTTTGCGCTTTTCCGGAAGTCCTATGTTTGCCCCGCTATATTCAGAATAAGCAGATACACATCCTACCTGTTCATAAAATACAGACTCAACCTCTATACCTCCAACTCTTTGCCCGGCAAGAATATCGATTCGTATAAATCCTTCATTTATTTCGATTTCTACATCATAATCATAGTCAATTTCCCATTTTTCAATAGCCGGATCTGAGAAACGGAAGTAATAGTCTGACTCGCGCAAAGCCCTTGTGCATTTTGCTAAAGCGTCCGGCAACCAGTCAAGTTCTGGAAATTGCTCTCTTGCGGGCTCAATCAGCCATGTTGGATCGTAAGGTTTCCATAGGTCTTTATAATCGTTCATGGTATTGCTCCAGCCGTCCACGTATAAACCGGATTGTGTTTAAAGTGACAAAGAAAGATTAATTTTTTTTTTTTCAATAGCCGTGTTAATCGCTTGTTTTTTATTTTCGGCTTTCTTCTGGTTTAGTTAAAATATGATATGAATAAACCAGACCGAATACAAGGCGCAATCATTGGAACCGCGGTTGGAGACGCAATAGGCCTGCCTTATGAGGGCCTGAATAAAAAACGGGCTAACAAATTTATAGGCCCAAAATTAAGACATAAACTCCTGTTTGGCAAAGGCATGGTTAGCGACGACACCGACCATACGGTTTTTGTCGTTGAAGCTTTATTATCTTCCAACAATGAAAAAGAGTTTATAACCCTGCTTTCACGAAAACTTAAAGCGTGGTTGCTTGCGTTTCCCGCCGGCATTGGCATGGCTACCCTTAAGTCGATAATAAAACTGTTTTTCATAAGCCCTTATAAAAGCGGAGTGTTTTCCGCGGGAAACGGCCCGGCAATGAGGTCGGCGCCTATCGGATTAAAATTTTACATCGATTTGGAAAGTTTGAAAAGGTATGCTGAAATAAACACAAGGATTACACACACCGATGTTAAAGCCTATACAGGGTCGTTATCCATAGCATTGTTAACGGCGTGGATATTGCGGGATGATATCTCGGTAAAACCGAAAATTGATGATTTTACAGATTTGTTGATAACGGCCGGCTATGATGATGAGTGGACGGAACTGACGGCAATGATAAATGAATCGTTAAGGAAAGATATAAGCGTAGAAGAGTTCGCAATTAAATTGGGACTGGAAAACGGGATAACCGGTTATATATACTATACGGTTCCAATGGCGTTATACTCCTGGCATAAAAATTTTAACGACTTTAAGGGAGCTTTAGAGGACGTAATCAGATGCGGCGGCGACACGGACACTACCGGCGCCGTCCTTGGAGCAATAATGGGCGCGGCTGTCGGCGTTAACGGCATACCAAAAGAGTGGATTGATAATATAGTCGACCGTCCGCATGGAATAAGCTATTTATATGAATTATCAGACCGGTTGAACAACGACGCCAAAGGAGAATTTAAAATTAGAAACAAATATTTTACCGCCCTGCTTAGAAACGCGTTTTTTACAACAGTTGTGCTGCTGCATGGATTCAGAAGGCTCCTGCCGCCATACTAGGCTTTACGCCAAACAACAGAAAAGGTTAAAACCGTGGCAATTATTCAGGAAGCCGTGGTATGATAAACATTGGTTAGGGCTCAACCAGAAATAACTTGGGTTAATTTGTTGAATTAACGCTTTACAAAAGGATTAAGATCATGAAATATCTTAAAATAAAGACATTGGAGAAGGGATGGCATGATAAAGATGAAATCCTGTTGCATGCCGCGTTTCAAATACTGACAAATTTCGTAGAAGAGGAGAAACCCGGGGAAGTTATTGTTTGGACTTCCGACGGGCTTCACAAAAAGGCGTGGAAAGAGATTCAGTCCCTTTACAAATGGTGGACGGATACCAGGCCGGCAAGAACAAGCCCGATTAACGACAAGAAATTAAAAACTCCGCCGTTTAAATTTAAGAAAATACCCGGAACTGATCTACGCGAGATGGTTCAACCTGATAAAAATGAATACGCGGAATACTACCGGGCTCTATCAAAACATGCCAAACTTGAAACAAAATGGCTGGAAGAGGACCAAAAGAACCTGCATCGCCTTATAGGAATCCGCGGTTTTTTGTGGACTTAGGGCTCGAAAAAAAATAACTTGGACTTTTTTGATTTAAAGCAAGAAGGGCTGAATATGGAGTACATTAACCGTGTTAATGTTAAAAACAATACAATTTATATATTATAAAATTAACACTGTTAATTAACTCCAAAAAATGTCATTTTGACATAAACCATTGCAATCCTAAGACTTAAAATGGAAATTTCTTTATAATTAAAATAGCGCCAATTTCCGGCTTGTCCAGTTTAGAAGCCACATTCACATCTATGAAAACCGGCAACACAATAAACCCAATCAATCTGGAAATATTTAACAACCTTTTCTCCTCAATCTGCGAAGAGATGGGCGCGGTCCTGTGCAGATCATCGTTTTCCACGAATATCAAGGAGCGGAAGGACTTCTCCTGCGCGTTGTTTGACGCCGAGGGCGAGATGGTTGCCCAGGCGGAACACTTGCCCGTGCATCTTGCGTCAATGTCATTGTCCGTTAAAGCGGCAATAACATCCGTTGATATGAAAAAAGGTGACGCTGTTATTGTAAACGATCCGTACCGGGGCGGCACGCATCTGCCGGACATTACAATCGTAACCCCCCTGTTTTATAAAAACAAGAAAGCCCCTCTTTTCTTTGTCGCAAACAGGGCGCATCACGCGGATGTCGGCGGCTGCTCTCCCGGCTCAATCGGAGCCGCTAATGATATATTTCAAGAAGGAGTTCGTGTTCCTCCGGTTAAGATTGTTGTAAATGATGAAATAAACAACGATTTAATGGAGCTGATATTGGCTAATGTGAGGTCGCCTGCAGAACGGCGGTGGGACCTGATCGCCCAACTCTCAGCTAACAGTATTGGGCGGCAACGGCTTGAGGAGATGGTGGGCAAATATGGAACCGGCGAGATGTTGAAATATTCCGGCGCGTTGCGCGATTATTCGGAAAAATTTATGCGTTCCGTTATTTCCGAAATTAAGGACGGCGCATACACTTTTGAGGACTATCTTGACGACGACGGCGTCTCCAACAAGCCCGTTAAAATAAAGGTAAAGATTATTATAAACAAAGACAATGCCTGTGTAGACTTTACAGGGACTTCAAGGCAGGTTGAAGGCAGCGTTAACACGGTTTACGCAGTGGCTGTTTCAGCCGTGTTTTACGTGTTTAGATGCATGATTAAGCATGACGTCCCGTCAAACTCAGGTTGCATGCGCCCTATCCGCATTATCGCGCCGGAAGGAACGGTTGTAAACGCAACCCATCCCAGCGCGGTGTCGGCAGGCAATGTTGAGACTTCGCAACGAATTGTAGACGCAATATTAGGCGCGCTCTCAAAAGCCGCGCCGGACAAAATACCTGCGGCAAGCTGCGGGTCAATGAACAACATTGCAATCGGCGGATACGACCAGACCGCAAAAAAACATTTTACATATTACGAGACTATTGCCGGCGGCGCGGGAGCCGGGCCGGAACTTAACGGGGCAAACGCAACGCAAACACATATGACAAACACAATGAACACTCCTGTTGAAGCTATTGAGCATAACTTCCCATTCAGAATCAAACAATATTCAATACGCCGCAATTCAGGAGGCAACGGCAACAATAAAGGCGGCGATGGAATAATAAGGGAGTACGAAATCCTGAACGATGTTACATTAACCATACTTTCAGATAGAAGAAGGCTGCGCCCCTACGGTTTAAAAGGTGGCGAAACAGGAAAAACAGGAGAAAACATATTGATATCTAAAGGCAAGAAACAGAAACTGCCGTCAAAAGCGACCATAAAAGCCGCAAAGGGCGACGTGATAATGGTATTAACGCCGGGAGGAGGCGGATATGGCAAACCATGACAAATATGAATCAACATTAATGCCTGAAAAAGTCTTTGTAGAATCAGGCGTGGCTGAGACACAAATTACCAGACAAATTCAGAGCAGGTTAAACAATACGGAGGTTGAATATGTAGACGATTACAGAAATATTTGCGTTAACGCAACCAACGCTGACGATGTTTATAAAACGAGCAAACGATGCCTTGTCCTGGCCGAGAAAAAAGGCGAGAGAGTAAAAGAGTTCAGATGCGCGGACGGTCTGGTCGGCAGGGCTGAACATTTTATAGTGCACGGCAACAACTGCTGTTTTGATTGCAAATACTGTTTTCTACAGGGCTATTTTGAGCACGCCGCGCCCACACTGTTTGTTAATCATGACGACATCCTTAAAGACACGCGGGAGTTTATTCAGGAGTCGGACGACGACAACCTGATTTTCCACGCCGGCGAGTTGTGCGACTCCCTGGCCTTTGACCATTTGACGGAGTTCTCGCCAAAGCTTGTAAAACTGTTTTCCGAATTTCCAAAAGCGCGCCTTGACATGCGCACAAAAACTACCCTGATAAACAATCTGCCCGAAGCGCCGCAAACAAACAACGTTATAATTTCATGGACGTTCAGCCCCATGGATATTATCAGAGACCACGAAATCAAAGCCACAACTCTTGAGCAACGCATTGAAGCCGCTGAAAAAGTTCAACAAAAGGGATACAAAGTCGGTGTTTGCATGGACCCGATAATTCGCAACAAAGGATGGCTCAATAGTTATAAAGATATGATTAACCTTCTTTTTGACAGACTAAACCATGAAAAGATAGCGTATATAAGCCTGGGCGGATTCAGATATCTCCCAACGCTCGCTAAATCAATAAAGGAGAGAGGCTCCGGAGCTGATATTCTATTAAGCGAGTTCGCCCCGTGCCTTGACGGCAAATACAGATATTTTCGTCCCATCAGAACCGATCTCTACAGAAAGATCGGCAATATTATAAGGCAACGCAACTCAACAGTTAAAATGTTCCTTTGCATGGAAACACCTGAAGTGTGGGGCGACGTGGCTGAAGAGCTGAACCTTTCCGGGTTTGAACAGGCATGCGGTTAGCGTAGAGATTAAAAAGCAAAAGCGGATAGAACGCGGATGGCGCGGATTTACGCAGATTAAAACAAAGGCAAAAAGCTAAAAGCAAATCATGAATTTCGAATGCCTAATAAATAGTGTAGAATCATGAAAGAAAAGCAAAGGCGCATAGAGCAAGTCGTGACTTAATTTTTTAATATAATAGCTACCTAAATTAAATGATTTTTTAATTTAATTTTCACTAATTGGTGATGGTTTATTGCTTTGTAACAGTAGTTTGGAAGGAGCTAAGGCTATGAGCACAGTAAAAGCATATGAAGAAGTTATAGATTTTATTGCTACCGGCACAAACCCGAATGACATTATCAATCTTCCCCGGATATCTCGTTAATTGTATTTATTACCTTTTCAGGCTCTATTTCTGCGGAGCTTAAATACCTGATTACGCTTTCCAGAAACTTATAACATTCAGTTTACCATCTTCAAGCTTTTGACTTTAGCGCTACGCTCTTCGCGCTTTTATTCCTGTAAAGCGGACAGTTCTGTTATGACTTCGCTCATGCATTGATAACGTTCTTCCGGGGTTCTTTTTGTCATTTTGACTATAATGTTAACTATTGTTTTATAAGTTTCAACAAGGCCTTCATTTTTGTTTTGGCAAAGCTTGTTTATAAGGAAGTCTTCATCTGCGGCGGAATCCATACCGGAATAGAGGAATTCGTTGATATCGTTATATGGAGTTAACCCTACAAGCAGTCTATAAAAAACAATGCCGAGGGAATAAATGTCGGATGATTTTACAGCTTCTAAAGGTTCGTCCCAGACTTCGGGCGCGGTATACAATTCATTGAGCCGTTTATTAATATCTTTTATATGATTTAAGTCTGGGAAACCTATAAACAGGGCGAGGTCGAAATTTACCAGTTTAACTACGCCGTTTGGGGCTGCTACTATATTAATCGGCTGGACATCGCGATGGACAACTCCTGCATTGTGGGCATGGTTCAAGCCTTTGGCTATTTTTAAGATTATATCGATATTGCGTTTGAGAACTGCTTTAAACTTCTTTTTGTCAGCTAAGAGAAGCTCAAGGGGGCGGCCTCCATTTATATACTCTGTGGGTCTAACGAACTTATCATCTTCCCATGAAAAGATGTCAAACGTTTCAATCAAATTCGGGTGAGCTCCGATCATCCTCATTGCATCTTGATCGCGAAAAATGTTTTGTATCTGGCAAAGCTTTTCATCCTCGGAAGTGTAAATGTTGAAATTGAACACTTTTATGATTGTGTCTGGCCGGGTGCGGATATATTTATGTTTTGCAAGGTATACGGCGCGCCTCTCATTCTGGGCGAATTTTTCAGTGATTTCGTAAAGGCCGATATTGTCAAGCTTTTTGCCGGGCAAGACTCCGCCAAACAACACTTTGCAAACTGCGTCTTTTTTTGAAGTTTCGCCTTGATGTTTTTGCAAATAACGGCTATCTGAAAAACATTTTTCGGCGTCTTTGAGTTTGATTATTCTGATTGGTTGATCGCCGCTAATGTGGAGATTGACGTAATCGTCGGTGAGCAGGATAATTGTGTCAACATATACGTTAACGAGATTTCGATTTGCGTGAGTTAATTTACCTGCCAATACTTTGCTTTTTTTGTTGGCAAGGGGTATGGGGCTTGGGCGGACATAGTCGTTTTCAAATTTCCATTGATGCTTATCGCCGGAGATCTCGCCTTTATACCCTTTGACTTCAACATGCCAAACAGTGAAATCGCTTACGATTGCCATGTCGTATTCGTATGGGAAGCCTTTATTGGAAGGTATTTCAAAGTTATGAAAGATGATATAATTGTCGGGGAGCTGTTTTTTTAGACGGGATATCGCCTTTTTTTCACTCTCATTTTCAGGTTCGCCTATACTGTGAACTATAGCCATTTATATATTCCACAAATTTTATATAGTTGTCTCAGATAAAACCTACATTATACATTTAATGATCTCAGGGTCAAATAGAGATTCTAATAGTGGCACAGGCTAAATGGTAAAATCTAAAGAACTTTCAAACTAGAGGCGAGCCTCTAAGGACAACGCGTAACAAGGCAGGAGCCTTGTTACTAGTCAAGGGCTCAGTTATTTAAAATAGGGGAAGACTTTTACAAGCTGTTGCTCAATGTCGGCGGAGATTGAAACGAATTTATCAAGATCCGGCTTTATCGAGCCTACTCCAAAGAAACCCAGGCTGCCAAGGGTTTTGCGGGCTTCGGCAAAATTTTGATAAATTTCGCTGTTTACGGTTGTCTTGTTTTTTGCGTCATAAACTCTTACATTCCCGGAAAGCAGGGTGACAAAATACTCTTCCGCCAACCTTAGCCTTACTCTTGACTTGGCGTATATTTTTAACTCTTCTTGCGTGTTCCAATAAAACTTTTCGCGCATAGCCAAAAAAACCAGGCAGGCCATATTTTTTGCCATGTCCTGCATGTTTTCCTTATCTACGGCATCTTTCAATTTAGGGCTTAGGTCTATGCCGAACAGGTTGTTTATGTCGCTTATTCTGTCGTTAATTGAGTCTATCTCTTTGGATATCATATCCCAATCGTTAAGTTTTCCATGATAAACTACGGATTTGAAGACTTTTATTAATGGGTCGTCCTGTTTTTTGTAACCGTAGGCGTAAACATCAAGGTCGGCAAAAGAGAGGATAATCAGGGTTGCTATGATTACAGGGTAAAAGGGTTTTCTCATGTTTTTGGAATAATTTTTAAACATTCAAAAAAATCGGGGGCAATTTGATGAGGAGGCGCAGGACAAAAAAAGACGCGGTACGTTTTATAAACGGCGTCCCCATATTTTGACAAGCTCTTTGGATAGCTTCATGTAACTTTTTGCGGATTCGGAATTTGGGGCAAAGCTAAATATGTCTTTTTTATAAATGTGGCATTGGTTAAGTTGTTCGTTTCTTTTAATCTTTGTTTTCAGTAAATGTTTGTCGTAACCGGCAAGGGCTTTGTCTACATATTTAATTGAGGCCTTGCAGCGGTGATCAACCATGGAATAGAATATATTATATTGACTAAAGGATTCGCCTTTGAGCCCTTTTGCCACATTTACAAGGTCGTTTATGCCTATTACCGATCCAGACGACATTTCGCATGGTATGAGGATGAAGTCGGACGCTTTTATTGCGTTTTGCGACAACACGCCCAAGCCCGGGGCGCAATCAATAATGATATATTGGTAATCATTTAACACCGGCTTAATGCACTGTTCAAGCACTGTGAATTTAGCGGGTTTAAAGAAACGGTGCCTTTTGTAAAGAGGTTCAACGGCGTTAAGCAGATTTGAATTTGACGGAACTGCGTATAAATTCCTTCGAGGGGTGGAAAGCACTGCAGCCTTGATATCCGCCTGATTCAGGAAAACAAACCTGCTTTCAGAAGCGGTTAACATGACGTCGCCTATTGAAGTGGATGCTTTCTCCGGCTCAAGACCCAGGCCAATTGTTGAATGGGCCTGGGGGTCCATGTCTATTAGCAAAACACTATTGTTATTTATTGCAAGGGCGCTTGCGAGGTTTATGCTGGTGGTTGTCTTGCCGACGCCTCCTTTATTATTGACGATGCTGACTATCATGCGGAAAGGTTTGACTATATTCTGGGTAAAATTTTAAAAAAAAAAGGTTCTCCATGCAGTCACGATTTACAGTGGAGAACCTTTTTCATGATTTGTTAATCTCTATATTTTAAAAATGAATTTAATCAAAAATTCATCATTTTACTTTTTGTTACGGAACGTTCTTTACGTTGTTGTCAAGGTATGTTCTCATAATATTCATATCCAACGGAGAGAACAGGCCAAGATTTAAAGCGGCGCTTGGGCCTTCGAGTTCTGCTTTAAAAAGCTGAAGATCTTCATTTTCATGTTTGCTTCTAAAATTCAGAAGATCTTCCTGCAGATCTAAAAGATTCTGTTTAGTAACTACTACTTTTGTCTCCGGGTCGCCTTCTTTATCAAACATAGCAATTTCTGTTTTGTTAATAGCCGACTCAACAAGGGTTTTTGCTATTGCAAGCGGACCTACCGCATTAAATCCCGCTCCTACTGCTTTTATCATTTTCTTCTCCTTAATACATTAAAATAAAAATAAATTAAACTTATAAAATAAAAAGCGTTAGTTTGAACGCAAATAAATGCGCATAATTCTTGATTTTTTACCAGAATTGACAACTAAATGCAAGAAAAAAAGCGTTAGTGAAGCGCGACCGGCGATTTCGACGCGATTTTAAATTAAAAGCTGAATCCGCCGTTTAACACAACGTGCCGGCGCAATCTTTTAGTGCGCTCCAAAATGTTTCTTAAAACCAGTGGCTTTATTGGCAACGTTATGTTTTACGCGTAATCGCATGGCTTAAACGCGCGGGACAGCATACAAGCCTGCGCCGGCAATGATACGGGCAGGGTTCAAACTCATTAAACAGCCACGTAAGTTATTATGTTTCATAGTGTTAACGTCACAATGGCTTCGCTGCCATATAAAACCCAAATAAGAGCAAAATGCGTTGAAAAAGCCGCGGCAAACCGGGTTTCGTTCAGGACACGGCCGCATACCGCAAATGCTATAAATAAAGGTTTGACAGTGTGTTAGAATTAGATATAATCATCGTAACTTTGACTCGCAAACGCCGTGAAATAATTAGATTTTTATAACCAAAACAAGGGTTGAGGTCTAATTTAATAGATAACTAAAAAGAGACAAAAAATTATAATTTAATGTAAAACATATGTAAACAGGCGTTTTTTTGAGGCGCCCGGCTGTGGAGATTTTAATGAAAATGAAAATATGCGCAATTTTGATTGCTTTAGTTTGTGTTTTGGGTGGATGCCAAAATATTAAGGATTTTTTGCGCGATGACGACCCGGATGGAAAGGCTGAAAGCTTATCAATAGAGACCGGCAAGCGGCGCGTGTGGGAAAAAGAGATAGTTATCAAAGGCGAGGCGGAATACATTGCCGAGCAGGAAAAGTTAAGGATGGCGGAAAAAGCGCCGAATGAATATATCTTTCCCCGAGATTACAACGAAGTTCAGAAGGATATTGTCTACCCGGAGGACAGGGGCGAGAAGATGGATATTAACTTCAATTTCAAGAACGCTGATATTAAAGAGGTTATCTATAAGATATTGGGCGAGCTACTGGATGTAAACTATTTGCTTGATAAAAAGGTTAGCGGGCAGATTACTATAAAAATGTCCGGCAAGGTATACAAAGACGAGTTATTCCCCATCCTGCAAACCATGCTTAACATAAACGGTTTTACGGTGGTTAAGGACGGCGTGTTTCACAGGGTTGTGCCGTTGCAGAATGTGAGGCAAATGCCGGGTGAAATCCTTAAAAGTGACAAGGTAATTAAAGGGGGCAAGGATGTAATAACGCAAATAGTGCCGTTAAAATATATTACTCCGCAGTCGATCATACCAACGTTGCGCACTTTCTTAACCAAAGCAGCCACAACCGTGGCGCCAAACGATACGCATGTGCTTATAATTGTTGAAGATGCTTCAAATATGGAAAAAGTGATGACAATTATAAAAACATTTGATCTGCCGTTTTTTGCGGGCAAGGCATTGCGTTTTTATGACATAGAGCATCTTAGCGTTAAGAATCTGGCCAAACATCTTGAGTCTATTTTAACCACGCTGGGCGCGACAACAAAGGGAAAAAAGGCGGATTTGGCATTTTTGCCTTTTGTCGAGGCCAACAAGTTGCTTGTGGCGACAAGAACTCCGGAATTCTTTAAGATCATTGATTTGTGGATAAAGAATCTTGACATAATGCCGGCCGAAGGCGAGAGGGTGAGGACATATATATACAGAATGCAGCACATCCTCGCCGGGCAGGTGGCGCCGATAATAAACGCTGTTTTTGAAGATGAGGTGGCAAAGTTAAAGAAAGCTCCGCCGTCAATAGCTAAGAAGGAGCTTAAGATTATCCCTGACGAGGCCACAAACTCTCTTATTATAAGAGCGACGGCGCCGGATTATTACCGCATCAAAACTATTATTGAAGAGCTTGACGCGCCGCCTCAACAGGTGCTGATAGAGGTGGTTATAGCCGAAGTAAAGCTTAACGACAATCTGCAATACGGAGTTCAGTTCTTTTTAAGGGATAGGTTTAAAATAGGCGATGACGGGACAACTGATTTGGGCGGATTGCCCGCGCAAAATCCGCAAAGAAGGCTAGATATAAACCTGCTTGATTCCGATAGCCCGTCTTTCACATTTTTAACGGAATCCATAGGTTTTGACATGCTTTTTAGCGCTATTGCCGGGGAGAGTTCGTTTGAGCTTCTGTCAAACCCGCATATTCTTGTGCGCGACGACCAAACCGCAACCATGCAGGTGGCCGACGACACTCCTATTGTGACGAGCAGAACCGCGCAGGATGTCGGCGGAAGCCAAGCTGCTTTGACGACCAATGTGCAATATAGAACCGTGGGTATTATCCTTTCCGTAACACCTCACATTGGAGAAAACGGAATGGTTACGCTTGACGTGTCTCAGGAAGATAGCGAAGCGGCCGGCGTGGGTGTTGAGGACAACCCTATCTTTACCACAAGAAAAGCGGAGACTTCGCTTGTTGTAAAAGACGGCAATACAATACTTATCGGCGGCATAATTGAAACAAGGGAGACTGAAAATGTAAAAAAACTGCCGATACTTGGAGATATACCTTACCTCGGCAACCTGTTTAAATCCAGGCAAAGAACAAAGGGCAAAACTGAGCTGTTGGTGCTTATAACGCCCCATGTCATTGACACGACGGACGAGGCCGAACGGATAACAAAGATGTTTGAGAACAAATTAAGAGCCGTGGGCGGATTAAAAAGCACGCTCAAAGACCTAGGAAAGAAGGCATTTTGAAAAAAACAGGTTTTACAATTATGGAAGTGATGGTTGCCCTGGCAATACTTGGGGCGTCGTTAGGTGTGTTTATAAGCATTCTGGGCAACTCGATGAGGATGCGCTGGAAATTGCAAGATCACGCTAAGGACGCGATGGCGGCAAGGATTATTGCTGAAAAAGTGGGGTTGGGGATGGATGCCGGCCTTGAAATGGACTCATCGGATTTAAACATAGAGGTGCTGCCTATTGAGATCACAGCCAGAGGCGCAGCGCCTAAAGAATCAGGGCCGGAAGGGTTAGGCGGGTTTGGGGAAAGCCCGCTTGCCGGCGCGGTTGGTTTAAAAAAGCTTGAGATATTAAATGTTGCTGTCGGCGGGGTTGAAATCACTACAGTTAAACGGGGCGGATCAATGTTCTGATTATTGCCTGAAACTTTAATATGGTTTCAATCAATAATTAGCGTTTTCCGAAATACGACAATGAATTTTTTTCGCGCCACGAATAAAAACGCCTCGCCGTCAAAGCAAATGAACGGCATGAATAAGGGTTTTACGCTTTTTGAAGTTCTGATAGCCATTACAATTGGGTCTCTCCTGATTTTGGCGAGCACAATGGCGTTGCGCATAGGGTTGTCGCACCTTGACCACGGCGAGGAATGGCTAAATGAATCAATAAAAGAGACTGCTTCGTTTGATTTCTTTTGGCAGCAGGTTTCCACCGCGAGATTAATAGTCATTCCCAAACCTAAGAACTTGGTTGACAACAGCGACAAAAAAGAGGAAACAAAAAGCAAGGATAAAGGCAAAAGCAAAAGCAGCGCTCCCGCAAAAAAAATAAAAATGTTTTTTAAGGGAAACCCCGATTCAATGTCGTTTATAACACCTTTATCGTTGAGAAGGCACTATGGGAGAGGGCTGGTAGTAGCGACATACTTGATGCAAAACGGGGAAAACGGCCTGGATCTTGTTTACCGCGAAGACAAGTTCAGCCCAAAAATTTTGACATCGCTGTCTCATGGGCTTTTTGATTTTAGTCTGGAAGAAAAAGAAGAAATTGTTTTCTTTGAAGGGTGCGACGATATCCAGTTTGAATATTTACAAACAAACGCCAAATTAACCACTGCGGCAAAAGAGAAACAACCGGATTCAATGAGCGGGAGCATATTGCAGGTATGGGTGGGATCATTACAAAACACATTGCCAAGCGCTATAAAAATTATAATAGAGAAAGATGGAGAGGTAAAAGAACTGCTGGCTCCGGTAATGGTTACGTACTCGCTATAGTCTTGTGGGTAATTGTAGTGTTGAGTTTTATAGCAGTCGGTTCGTTGCGTAGCACGCGGGTTTCTCTAAAGCTGGAAAGTGTATTGACGGAGAGAATGCAAAATCTTTACGCCGCCAGAAGCGCGTGTTTATTTGCGTTGTCTAAAATTGAGATAAAAAACTTTGCGGCATTAAAAGAGAAGCCGCCTGGAGAGGAAGAGGATGTTTTTGACCCTCAAAAACCATGGATCCCAAGGCCCACTCCTTATATGGTCACTCTAAACGGCATTGGTTGCGATGTTTCTATTATAGATGAAGGCGGCAAATTAAACATCAACAGCATTAATGATAAAGAAAAAAAGGTCTTTATTGATTTTCTAAAATCTAAAGGCATTAAGAAAAAAAGCGCCGAAATTATTACAGATTCCGTGCTTGATTGGAAGGATAAAGATGACCTGCACCACATGAATGGGGCGGAAACTCCATACTATAGCAGATTGCCTGAGCCCTATGAAGCTAAAAACGCGCCGTTCGATTCCGCCGAGGAGCTGGCCCTTGTTAAAGGGGTAACACCGGAAATTTATGAGAATATAATGGACGGTATTACCGTGTTCGGATCGGGCAAAATAAACCTGAACTTTACGTCCGCGGAGGTTCTTGCTTCCGTGCCGAAAATAGATAAAGAGATCGCAGGCGCAATATTACAGCGTATAAAAAGTAAAGGCCCTTTTAAAACGATAGAGGGACTTCGATCTCTTTTGTTTAAATTTGGAGTTGCCGGATCGGATTTTGAAAAAGTGCGAAATCATGTTACATTAGACAACGCTAACATTGTCGCCATAATTGCCGAATGCTCCGCGTCAAAAACATCAGGCCCTTCCAGGACGGCAGGGCCGCCTGGGTCGGAATCGGCATTTGATGATTTCACCGAGTCTGAAATACCGCCACGAGGCGAAGATGCGGCAGACAAAAAAAAGGCATCAAAATCAAAAGGCCCTAAAAGCGCGGCCATGCTAACGCATAAATATAAAATAATTGCTGAAATCAGCGGAAAAAACAGGAGTGTAAAAGCGGCTTATGCGGATTGAAAACATGCCTGGCGGCAACATCAAATTGTCTGGTTTAAAAAAAGACGCCGGAATGTTCTTTAAAACACGATTTAAAAGACTTGGAAGCGTCGCGGAAATTTTCTTCCCTAAAGCGATAGGAGTGGCTTTGCAAGGGGATGATCTCCTAATTACCAAGGTGTGCAAGCGCTCATTTGACACCATTAAGGAAACTGAAAAAATCAGAGACTTTATGTCACAGTCCGGCGCGATTGACCGGTTAGGATTTAAATCCATTAAACGGTCTCTAAATGAGGTAGTTTTTTCCGTTTCAAGGGAAAACGTCATTGTGCGGGAACTCGAATTTCCTGGAACGGATTTAAAAGAGTTTAAGGAGGCCCTTAATTATCAACTGGACAGCTTTATTCCTTTTGAGGCCGACGATGTTTATTATGACGTTTTTAAAGGCAACGACAATGGACTTAGCGGCAAGCTATTTATCATAGCCATTAGAAAAAGCAATCTGGATAAAGTTGTGGAGCAACTAAAGAATTTAGGAATTGAGCCTACCAGGGTTGTAACCACTCCGTTGTCGTTCATCCCAATTGTCGGCGAGAAACAAGGAACGGTCGTCGTTGTTAACAAGGTTAACGACGTATATTGTTACAATACTTTTAAAGAAGGTTCGTTTATCTCGTCTCTCTTTATAAATGGAAAAGACGACCTAAAAAGGAAAATCAGTTTCGACAAGCCTGATGAAATAATGGAAGACGTCGGCCTTGACTTCTCAGAAACTGAATTAAATGAACTTATCGACAATGGCGAAACCGGCCAGGCCGGAGCCGGCGAGGCTATTGCCGAGGAGGAACCGCAGAAAAAAATTTCGAGCATTTCTCGGTTGGATGATAATATTGAGTCGTTTGGGGCCGCAATGCTTGGGATACAAAATGAGCGTCAGCGATTCAGCCTTCTAAACACGGGCAGAAGAGTCTTTAATTTGCAAAAGATTTTAATGGTCTGTTTTTTATGCTCATTGTTGTTTTTCATGTTCTTCATCCCTAATGTAATAAAAAACAGAAAGCTGGAAACACTGGAATTTATCAACAAAGAGATACGTCTGTTAAAGGATGATATTTTCAAGATTGAAGATGTCAGAAACCGGCTCTCAATTATAGAAGGCACATTAATCAGCGTTGGAAAGTTGCAGGCTGATTACGCAGGCAGGGCGCACGTCCTTCTTGAGCTTTCTGAAAAGCTGCCGCCTACGGCGTGGGTAAGGGAGCTTTATATATCAAGAAAAATTTTTGAGATTGGCGGCGTAGCTCAATCGGCCACGGAATTAATCCCTATTTTAGAAGATTCGGAGCTTTTTTACAGTGTTGGGTTTACGGCCCCGGTTGTAAAAAACGATGACGGCAATGAAAGCTTCAGGCTTAAAGGCGCAATTAAAATATTGGAAAAGAAAAGCGATGTTGTAGAGTAAACAATTTTACAACCTTACAAAAAGCATGAAAAAATTAACAGATTCATTTGGAAAATTAAAAAAAAGGGAGAAAGCGCTCCTTGTATTGGCGCTGATTGTTTGCGCAGCTCTGGCCGTTAACAAATTTATAATAAGCCCGGCGTTCAAATCCCTCAGTGTAGTGTCAGACAAATATGAATCTAAAAGCCTATTGCTCTCAAAATATTATGACTTTCTGTCAAATGAAGAGTATTATAATGAAAAATTAAAATCGCTGGAAAATGAGTTTAAAAATCTTGAAAGAAAAATCCTGCATTTAGAGACGGAAGAGCTGGCCTCTGCTAAATTGCAGGAGTTGGCAAAAAAAATAGCAAAACGGCACGGACTTTCTATTTCCAGAAGTATTGGAGCCAAGAACAGAGTGATAACTGAAGATCCATACCTTGTGTCAATTTCAGCAAATTTTGAGATAAATGATATTGGTCAGACTCAAAAACTGCGCGCGTTTATATACGATTTGGAATACAACAAAGACAAACTTTTTTTTGTAAATGATTTAAGGGTAAAAAGCGTGGGGCTTGAGATAGCGCAAGGCATATCCCTTTCAACAAACCTTGCCCTGATAGCGTACATTAGAAAAAAATGAAAAAACCGCAATATTACATAGACAAGATAACAACCGCCGCCCAACAATGGAGAGATTACCTCCCAATAACTAATGTTGCGCTGTTCGCCATAGTTGTTGCGCTAATTGGAGTTATGATTTTTCTTGTCATCGTTCCATCATCAGGATTTAAGCCGTTAAAAAATGAGAGCGTGAAATTTGACGGAGCTGAAGACTTGATACTTGCCGCACAAAACGCAGAGCCGCCGGAGCCTTCAAAGTTTTACGGCATTGAGAAAAAAAATCTTTTTAGCCCCGGCAGGACAGATTGGGCCGGGGAGCCGCCGCCAACGCCTGTTCCGCCGCCACGGCCGCAGATTGTGGCGCCTCCAAGAGCCACCCCTAAACCGACGCCGACTCCAAAACCCAGGCCAAAGTTTAAACCAAACAGAATAAAGCTCTCCGCAATTCTGGCGTTCGGCGAGACAAAAGTCGCCCTAATAAATAACCTGGATAAAAGCAAAATCAAAGACAAGCTGATTTATGTTAAAGAAGGCGATGATGTGGTTGGGTATACCGTAAAAAGCATAGATAAGGATAAACTTGTGCTTGAATGGAACGGAGAGGAGTCTATAATCAAAATGTATAAGCTTTAACGGTTTGCCGGCTTCATTTGTATAAAGTTTAACTTTAACCAACCGCGCTTTTTTAAGCTCAGGATTCATATGGCAACATTTAAATATCGTGTATTAACAAAAAGCAGAGAGATTGTTGAAGGCAAAAAAGAGGCCGCAAGCGATAAAGATTTGATATCAGAGTTTCGCAAGTCCGGCCACATTGTGCTTAAACTTCAAAAAATAGGCGATGAGAACAGACAGGGTTTTAGTTTAAAACTATCATTGCAGCGCTCATTCCTTTTCTTTACCCAGGAGCTTGCGACACTTCTTGAAAACGGCATACCTATGGACAGAAGCATCTCCATATTGGCAAGCACTCAGGAGAAGCCTGTAATCAAATCAATCCTTGAGGATATTTTACAAAACGTAAAGTCAGGCCGGTCGTTGGGCGAATCGTTGTCTAAACATCCAAGGGCGTTTTCAAATGTAAATGTCCACATGATTCACGCCGGGGAAGAGGGCGGCGTGTTGCCGCAGGTTTTGCGAAGACTGGGTGAATTCCAGGAAAGGATGCAGAAAGTTAAACGCGAAATCATCTCGGCCATGATTTATCCGCTGTTGCTGACTTTAGTGGGTATTTTCTCAATCACCGCGTTAATCACTTTTGTAATACCAAGATTTGCCCAGGTTTTTGAAGGCATGGGCATAGAGTTGCCGCTTTCCACTCAAATATTGATGGCATTTAGCCATATCGTCATCTCGTATGGATGGGCGTTTGTTATCTTTGTTATAGTCGTGTATTTCTCGTACACAAAAAGCAGAAAGATTGCGTCTGTCGCAGAGAGAATAGACAAGGCGAAACTTAAATTGCCTTTAATCGGCTCAGTACTTTGGAAGATAGAGATTGCCCGTTTCTCAAGAACGCTCGGCACGCTTATGGAAAACGCGGTGCCGTTGCTTAAGGCAATGGATATAGTCAAAAATGTGCTGTCAAATTCGCATCTGGTTGGCATTTTAAACACAGTCAAGTCTTCAGTGCGGGAAGGCGGCGGGCTTACTTTGGCGCTTGATAGAAAAGGCTTCCTCCCTGGATACGCAAAACATTTGTTAACGGTGGGAGAGGAGACGGGCAGCCTTGACAAAATGCTTATAAAAGTGGCCGACAACCTTGACCTTGAAATTGAGCAAAACATTAAGAGATTGGTGACGCTTGTTGAACCCCTTTTAATATTAATGATGGGCGGCGTTATAGGGGTAATCGTTGTCTCAATGTTAATGGCAATTCTCAGTATCAGCGATATCGGCATGTGAGGAATTAGCGCATCACCCTTCAAGCGCCCGTGTTTGAATAGCGGTCAGCTCGGCAATGCCTTTTTTCGCGAAACTTATCATTTGCGCAAGCTGCGCGTCTGAAAACGTCGTCTGCTCGCCGGTGCCCTGTATTTCAACAAATTCGCCCGAGCCGGTGGCCACGATATTCATGTCAACATCCGCGTCCCTATCTTCCGGATAGCACAGGTCCAACATGCACTCGCCTTTAACAATGCCCACGCTTACGGCGGCAATGCTGTCGCGGGCGGGTTTTGTTGAAATCATGTTTTGATCCTTCATCCATTGAAACGCGTCCATGAGCGCAATATAAGCCCCGGTTATAGCCAAAGTTCTGGTGCCTCCATCAGCCTGAAGGGTGTCGCAATCAATCCATATTGTCCGCTCGCCAAACCCAGACAAGTCAACAATATTTCTCATTGACCTTCCAATTAAACGC
Source organism: Candidatus Anammoxibacter sp. (assembly GCA_021777105.1). GTDB lineage: Bacteria > Planctomycetota > Brocadiia > Brocadiales > Anammoxibacteraceae > Anammoxibacter_B. The sequence continues at coordinate 20,260 of JAIQZQ010000017.1, forward strand.
TGAATCTCCTGGGTACGCCCGTTAATCTTAGACCGGCTTGATTCCCTTGTGGTGCGTTTGCCTGTGGACCCGGGCAAAAGCGAATATTCCGCGGTAACCCATCCACGGCCCGTGCCTTTAATATAAGGCGGAACCGAATCGTCAACCGACGCGGTGCACAATATTTTGGTGTTGCCGGCCTGAATCAAGACCGAGCCCGGCGGATTGTCGGTGAAATTTCTATTAACCGTAATTGGCCTTAATTCATTGTTTTCTCTTTTATCAACTCGCATTCAAATTCTCCTCCAATTAAACCGATATGTCTTAGTGGCTGAGCAAAAATAACCCAGTCCTACTCATGAGAACCTTGTTCGCCCTCGTCCTTTAGTTTTATAAACTCTTTTTTTAGAAGCTCTATTTCATTTAAAAGCGCTTCAAAAGTAGCGGCAGCGTCCGCAATGTCTCCGCTTTTACCCATCTTTTCAAGTTTCAAAGCCAATTCAAATGACGACTTGGCCGAGAACTCGGCGACCGTGCCTTTAAGCGTATGCGCGGAAGCGGCAAGCGCGGCGCTGTCGCCCTGCTCTATTGATGTTTTAATGTTGTTGACAAATTTTGGACAAACCTTAAAAAATTGATCCGTTAACTCAATCAGGAAATCTATGTCGTTTCCCATGCGTTTGACGGCTTCATCCTTGTCAAAAATCGTTTTATTATCTATTTCCCGGCCTTTAACCGGTTTTTCCGTATTAGTTTTTGTTTCCATAAATTTTGAGTTAAGCCATTTGTTAAGCACGTCAAAAAGGCTTTTTGGCGTGATTGGTTTTGAGATGTAATCGTCCATTCCCGCGTCTAAACATTTCTGCCGATCTCCCTGCATTGCGTTCGCCGTCATTGCAACGATAGTTGTCTTGCCGGCTTTCCCTTGAAGTTGACGTATCCTTCTGGTTGTCTCGTAACCGTCAATAACCGGCATTTGGCAATCCATGAAAACAACTTCATAAGCCGATTTCCTCAACAACTCAACAGCCTCAAGCCCGTTGGCGGTAACGTCGGCTTTAAAACCGGCTTTTGACAATATTTTTATTGCGACGTTCTGATTTACTATGTTGTCTTCAACCAAGAGAATGCGCGCATTTTTGTAATCACTCTCCCCAAAATATGTTTGCGACGCAAAATCCGTTTTTTTAACGGCCCCTGTTCCATGTTTAGCGCCCATTGCCGAAACTACACATTCAAGCAAAACGTTTCTTTTAATTGGTTTGGTAAAGCAGACGTCAAATCCCGCGTCTTGTATCTTATCCGCATCTGCTCTATTGCTCATCAATGTAAGAAAGATTATCGGCGTTTTTTTAATAGATTCATCTTTCCTGACGGAGCCGGCGAATTGCGAAATCTCATCAAAGTCTATATCATATAATTGATAATCAAATATAGCCAGTTGAAACTCGCCGGGCGTCCCCGCATTTTCAATCAATTTAGACAAAGCGGTCGCGCGATCATACACGCATTCATATTTAGCCCCCCAAGCGTCCAGATGCCCGGAGATTGATTTTTTGTTAAGTTCACTGTCTGTAATGATTAAAACGCGCAACCCGCGAGCCTTCTCCTCCAGTCCCTCGGTTTTCGGCATAGCGCCGGCCGATTGTTTCTCAAACTCCAGCCTAAACCAAAACGTCGAGCCCTTGCCATCTTCACTTTCAACCCCCAGCTCGCCTCCCATTAATTCGCAAAATTGTTTTGAGATAGCCAGCCCCAGCCCCGTGCCGCCATAATTGCGCGTAGTTGAAGCGTCGACCTGTGAAAACGACTTAAATAATCTGCTGATCCTGTTTTTTGGGATTCCGATTCCTGTATCGCGCACTTCAAAAAGCATTGTCGCTCGCGACGGAGTCTCGTTTACAAGCGTGGCGCTAACCACAACTTCTCCCTGTTTTGTAAATTTAATAGCGTTGTTGGCAAGGTTTATAAGTATTTGCCTTATGCGGCCGGAGTCGCCCTTTAACAACGCCGGAGTGTTTTGATTCAACACGCATATCAACTGCAACCGTTTCTCTTCGGCTTTTTGAGTCAATAAATCCGCCACGCTTTCAATAACAATGTTTAAATCAAAATCAATAATTTCAAGCTCAAGTTTGCCGGCTTCAAGCTTGGAGAAGTCCAGAATGTCGTTAATCAACGTCAACTGGCTCTCAGCTGCGTTGTTTATAGTGTTTGTGTAATCGCGCTGTTCCTCATCAAGGCCCGTGGTAAGCAAGAGGTGCGACATGCCGACTATCGCATTCAACGGCGTGCGGATTTCATGGCTCATGTTTGCCAGAAATTCGCTCTTTGCCTGCGTTGCGCTCTCAGCCTCATCCTTTGCCTTTTTTAATTCCGCTTCCGCTTGCTTTTGATAGGTAATGTCATGCGCAATATTAACAATGCTAATCTCCTCGCAGCTTGTGCAAGCATTTGACATTACAAAAACCGGGCAATCGTCAATATGTTTCTTATGTTTGCAATCTTTAGTGTAAAAAGACGAAAGATTGACGAAAACCTGCTTGCCTGATTTTGCCACATACGCGACATTCTGTTTTTTTACCAAATATATGGAGCCCGCGATTATCATCTTTTTCACATCCACATGGGCATCTACACCCAATACCGAAAAAAATGATTTGTTTACCAATTCAGACTCTTCATATCCCAACAACGACACGGTTGTGGGGTTAACATGCTTTATCTTATAATCAAGGTCGGTGATAATTACGGAATCATTCATCCCCCTTAACACCCTTTCGAAAAAGTCGTTTGAGATGGTGACCTTCTGCATATCATCGCACATTTGGTTGAAAGAAAGCACCAATTCGCCAAGCTCATCGTTGGTTGTTTTCGTTGCCCTGTAATTTAACTCGCCGGAAGAACGCTTCCTTGTGGCATCAAGCAGTTGTTTTATTGAATCCGTAAGCTTCCTGGAAAAGAAGGTTGACACCATAATAATAATAAAAGATATTGCGATGCCGAAAGTTATCATCAGGCTTTTAAGCTTAAAAAGCGGCGCGAACGTTTCAGAAATGTCCTTTTCAGCGAGTATAACCCAATCCAGCTCAGCTATAAACGCAGAGGCGCCTATAATCTCAACGCCTCTAAAGTCCCTATATATACCGACCATTTCTTCGCTGTTTTCCAAAGCCCTTTGAACCGGCTCGCTGTTGACGGCCTGATTTAGCACGGCGCTTTCAACGGAATTTAACTCAGTAATTACAAGCCTGTCCTTATTTACAATATAAATGGCTCGCTCGTTTTGTTCATCATTGCCGGGCGAAGAATCATTATCATCCTGCTCGGCAGGAGTTCCCGGGCCATATAAATATCCGCCGACCGCGCCCATTTTTTTCTTAACGTTGTCCCTTTCAAGCCATTTGCTTCGCGTTATGTTTGCCAATGAACTGCCGCTGATATAGTTGACAACTACGCCTAAAAATCTGTTTATCTCGTTGTCAAACACAGGGGCCGAGACCTTGATAACCGGCTCAAGAAATTGTTCGGAATAACTAAGGTCTTCAAAATAACCATCCCTTTTTACCCTGATAAAATAGTCTTCACCGGAGATATCCGAGCCGACAGCGCCGTTAATAGTAGAAGAAACCACAATACCGTTTCTATCAAGAATAGAAATGCCTAAAATATGCGGAGAGTGCAGAGGGATTTTGTTTAACTTTAAATGTTTATTAAGCGATTCAATAGTGGAGGCTTTGTCGGTTTCAGGCTGGTTTATATCGCCGAGACTCTTGATTACATCCATATCGGAGGAGAAGTCGCGGGCTATATTTTTTTGAGCCTCTATAAAGGTGTGAAGGTGATTTTTTATTGCGTTAGCGGTTGTTGAGAGATGGTCAAATGTCTGCTGTCTTACAGTTTTTACGCCGGTATTATAGGCGAAAAACATGGCGACACCCAGGGGGATAATTGCCAAAAGCAAGAAACAGCTCAAAAGTTTTCTATCAATACGATTGAAAAACTGCATAGTGAACGCCGGGCTGTTCGCGTAGACAACGAGCCCAAAAAATGTCTTAAATCTTTAATCTCTCAACGGCTTTTGCCATGCCTCTTTTAAATCGTAAATATTTTCCGAAATAATTTGAGCGTTGTTTTTATCCCTGATTACAAAATTATCATTGTCGACAATCTTGCCGATAAGCCCAAACGGCGCGGACCCTAACCTTTTTTCAAACATTTCCCTGTTTTCCGGCCTGACCTCAACTATAAACCTGCTGTTTGATTCTGAAAATAAGATTTCACCGTCCGTGCTGAATTCGCCTATAGTCGGCGCGTCATTCAGGCAAATGTCCATACCCCGCCCGCCGGCAAAACTCATCTCCGCCGCGGCCACTGCCAGGCCGCCTTCCGAACAGTCATGACACGATCTTACCAATCCCGCCTCTGAGGCGTTTGCCAGGCAATCCATTGTCGTCTTGCCGAGCGCGGCGTCTACCCGAGGGGCGGAGTTGCCTATAAAACCGTTTACAAAATAATAGTGCGATCCGCCAAGCTCCGGCTTGGTAGCGCCCACAATATAGATCAGGTTGCCGGGCTCTTTTGCGTCCATGGATACGGCTTTGGCAACATCGGGCATTATCGCCACGGCTGATATCAGCAACGAAGCGGGAATTGATATTGACGTTGCCGTTAAACCGTCATCGTTTTTAATCTGAAACTCATTATAAAGGCTGTCCTTGCCCGAAACAAAAGGAGTCTCGTATTGCAACGAGTAATCGCGGCACGCCTGAGCCGCCATAACAAGGCTTCCAAGGCATTCCGGCTTGTCAGTGTCGCCCCAGCAAAAGTTGTCTATAAGCGCGGTTTGTTTAAGGTTGCCCCCAACCGCAATTATTTGGCGCAACGCCTCGTCAATAGCCGAAGCCGCCATATGATAAGGGTTCACATCGCCGTACATCGGATTCATTCCGTTAGAGACAATAACGCCCTTTTTTATGCCCGGCACAGGCGCAATTATGCAGGCGTCGCCGGGGCCGTCATTCTCTATACCCTGCAAAGGTTTTAAAACGCTTGTCCCCTGCACCTCGTGATCATACTCCCTGATTATCGACTCCTTGCCGCAAACATTCCATGACGAAAGTATCTTTTTTAGATCGCCCCCGTAATTTGGCCGCGCTGAGCCGCCGGCTGTTATTTGATTTTTTTCGTCCAACTTTTTTAAATCAGGCTCTTCGCGTTTAACAGCGCTCCACACAGCCTTCCGTTTTATCCTGGGAAGGCCGTCGTGCAAAAACTTCATCTCAAGCATGCCCACCGTTTCAGAGTTAAAAAGAAGCCGCAAATTCTTGTCTCCTGTAAAACGCCCAATCGTAGTGGCCTCAACATCCTCTTTTGCAAAAAGAGATATAACCTCATCCTCGTTCTCCGGCGGCACGGCAATTATCATCCTCTCCTGCGCCTCTGATATCCAGATCTCCCTGTACGTCAAACCCTGGTATTTTAACGGGACCTTATCCAGGTAAACTTCAACCCCTGTCTCCTCGCCCATTTCGCCTATTGCCGATGAAAGCCCGCCTCCGCCGCAATCAGTAACGCAACTGTATAGCCCCTTGTCCCTGGCCTCCAGCAATATATCAGTGACCTTTTTTTCAGTTATAGGGTTGCCTATTTGCACCGCGCTGCTTGAATGCATTTCAGAATCTTTATCAAGCCCGGCCGAGGCAAAAGTAACACCATGTATGCCGTCCCTTCCGGTCCGCCCTCCCAGCAATATTATCAAATCTCCAACCGAAGCCTCTTTTTCGCACTTGCCGACAGGAATAATACCCAATGTGCCGCAGAAGACCAATGGATTGCCGATATACCTCTCGTCAAAGAACAGAGCCCCATTGGAAGTAGGTATGCCCATGCGGTTGCCGTAATCCCTCACGCCGTTTTTAACACCGTTCATAACTCTTTTTGGGTGCAAAGCCCCTTCCGGCACTTTGTCCCGGTCAAGATCAGGCGGTCCAAAACAGAAAACATCCGTGTTTAAAACAGGCTTTCCCCCAAGCCCGGCTCCGAGGATGTCCCTGATTACGCCGCCGATTCCCGTGCTTGCGCCGCCATAAGGCTCGATTGCCGACGGATGATTGTGCGTCTCAACCTTAAAACATACGTTATATTTATCGTTAAACTCTATAATACCCGCGTTATCCTTAAACACCGAAACACACCACGGCTTGTCAAGATCGTTTGTGGCTTTAACTATGGTCTCCGCCAAAAGGTTGTCGATCACCTCTCCATTAAAATCTATGAGTCCTTTTAATGTTTTATGGACACAATGCTCCGACCATGTTTGAGCTATTGTTTCAAGCTCAACATCGATCGGGTCGCGGCCTAAACCGGCAAAATAGTCCTGAACGGCCTTCATCTCCACAAGATTTAACGAAAGAGTAAATTTTTTGCTTATCTCCTCAAGCTCTTTATCTGATATGCCTGCCAGGTTAACCGTTTCTTTTATAAAAGTAGCCTGCCTGTCTATGGTTTGCGGTTCGTAATTTGCGGCGGCATCTGTTGAGTTGTCAAAAAAGATGTCTTCAATGGTTGGGTTTGCCAATATCTTATTGGCAATGGTTTTAAGGTGGGCGTCCGGCAAGTATCCTGATATAAGGTATTTTTTAGCGGTTTTAACGCCATTTGCCTTAACACCTATATCATACAGCCCTTTTATAAGCGACTGTTCAACTGGATCCATCACGCCCGGTTTGCGCCTGACTTCAACAGAGTGGATCTCGGACGCGCCGGAGGTTCTTTGATTACCGCCGTCAGTTGAATAGCTTTGCGTCACACCGTCAACCAGCAGTTGCTCGCAAATATCGGTTAAATCCGAGCCTGAAAGCTGAGCGTCTATTAAATATATTTGCGCAATTCTTATTTCATCAATTGCGTAATGACCAATTGATCTGATTTGCTCCATTAGCCTGTGTCCAACAGGATCCGGCAAATCAGGTTTGTAAAATACCTCTATTTTATTCATATATGGAGAATGTATTAATATTAGTTAATAGTTAAAATAAAAAAGCGGATAAACTACTCATTTAGGAGCTGGAAAGAAAGGCGCAATCGGACAACCCCCGGTTTGAATTCATAGCGGAACTTAGGGGCAGCGCAAAAATAACCCGGCCCGGCCACCCCCTTAAGACGGCGAAGTTTCCTTTAAAAAAGCTCTCACTTTTTTCATGTCGCTCCAAGCCTTGTTCTTTTCATGAGTATTTCGCAAAAGGTATGCGGGATGGAAAGTTGCAATGAGTTTTATCCCTTTGTAATCATAAAACTTTCCGCGCAGCTCGCTTATTGAGCTTTCGCTTTTAAGCAACGTTTTGATCGCAAACGCGCCTAAAGCGCAAATAACTTTTGGTTTAACAATGTTAATCTGTTTTTCCAGAAAATGCGAGCATAAACTGATTTCGTTTTGGTTTGGGTCCCTGTTCTCAGGCGGCCTGCATTTCAATATATTCGCAATATAAACCTCTTTCCTTTCAAGGTCTATAGCTTTGATAATTTTTGTTAACAATTCGCCGGCGGGCCCGACAAAAGGCTCCCCTTTTGCGTCTTCATAATAGCCTGGAGCCTCGCCGATAAACATTAACTCAGCTTCGGGATTGCCTTCGCCAAACACAACATTGTTTCTGGACGCGGATAAACCGCACTCCCGGCATTCCAAAACCTTGTTTTTTAACGCGGCCAACCGGCCGGCCTTATCGTTTGCAAATTTAACGGCCTCTTTTGGCCCGGCCATGGCCTTTTCCTTTATTGGGGCATTTTTAAAAGTCTCAACGCCAAAACTCTCCTCGTATTCAAGCCTGGCTCTCGCAAGTCTTGTTAACGATAAAAGGTCTCTTTTAATCTCATCAATAGAGCTGTTCATTTAAATAAAGGAAAAAGACAACGTAGGTAAGTCTCTCGGAGCCTGAACCAGGCGTCATTAAGGGTTCGGAAAGAAATAACTTGGAGTTTTTTGTTTGTAGATTTAGGTTGTATTTGTTCAATCCGATTGAGGCGAACCGGAAGCGCAGCCTTAGCTGCGTTGAGGATTCGCCGATTGAGGATAGAGCAAAGACGGCCTGAAGATGCAAGCAAAAATGCCAAGTTATTTCTTTCCGAGCCCTAAGGCAGATATTTCTTTATCTCATCAACTATTATTTTGTACGCTTCCTCAATGCCGGCCGCCATCTCGCAGCCTGAAGCCCGAAGATGCCCGCCGCCCCCAAACGTCCTTGCAACAGCGTTAACATCCACATCGCATTTGCTTCTCAAGCTAATCTTAACTTCGTTTGAGTCTTCCATCTCTTTCAGCAATACAGCGACTGAAGTCTCTTCTATAGAGAGCGGAATATCCGTAAAGATCTGGGTGTCAATCTCATCTTTGACCCCGGCTTTTTTAAACATCTCATTGGTAAGCCAAACAGCCGCTATTTGCCCCTCGGCTTCAAGCCTGAGAGTCTCAATAGCCATCGATTGTAATTTAAGCATCCCATATGTGTTGGTTTGGTAAATATGTTTTGACACTTCAGCGGGATTAGCCCCAAGCTCAATCAGGTCCGAAGCTATCCGCATACACTTGGCGGTTGTGTTTCCATGCGCAAACCGGCCTGTGTCGGTTGTAAGAGAAGTGTATAACGCCACCGCCATATCAGGTGTAATAGTGCCTTTAAGCTCTTTTAACAGCTCGTAAACCATCTCCCCTGTGGAACTCGCTTTAGGAAGCACATGGTTGACTTCTCCAAACATCTCATTAGAGATGTGGTGATCAATATTAATTAATACCGCGTCTTTTGGAATAATGTCGGCAACCCTTCCCAATCTTTCCCGATTAGGCGAGTCGAGCGAGATCACAACGTCAAAATCGAAATGTTTTTCCTTGCTCTCATTGTACCCTTCCATTGTCAGCAAAAAATCAGGCGCGATTGAGCTGTTTTCCCCGCCGCCGGCCTCATTATTTGGTTTTAAATTCTTTACCAGAAAACCTAAAGATTCCGGAAACGACGAGTCGTTAACTATAATAACGTTTTTGCCAAGCTCTTTTAGCATGCAATAAAGGGCAATCTCTCCGGAAATGCCGTCAGGGTCGGACCTTATGTGTGTTGTAAGCAACAAATTGTCTTTTGACCTTATAATATCCGCAATCTCTTTTAATGCGCTGGTCGCGTCTATTTCCTGATTGCCGTTTGCATGCCCGCCGTTTGCCTTCATGTCTATCCCTTTACTAAAAATTTAATACATCGCGTTAAAAGAAGAATCACCCGGAAATTCTGCCGCTTTTTTTACAAAACAGTTATGGTTCATGTTTTATGTACGATTATATCTATGCCGCCTATTTATGTCAAACTCTGTTTTAGCCTGAATTCAGCTTGAAATTAGCTTGAAATTAGCTTGCATTGATATTAGAATGTACCGTTTTAGAAATTTGAATTGATTTAAGTCTAACTTTGCCGAAGACGCCGTTGTTTATTTTTTGGTTTGCAACGCGGCGCATTCACGTTGTTATTGCGAAAACAGAACAGCATAATGTTTCGCGAAAACAGCGAAGCATTTTATGTATTGAAGTAATCGTAAGATAAATTATTGGGAGGTTTTAATGTATAAGATTGTTGAAAAGATACAGATTTCCGATGTAATCTTTCAAATGGTGATTGACGCTCCAAAGATCGCCGTTAAAAGAAAGGCCGGCCAGTTTGTAGTTATCAGACCTGATGAAAAAGGCGAAAGAATACCACTGACCATAGCCGGATCGGATGTTGAAAAGGGCACGATCTCTATTGTGTTTCAGGCGGTAGGCGGCACAACACAGCAGATGGCCGCGATGAATGAAGGCGACACGTTTCTTGATGTTGTAGGCCCGTTGGGGCATCCTACACATATTGAGAACTTTGGCCACACCGTTTGCATTGGCGGCGGTTTGGGCATAGCCCTGATTATGCCGATTACGCAAGCCCTATTTGCGGCGGGCAACAAAGTCACATCTATAATCAGCGGCAGAAACGAAAGCCTCCTGATTATGGAAAAGGAGATGCGCGAAGCCAGCACCGAGCTTAAGATCGCCACCGACGACGGTTCAAGAGGCACAAAAGGCTTTCCAACCGTTGTGCTTCAGGAGATGATAGACGCCGGCGAAAAGATAGATATGGTAGTGGCGGTTGGACCTGTCCCTCTCATGGGCGCAATCAGCAAACTTACCGAACCTTATAAAATAAAAACGGTGGTCAGCTTAAACCCAATCATGGTAGACGGCACCGGGATGTGCGGCGGATGCCGCGTAACCGTAGGCGGCAAAACAAAGTTCGCATGCATTGACGGCCCTGAATTTGACGGCCACGAAGTTGATTACAAAGAGCTTTGGGAAAGATTAAAAACCTTCCCTTCCGATAAATCAGAGCTGAACCTTGAGTTCTCAAAACCTTCGGTTCATTGCTGGCAACAGGCTGAAAAAGATTTTGACCTAAAAACAGTTGACAGAGGCGAAAGGATTAAAAAACCTCGACAGGACATGCCGCAGCAGGAGGCATTAGTGCGCGCAAGAAATTTCGCCGAGGTTCCTTTTGGATTGACTCCGGAGTTAGCCAAACTTGAAGCGGGCAGATGCCTCCAGTGCAAAAAACCTTTGTGCGTGACAGGCTGCCCGGTAGGCATTGACATACCAGGCTTTATAAAATTAATCGCTGAAGGCGATTTTGTGGGATCAGCCAGAAAACTCAAGGAAAAAAGCAGCCTTCCGGCTGTCTGCGGCAGAGTTTGCCCGCAGGAAGACCAGTGCGAAATGATTTGCATGGCCAGAAGGACGGGCAGATCAGTCGCTATCGGCAACCTTGAAAGATTTGCGGCTGATTATGAAAGAGAACACGCAGAGATAACCATACCTGAAGTGCCCGCCCCAACAGGATACAAGATCGCGGTAATCGGAGCCGGCCCTGCCGGACTCACTGCGGGAGGGGCGTTAGTTCAAAAAGGACACGACGTCACGATATTTGAGGCTTTGCATAAGCCGGGCGGAGTGCTTGTATACGGCATCCCTGAATTCAGGCTTCCAAAAACTATTGTTGAGCAGGAAGTTGATTATATGAAAAAGATGGGAGTCAAGATCGTATGCAATCAGGTTATTGGAAAAGTCGACACGGTTGACGATCTACTTGATGGCGAATTTGACGCGGTTTTTGTCGGCACCGGCGCAGGACTGCCCATGTTTATGGGCATCCCGGGCGAGAACTTTAACGGCGTGTTTTCAGCCAACGAATACCTGACCAGAGTTAACCTTATGAAAGCGTTTGACCCTGAATACTCAACCCCTATATTGACCAAGAAGAAAGTGGCCATATTCGGCGCGGGCAACGTGGCAATGGACGCGGCGCGCACGGCTTTGCGTTTGGGAGCCGAAGACGCTTATATCATTTACCGCCGATCAAGAAATGAAATGCCGGCCAGAATTGAGGAGATACATCACGGCGAAGAAGAGGGCGTCAAATTTCAGTTCCTTGTCAACCCGATTGAAATAATAGGCGACGACAAAGGCTGGGTAAAAGGCCTGAAACTTCTAAAAATGGAACTTGGCGAACCTGATGATTCAGGCAGGAGAAGACCTGTGCCTATTAAAGGCTCGGAGTTTGTTCTGGATGTTGACACAGTTGTTGTCTCCATCGGTCAGGGGCCTCACCCTCTGGTTCCTTCAACAACCCCTGGATTAAGAACTAACAAATGGGGAAATGTTGAGGCCGATGAAGAGACGGGCATCACCAGCAAAGAAGGCGTTTTTGCCGGAGGCGATATTGTGACCGGCGCAGCAACGGTTATCCTTGCAATGGGAGCCGGCAAACTTGCGGCTGAAACGATAGACGATTACGTTAGAAACAAAAATAAAAAGAAGAAAAAGAAAGATACGGCAAAAAAAGAACCCGCTATGGCATCTTAAAAAAGTAGCGCGGTAAATTTTGCAATCTGTTAAGTTTTAATTTTATAAGGGCAGGCTTTTATAGCCTGCCCTTTTTTTTTGCGCATATCTAATAATTTTATTTAAGGTCTCAAAAAAAACAAATGAATATTATCGTTAACGGCGAGCAAAAAGAGTGCAAGGACGGCCTATCAATTTCAGAGTTGCTAAACGATTTTGAAGTTGAAAAAGAGAGAGTCGCAATTGAGCTAAACGCCAACATCATCCCCCGCGCCCAACATAGTCAAACAATCCTGCATGAAAAAGACAAACTCGAAATAGTCACCTTTGTCGGCGGCGGGTAAAACGTTTAGAAGCAACCTACAAGACTGCTCCAGATTTTTAATTTATTCAAAAATTGGAAATTTTTACCAAAACTTTAGTTCACTTTTAACTTTAGCTCACTTTAGTCACACTTCCGGCTTGTTCAGGTTAGGTCTTAAGGAGTTTCTGCATTGATAATCAGCGCAAGCAGGCGCACGGATATTCCCGCGTTTTATTCCAAATGGTTTATTAACCGGATTGCCGCCGGTTTTTGCGAAGTTGTTAATCCGTTTAATAAAAACCAAATATCCAACATATCCCTTTTGCCGGAAGATGTTGATTTTATAGTCTTTTGGACCCGCAACCCTAAACCAATGTTTCCCTATTTGAAAGAGCTGGATGAACAAGGGTTTCAATACTATTTTCATTTTACAATACTTGATTATCCGCGTTCGATAGAGGCAAATACGCCCGGGCTTCCCGCGTCAATTGACGCGTTTAAAAGATTATCCGATATTGCCGCCCCTGAAAGAGTTATTTGGCGTTACGACCCCATCTTGTTCAGCAAGGAAACCTCCGCCCAATTCCACATGGACACGTTCCAAAAGATAGCCGAAGAGTTTCGCGGTTATACCATTCGCGCCGTAATAAGCATTGTTGATATGTACCGCAAAGTCGTAAAACGGCTGGACGAGCTAAAAAAACAGGGCGTTGAGTTTTATGACCATACATGGCTGGAAGGCAACCAATTTGAAGAGATGATAAAATCATTTATTGAAATTGCGTCCAACAACGGGATAGAGATCACGAGTTGCGCTGAAATACCTGAACTGGAGCAATTCGGAGTGAAAGCCGGCAAATGCGTTGACCGGGATTATATAAAAAAGCATTTCAACATTGATGTTTCCGCAAAAAAAGACTTTTACCAACGCGAAGCTTGCGGTTGCGCGCAAAGCAGAGATATAGGGATGTACAACACATGCCAATTCGGCTGCCAATACTGCTACGCCACAAACAGCTTTGACAAATCAAAAATCAATTTCCAAAATCACGACCCAAATTCAACTTGTATTGTTTGACACCTGTTTCCGGATGCCGGATGGACGGGTAATTGGTAATGGGTTATCGGTGAAAAAGCATTGAACGCGGATAAATAGGCTGGAGACTGGATGTTGGGTCGCGTAGGAGGACTAAAAATGGGTGGTATGGACAAACTTCGTTTGTCCGTGTTTACATTACGGACGACGCGATTATTGCAAACTGCCAATTTTATTACGCCGCTTTTAATGCTCCTCTGGTTCACCAAGCCCCTGCTTGGTAACCGGTAATTCTAGAAGCCCCAGCTTCGTGTGTAAAAGTAAATCAAATATGCCCCAAACGCGAAGCTGAGGCTTCTAGAATTATTTCGCGTCCAAACTAGTTTGGGGGCGAGGAGATCCTGTGAGTCCTGCCTTTTGCTTTTGCTCTTTTATTAGTGTAGATTAGTGAAGATTAGTGGTTAATTCGCTTTTGCTTTTCTCCTTTTCCGGTTTATCCGGGTTAGGAGGTTTAACGTCTTATAAGTAAAGTTTTGACAAATTTAATCTTCTGTAAACAGACAGCGTAGCTCTAAATTGAAAAATTGAACATTTACTGCGCATTTGCTACAATTAATGCATTATTTATATTAACCATAACTTTATGTATGAGGCAACAATGTCCCGTTTAAGTATTGAGCTAAATCCAGAGCAACATAAAAAGATAAAGACTCTGGCAACTCTGAGTGGAGCCAGCATAAAAAAATTTGTGTTAGACAAAATTTTTAAAAACGATGAAGAAGTGGAATTAAGCAATCGTCCCCGTGTTCAAACAAAAGTTTCTTACAACAAAAAGGAATTGAAAGCCCTTTATGCTGAAAGCGCGGCTGAAGACCTCCAATTAACCGAGGAAGGAATGGCGGACTATAAAACCGGATTACTTGACGAGGACACAAAATGATTATCAAACGCGGAGAGATTTGGTTGGCAAATCTAAATCCTACACGCGGTTCGGAACAAGCAGGCAAACGTCCGGTGCTTATTTTTCAAAACAATTTAATCAATCAATTTACAACGACACTTCTAACTATCCCATTAACAACTAATTTAAGAAGGGAAAAATAGCCTTCATGTGTCAAAATACCCAAAGGAGAAGGCAAGATAAAAAACGATTCAGTAGCGCTATGTCACCAACTAAGAGTTTTAGATAAAACGCGTTTGTCGCAAAAGCTGGGTATAGTTTCGCCGCGGACTCTTACAAAAGTTCAAAATTGCGTCTTGTTCACAATGGGCGTAATTTAATTGAACCAAATCACGCCGGCAACCGGTATTAAAAAACGTCTAATTCCACCCTCCATTGAGGGGATGGATTATGGGAGGACGCAAAGACATGTTCTTTCTGATTAAATAAACAATAGCAACTCGGCAAACCATTATATTGCCAAATTACCTGAACATGGTTCCAATTCTGTATATTTTTGTCTTTTGATATTAATGCCCGATTATTTCTTCCGCGTTCCTAATTATAGTCAAACAAATTAGGTTTTCGAAAGATTATGTTCGTGTATGTTTTCTTCAAATGCAATGAAATAAAACCCTAAAGGGTAAATCCCAATAAACACAGCTTGTTGGAGTTAAGGCTTTAGCCTTTTATTCATTATCAAATTTCGAAAATCTTATGCTTTTTAGTATAGACCGGCGCGAATTATGAGGCGCTTTGGCTCTGAAAAATCACATAAAATGCATTGACAAATTTCGCGCAAACCATTATCATCATGACTTATTAGTTTCTGTTGCGGAAGCCCTATGAGACGGCTTTGGATTCAATGGCGGCTAAAGCCGCTTCCCGCCCTTGATTTCTCTTCTAAAAGTTTGCATTTCAGCGACAGCTACTTATTAATTAAAATGTTTCCGTCCTTGCGACGGGCTATGAATTTCATTATAAGCTCTGTTTAGAGTTTGATAAATACTATATATAAAGATAAAAGATAGATAATGGTTTTAAGTTTTGCTAATAAATTAAAAGATCGCGAGATCTACAAGCAGGTTGTAGACCTTTTACAAGATTCAAAGAAGTATTTTATTAAGACCGGCGACAAGGTTGTTGAAAAAAAAGTAACTGATTTGATAGTTCAGATGGAGGCTCCTTTTTACCTGCTGGTCGCCGGGGAGTATAACGCAGGCAAATCAAGTTTCATAAACGCTTTATGCGGCGAGAAAATCCTTCAGGAAGGGCCGACGCCAACCACAAATAAGATTACTTTGCTGACCGTGGGCGAGACCAGAACCACAGAGGAGATTGACGACCACTTAAGCAGGATCACTTATCCGCTTGATAACCTTAATGACGTCACATTAATCGACACCCCGGGCACAAACTCTATCATTTTAGAGCATAAGGATATTACCGAGAGTTTTATACACCGAGCCGAGCTTGTGCTTTTTGTTATGTCCGCCGACCACCCTTTGACTGAAAGCGAACGCGACTTTTTGCAGTTTTTAAGGGACAAATGGGGCAGAAAGGTTCTTTATATACTTAACAAGATTGACCTGAAAACGCCGGATGAAATCGAGCAGATTACGACCTTTGTTGAGAAAAATTGCTACCGCTTAATGGGATTTGAGCCGAAAATATTGAATGTCTCAGCTCTAAACGCCACAAAGGCAAGGGAGACCAAGGATAAAGCTCTGTTAAGGGCAAGCAACATTGAGGAGGTTGAGGACTTTATCTTTGACAAGCTTGACCTTGAAACAAAGATGGACTTCAAACTGTTAAACCCTCTTAAATATCTGGATAATGTTTACAAGGATCTAAGGCTCAAACTTGAAAGCAAGATGTCATGCTGCAATACCGACATCAGGAATATTGAGCGGTTTGAGAACCGGTTGATGTCTAAAAAGCAGGATATGATTGATTATTCATCTAAATACAAGACAGAGATTCAGGTGGTGTTTACGCGGCTTAAAGAGAAGGTCGAGAATTTTGTCAATTATAACCTAACGGCAAGGTCGGTCATTATGATGAAGATCGCCAGGGAGAAGATTGACGATAAATTTAAACGCGAGGTTTACGGCATCTCTTCGCCGGGGGCTGATCTGGACAGGATTTTAGAGGATATTACCGAGTATATTGCCAGAAACAACAGGACCCTGTGGCACATGGCCCGGGAATACAATGAATCCGGGGCTGAAAACAGAGGCCATATCTTTTTAAACAGTGACGCGGCAAAAGAGCAGAACTTTAATGACCGGAAAAGCGAGCTTCAAATGGCGCTTAAAGAGAGGTCAAGGGAGTACCGCGAAATCGACATGGAGCGCGAGGGTGAAAAGATTAAAACCGCGGTGCAAGGCGGGCTTTTAAATTTCATCGTTGTCGAAGGATTGGCCATAGGTTTGGGGGTCGGGCTCACTACCATGCTTTCGTTTGTTGTGCCTCCGTTAACAATAATTGTGTTGGCGGCTATTACCGCTTGCGTGGGTTTTGTAATCTTCCCGTATAAACGCAAGGCATACCGCAGCGAATTTTTTAAGCGGATAGACACGTTAAACGAACGGTTTACCAGCTTTATAATGTTTGAGATGGAAAAGGTTATAGACCTTGTTATTGAAGATATACAGAATAACATGTCCGCATACCGCGATTTGCGATGGTCTGAAAGGGAGGAGAGCAATAAGCGGGTGTCGGACATCGACGAAATGGTTGAACGGGTAAAAGTTATTATGCGAAAAAACGGCATGGAATAGGCCAGGAAGGTTTTTTAATATGAAAAAACTGCGAAATTTAATCATTTTAGGGATAGTTGTTTTATTTACCTCCACAGCCGCATGGGCCGGCAACTGTTTTTACTGCCTGCAACATCTGGAAGGCGACGCAGGATTTTGCGACGCTTGCAGATTAAAACAGTCCGCAAGGTTGGGTAGTTCGCGGTCAAACGAAGCCGAGCTTTTGGACAGAGTTGAGATGTCCCGCAAAAATTACAAGGCCGCATTGTCTGACGTGTCGCAATTTTATCTGGATGTGGGCGACAGGCTAAGATTAAAAAACGCTAATACCGAGCTGGAAGCTCTGGGCAATGTTCCGCAACTTCTGCATACGGAGGATGCTGACTCTTCTGATACCCAAGGGTATGCAAGCGGCGCATCAGGCATGAAAAACATTGAAGAGGCTAATATCCTGTTCTTTGACGCAAATTCATATAGCAATGTTTTGCCTGGCTTTAACAAAAAGGAGAGCCTTAACCTTGCGGCAAAAAGATATGAGATGTTAATTGAAAAGCATCCTGAAAGCGACAAAGCTTCGGATGCCGCTTTTTTTCTGGCCGAGATCTATTGCGAGCCGTTTTTTGAAGCGTTTGAAAAAGCGGCCGACTTATATGTAAGGTGTTATGAAACTAATCCATCAACCAATAAACCTGCTCTATATAAGGCGGGGATGACGTATGATTTTAAAATTAATGATTTAAGGAACGCTATAAAATACTATAAACTGGCAATTGAAAAAAGCCCTGAAAAGAAACACAAGAAAAGAGCAAGGCGAAGACTGGATGAGTGGGACATTGAATAGTTTGTTAAGGGCTGTTTTACACTCAAAATCATTAGGCTTTCGAAATTAGCCAATGAATAAAAGGCTAAATCCTTAACTCCGGCAGCATGGTATTGTTGGAATTTACCCTTTAGGGTTTTATTTCATTGCGATTGAATAAACCATACGTAAATATTATTTTCGAAAACCTGATTTGTTGTACTTTATAATAAATATTTACCGATTATTCCCCCTCCATTGATGGGAGGGGTTAGGGGAGGGTGATAAGAATCACTCAATTTAGGCACAAGATATACTATGCGGGTAGGAATTGGTTATGATATTCACAGGATAGTTGAAGACAGAAAACTTATTATGGGCGGTGTTCTGTTTGACACGCCATACGGTTTAAAAGGACATTCAGACGCGGATGTTGTTTTGCACGCGGTTTGCGACGCTTTATTGGGAGCTTCGGCTTCCGGCGACATAGGAGAGTTCTTCCCAGACACTGACGCAAAATGGAAAAACGTCTCCAGCGAATTTATTACAAATGAGATAACCGCCCTGGTTTTTAAAAAAGGTTATTGCGTTAACAATATAGATATTAATATAATTGCGCAAAAGCCAAAATTAAAAGAGCGTAAAATAGATATAAAGAAAAAGATCGCTGAATTGTTAAATATCAACGAAGACAGGGTTAACATTAAAGCAAAGACCAACGAGGGGCTTGACGCCGTGGGCAGAGGCGAAGCGATTGTCGCGCAGGTGATTGTTGGTTTAATTGAAAAGTAGAAAAACATATGAAATTCTGGAAAAGAAAGAAAAAGAAAACAGAAGAGACTGAAGAGCTTGAGGAAACAAAAGCCGAGGACGACGAAGAAGGCGATGAAGCTGAAGACGACGAATCTTTAGAAACCGAGGCGGAAACAGACGATAGCGCTGAAGAAGCTGAATCATCCACAATCGAAGCAAAAACTGAAGACGAAGAAAATGAGACTGACGGCGATGACGCTGAAAGCGAAGCCGGATCAGAGGATGATGAGACAAGCGTGGAAACAAGTGACGCAGAAGACGATGACGAAGCAGATGAAGAAACCGATGATGATGAAGATCAGGAAGAGTACGAATATGAGGATGAAGACGAAGCAGATTCAGGAGTGTTCTTATTCAACGGCAAGATCGAGGGCGGGTTTAAGAAATTTCTGTTTGCCGCCATGGCCGTAACGTTAATACCCCCCACATTCCTGTTTGGAATCGGGCTGTTAGTTTGCGTTTTTATGATGCTATACCCCTTGCTGGCTTTTGTGGCCTTTGCCATATTTCCAACGGTAATATGCTCATTTTTAATACTTATGATCCTTGTGCCGGCCCTTTTTCCGTTTCTCATAATATTCCTGCTGGTCACCGGCAAGGGGAAGTTGTCCGTGTTGTCCGAAAGTAAGATACTTATACTTAGATTGTTTCATTTGAAACTTCCTCCGCTATAATATGTGATTAATTTACAAAATCACACCCTAGGGATACGCCGGCGCAACTATTATTACAACCATTTCAAAGACACAGACCAGATTGCCCGGTTAGCTCGCAACATTGATATTATGCCCCGCCTTATTATTACGCCAACGCGCCCCGGCGACGTTTGGCATGCATGAAACCACGCTAATAAACCGGCAATTCTAGGCTATATCGTATCTTTTTCACCCAGGAGCCGTTGACATGGCATTGTCCTCAAACAAAGATATTTGGCAAACTATAGAGTCTGACGATAATCTGGATAACGTAAAAAAACAGGCGTTTCAACAACGTCATGGAAATTGGCGCGTCCAATTTTCAGGTCTGACAATTTATTGCCGCGATTTACTCTCCTTCTACATGGCGGCAAAAGATATCTTTTTGCGCAAAATCTACTCGTTTGAAACGTCAAAACAAACCCCGGTAATTATTGACGGCGGCGGCCATATCGGCCTGTTTACCCTGTTTGCAAAACAAAAATACCCAAACGCCCAAATAACCACATTTGAGCCCGACGAAGTATCGCAACTGCTCCTGAACCTTAATCTCAACGCCAACAACGCCGGCAACGTAGGCATAGTAAAAGCCGGATTGTATACCCGCAACGGCAAACTATCATTCGGCACGGACAATTCCGATGGAAGCTCTATTTACGCCGAGCAAAAAACTACCATCATCAATGTTGTTAAATTAAGCGATTTTGTCGAAACCGAGATCGACTTCCTTAAGCTCAATATCGAAGGCGCGGAATTGGGAGTACTGGAAGAGCTGGGGCAAAAGTTGCGGCTGGTTAAAGAGCTTGTTATTGAATACCACGGGTTCCCCGAGATCGGCCAAAAGCTTCACAAAATCCTTGAAATACTTGACCATGCCGGATTCAGGTATTTAATTCACGACTTTGACAATGAGACAAATTCCATCACAAAACCCCCTTTTCACCTGGGCGCAAACACAAGAATATTCCTCCTTATTTACGCCAGACAACTTTTCGAGCATAAAACCGTCCCGGCCGGCAATGCCCCGGTTAATGAAAGCATGCGTTTGCAGCCGGTTAGCAGACTGTTCGGCTTTGACCGTGGCGACCCGGTTGACCGCCACTATATTCAAAAATTTCTAAACAACAACCGAGCCCTTATTACCGGCCGCGTTCTTGAAATCGGCGATAACGAATACACTAAAAAATACGGAACGAACGTTGCTCAAAGCGACGTTTTAAATCGGGAACCTTCGTCAAACGCCACAATTGTAGGCGACATGGCAAAAGGGCAAAACATACCCGAGTCCGCATTTGATTGCGTTATTATGACTCAAACAATCCAGATGATCTATGACGTTAAATCAGCGTTGCGAAACGCTTACGCGTCCCTAAAACCCGGCGGATCGCTTTTGATCACCGCATCAGGCATAAGCCAGATTTCCCGTTATGATATGGATAGATGGGGCGAATTTTGGCGTTTCACAGACAAATCATTAAAGTCAATTCTGGACGAGATAGCGATTAAAGCAGACATCACAGTTGAATCTTACGGCAATGTAGCAGTTGCCAAGGCCTTTCTCGACGGCCTTGCGTTGCAAGAGATTGCGCCCGAAACATTGGAATATAACGATAATGACTATCAAGTAACATTAGCAGCCCGCGTTTGCAAACCAAAAACAAATATTGAGTATAAAACAGATCAATACGGCAATTTAAGCATAAATATTATTAAAAAGCCGAGTAGCGCTGAAAACAAGCCGATTGAGGTTTCCGAAACAGCCAATATCGCAACGGATAGCAATGTCTCTTTTAAAACGCCGCTTATCCTACTTTATCACCGCATAGCCGACGACCCGGTTGACGCCCAGCTGCTTGCCGTGTCCCCGGACAATTTTGAAGCGCACGTAAAAGAGCTTGTAAACAATTACAGAGTTTTGCCGCTCAGGCAACTCCTTATTGAGGCGGAATTCGGCAAACTAAGCCCTGACACAGTCGCATTGACATTTGACGACGGCTACCTTGACGTGCTTGAAAACGGAGTCCCCATACTGGAGAAATATGGAGCCCACGCAACGGTTTTCATAGTCTCCGAAGCGGACAAAGCCGGGCATGAGTATTGGTGGGACGCAATGGAGCGCATATTCTTCTCAAAAAGCGATTTGCCGGATACACTGCGCGTAGAGTTCACAAAAGGCGACAAGATATGGAATATGGGAAATCCAAACGACAGGTTAGAAGCGCACGATGAGTTGTGCGATGTCATACGTTCGCAACCGGTAAACGCGATAAGACAGATAATAGAGGGTTTGCTTGCCTGGGCGGAAATGGACAACTGTTGTCTTAAAAAACACAAGGTTGTTAATACTGAGCAATTAAATAGACTGGCGTCCTCAGCTTCCATTGAGATCGGTTCGCACGCCGCAACCCATGCGCGATTAAGCGCTTTGCCTGAGGACGAACAGAGGATGGAGATTCGAACTTCCAAACAGCAACTTGAAAGCAAGATAAACAGATCAGTCAGGATATTTTCATACCCATTTGGGTCATACAATGATTTTACCGAGAAAACAGCCCAACTCGTCGCACAAGAGGGCTACAGCGCGGGCATAGCAAATGTCCAGGCCAATGTAACCGCCCCGGTAGACATGTTTTCCATCCCAAGAAGACTCGTCAGAAACTGGAACGGCGCCCTATTTGCAAAATGGCTAAAAGACCCGGATAAAAACAGGTTGGAAAACCAAACCTTAGCCGGCAGGGCAGCGATGCTCAAGGAATTAGCACAGGCAAACGGAGCCGGTAGTCGGTAATCAGTAATCGGTAATCGGTAATCGGTAATCGGTAATCGGTAATCGGTAATCGGTAATCGGTAATCGGTAATCGGTAATCGGTAATCGGTAATCGGTAATCGGTAATCGGTAATCG
>JAIQZQ010000018.1 GCA_021777105.1 Candidatus Anammoxibacter sp.
GGCATAATAGGGACAAAATCGTTTGTAAACAGTTATTACGGCATGTTTAAGAGCAATTTTGGCCCTGGCAAACTCAAAAAACCGAATAAAGTAAAGGGTCAGGATGGGGTTTATCCGCTAAAACGGCTATCAAATGAGACATAAAAGAAAAGAAAACTTGGTGTCAAATCTTTACAGGGTGTCCGAGAATGAAAAATCGTGAATTTGATTTGTTGATATTAAAGGACTTATGACTTGAAAATCAACAGAAATTGCTCTTCTCGGACACCCTCTTAATATGTAACCCTGCTTGATAACCAATAATTCAAAAAGAGCCGGCTTCACATTTAAAAATCATGTCTACACAATGTTTAGCCGGTTAATTGGGATCCATTCAGCGTAAATTACACACCCCGTCCGCCAGGCGGCCACCACTCTTATCAGAGGGGATATTAAATCGGATTTACCACAAACTTATAAATGAAAATTTAAATATTCAAATCCCCCCGCCCCCTTTTCTAAAGGGGAAGTATAGCTGGTTGTATTAGCTTTTTAAACAAACGCAAGCTCAAACTGATTTCAGCGAAATCAGTCACTCGTTTTATTCGTTACAAGGCTCCTGCTTTGTAACACGGTGCCCTTAGAGGCTCTGCCTCTTGTTTAAAAGTATGACAACAGTGCATTGTCATTAAAGAGAATAATAGATCAGGCTTTATGACCTAAAATAAGAGGCAGAGCCTCTTGTAACAAGCTTGCGCTTATGTAGATTTATTCTGAAAACAGCTTGAACTTACAAACAAACTATTAGTTCAAAAATTGGAAAATTCGCTGAATAGTTAAGTTAATTGCATCTAAATTTTACCTTTACATTATTTGTATTTCACGTACAATATGACCAATTAACTCCTACATTTTATTTTTTGTTTTTATTCAAGAGTATAATTATCGCCAATTAATGTCTAAGTCGTAGACATTAATGGCCTACGCTAGTTTTTAACAATGGAAGGATTAACAACAATGAAAAGAATTTTATTTATGGTTTTTCTATTTGGAACTTTTTGTTTCACTTTTAGCAATGCTTTTGCCGGCAACGGTTCAATATATATACCTGAGTCATATTCCAACATTTTTAGGAATGATAAGGATGGAACGCTGTATATAGTAAAACCCGAGACGGGTGAAAAATATCAACTTAAAGACGAAAAGCCTGAATATACACTGGAAATTGCGCGCGGTAATACGGTCGGCACGGAAAATGGAATTAAATTTGACTTTAGCGACTCAAATAGGGTTGTGCCTGAAAGCATTAAAAACGGAACTTTATATTACGGTTTTATAAAATGGGGCGACGGCCGTTTTCCTGTTACCATATATTATAAAGACGCCGCGCCGATAGACATTAACGGCCGCGCTTTTATCGATATTAAGAATAAATTAAAAGACAAGTACGATATGATAGATTGGGAAACCACCGGCAAGGGAACCATTGGCTATCGTGTTGCGGACTCTAAAGGAAACATGATATACGACGGCAAGGTTTCGTTTGTGGGCAAAGGGCCGTTTGGAATAGATAATTGCATTGTGAGCGGGCCGTTTTTATATCAGATAACTAATAATAGCGTTGTTATTGCATTCGAAACAAATTATCCGGCAAAAGGCAGTGTTGTAATTAACGGCAAAACAACTTTTTTAGACGAAGGCGGCATAAAACATGAGATCCTGATTAACGGGCTTAACCCTGATACTGTTTATGATTATACCGTATCAGCTGAAAAAGGCTCCAATTCAGAGTCGTATACGTTTAGAACCGCTCCAAATCCGGGTGTAAGGACGCCGTTTGTTTTTGCTTATGCAAGCGATTCGCGAACGGGCCAGGGTGGAGGCGAGCGGAGTTTACGGGGGACAAACGCATATATGATGAAAAAAGTTATGGCGCTTGCTTGCGCAAAAAACGCGGCTTTTTTGCAGTATACCGGCGACATGATAAACGGTTACGGAAACAAGTTTAAGGAGCAACGCCTTGAATATTGCAACTGGAAACAGGCAATACAACCCTGGGCGGCAAACATGCCGGTGTATACCGGGATGGGAAACCATGAGGCGTTTTCATATATATGGGTGGACGGATCGGAATACGGGATTAACGTTGATAGATTTCCTTATACGTCGCAATCCGCGGAACAAATATTTGCCGAGGAATTTGTTCATCCGTTAAACGGCCCTGACGGTGAAGACGGGTCTAAGCTTGACCCCAATCCGGACAAGCAGGACTTCCCCTCATATAAGGAGAACGTCTATTATTACACCTATAACAACGTGGCAATGGTCGTGCTTAACTCCAACTACTGGTACTCCTCTTCAGTGCAACACAGGGTAAACTATCTGGGGGGCAACCCGCACGGTTACGTTATGGGCAATCAACTCAAGTGGATTAATGAAACGCTGGATAAGCTTGAGAAAGACGAAAATATAGACTTTGTGTTCGCGACCATACATACCCCGGCGTTTCCAAACGGCGGACATTTGTCAAGCGATATGTGGTATAGCGGTACAAACGACGTCAGGCCGTGGATAGCCGGAAAACCGATTAAAACCGGCATTATTGAACGCCGTGATGAACTTTGGAAAGCGTTAATGGATCACCCAAAGGTATTTGCCCTGCTAACCGGAGACGAGCATAACTATAACAGGCTGTTAATTAAAGACGGGGTGGACATATACGGCGATTACGATCCAAAGGCAAACGGCCATAAAAAGATAGCAATAACCAGGCCTGTATGGCAAATACACAACGGAGCAGCCGGCTCCCCTTACGCAAGCAAAGAACAAGCGCCATGGAGTGAGTTTGATGAAAACTTCACAACACAAAACGCCGTAATCCTATTCCACGTTGACGGCAAAAAGATTACCCTTGAAGTGATTAACCCGGACACTCTGGGAAAGATTGATTATAAAGCGGATTTAACGGAAAATGCGCAACACAAAACGCCGTAATCTTATTCCGTTTTTTTATACATGCTTCCATATTGAACCTAAAAACATATAACAATATTTTTCTAAATATAGTGGCACAGGCATCCTTGCCTGTGTTTCAATAGTGATGAAGTCCAACAAACAGAGGAAATCCAGAATTAAAAAAAATGGTAATTTAAATGATAAACCTTGAGCGGAGTCTTGCATTGACGGTTACCAAGCTGGGCAGACTGGGTCATATCAGACTGCGACGTTCTTAAGTAGTATCTGTTGCGGAAAAGAAAATTCGAAAAAAACCGAAATAAAATATTGAAAAAATAACGCGCAAAACTTACCATACCTGTAACGATAAATTTATAATAAAAAACCAGGAGGGCAAGAATGCGCGTTAAAAAAGA
>JAIQZQ010000019.1 GCA_021777105.1 Candidatus Anammoxibacter sp.
TAATTGAAAAATTATAGCAATTGATATTATATTGTCAAGTAATAAATAGCGCTAATAATTGTTATATTTATAATATAATTAACAAATCATATAAAACTATGTAGGGGCTCTACTTGGTAAAGCGCGAAAAAACCATTACACCGGTGTAATGGCATGGCACTACACGGTTGTAATGGTTAGCTGATGAGGTGTTTTTGTTTTGTATAATCTTTGTATTTTTACCTAGCGGTCTGTTTATAATGAATGGTTTAATCTATATCCTGTCTAAACAACTCTCATGTAAGAGTTTAGATGATTTTATGATAAATCGGGGATCTCTGTTTTTTGGGGTATTCGGAATTTTTTATCATGACAATGTTTTTTATGATTTTGTAGGGGTGTATAAAATATCAACAAGCTTGTTTGAGGACGCGTGAAGGATATAATGGGAAATTGAAGAAATTTGAAATTTTAGAAAAAATTTTTTTATTTTATGATTTATAATCACGATTTTTACAATCAGGCAGGGTTTGTAGCTTTAAAAAAGCGCTTTTATTAGCGCTAATTGAATTAAAAAGTAGAAGCAGGCTCTCAATGAAAAGCAAAGCATAGAACGCTGATGACACGGATGACGCGGATTTGCGCGGATAAAATCTATTATCTATTTTTTCGTAAGCAGTGCCGCAAATTCATCATTTATACTCAAATGCATGAGGTTTTCGAAATTTACGCGGGCTGGAGCAATTTTGCAGATTGCTCCAAATGTTTCCTGGAACCATTGCCATTTATTGGCAATCATAGGTTTGCGCGCATCCAAGGGCTTTGGTTTAAACGTGTGGAGGCAGTCTACAAGACTGTTCCAGCAAAAGTGGCACAGGCATCCTGCCTGTGATCAATTGAAACACAGGCAAGGATGCCTGTGCCACTATTAATATGAATTGTAAAATCGCTCAATTTAGGTACTTATAAATTAAATTCTGACAATTTTTGACAAGATATTTTAAAAATTTCATAAATCGCAAAGCAAAAACGTTTAGAAGCAGTCTGCAAGACTGCGCCGGCTTTGAACTTTTTTCCTTGATCTTGTTTTAGCTTTTGCTCTTTTATTAGTGAAGATTAGTGAAGATTAGTGGTTAATTCGCTTTTGCTTTTCTCCTTTTCCGGTTTATCCGGGTTATGTTTTAAAACATAAAAATATTATAGATGCGAGAGGGCTTTTATCTTAAGATATGTTGTAACAATTTAGTTGTTTGAAAAATATGCCGGCGAATAATAATCGCAAATGAGCGTATGGTTGAAAGTTGTCTCCAGATACTGGATGCCGGATACTGGATTTTGACCATGATACAAATCTAAATAGCGCGTGCCTCCGTGCCTGTGTCTGTTTTTTTGTGCCGCCTGTTATATTATAAGGCAAAGCCACATATCTGTGCTTTGCTTTTTCATCAAGCATCCAGCATCTGGTATCCAGAGACCTCTACCTACGTCATGGAGACCGTGCGTTAGTTTTTGGACATTAAAATTTCAAAACACTAAACTAATACGATATGTTCTATTTTTTGTTCATTTTAATTAACGCGGGGCGAATATGATTAGAGTTGTACGGTTACTTGAAAGACATGTCTCTTTATTAATTCTCATGTTGTGTTGGTCGTCAATAAGCGTAGCGGACGAATACACGCTTGGGCCTTTGAGGCAGGTTTCAGGTTTGAGCCCATTTGAGGATTGTGAGGCTGATAAAGGGATAAGTTTTGGAGGGGTTAACTTTCTTAACAGCGCAGTTGAGCCTTGGGTTGTGGTGAATCCAACCGACCATGATAATATTGTAGGTTTTTGGCAGCAGGACAGGTGGTCTAACAGCGGGGCGCGCGGCAATGTTTTGGGAGTTAGTTTTGACGGGGCAAGACGTGGGAAACCGCCCCGGCGGAAGGTTTGACTTTATGTTCCGGCGGAGAATTTCAAAGGGCAAGCGATCCCTGGCTGAGTTTTTCGCCTAACGGAGACCTGTTTCAGATCAGTCTTGCTGCGGACAAACCTACCGGCATTGGAAAAAACGCATTGATTGTCAACAAATCCACTGACGGCGGTTTAACATGGGACGAGCCTGTCACTATAATTGAAGACGTTGGCGGGGAGACATTCTCAAACTTTAATGATAAGGAAACTATTACCGCAGATTTGACTGATTCTAATTTTGCCTATGCCGTGTGGGATAGGATAAGCTCGCTAAAAAAGGATAGAAACGGCAAGTCAATAACAATAGAGAATGAAAATATTGTGGCAGGCATGTTTACTATAGCAAAAGGTCCTGCCATGTTTTCGCGCACAACAGACGGCGGGCTTACATGGGAAGAGCCCAGAGAGATTTTTAATCCCGGGGTTTACAGGCAAACAATAGGCAACCGGATAGTTTCGCTCCCTGATGGGACGCTGGTCAATTTCTTTAACGAGATCCTGGGACGCGGAGCTTATTTATCAGTTATTCGATCTAAAGATAAGGGGCTAACATGGCAAAACAGGAAGAGACCAATTAAAGTAGCAAGGATTAATTTTAAAGGAACTAGAGAACCCGGCGACAAACGCGCGCCTATTCGCACCGGGGATTTCCTCCCTTCAATTGCGGTGAACCGGGACAATGGATCGCTTTACGTTGTGTGGCAGGACGCTCGATTTAGCGGGCGCAAGAATAACGGCATTGCGTTTTCAACGTCAAAAAACAATGGATTAAACTGGTCGCCGCCTATACAGGTTAACAAAACACCGACAACTATTCCGCCCGCAAATCAACAAGCGTTTACGCCTTCAGTGCAGGTGGCGGATGACGGGACTGTTGGGGTGACGTATTATGATTTTCGTTTTTTTGATGCAAAAACGCAAGCAATTGAAACGGATTACTTCTTTACATATTGCAGGGAGACAAGCGATCAATCATGCGCTGACCCGAACAATTGGAAAGAGGAAACGCGCCTGACTAATGAATCATTTAATATAGAGACTGCGCCGTTTGCAGGAGGTCTTTTTTTGGGAGATTATGAAGGGCTTGCCTCAGCCGGAAACGACTTTATTGCGCTCTTTTCACAAACGCGCGGCACAGACACGGCAAACGTTTTCTTTAGACGCATTGAAAGCTCCGAATAATGTCATGGCTGGACCAGTCTTGCAGTCTTGTAGCGCCTTAAGAAAGTCAAGGCAAAAAAAGGCAAACAGTTTCCTTGTACTCTTTCAGAGATACGCAAAGTTAGAGAAAAGCTCAGGAAGGAAAAGTTTGCAACTCGTTCTTAATTCAATCTATATATTTTGTAACAATTTAGTTGTTTGAAAAAAAGGATGTGTATTTATCAATGTAAATGGGCATATAGCTGAAAGTTGTCCTTTGATACTGGATTCCAGATACTGGATTTTAGTCGGTTATACAAAATCCGGCCTGATCGGCTTTCGTGTCTGCGCAAGCTTTTTGCGCCGGATGCGGCATGAGGCTATGCCTCATATATTCGATTTGCTCTTTTATCCAGTATCCAGCATCTAGCCAGTGGCTATATCAATGTGACCGAGACATTACGTTGTTTTTTTTTGACATGAAAATTTGCAAAAAACTAAACTGATACTATATTTTCGGTTTCTAATTTTAGTGGGGTTTCGTTTACAATTGCGTTCCAAAATCGGAATTTTGGAACGAGTCGGTAAGCATACCGCAATAATTACATGGAAATCAGTTATGAAAAAAACGTATTTTAATTTAATTTAATTTATTTCAGTCTCGTGGCATTTTTTTGGGTCAGTTATAATCCATTAATAAATTCTTTAAGATAGGAATAATGATTAGACAATGAAAACAAGCAAGACTCAAATTAATCAGCTTGGTTATCGGTTTAAAAATGGCAGTTACAATGAGTCTGATTTAAAGATTCTTGACGAATATAGGAGGTCATTTAGGGACGCATACGAAAATACTGTTCATGCAATCCATGATCAACTAAACATTTCATTTTCTGGAAGACCGTCTAAATCTACAGCTTCATTGATTGGCAAATTACAGCGTGAAAGTATCCGTTTAAGTCAGGTGCAGGATATTGCAGGTTGCAGAATAATTGTTACGGATATTATTGAACAAAATACTGTTGTAAACGCAATCAATAATATTTTCTCTAACGCGTCAATTGTAGATCGGCGCCCAAATCCAAGTCACGGATATAGGGCAGTAAATAATAGTTGTAAATAATCAGGATAAAAATATTGAGATTCAAATTAGGAGAGCTTTGCAGCATCTATGGGCGGAATTTTCAGAAAGATTATCCGATACAATTGATCCAAATATAAAATACGGTGGTGGAATTACCGGTATTAGAGGAATACTTTCGCTATTATCTTGCATTATAAGGGACCTTGAAAATATTTATATAGAGCTTAATAAACGTAAGTTCAGAAGAATGTCTAAACAAATGAAACACGATTTTGACAAATTACAAAATGATGTAAATACTCAAAAGAACATGATAGCGAATGCCATTAAAAGCTTAATAATAAACTTTGACAATAGAAGGAAGAAATGAAATGATTTTTTTAATAGAGTACAACAGGCCGGAAGGCCGTATTGTTACTTTTGATGAATTTAGTGATTTTGACAGAACTAAAGCCGAGGATTTAAGGTTTGAAAAAGAAATAGACTTAAGACGAAAATCAATTGATCACGAAATAGTTATTCTTGAAGCTGACAGCATTGAAGCTTTGCATAAAACGCACTGCCGTTATTTCAAGGATTATGCTGAAATAGGCAAATCTATTTTAGAGGCTCTTTAAAAGCAATCAAAGCTACATGATTGCGAGCCATTTCTACCTCACCTGTTTAATCGTAGCCTTAATGCCGTCCGCTGTAAATACGATTAGCCCGCCTCTTCCTAAAAGGGGAAATCTGAATTCAAAAAATGCTTCGCCTTTGTCGTTTGTGCTTGCGGTAGTGGGTTTTACTATAGGCGTTAAAAGCCCGCCGCCCTGCGCTGTTGCGTTTACATCCATGTCTTTAAGAGGCTTGCCGCCCTCGTCTTGAGCAATAACAATAGCTCTGCTTAATCTAAACGATTTACCGGCAGTGGGCGGGGTTGCCGTGAGGGTTGCGATCTTTCCCGGTGGAGCCGGCGTCTCAGTCGCGGTAGGCTCGGGCGTTGGCGTGGGAGTTTCAGGCAGTTTCATCCGCGCGTTAACGACAGTGGTATCATCGACCAGCACGCTTATCTTTTCTAAAAAATCCTGAAAACCTTTTTTTGAAGCCAAAAAGGTATAATCGCCTGGAGGAATCTGAATAAAATATGCGCCATTTCCGGAGGTTTTTATGCTTCCGATTGTTATTGCCGCCTGCTTTAATAATATGCCGGCGCCCTCAATGCCCTTGCCGTCAGCGGCGTTGGTAGCCTTTCCTTTGACAAAACCCGGCAGTATCCCGCCGGACAAGCTGATAAACGCCGGTTTTGTGGCAGAGTCAATTCCGTTTGAGTTTTGGGCGGTAAGGCTGACCGTAAACGCCTGGCCGGGTTCGCCTTTAAACGTATGTTCCGGATTCTTTTCGCTGCTTTTTGTTCCATCGCCAAAATCCCACTCACGATTAATTATCTCGCCGGACGGAGAAGACGACAAATCCGTAAATTTGACTTTAAGCTCATTTGAGCCAATATCAGCGTCGTCATCTGAGTCATCATCAGAATCTGAATCGTCATCAAAATCAGAGTATATTCTCAAGCCTGAGGCAGGGCTTCCAATTGCAAGGTTATCGTCAAGCGTTTGCTTGCTTGCCGCAAACCCTGCGTTTGGGCTTTGCCCCTCGGTTGCGGTTATAAAATCCTCTTTTGATTCAATCGCAGTTTCAGCCTCGTTGCTGATGGTTAGCTTTACGTTAAACTTGCCATCTTTTTCATAAATGTGTGTTGGATTCACCTCATTTGAAGTCTCGCCGTCTCCAAAGTCCCACAAATAATCAGTTGCCGCGCCGCTTGACTGGTTGAAAAAACTTACGGTAAACGGAACGTTGCCGGACAGCGGCTCTGCTTTAAACGCGGCGGTTAACCCTTCGCCTTCAAGTATATTAACTAAATTCGTTTTAGTTTCAAGCCCGGTTCCGTCCTCCCCGCTGACAATCAGCTCCACATTGTAGAAGCCGGAATGCAGGAAATTATGAACAGGGTTGCTAAGATTGCTGGTTGCGCCGTCTCCAAAATTCCATGCCCATCCTGCAATATTGCCGGATGACAGGTCGGTAAACTGAGTTTTAAGCGGGGCAAATCCGGAAAGCGGGGACGCTTTAAATTCCGCTATTGGCTTTTGCCCGCCCTGCACATTAATCAAATTTATCTTGGTCTCAATATCCGAGCCGGCCTGGTTGCCGGCCACCATGCTAACCGTAAATATGCCGGCGGTTTTATATTCGTGTTTCGGGCTTTTATCAGAGCTTGTCCCCCCGTCTCCAAACGTCCACACAAAACTTGAAGGGTCGCCGGTTGAAATATTATTAAACTGAACATCCAGCGGCGCAATGCCTGAAGTAGGGCTAGCGTTAAACTCGGCGGTTGGTTTAGGCAATTCCTGAACATTTATGAAATTTGCCTTTGTTTCCTTATCAATTCCACATTCGCCGCTAATCTCCAGCGATACTGAAAACATTCCGCCCACATTATAAACATACGCGGGGTTTTGATCAGAGCTTACCCCCCCATCCCCGAAATCCCACGTCCAGCTTGAAGGCGTGCCTATAGACAAATCCGTAAAGGTTATCTCAAGAGGCGCAAAACCGCTGGTTGTATCGGACTTAAAATCCGCGTTACAACTGCTTGATGCTGTCGCGCTTATAAGGTTTGTCTTTTCCGCCGTGTCGCAACCATCGCTATTGCAAGCCTGCAAGCTAACGTTGAAATTTCCCTCGGTTTTATAAACATGAGTTGGATTTTGCTCCGAGCTTGAGTCTCCGTCGCCAAATTTCCAGGCCCAGCTAGAGGGATCGCCGGTTGACAAGTCAGTAAACGTCACGGTAAAAGGCGCAATGCCGCCTGAGGGATCAGCCTTAAACTCCGCGTTGGGGATAGCAAACGCCCCTATTACCTGCGCCTGAACGGCTTCAACCCTGAGATTTGAGAACAAAACAGCAACGAACACAGCTATCAATAAAGTTGCTTGATATAAATTACGCATATTAAACCCCTTTCTATAACATCTATTTAACAACGCAAAACAATTTTTGAGTAAACGCCATTTACGGCCCATATACCAGCTCTCTTGCCTCGGATATAGCCTCCTTTAGTTCTCTGCTACCCTGTTCCGCAATATCATCAATAAGATTATTTATATCGTTTTCCAGCCACATTGGCATTGAATTATTCACAATATCAATAATTGAGCCGTTTAACGATTTGATTCCAACTATCTCAGCCAAAACTTTTAAATTGCCGGCAATCCTGCTTTTCAATTCAGGCGACGATTCGGCTAATGCTATTATCTCCGGCGAATGTTTATAATACAAGCGAATCAACTTTAACCCGTCTAAGCTTTTTTTAAGACGGCTGTCCCTGAAATGCCGCAAGTTTAATAATTCTTCCGGCTCAAAGCCGCTGCGCTTCTCATTTTCAGCTCCCAAAGCCACCGAAGCAATACAACCTGTTTTATCTTCAAGAAGCACAGTGGAGCCTCTGGCCCCTATTGTGTTGCCGTTTTCATCCAAGCCCTCAAACTCCATTGTCAACGCGCCGGGCGATGCTTTGAACTCGATAACCCCGCAAGCTTCGTCAAAACCGGGCAAATTTAAAGAGCCCTGCTGAGGCCCGCAGTCTGCGAACATGCGCGCAAAATCATCCTGATTAAACGATTTTGTCTTTTTTGCAGTAGTATATTTGAAACTGAAGATTCTCACCCCTAAGCCCTTTGTCTCCTTCACCGAAACTTTTGTGGTCCACACATTTTTACCCGACTCGGGAACCGGATCAGGATTAAAACTCACCACAATTTCCGCTTTGTCGCCGGTAGGCCCGCCTTGACCAACAGAGATAAAATTATCCTTTGTCTTCTTATCACTCTCATCCGAATTGCCGGCAGTTAAACTAACAGTGTACAAACCGTCATTTACATAGGTATGGCCGGGATTTTGAGAGCTATCCGTTGCCCCGTCTCCAAAATCCCAAAGCCATGATTCAATATTATTCGCAGGTTTGGAACTATCGGTAAACTGAACAAAAAGAGGACTTGCGCCCGATACCGGCTGCGCCTGGAAATCCGCTAAAAGTTTTAGCGCGTTTCCATCGGTTATCTCAATAAAGCCCTCTTTCGTAACGGAATCCGTTGCGCCGCTTTTGCCCACATTAAGCGCGACAGTGTATAACCCCTTATTAATATAAGTGTGCGTTGGATTTTGCGCTGTTGACACAAAGCCGTCGCCAAAATCCCAATCCCACTCTTTTACGTCTCCCAACGAATTATCCACAAATTGAATCCGGCGCCCCTCAAGGGCAACCACGGGAGATGCGTTAAATTCCGCCGCAATACTGCTTGGCCCTATGATTTTTACAAAATCCCGTTTAACTTCAGTGTCTGATAAGGCAACTCCGCTTACCGTCAAGCTTACAGTGTAAATTCCAGGTATTTTATAAATATGTGATTCGTCATGTTGCGAGCCGGTTGAGCCGTCGCCAAATTCCCATGAAGAGGCATTTACATTGCCTGCTGAATTGTTCTCAAATCTTATCATAGTGGGAGCAACGCCAACCACGCTGCTTGCCGAAAAGCCTGCGTTTACAGCCTCGGCGCTCTCAACAACCGCAATCATGTTCGTCTTTGTCTCTGAATCCGCCCCTTCTGAATTGCCGGCCATAAGGCTAACAGTAAAAATGCCGGCAGTATTATATGTATGCGAAGGATTCCGCTCAACGCTTATACCGCCATCGCCAAACCGCCAAACCCAGCTTGCAATATCATCCTCAGGTTGAGACTTGTCGGCAAAATTGACTTGCAGCGGCGCGGCGCCCGCAATTGTATTGGCGGAAAACTCGGCAACCGGTATATTCTGCGCCCTCACAATAATTATGTTTACCTTCTTCTCCGTGTCTGCGCCGAATTGGTTGCTTGCCAATAATTCAACAGTGTAAAAGCCCGCAAGGCCGTATGTGTGCTCCGGATTTTGATCAATTGAAGTCCCCCCGTCTCCAAAATCCCACGCCCAGGATGTTATATTGTCCACAGGTTCAGAGATATCTGTAAACTTAATCTCAAGCGGAGCCTGCCCTGCTGTTGCAGATGCTATAAAATCGGCCACAGGACTATTCTTTTCCAAAACATTAATAAAATTTATTTTTGCTTCTGTTGAAACAAACGACTGGCCGCTAATAAGGAGAGTAACGGTAAAAAAACCCTGCTTGTTATAAGTATGCGCTGGATTTTGTTCGTCGCTATCGCCCCCATCGCCAAAATCCCATGCCCATTCCGTGGGGTTGCCCGTGGAGAGATCGGTAAATTGAACGTCAAGCGGCAAAAATCCGGCCGTTGGATCGGCTGTAAAATCCGCCTGTAAAAGCGAAGGATTCAACACGCTTATTAAATCATCCTTTTTTTCAGTGTCGCTTCCAAACTCGCCGGAGATCCTCAGCTCAACACTGTATGTGCCTGGGTGTTTATAGATATGAGTAGGGCTCTCATCCTCGCTTTTCTCGCCGTCGCCAAAATCCCAAAACCATGCGTCTATTTTGCCCGCCGAAGTGTCGGCAAACCGCACTTCCAGCGGCGCAATGCCAACTTCAGGAATGGCGGTAAACTCAGCGTCAAGCCCGTTTGTTGTCGCAAACGACAACTCCCCGCCGTTGGCCCCCCCATCTTCATTGCTTGCGGCTAACCTGAAAAAATATGTTGTGTTTGGTTTTAACGATCTTATATCCTCCAACACAGCAGTCTCTGTTGTTCCGCCAATAGCGTTTCTTGAAGAACCGCCGACTTTTTTATCCAAAGCTCCGCTTTCGGTTCCATATTCAAACCACCATGTGGAAGAGATACCTCTGGCGTTTAACGCGCCGTTTAATGTCGCCGTTGTAGCGTCGATGCCGGTCGCCGGTTTTGTGGTTGCTATCGGCCCCTGTAAACTTAGTGTTCTAAAGCTTTTTTCATCGCCTTCCGTCTTTCCCTCATTGCTTTTGCCCACAACCCTGTAAAAATATGTTGTGTCCGGCTTTAGTTTTGACAATGCGGTTTTTACATTCTCAAAAGCAGAGCCGCTCACACTAGCCGATCTTGTTGAGTTGCCGAAAACGCCGCTCTTTTCATCCCATTCAAACCACCATGTTGTTGAAAAACCTTTAGCGTTTATTGAGCCGTTAAGAGTAGCGGCCTTTGATTCAACGTTTGTAACGTCTTTTGTCTCCACTTCAGGCGCCTGCAAATTAAGAGTTGTAAAACTGGCAAGGTTGCCGATATCCTTGCCCTCGCTGCTTTCGGCCACAAGTCTGTAGAAATACAATGTATTTGCGGTTAACCCCGTGATCTGTGAGTTGACGGTTTCCGCTTTTGTCCCGCTTACGTTGCCGCGCCGGGTTTTATTGTTTACCGCCTTTGCGTCAGTGTCCCACTCAAACCACCAGCTAGTTGAAAACCCTTTTGGATCGACTTTGCCTACAAGAGTCGCCGCCTGCGATTGTATCTTTGTCGCATTGCCTGTGGTGGCAACCGGCGGCTGTGTTTTCAGCGTAGAAAAGCTTTTCTCTTCTCCATTAACGGTTCCATCATTGTTTTTTGCGACAATCCTGAAAAAATAGGTCGTCTCCGGCGTTAAGGCGCTTATGCTTGAGGTTGCCAGTTGATCAGTGGATCCGCTAAAGCTTTTCCCGCGCGTCTTTATATCAAGAATACCGCTAACCACTCCATATTCAAACCACCACGAACCGCCGGATATCCCCTTTGCGTTGACCTCCCCGTTTAATGTCGCGTTTTTTGATTGTATGGCTGTGGCTTCTTTTGTGACAACAGTCGGCGGGTTGGGCGGAATTGTCGAAAAGCTCTTCTCTTCTCCTAATGTTTTGCCCTCGCCGCTCTCGGCAACTAATCTATAAAAATATGTTTTGCTTGGGTCCAAACCGGAAAGAGAGGCGCTTACATTTTGATCGATTGCGCCGCTTGCCCGGCTTGATCTGGTTTTATTGCCGAAAATACCGCTTATTTCATCCCACTCAAACCACCAGTTTGTTAAAAAATCCTTTGCGTTGACTATTCCATTTAACGTGGCGGATTGTGATGTGATTTTTGTCGCGTCTAATGTCGTGACGGACGGAGGTTGCAGTTCATGTGTTTTAAAACTCATCTCGCTTCCATCAACAGCGCCGTCGTTGTTTTTAGCCCTTACTCTAAAAAAATAGGTTGTATTTGGCGTCAAATCGGATATATTCCATGTAACCTGCTGCTCGGTTGAACCGCTGAAACTTCTCTCAGATGTCTTAATATCGAATGTTCCGGTTATAGTCCCATATTCAAACCACCATTTTCCTCCTGAAACGCCGTTAGCGTTCACCCCTGCGTTCAGTGTAGCGGACTGCGACGCCACATTTGTTGCGCTTTTTGTTACGGCAACTGGCGGCTTAAGTTGCGGCGCGTCAAAACTCATAGTGGCTCCGTTTGCAGTCCCGTCATTGTTTTTAGCCACAACTCTAAAGAAATATGTGGTTCCTGGAGTTAACCCGCTTACGCTCTCGTTCACCGACCTATCTGAAGTTCCGCTAAAACTCCTAGTTCTTGTGACGGAGTTAAGCGAGCCGCTTACAGTTCCATACTCAAACCACCATGACCCGCCTGAGACGCCATTGGCATTAACCGTGCCGTTAAGAGTGGCTGATTGCGGAGCGACACTTGTCGCTGACTTTGTTTCCGCGGTAGGCAAAGTTTGCGCAAAACCATCAGCGCAATACAAAAGCAATACAATCGTTAAAAAGCTAAAACTAATAAAACTAAAACTAAAAGTTCTTTTCATTTTATTCTCTCCGATTATGCATAATCATATTATTTTTAAAATACACGGTTAGTTTAAATATGTTTACAAATCTAAAACTAGCCAAAGATATTTGAAATTTTTTTGGTTTAAACTGTGTTTAGATGTTTACTCGTTTTTTAAGTGACTAAAGTGATCTAAAGTTAAAAGTGACTAAAGTTTTGGTATTTTGTTTATTTTAAAACCATCGCCGCAGGCGG
>JAIQZQ010000020.1 GCA_021777105.1 Candidatus Anammoxibacter sp.
TATGATTTTCATAAATTGACTAATTTATTCTAATTCCTATTGTTCATTTTATAATTAACATCTAATATTTTGATATTTTAGTCTAAAACACGATTATTACTCTATTTTCCCAAACTTTGAAATTCTTATACGCTAAATTATTTCACTGTAATTCCATGGATTTATAATATACATTTTTGTAGGTAATGTTGCAGGTTTATACCCAAATATAGTTTTTAATTTAAAAGCTTTAAAGCGTTTTCTAAATTTTTCTTTTTTAATGGATCTGATTGTATTTTTATGGCATTGTTTATTATTGTATGCGCCAAATTTTTTCTTTCTTGTATAGTTGCAGAATTTCTTCCGATTACTTCCCAAATAACCGTTGATGAAAGACGTTGTATATGGTTGTCTTTATTTGTCTCTAATATCTGAATCATTTGTGGTATTGCGCTAAAACCAATCTTAATCAATGCTTCTAACGCAGGATATTTACCCCATAATGGAAGTTCTTTTAATTTTTCCTTAATTTTATCTTCTAAGGCTATGCGGTTAGAAAGGTCTGTAATAGCTTCTGTAGCTCTATATTCACCTAAAAGAAAGCATGCTCTTATCATTTTATCCTTGGATGCATTACTTCGAAGGATGCCTATGGAAGTACGTATCAAATCTAGCCTGTTCTGTGCAATTCTAATCGATACACTATCCATCTCACTTAAAGTTTTTGCATTTTGTAAACCTTGAATTAGATTATTAGTTTCTAATTGTGTTCCTCCTTCCACCAAACTTATTTCTTTTAATAACAAACATAAAAGAATAAAAACAATTAACTTAAATTTTCCTTTGTACATAGTTTTGTTCCTCCTTGATAAATTTATTTTAAACTACCGTGTAGAATAATAAGCGCTATTTGGTAAAATAATATGTCCCAATCCTATGTCCTTCAATTCTGTATCATCATTTTTTGGTTTGTTCTCAACGTCTAAGTCATCATCAACTCTAGACTGATAATGCCATTCATAGTCATCTGAAACTTTTTCGCCATTCCATTCAAGCCATTCCGTAAAATTATTATATCCTTCTTCTGTATGATTCATATTAAAAAACGCACCAACAGGTGGGTCTATAACGTAAATTTTATCATCATTATCAGGAATTAGATCTTCGTCAAAATTATGTGAATCATCAGATCTATCTTCAGATGCTACTAAAATTCCATTTGTAAAGTCTTTAAAAATAACCCACCTCTTTATATCCCACCCTGCCATAACGACT
Source organism: Candidatus Anammoxibacter sp. (assembly GCA_021777105.1). GTDB lineage: Bacteria > Planctomycetota > Brocadiia > Brocadiales > Anammoxibacteraceae > Anammoxibacter_B. The sequence goes on from JAIQZQ010000020.1 coordinate 1,255, forward strand.
TGATTTATACCAATTGGTGTTAATGTAAACCGTCCCTCCATTTTTCCAACTGCTTCAAATGCGGTTATATTATCATCCTCATCTGTTAAAGCTCCTAATTTATCTCCACCTATTTCAGCTCCAAAGTTTTTGTTATTCCCACTAGATTTGAAATCTGTAGTCCTTATTTGGGCTGAACTCCAAAGAATCCACACATGTACACTTTCTAATGTTGAACCGCAAACTGCTGCTACTTCCGTATGCGCAGACATACTCTTTGACACTTTCCTTTGCCTTGGTTTTCCAGGCACATCGGTTCCTCCGACCCATGTTATTGCATTGGCTGCATTATCTGTATTTGGAGTGAGGGTGACTTCGACTATTACATCACCTGTCCCTTTCACAGCCGCCCAATTTTCTGGACCAATCACATTATTTTGAGTTGCCCCTTCAATAACGGACATTGATTCTACCCTAACAGCCGTTGCGGTTATAATGCCAAGCGGCAAGTCTACCGGCACGCAGTTGTCCACGGCGCCGGGAACATCAACCACCTTTGCTGTGAATTCGCAAATATAATCGCCTGCAATAGCGCCATCAACTTTTGCTATTACGCCAGTGCCAGTGTCTATTGTCCCAAGAGTAGGACTTGTAATTTTCCACTCGTAAACAGGGGTTCCTATAAAAGGATCAATTGTTATCCCAGAGCCGGGGCAATCCCTTTGAATTCCGCCTCCCACATGTGTTACCCCCGAGGCAGTAAACGTAATTGTCTCGCCTTCGCAAACAATATCATCATTAGTATCAGCCGTTCCGTTAACTACAACGGTTCCGCCTTGCAGCGTTCCGGCGTTTTCGCAAGTAAATGCGCAATCACCAGGGCCGGGAGTAGGCGTTGGCGTAGGGTCGCCGCCTCCACCGCCACCAGAGCCGCCTCCTCCAGAACCTCCACCTGATCCACCATCACCGCCGCCGGAGCCGCCGCCACCGGAACCTCCGCCACCGGAACCGCCTCCTCCGCTACCTCCACCGCCTGATCCGCCGCCTTCACAATCGCCAATGGAAGCGTACCTTGGGCAGTTGCAGCCCCAACCGGCTTTTATTACACCCGCGCCGGGATCGCTTATTATGTTTGCTCCGTCATTGGCAACATGCCCGGTGGCCACTATCTCAAACCTGTTTGTGTCGTGGTCAAAGCTCAAGAAATAGGCTATTGAGCCGGCGGGCAGGCCGGCCATGTAGGGATAGGTTACCTCCATTGGCGGGTCGAATATAGCACCCGCCGGCTGCAATGTCCAGGCAAAAGGAGGGGCCGCGCCGTCCGGCATGGGCATTGGGACTTTGTCAAAATGAACCTTGTTTAACTCAACAGCAATTTAAGCCACAAAGCCACAAACGGCGAGAAATAATAAAAAAGTATTAACAACAGATTGCGCGGATTACACAGATAAAAGCAAAAAAGCAGGGTAATCGGTAAATGGTGAGCGGTGAGCGGTAAAAGCAAAAAGCATGGAACGCGGATGACGCGAATGACACGGATTGGCGCGGATAAAAGCAAAAACTATTTACGCCACTAAGACACTAAAACACTAAGAAAAGCTACAAGCAAACCATAGGTTTCACTGATTAAAGAAATAAAAGCAAAAAAGCTGAGTAATCGGTAAATGGTGAGCGGTTATCGGTAAAAGCAAAAGCTATTTAAGCAACGAAGACACTAAAATCACGAAGAAAAGCGAAAAACAAACCAATGATTTCACTGATTAAAGATAAAAGCTTTAACCACTGATTGCGCTGATTGCACAACACATAAAGGCAAGCGTTGGTTTTACTCTGAATAAACGCCAAA
>JAIQZQ010000003.1 GCA_021777105.1 Candidatus Anammoxibacter sp.
TTCTGCCAAATGGGGAAATCTAATGATTTATTGCCTAACCCGAATAAATCGGAAAAGTGACTAAAGTGATCTAAAGTTTAAAGTGAACTAAAGTTTTGGTAAAAATCTAAGATTTTTAGCATTTATTCAGAATAAAACCAAAGCTAAAAATTAAAAATTAAAAGTTTAATTATTGTTAAACGTAGATAAATGTATATAACATAACGAGTTATAACAGGGGCTTGAAATATTTTGTCAAAATTTGTCAAAACTTAACTGATAAGATACTAAAGGGTAAATTCCAACAAATTCAGCTTGTTGGAGTTAAGGCTTTAGCCTTTTATTCATTGACTAATTTCGAAAACCTAATGCTTTTGGGTATACAATCCAAAACTAAGGGCACGGAAAGTTAAGTGGCAGGGGATACTTTAGTCTCCCTTTTCAGGATTCATTTTGAAAACAATAGCGATTTACAGCACGCATATTTTAAATATTTTATAACGGCTTATTTAACTTTTGACTTAAAGGGTTGCCTTTTATATGATTATCAAACCCAATCTATTGACAAATACTACCCGGGCCAAAGTTATTTCTAAAATAATTCATGAAAAACAGTTTTAATAGCAAAAAAGAGAAGTTCTTTGTTGAGCTTATTAAACCTTCCCATTACGATAACGAAGGTTATGTCATCCAGTGGTGGAAGTCATTCAGCGTCTCTAACTCCCTTTCGTGCCTCTACGGCCTTGCGCTTGACGGCGCTGAGCGAAAAATACTGGGCGAAAGTGTTGAGATTATTGTTAACCTTCACGACGAGTATAACACCGCGCTTCCTATCTCGGCGATAAGCCGGAGAATAAGGCAAAACGGAAATCAAGGAGTAATCGGCCTTGTGGGAGTTCAGACTAATCAGTTTCCCAGATCCCTCGACATTGGGCGCTCTTTTATGGAAGCCGGCATCCCCGTTGTCATAGGAGGTTTCCATGTGAGCGCCGCCGTCGCCGTACTGCCGAAAATTCCTCCAGAGGTTCAAAAGGCCCTGGACATTGGTATCTCTCTCTTTGCGGGAGAGGCCGAGGGGCGCTTTGATCAACTCATATCCGACGCATATCATCAGAAACTCAAACCTGTTTACAATGTAGTCGCTGAACGTCCGAACCTGCAGGGCCGGCCAACGCGGCCCCTGCCTCAGGCGATAATAAAAAAATGCCTCAGTTCAGACATTCCCATAGACACCAGCAGAGGGTGTCCATTTGATTGTAGCTTCTGCACCATTATCAACATTCAGGGACAGAAATCGCGATTCCGCACCGCGGACGATGTCGAGAGAATGGTTCGCTCCTATGTTCGAATTAAGGGCGAGACTCCGCACTTTTTTTTTACAGATGATAACTTTGCCCGAAATAGAAACTGGGAGGCTATCTTTGACCGCCTGATAGAGTTGAGAAAGATGGAAAACTTTAAGGTAAAGTTCGGCCTGCAGGCAGACGCCAAAGCGCACAAGATCGACCGGTTTATAGACAAGGCGGCCCTGGCCGGCTGCAACTCCGTCTTTATAGGGATGGAGAGTATTAACGAGGAGAATCTAAAGGCCGCCAATAAACCGCAGAACAATGTTGCGGAGTACCGTGAAATGTTGACGGCATGGCGGAGCAAAAAGATAGTAACAATGGCGGGATATATTCTTGGTTTTCCGGCGGACACACCCGATTCCATTAAGAATGATATTAAGACGATCCAGCGAGAGCTGCCCATTGACATTCTCATGTTTTTTATGCTCACGCCCCTGCCCGGGTCGATGGATCACAATGCAATGCTCCGGAGAGAAGAGTGGATGGAGTCGGACTTGAATAAATTCGACTCGGAACACGCGACAATAAAACATCCCAAAATGACTAAAGATGAGTGGGAGATGATATTCAGGGAAGCATGGGATATTTACTACTCCGACAAGCATGTTGAAACATTGCTTCGCAGAGCTGCCCGTGACGGCATCCGTCCCTCAAGATTGATCTGGAGGATATTGATCAGCCGGTTCGGAATCAAATACGAAAACGCCCACCCCTTTCAATGCGGCGCCTTCAGAAAAAAAGCGCGCCGCCGGAGAAGGCCGGGCATGCCTCTTGAGAATCCCATACTCTTCTACTCCCGCCGTCTCTATGAAACAGTGAGAACTTATTTGATCTTCTCAATCTACGCCTGGAGGATGGTGAGGTTGCAAAAGAGGATTAAAAAAGATAACAACTAACCTAACCTCTAAAAAACTAAGGTTTATACACATCTTTTTACTTAACGCTGGAGCAGTCTACAAGACTGCGAGTGTTGGTTCAATGTCTCCCGACTTGAACCACATCTGAGATTAACAATACCTCGTATTGATCAATTACCCGGTTGACGGCTCTCTATTATTTTGTTAGCTTTTGATTGAAGGATAAAGCTTTTAAAACAACTTTTGGCTCTTTTGCAACAACATTAAGCAATACCAACGCCGGTCCCTGTGGTAGTCTATACTCAAAAGCATTAGGTTTTCGAAATTATTTTAGGAATAAAAGGCTAAAGCCTTAACTCCGGCAGCAGGATATTGTTGGAATTTACCCTTTAGGGTTTTATTTCATTGCGTTTGAATATAACAATACGTAAATATTTTTTTTCGAAAACATGATTTGTTTGGCTATATCTCCCCTTGTTCCCAATGCTTAACGGAAGATGCGCTAACATTTAACAATTGAGCAAATAATGACTGACTCAAATTTGTCGCTTTTCTGGTCTTTTTAATTTTAGAAGAACTCATTTTTATTACGGGAAATTTAACCCCAATCTTTTTTAACCGTTTCTGAGTAAAAGTTGTATTTAACCCCGCATCCACAATATCCTGTAAATTGTCCTTTAATGCCTTTTGTAGATTATTATTCATTATTTGATTTTCTTAAAAATTGTATTAAACCTAAATTGAGCGATTCTTATCACCCTCCCCTAACCCCTCCCATCAAGGGAGGGGAAATAAACGGAATATATTTATTTTAAAACTTCACCCCTTAGGTGGGACTTGTTAAGTTTGCTATTCGTCCCCCGGGCATAATTCTCCCCTCGGAGGATAATTTTCACTAAGGCAGCCAAGCTGCTCAGTGTTCATTAAAACTAAAACGAACTTAATAAGCCAAATTCCCCTCCCCTTAGTGGGAGGGGTTAGGGGAGGGGGTATTTAAAATCTCTCAATTTAGATTAAAGATATTTGTATTATTTGAGGTTTATACGCATTTTCTTTTTTCAGCGCTTACCTGTGTATTCTGCAAAATCTGCGGTTAATCCGCTTGTGCTTTTTTTGCTTTAATCCGTGTAAATCCGGTTTGCTTCAGCTATGCTGGTTTGTTCTATTCAATTGTAACGTATTGAAATTGGTAATTGTTTATTCTCCAATTAGTTGCGCTTTGGCGTGTGAAAGTAATGGATCGCGCGAAACATTGCGGTATCGATGAGTGTGTCGATGCGAAGAAGGAGGGCTTCCTTCTGACAGCGAAGATGTGAGCCCTAATAAAGTGAACTCGTTTCGGCCTCGTTACACGTATTTGCCGTTGGCTATCCTGCCGGATATGGTGAAGCCTGCAACTGGCATGGAAGTAATAAACGTA
>JAIQZQ010000021.1 GCA_021777105.1 Candidatus Anammoxibacter sp.
CCGCCTGCGGCGATGGTTTTAAAATAAACAAAATACCAAAACTTTAGTCACTTTTAACTTTAGATCACTTTAGTCACTTAAAAAACGAGTAAACATCTAAACACAGTTTAAACCAAAAAAATTTCAAATATCTTTGGCTAGATTTAGGTATCAATTAATTTTTCCACGGCTTTTAGCAAATTTTGCCTGTCAATCTTTGTTTCATATGAATCAAAGCCGGCCTGCAAGGCTGTTGCCATATCTTTTTCCGTGTCAAGAGATGTCAAAGCAATAGCCGGCAATCTTTTCTGAAGGCCGGCGGACCGCACATTTCGAATAAAATCAAAACCATTCATAACAGGCATTTCAATGTCTGAAACTATAAGATCGAATTTGTCGGTTTTAACTATATCCAGGCCCGCTTGTCCGTTTTCCGCCATGCTTACATCATACCTGGCCGATTCAAGGTAACCTTTAACCAATTGGCGGAAAAAAGCGTCGTCTTCAACCAGAAGCACGCGTTTTTTCCTTGCGGTTTCGCTATATTCACAACCGGAATCGGCAAACCAACCAGGCTCCGCTTTTTCAATAAGCTTATAAATATCCAATAACATTGTCATTCTATCGCGTATAATTGCAGTGCCTAACAGACCATCTTCCGCATAACTATCAGTATTAAGCTCTATTGTTGTTGTCTCTATGCCGATAACGTTTGACACCATAACGCCAAAAGGTTTTATCGCATACTTAGGCAGAAGTATTGCCATCTCATCACGCTCATTGCAAGGGGAGACGTTTAAAAATTTGTCGAGTCGTAAAATAAGCGTTGACACCCCGTCAATTGTAATAAACTCTTTTGGGCCAACCTTTTCAATAAGCGTCTTTTTAAACACGTCTATGCGTTTAATAAGCGGAAGCGCCACTCCAAACTGTTCAGATTCCCCGTTCTTAAATAACATAATGGATTGCTTTTCAGTGGAAATAGAGCTTTCATCATGGTCGGTTTTAGTTTCAGCGCTCTCTTCATGGTTAAAAGAGACGCCGGCATGGTCCGCAATTCCCGGTATATCAAGAATGAGAACAACCTTGCCGTTTCCCATAACCGTAGTGCCTGAATAACAGGGCAAGCCTTTTACTAAAGGATGCAACGGCTTAACAACAATTTCTTCAGTGCCTAATATGCGATCAACAATAAGGCCGTACTTCTCCGACCCAACCTTAACTACCGCAAAGTTTAGAGATTGATGAAATTTTACTCGTTTTCCATTTCCGTCGGCTGTGGATTTACGCGCCAGATAATCATCCCACGCCTCTTCTATTTGCGACCTGCTTTCCTGAGTGATCTTAATCCTATCCAGTTTTGTAAGTTTTTGGGTTGAATTAAGAACCTCTTTTAACCTGACAAGAGGCAAAAGGCGCTTTCTCAGCCTGTATATTTCGCTATCGCCCGCGCATTCAGTGCGGTCTTTGACGTCTTCGTTATAGAGATCAACCAGTTCTTCCACATTTACTTGAGGAATCGCAAATTGATGTTCGCCGACAGCGACTATCAGGCAAGGGATAATTGCCAATGTAAGCGGCAATCTTAAAAGGATCGTAGTTCCGCTGCCTAATCTTGATTCCATATCAATAGTTCCGCCAAGCCGCTCAATGCTTGATTTTACAACATCCATTCCAACGCCTCGTCCCGAAACATCGGTCACCTTTTCGGCAGTTGAAAAACCAGGCAGAAAGATAAGGTTTAAAAGCTCTTTTTCCGACATTGCGTCAAGTTGTTCAGCAGTCTTTAATCCTTTTTCCAACGTCTTCTCTTTTAGACGATTAGTGTCAATCCCTCTGCCGTCGTCCATAATTTCAATCATAATCTGCCCGCCTTCGTGGTAAGCTTTGACACAGATCAGACCTTTTTCAGGTTTTCCCGCCTCTGCTCTCTCTTCCGGCATATCTATGCCATGGTCGCAACAGTTTCTTATTAAATGGGTCAATGGATCGGATAAGGCTTCCAAAATAGTTTTATCCATCTCAACCTCATTTCCGGAAATCTTTAGCTCTATATCCTTGCCGAGGCTTTGTGACAGATCGCGAACAATGCGCGGCACTTTGCTGAATACATTCCCTACCGGCTGCATACGCGTGCGCATAATGCCTTCCTGCAGGCCGTTTGTAATAAGGCTTAAATGTTGAACAACGGAAGTTACAGCCGGTTCCGCTTTGTCAAACATATGCAGTTGCTGGTTTCTAATTAATACAAGCTCGCCGGCCATGGTTATGAGGTTGTTCAGCAACTCAACATTTACACGGATAGTCTCCTGCTTTGTCTCGCCTCCTCGCCTGGGGCTTTTTCTTCTGTCGCCGGCTTCCTCTGTATTATTTTGTCTTCTATCCGGGCCCTTTTTACGTGTTTCCGCGGGTTCTCCTTCTATAACGGAAACCTTTATTTCCTTTTTAACTAAAGCTTTGGAACTCTCATGCGACGGTTCTTGCGTCGGCTCGATTAATTCCTCTTTAGATGTTCCCGTGTTTTCATGGCCGCCGATTAATTTGTTTAATTGTTCATAAAGAGGTTGTATATCATCGTTTTCGCTCTCTTTAGGATCATCCAGCATTGAGTTAAGCTGATCAACGCCTTTAAGCAAAGGATCAATAAATTTTTTCTCAGGCTTAATCTCGCTTGAACGCATTTTGTTAAGGAGGGTTTCCATAACATGGGAGAGTTTCTGTATATTATGAAATGAGAGGAAACCGGCCGAACCCTTAATGGAATGTATAGCGCGAAATATCTTGTTTATCAACTCAACATCGACGTCTTCGCCCTGTTCTTCAAGAACAAGGAAATCGCTTTCAATATCCTCCAGATGGGCTTTTGAGTCGCTTATAAAATCAGGTATAAATTCGTCGTAATCAATAGCGTTGTCAGGATCATCATTTGCCGTCTTTTTATCTTCTTCCGGCTCTGTATTCTTTTCCTGTTGTATTGTTTCGGCGGGCTGTTCCTGAACCTCTTCCAGCGCTTCTTCTTTCATTTCAATTGACGGCGTTTCGTTGACGATTAAATTGTTTAATTGTTCATAGAGGGGTTGTATATCGTCGTTTTCGCTCTCTTTGGGGTCGTCGAGCATTGCGCTAAGCTGATCAACTCCCTTAAGCAGAGGGTCAATAAATTTTTTCTCCGGCTTAATCTCGCCTGATCGCATCTTGTTAAGGAGAGTTTCCATAACATGGGAGAGCTTTTGTATATTGTGAAATGAGAGGAAACCGGCTGAACCCTTAATGGAATGTATGGCGCGAAAAATCTTGTTTATCAACTCAACATCCGCGTCTTCACCCTGCTCCTCAAGGGCAAGGAAATCGCTCTCAATATCTTCAAGATGAGCTTTTGAATCGGTTATAAAGTCCGGTATAAACTCGTCATAATTTAAGGAATCGTCATTATTGTCACTCATTTTATTTTCTGCCTTTTTTAGTTTGCGTTTAAACAAAATAAATATATTATTTTATTTGCCTATTAGCCCTGTTCAACCCAGGGTAAAGCTCGTTTGAGCACTCGGGGCATATGCTATGTGTGAACGTCGCGTCTGAACGGCCGCTTATATACTCTTCCATGTCTATCCATGAATCTTGTATATATGGATCAGTCTTATCCATCCTTATTTTTTTGCAATTAGCGCAAATAGGAAGCATCCCTTTTAATGTTTTGATCTCATTTAGCGCGCTTTCCAACTCTTCATTCTTTCTTGAAAGCAAACTGTTTTTTTCAATTATAAGGTCCCTTGATTTTTTCAACTGCAAGTGCGTCTGCATTCTTGCAATTAATTCCTCAGCGCAAAATGGTTTTGTAATGTAGTCATTTGCTCCAATCTTAAGCCCTTTTACAATCTCTTCCGGTTCTCTTTGCGCGGTGAGGAATATTATTGGAACGTCTTTTGTCTCAGCCATTTTTTTCATTTGTTTACAGACTTCAAAACCGTCCATTTCCGGCATGGCAATATCCAGCAATATGAGATCAAAAATGTTGTCCTTTGCTAATTTCAAAGCTTCAATTCCATTAAGCGCGGTTGAAATCATGTATTTGACGTTTTTAAGATAAGATTTTAATACTGAAATCTGAAATTCATTGTCGTCAACAATTAAAACACGGCATATTTTTTTTAATTCTGCGTTCATTTATATTTTCTTAATCAACCAGGCGTTTAAAAAGCGAGCAAAGTTAAGATTTTAAATTTGTAAGGGAATTTTTTAGCTCCCGGTTTTCTTTTTCCAACTCTTTTAACTTATCATCTAAATCTGATTTATTTATAGAATTGTCCGGCACGGCGTTAGGTTGCACTCCCACTGTAAAATGATTCCCATTAAAAGAAAATCGAGTCATTATCCATGAAAACTGAGCCCGCGATTCCAAAGTTAGGTTGTCGTCTCCCGGTTTGTGGCTGCTAATTTTTATATTTTTGCCGGCAATAACCCAGGGAGTTAAAAGGTGCAGCAAGCCCATAGTGTCCATTAATTTTGTCTTGGCCCCGCCGGCAATCATATTAACTATCTCGCCCATGCAATCTTTTACTTCATCATCAATTTTATTTACCGGCGAGCCCAACATAGCTTCCGCAAGTTGAGCCGCCGCAATTCCGCTGGAAAAAACCCCTATTTTTCCCATATAATTATCGCCAAAAAAATGAAGGGAAGAAATTAGATCGGTGGAAACCTTTTTTTCATCTTTAACATAAGATTCTTCATCTTTAACTTCCAGCATTAGCATTGTTGAGCAAACTTCTATGGTCGCTTCTTTAATTGACTTAATTATGCCGGCTTCCAACTCTTGTATATCCATTGTCTATTAATCCCTTAAATTAATTCCGCTTCTTTTGATATCTTTTTCCACCTGTTGCACCGGCTAAAAGCAAAGCCGGCAATGCTCATAATCTTTTTAATTTCAATGGGTTTTGTAAAATAATCGTCAAATCCCGCTTCACGGCATTTTGTTAAACTATAAGATGATGGAAATCCCGTCATAGCGCAAATAAACGCTTTGGGGTCTTCCTTTCTTATTTTTTCACATAAATCAATGCCGCTCATGCCCCTAAGATTTAAATCTAAAAAAAACAAATGCACATCCTCTTTATAAATTATTTTAAGCGCCTCTTCTCCGCTTTTGGCGCAAAAAACTAAATAACCAAAATTGTTTAGTATATCTTTAAGGGCGCTAAGGATCATATCCTCGTCATCTACTACCAGTATTGAATAATTGTTGTTTAAGTCTTCCATTTTTGTAAACTGTATAACCTTTAATTAGATGTGGAAATAATTTATATGTGTTTTATTCAGTAAAACAATAATAAGGGATTAAGGCAATATATACAATCGGGTCTAATTTGTATTTTTTTGTCAGGTGTTTACCTTACAGAGAAGTAAAAGGATTAAACAATAAAGCGGAATAATGTGATGATATTGCCGACGGAAATGCGAAAGCTCTAGATTTTAATAGGTGGTTTATTGTTGGTAGAATGGATGTTGCGCGGATTGGGTGTAGTGTAAGTGTGAGAATATTTGGATAGATGGCGGTCTTAGCCGCCCATTATGCGGAATTTGAATTTGGATTAAAATTAAAGATGTAATGTAGGCGCGTCCTATAGGTGTTAGGTTAGGATCAAAAATTTAAGATCAAAAGCGATACGTCAGTGATTAAGTCACCCTTTCAGGGCTGATCTCTTTTTTATTTTAAGCCCTGGGGCGTTGCCCCAGGGCTATATTAAAGCCGCCCCGTTGAGGCTTGAAATTGTATATTTTATTATTAAAACGGTAACGCGTAAACAGCCCTGAAAGGGCGGAGTTAATATAGCCCTGGGCAACGCCCTGGTTTGAATATAGCTCCAATCTTAGCCCTGAAAGGGCGATTTAAGCATTTACATTTTGTTCCGGTGGTGAATATTAAATCTTAACCTAACACATATAAGGCATTTCCTCGCGCCGTTGCGGTGGAAGACACGCTGGGATTACTCATTCCAATCAACCAGCAGGTCGTTTTCTATTGCGTACCGCACAAGATCGGCCACTTTGTGACAATCAAGTTTATTCATAATCCTTGTTCGGTGAGTTTCAACTGTTTTTACACTAATAAACAGCTTTTTTGCGATCTCTTTGTTTGTGAATCCCCTGGCAATAAGGCAAAGCACTTCTTCCTCCCTTGCGGTTAGCTTAATTTCCGTTGAGGCGGGTTTATTCTGAAAAGTAAATATATCCTCTGAAATGGATGGGCTTATAAATTTGCCCCCGGCCATAATAGTTTTTATAGCGTAAATAAGGTCTTCAAGAGCATTGTCTTTAATAATAAATCCATGAGCCCCCAACCGGATGGCTTTATCCGCCAGAGCGGGGTCTTTATGCATTGTCAGCACAATAATCTTTGTGCCGTACCCATTCTTTATTATGTGTTCAATAAGTTCAATTCCGCTTAATTGCGGCATGGATATGTCGATAATCGCGAGGTCAGGAAGCATCTTTTTTATCATTGCCAGGGCTTCATACCCATCGCCGGCGCCGCCTAGTATATTAAAATCTAAATCCTTGTCAGACTGTAACAACTCTATAAGGCCTTGCCTGAATATTTTATGATCATCCGCAACTAATACTTTAATCATGAGTATTCCTCTATATTAATTTTTGTTAACGGTATTTCAACGGCAACGGTTGTTCCTGTTCCGTATAGGCTGTTAATGTTAAAAGAGCCTCCCAATAATACCGCTCTTTCGCGCATGGTTGAAAGGCCCAGGCCGGGGCATGAAAAAGAGTCTCCTTTAAGTTTATTGGAACTTTCTTCCGAATGCTTAAAACCTATCCCATTGTCCATAATATTTAATTTAAGGACTTTGTCGTTAGCTATCACTGTAATCCATACATTGCTTGCGCCGGCGTGTTTTTGAATATTGTTTAATGATTCCTGATATATTCTAAAAAGGTGGTCTTTTACTCTTGAAGAGACTTTTGTGGAATCCTGGATATTAATATTTAATTTTATGCCTGATATATTCTGGATTTTATTTCCATACCAAACCAATATTTCATACAACTCCATATTTTCGAAAAAAGAGGGTCTGAGCGCCATAGCGGTATTTCTAAGTTCATCAATAGAATATGAAAGGCCGTTGATTGCGTCTGAGATTAGTATGCTTTTAATAGGCTCATTTTTGTTTATTTTTTGTTCTATCATTTGGAGATTGAGCTTTAAAGAAGACAAGGCTTGCCCAACTCCGTCATGGAGTTCTCTTGAAATCCTTTTCCTCTCATCTTCCTGAGAAGATAGAATTTTGCAGGATATTTGATGAAGAACTTTCTCGGAATCTTCCAGATCTTCCGTGCGTTTTTTTACTAGTTCTTCCAAATGGCCCCGGTAATCTTTTAATTCCTTTTCAGCCTTTTTCCTCTCGGCTATTTCAGATGAAAGGTCGTATGCAAGCCATTCAACTTTTGCGCTTTTGCCAATGGCGTTTATCAAATACGCTGAAAGCATACCTGTAAACAGCAAGACGATAAACAATGCGAAATATGGCGCAAACGTCATTTTCGCCGCCGCAAATTCTGGGTTGGATTTGCACTCTATTAACCAATTGCGGTCGGCAACATTGATAGTATGCGAAACCCGCAGGCTCCGGTTATTTTCATCGTTAATTTCCTTTTGCGCTTGTCCTATATTAGTTCGCAAACGTGAATAGTGTGTATAGATGTGTTTTTTATCAGTTAAAATAGTCGTGTCATAAAGAAGAATATCAACGCCTTTTATCTGTAAATCCGTCAAAGCGGTTTCGAGCAGTTCTTTTATCCTGAACACCCCTAACACAAAACCTTTCAAGTTTTCCCGCCTTTTTTGAGCTGTAAATAATTGTGTTCGGCTTTTATAAATAGGAAGGAAGGCTAAAAATCCTGATTGAATGTCTCTCTCCTGCACAAGCGTAATCGGCAAAGTCGCCGTCATAAGTCCGCTATCCCTTGATTTTTTTAACGCCTGAAAACGAACCGGATCAGTGGAGAGGTCGTAACCTAAGGCTGGTTCATTATTCTTATAAGGCTCTACATAATAAACGGGAAAATATTCGCTCTTTTCATCAACCCTAACCATATTCCCCTGCGTTTTCCTTCTGGTTATCTGGAAATCCGGATAACCGTCGTTCTTTGCCGCCTTCTCATACTTATCGCGATCGGAATTATCAATGCGCGGTATCCATTCAAGCGCCTTAATGGCGTTTTGTTTTGTTTTTATTTTATTATAAAAATTATTAAACTCTTTTCTGGTGACATGCTCGGAATTTTCATAAAGCAATGAAAGTGAGGAAAGTATATCAATATTGTGGGCTATTTCCCGCTCTATCGAATTAATCCTGTCCCCGGCAAATACTTTGTAGCGATCTCTTATATGTTCTAAATCTCTGTTTCGCACAAAAAGAAATAAAAAAACAGAAAAAAAGATGCCAAGGCAAATTATAATAAGAACAGGAAAGTATCGTTTTTTGGATATTATTTTAGGTTGGGCCATCTATTCATATAAAAATTTAAGAGAAATTTCATATAAAATTTCCGGGTTTTATAAATTAGTCATTTAATATTCTTGTAACCGATTATAGATTATATCGGTATATCAACCCTTTTTAAACTATTATCTCTTTTGATATTAACTTTGCAATAATTTTGCGCGGCCAGATTTTTTTCTTAATATTATTTGGAGAGATTGACATTGCAGTGTATAATTGAACGTTTTGCGCCGGGAAACAAGTATGCGTGTATTTAAAAAAACTATTCAGACAAATTGAGCGGAGTTAACCATATTAACTATTTCAGAGATGTTTCCGCTTTGTTTTTAGGGCAGGCTTTATTATGAATGAAATCAAAGAACTTAAGCGTTTTATAGACAACCTTAAACAGTTGCCGACAATTTCTCCTATAGCTTTAAGAATTGTTGAGGTCTCCGGCGAGGAAGGCAGCAGCATAGGTGAAATAACTAAACTTATCGAATCCGATCAGGCTCTTTCGGCAAAAATACTGCAAATCTCCAACTATACTCTTGCCAAATCCGACCGGCAAGGCGAGGCCAGGACGGTAAAGCACGCGGCCGCAATACTTGGAATGGATATGATTCGCAGCATTGCCTTGTCTCTTATTGTTGTAAACCTTTTTGAATCATCTTCGGATAAAGCTTTTAATGTTGTGGAGTTCTGGCGGCATAGCGCGGCTTGCGCAATAGCCGGCGAGCTGTTGGCCCGCAAATTCGCTTACCCCCAGCCTGAAGAGGCGTTTATTGCCGGCCTATTGCATGATTTAGGAAAATTAATATTTTTTCATTGGAAAAAAACCGAATATGGAATTGTTGTGCAGGAGGCAAAATTAGCAAAAACCAGGCTCTTAGAGTATGAAGAGAAAAATTTCAAAATCGGGCACAGCCAGGCTGCGAAATTATTAATGGAATACTGGAATTTTCCTCAACCTTTGATTAATGCGGCATGGCTACACCATCAGCCAATATCTGAATTTGGCTCAAACAGAAAGGAGCAATTGCCGTTTATTATTAAATGCGCCAACGTCCTTTGCCATATGCAGCGTTTTGGAGACGGCGGCAATTCAATAGCGGACTTAGATTCGGAACAACTAAGAATGGTTACAGGTTTGTCTTCCGAGGAGATAGATTCTTTGTCATCGGAAGTCCTCAGCCTGTTTGAAGAGGTCGCAAAAAATTATGATTGGAAAGGCGACACCCCTGATTTATACCTTTCCGCCGTTTCACGAGCAAATCAGGAACTTTTTCAAAAACAGATAGAATTGAGGGAAGTAAAGCAACAGCTAATTATTCAACAGAATTTAAACAAGTTAAGGCATGAACTCCATGAATCTTTATCAATAACAATGCCGGTTATAAAAGCGCTTGGAAAGGTTGTTGACATGTTAGGCGAGGTTATTCCTTATAAACGAATCATGGGGTTTGTCCTTATGCAAGATAAGGAGATCATGGAAGGCTGGCTTAAATTAAACACTAAAAGCTCGGGAGAGCCTATAATCTTGTCTTTAAATGAAGAAGAGGCCAGGAATGTAAAACATATGCGCCTTAGAGAACAGATCTCTTTTATTGAACATGCGATTGAAAAGCTGGAAGGCGTATTGTCAGTGGGCTCGGAAGTTCTAAAAGCTCTGCACAGTGAAAATTTAAAAGTGCAGCCAATGTACATAGGCGGCAAGACAATAGGGTTGATAATGATTGAGCTTGAGCCGTTTAATTGGAGTCAGCATGAAAAAAGTATTTTTCTAAGAGCGTACGCGTTGACGGCCGCCACTGAGATTGACCGATTGATTATGATTGAATCCATGGATCAACAAATGGAAGAACGAGCTCAAAATGCGCGTAAAATTGAGGATCTTCAAACGCGCGTTTGCAAGGCGGAGCAGTTGTCTTCAGTGGGGCTTTTAACGGCGGGAGCCGCTCACGAAATTAATAATCCGTTAGCCGCAATTTCTATTGAAGCTCAACTCTTATTAAAAAGCATTAACGATGAAAAGCAGCGCAATTCCGTTCAATCAATAATAAATCAAACAACGCGAATTTCAAAGATTATAAATGATCTAATCGGCATTGCAAAACCGGTGGAGCCGATGCCGGAATTAACGGATATCGAATTAATAATTAATAATATTCTGGAAATCCTGGAAAGCAGGATTGCGTTATCAGACATTAAAGTAATTAAGAATATTGAGCCTAACATGCCGCAGATAAATGTTGACCCAAAACAGATGGAGAAAGTCTTTTTAAATTTGACTATTAACGCGATACAGGCGATGGAAAAAAGCGGCGAATTGATTATCAACGTAAAAACAGTTAAAGATAAAGAGATGCTTCAAATAGAGTTCAGCGACACTGGAATGGGCATAGAGGCGAATAATATTTCAAAAATATTCGACCCTTTCTACTCATCAAAAAAAGAGGGTGAACGGTCGGGATTAGGGCTTACTATATGCAAGTCGATTGTTAAACGTCACAACGGCGAAATTAATGTTTCAAGCGAACCGGGCCAAGGATCGACATTTTCAATATATTTGCCTCTTTGCAGTGAAGGCTCCTCTAATTTTGTTGCTGAAACAACCACAGAGTCTCAACATCCTGAAACACGCATAGACGAGGGCGATATCTCCGTCCTTATTGCCGATGATGAAATAATGATTCGCGAGCCGTTGACCAAAGCTTTAACCGCCGAAGGTTATCAGGTTGACAGCGCCGTTGACGGCGCGGAATGCCTTGACAAATTAAACAAATCATTTTTTGATGTCATACTGCTGGATTTACGCATGCCGGAAAAAGACGGTTTAGAAGTGCTAGAGACAATCAAAGCCGGCGCGCCGCCGGCCCCGCAAGTTATCGTGATCACCGGAATAAGCAATAAAAATGAGTTGGATGCGGCAAAGGATGCAGGCGCATTTGCCTGTATAAAAAAGCCTTTTGATATTAACGAGCTGCTAAGCTCCATTAAAAGCGCAATATCGCAAAAGCAATAAAAGCGAATCTTAACTGAAATTCCTATAAATAGTAGCGCTGGCATCATTGCCTGTGCTACTGGATGCAGCAATCATTTGACCCGCGTTACAAGGCTTCGCCTCAAATTATCATTAACAATGAATTTATCATCCGCAGATTGATTAAGTTTTAAATTTAAATATCAAAAGAAACCTCCTCATTCTCATCTAGAACGAACTGCTGTTTAACCTCATTATATATCCATGCGTTTATATATATAATATTTTCAAAAATATCTATAACGGAAAAACTACGCTTTTCGCTAAACATTTGAGTCCCTGTTCCGACAATTGAGTGATTTGGAAAATCATCATTAGAAGGCTTAAACTGATTATAGTGATAATGGCCGGATAAAACCAAGTCAACTCCTATTTCCCGCAATTTTTTAGCAATATTTTTTCGAGAATCTAGCTTTAGCTGAGGCATCCAGGCATTTTTGATTGGCTCTGTTAAGGGGTGATGAAGGAAGACTATGTGAATAGAATTAGGTATTTTCTTATTGCTTTTAATTTCAGTTTCAAGATCTGTCATTTGATCTTTTTCTACTTTTCCTCGCGCAAATTTATGCATCGGATAGTTGTTGTGTGTGGAATCTAAGCCATAAAAATAAATTTGTTTAGTTTCTTTGCCGGTATTTATTTTCCATAGCATAGGAAAAGTTCCGGGAAATGCCTTCCTATAAGCATTTACTGTTTCCATTTCACTTAGGCCATGCGTATCATGGTTTCCCGGCACAAATAAAAGTCCTGGGCTTGCCTCGCTAATGACATTCCTATCCCTTCCAAGATTCAGCCCAACCTTACGTTTTTTCCCAATACTAAGCTTCCCTCTTAAATATTTTTTTCCAACCTTAACTTGTTTCTCGTCTTCGGCGCAAGTAAGATCGCCTGAAAATATGATAGCTGCCGGTCTTTTTTTATTCTTTTCTACATCTTTGTATCCTTTTAAAATGTTAATTTCGCTTTCCTTTATATTCCCTTTGCATTCCTGCAATATGTCATATATCTTATTAGACAATGCGACAGCCGTCTGATAATCATGTCCTAAACGGCCTCTAATTATAGGAAAGTTTTGAATGTTATCAAACCACGTTTTGTCGTTTTTAAATACACTTCTAAAATGCAAATCAGAAATATGTATTAATGTCGCCAATTTTTCACCGTTTTTTTGTTTGCTCATTTTTGTTAAAGCTTTATTTAAACTATTATTGTAAAAAACATTTTATAAAGATAAATACAAACAGATTTTTACGCAAATTTAGAAAAAATCTGAATTAGCTGAAAAAATGATCGGCAAGCATTTAAGAAAACTTGGTCCTAACTTAAATTATTGTTTTAAAACCAGCAAAAAGTATTTCATTGTTTAAAAACGCAGGCATTAAAAAATATTTGGGACGATATAATCTTCCTTAATAGCAATCATATAATCTTTAGCCGCAGGATCGACGTAAGTTAAACGGCAATGTATTGGGTTGAGGCCTAACACTTCATACCTACCTATAGGGGGAAACAGAAAAGAATTTAATTTTGAATTATTTTCCATAAAAATTTTAAATTCTTCTTTAAGCGCTTCTTGCAAGCTTTCATAAACTTTTTTACTTTGGATTTTGTTAACCCCCGAACAATTTGAAATTTCTATCAAAATATCATCAAGGTCTACAGGATCAGAAGTAAAAAAATCATTTGTAAAAACAGTAAAACGGTCTTTTCGCAAGTTAAGCATCGCTTCAAAATAGAGGTTGCTTATTCCTCCAATAGCTTTCCTTGCTTGTTCAAAGATTATTTTGACTTTGCTTTCCGCGCATATAGAACATACGCGTTCGTAATATTCATTAACTCTAATCTCAGGCAACCTTTTAATTTTCAAAGATATAGGCTGAATTTTTTCCTGGCCAACTTTAAGAAGAGGAACTTCATGTCCTTTTACATGTTCTTTTTCTGGAAAAAGAAGCCCTGTGCCTAATATATGTTTATTACTTTTTTGTTTAAGTGTGCTCATTATGATAAGGGAACCTGTTAAAATTAATTAAATACTATAAAGTAATCAAAAACATAAAAATCTGTATATAAACATGATAATATAACCATCCATTAAAATCAATGGCAAAGACGTTTCCTTTAAATCGTAACCAGTCGCCGTTTTTAGAACGAATTCTAGGATTATACGATATTTTGCAAGGGAAAAACAAATGGAGCAGTCTACAAGACTGCTCCAGCATAAATAGTTTAAGCAAAAACTATACTAACCTGTTTATTGCGGCCTTAGCGCAATGTTGCCAAGGTCAAGTTCGCCGTCGCTATCGCCTTCACTTTCAAGTTTAGGGAATAATTTTTTTAGTTTAAACCCTGCGGCTTCTATAGTTAACAGGTATCGTTTAGATTTTAAGCCTGTAAATCTAAAAAAGCCTTTATCATCGGTGGTAGTTTCAGCTGTAAAATTAAACCGTTTGATAATAACCAGAGCGGACGCTATCGGCGCTCCTTGTTTGTCGGTAACCTCGCCAAAGATAACTCCGGTTCCCTCTTTTCCCTTTCCGTCTCCGCCTGGTTCCCCCGGCTCTTTTCGCTCCTCGCCGCTTCCGACCCTGACCGTAATCTCTTTGGAATCATCAATTGAACCGCCCGCGTCCAGTACCTTAACCGTTGTTTTAAGGACGCCCTCGGTATTAAAATCAAAACTTGTCGCGGCGCTAATTATTAATGAGCCTTCCCCGCTTTGTATTCGTGGCGCAGCCGGGCTAACCTGGGCAACCGCTTCGTTGGCGGATACCGCGGTCCATGCAAGGTCGCCCTTGCCTGCGTTTGTTACTTTGACTGTGGTCATGCGTTGTTCAGCGGTTAGCGCCACCTCGGTTTTTTCAATCGCAACCTCAGGTTCGCCAATCGCTTCGTTTTCCGCCGGAGGTTTTGTGGTTCCCGCATCTTGAGGTTGGCCGTCTGATCCGTCCGGTTCGCCGTCATCGTCCGAGTCTGAGTTTAAAGGATTGGTTATGGTTCCGTCCTTTCCGCCGGTCATCTCTTCTCCGTCCGAAGCTCCGTCGCTATCCGAGTCCGCGTCTTGCGGGTCGGTTCCAATCTCAAACTCCAGCAAATTCGAAAGTCCGTCGTTATCCGGATCGTCAAGGGCGTCGTCTTTAGTTATGTCCAGGCCGTTATCCTTTTCCCAATCATCAGGTATCAGGTCAAGATCCTTATCAACAACTGATGGGGCTATAATAATAACCGTCTGATCCTCATTGCTGATAAATGACGCAGGCTCGGCGCCGTTTTCAAGCAAATTAGCAACTATAAAAACAGGCTCGGATGTCAGGTCGCCTTTGTATGTGAACTTCCACTCAACAACAGCCTCGTCTTCTCCCGCGCCGGAGTTTCCATCGTCGGCGGAAAGCGAGCCGTCTCCAACGGGAATCTCCAATGTTTCAGTTTCAATTGAATCTTTTGAAGATGTTATTTCAAGTTTAGCTGAAAGCCCGGCAAGTGAAGCTCCGCTAACATTTCTAACATTTGCGCGCAGAGTAAAAACTTCGGGCGACTGCGTGATTACGCGTTCGCCGGTTTTGTCTGAACTCAACTCTAATATCTTTATACCCGCTGCGGGGATAAGCTCTTTATTTTCAATTCTTGAAGCAAGCGTGGATAAAGAGGCGCTAAATGTTTCAACCTCTTTCTTCAAAGCGTTAAGAGCTGAAATCGCGCTGTTGCGTTCGGCTATATAAAGGGGATCTTCCGGACCGGAAAATTCAGAAGTTAGTATTCTAAAGTATAGATCTTTTATCTTTTGATCAAATTGAGCTTTTAAAACTCCAAGCTCCATATTATCAACAACAAGGTCAGTGACATCTTCGTCCGACCCTAAAGCCTGAAGCAGGAAGAGGGATACTTCAAGGCTCCACTCATCCGCCCTGTTTACATAACTATCCTGATTTACGCTTTCGCCGGTAAACGCAATAGCCGCGCCGATATCATTAGCGTTTAAATGCTCGGCAAGCTTATTAATAGCGGTAATTATATCGCTGTTTGAAACCGTCAGTTTTGCAAAGACGGCATCATTAAATAATGCCCTGTCAACCAAGCTATTTTGAGCCGTTAGCCGCGGCGCAAGGGTTGAGTTGTTCTCTTTCTCTTTGCCAAAAGCCTTTAGAGTCGCTTTTTCCACCAACATTGGTATTGTTACCGTGTTAGTGTCAATCAGGGGGACTCCAAATACTTTGATAAACGGAACAACAACGCCTGTAACACTGGAGATGTATTTGGCGACGGTAACTCCCTTTTCCACCACCTCGGCCCAGGGAACAATTACCGACAATGCGCCGATTAAATCCGCGGAGTTGTCCAGCGCCCCCGCTATATTCTGGGCCAGCACGGTGCCGCTAATAGTTTCGCCCACATCCGCGCTTAACTCATTTATAATGTCAACCACTTCGGCGCGGTCGCGTAAATACTCCGCTTCGTTGGCGTTTTGCCACAATAGAAAATCTGTCTTTGAAGCTGATAGGAACGGTTTTGTGTTTTGGCAGTATGAGGGAACCGATGTGCCGTCAAAAACAATAGGTTTTGCCTCGCCGACAGCCACTTCAATGCCGATCTTCACCAATCCCTGAATCGCTCCGCCGGCGCCGCCTCTTGCCACGCCCCCGGCGTTCAGCGCCTGACCCGACAAAATAAAGCTTTTAACGCCTCTTAAAATAACATTCAGTGATTTTTGAATAAGGCCGGATGTTTCGTCCGCGTTGCCTCGTTCCATTCCAATCTCAACAAGAAGGTCAACAATAATAGGCCGCAGGCCTTTAATCGACCCGTTAATAGCGTCGACTATTTCCGCGAGTTTAATGGACGCGCTTAAACTTCTGGCATGTTGATCAAGCTGTTTCAGCAGTGTTTCCGTCTGCTGGTTTATGTTGTACTTAGTGGTAATTGCATTTTGGCGCAATCGTTGAATGCTGTTAAAATCCCGTTCAACGCTTGATCTCTCCTTTAAAAGCCAACCAACAGTATCGTCAAAAATATCAGCAAGAAGGGAGCCCAGGCCTTCTAAAACAAGGTCTAAAACTTCGCTTGAAAGTTGCGCGCCGACCAGGGCTGAGCGTTCCGCCCATATGGCCCTTTTTAGAGCCTCCTGGACGTGGTCTTCCTGCAACTCTTTTGACTGCTGCTTGCTAAGAAGCTCCTGCTCCATTTGGTCTTCAACCGGTTTATAATTGTTTACGCTTATGGTCCCAAGGTTGTTAATCAACTCTATTTTAGCCGCTATTCCGTCAAGCGGCTTAAGCACAATCTCAACCCCGTCATCATCGGCAAGTTCATCAAGCTCAACCGGGCGGGTATTTAGAATTAAATTGTCGGCGAAAAAAACGGTCCTGGTTTTATCGGGCTCGGCCGGGTCAAAATCAACGTCGCTATCTAAAATGATTTCCTGCGATTCCGCCTCGGTTACTTCAACAGCGTAATATGCCGGCCGCGCAACCTCTCCCCCGGAAACCTTAAAAAGCGGCACGCTTCCAAAAGTAAATTTACCCTCCTTGCCCTGGTCCATCAGGAAATCAGCGCCTTGTTGCTCTTGCAGTTGGTTTTTTACAAACTCTTCATAAACTTCATCAAGTTCATCGTTATTTTGAGCCCGTATAAAACCATTTTGTTTTATTAACTTTATTCTGGCGATTTGCACATCGTTGTCTTCCCTGTTTTCATCCGCGTTTTCTTCGGTAAGCACAATCTCTTTTGATTTTAGATTGCCTTTTATAGCGCCGAAAGGGAGAGTGGGCTTTTTGCTTAACCGCGATAGATCAAAACGAATATTTCCCGTATTAACATTCCTTGACTTTACATCGGGCCGCTCAAAACCGTCGCAATTTCCTATAAAATCATCGCAACCCTTAACCTTTGAGGGAATTATAGGAAAGCCCATATTCTCATTGCCAAGGTCGGGTTGGCTCATATCAAGGTCGCCGCAGATTAAGCCTAATATTTCGCCTTCGTTTTCATTGCCGGTAAACCTCCTTACGCTTAAGTCAAAATTTGATGAGCGCGCAAATGACGCTTCACAAGGGAATTCACCCTCCTGCTTTAAAAATTTAGCCTTAAACTCCCTGCCGTTGGATTTATAAACCCACGCGTCGTCTTCCAACCTCCAGGTCATTGTGCCTGTTACGGCATGGACAAAGGCCGCGCCCGCGCTCATTCGGCGGGCTATTATGCCTACTCTGGAGTTTGAAAAACCGCACGTTATCTGAAGCAGTATTCCGGTGGTAAGCGTGCCGGTGTAGGAATGCTCAATCTTGGCGCCGGAAACCGAGGTATCCATCAATTTAAGGGACAATGAATTTGGCGCCGATTGTTCCGGATACGAGAAATTGCTTAACACAAAACCTTCCAAAGCCACCGGAACCTTGGCTTTAGCAATAGCTCCGTCATCGCATGCGTTATCGCTATACGCGTTATGGTTTATAAAGGCGGTGATAATAAAGAGAAAGATTAATACAAATTTAAAATTAAGCGCTAATTTCTTCATTTCCAACCCCCTTTGAAAAAATACAAAAAGTGTAACAATTTAGTTGTTTGAAAAATATGCCGGCTAAAATTTGTGGCTATGACATTAATAGTTACGCAATGTCTTTTGATACTGGATACTAGATGCTTGATACTAGATTGTTGGTTTCATGTCTTTGACATGAAGCAAATTTAAAATCATACCGACAGCCGGCATCTAGAAACCAGCATCCAGTATCAATGCCATAAGGTATTTATGGGCGCTTTCTTATTCTTTAGACTTTAAAATTTTCAAAGTTATAAACTGATACCAAAAAGTATGATTTTAAAACAGACATATTATAGACAAATATTTTTGCTATGCGAACTTTTATTTTGATAAAGCTCCCGCGAAAAAAGCATGGAACACGGATAACACAGATGACACGAATTTACACGGATTAAAAGCAATAAACCAAAGATTGCAGAGATAAAAGCGGAACAAAAATATATATGGCAGGTTAAGCGTAGCGAACCCATCAAAAAGCTAATTTAGATATGAACCAAAAATAGAAACAGATTGCTGCGTGACGTCAAATATGCTACCATTGAAATATGAATGTAGTTATGGATACTAATGTTTTATATCAAGCCATTGACAACCCAAATGGGGCTTCAGGTTTCATTTTGAATTTAATTAGAACAAATTCAATCAATTTATTAATCTCTATTCCTGTATTTTCTGAATATGAAGCTGTCTTAAAAAGAGAAACAAAAAGTTTAAATATTACAAACAATGATTGCGGAATTATCCTTGATTTTATAGCCTTTATTGGAATTCAAACGCCTATATACTATTTATGGCGCCCAAACTTGCAGGATGAAAAGGATAATATTTTTATTGAATTATCGATAAACGGCAATGCTGACTATTTAATTACCAATAATATTAAGGATTATAATAAAAACAATGATTTAAGATTTGAAGGCATTCAGATTGAAGAACCCGGGAATTTTGTGAAGAAATGGAGGAAATATGAAAATTAAACCAAGCGCATTAACAATACGCATGCCTGTTGAATTAAAGGAAAAAATTCAAAACCTCGCAAACAGCCAGGGCGTTTCGCTAAATCAATTTGCGTTGTATACTTTTACAAAGGAAGTAGTAGCTATGGAAACCCGCAATTTTTTTAAAAAAAGAATAGAAAACAAAAATAATATCTTTGAAAAATTTGATAAAGTTATTGAAAAGCGAAAAACAGAAACAAAAAAGGATTTGCCGGCGTGGGACAAGCTATAAAAACAGTGTGTAATATTTCCGCAAACGATGTAAAACGGGTTGACGAAAATTCACGAATAGACACGAAAAAAATCTAAACAAAATCAATAAACCATAGATTTCGTAGGATGGCTTAAGCGTAGCGAACCCATCAATATAAAAAGCAAGAGTGAAAAGCTGGAAATACAGATTGCAATCCGCCGGCATCAAGCCTCGCGCAGCCGGTAGCCGGTATCCCATCAGAATTTTGCATATTTATCAATAAATGAAAAGTGTTGCCCTATGCCGGTAAAATACTTGAATTTCCCTAACAGCAGGTTTATTATTACAGTACTCAACGTGAGCATAGGGTTCGCAAAGACTAAACTTTTAAACAGGATTTTGTTATGGCGCGTAAACTAATAAGCTTTGACTGGGCTATAAAAAAACTTCTAAGAAGCAAAGCAAACTTTGGCATTTTGGAAGGATTTCTCAGTGAACTGCTCTTTATTGATATTAAAATAGTCGAGATATTGGAGAGTGAAAGCAACAAAGAGGCTGCTGATGATAAATTTAATAGAGTTGATATAAAAGTAAAAGACGCTGATGATAAGATTATCATAATAGAGGTTCAATACTCTCGTGAAATGGATTACCTTCAAAGGATCCTTTTTGGCACGGCAAAAGCAATAACTGAACATCTTGACGAGGGCCAACCTTATGAGGTTGTCGCAAAAATAATCTCAATCAACATCCTTTACTTTGATTTTGATAAAGGCCCGGACTATATATATCACGGAACAACTACTTTTGAAGGGCTGCACAACCACTCCATTCTTGAATTGAATGAAGCTCAGAAAAAGCTCTACAAAGCTGAAAAAATCCTGGACCTTTACCCTGAATATTATTTGATTGATGTTAAAAATTTTGATGATGTAGCCAAAGATAGTCTTGATGAATGGATCTATTTCCTGAAAAACGCTGAAATTAAGGACAGCTTTAAGGCCAAAGGGCTTAAAGAGGCAAAAGAGAAGCTGGATGTCCTGAAAATGGACGCAGTTGAACGGCAAAAGTATGACCGCTTTCAGGACAAATTACACCGCGACGCAAGTTTATACCGATCAACATATGTAATAGGGAAGATGGAAGGAGTTGAAGAGGGTGTTTTTATCACTGTTAAAAACATGAAAAGAGAGGGCATTCCAATTGAAACAATTGTAAAAGTCACGGGACTGCCTGTAGATGAAGTAGAGAGGCTATAATACAGGCCTTTATTTGTTTTTCCCAGCGGGGGCTCTGTTCGGTCTCCCATACTCCCTCTATGCCAAAGAGGGCCTTTTGCAGCTATTGGTCTGCGCAAACAGTTGAACTCGTTAATCTAACAACCGCAAACTTTTAGACACTTCTACCTGGTGGCCGTTTTCGTCAACGCCAAAAAATGTGTGTTTGATTTTCCTTCCCGACGGCAGAAAAACGTTTACTATTCCGCAAGCAATGCCGTTTGCTTTAATGCGCCCGCCTCTTTTTATGCCGCAAAGCCTGTATATTGAGGCAAAGTCGCCTGAGTCGCCGACAAAAAAGAGATCGCCGTCTTTTTCATCAAGAACTTCAAAACCGCTGATATCCACCCCTACCCCGGCAATTTCGTTTAAACTTACAACAAAAGCCCACATGCCAGGTATGGCGCGTTGTGGGATTGGCTCCTGCATTGGGCTAACCGGGTCCGGCATATATTTGAGCAATAGCTCCGCGGAAGATCCTCGCGGCCTTTTGGGGTTGTCCGGTTCGTTGCTACCGCCGTTTTCAAGGCATAGTTTGTGCCTCTTTACTGATCTTTTTAGAATGGGGATTGAACTGGTTGGGTGAAACGCGTTTTCATCGCAGTGTCCAATAGGATTCATAATCCATCCCGGACAATCGCAATGTTTAAGTCCCCAAACATGGCCGATCTCATGGGCAACGCCTGTGGCGCAAGGATTCATCATGACCGCGGCGGCCAATGAGCCGTCGCATATAAAACCTGTCATTGCCACTCCCTGAATGCTATTGCCGGCTCCACTCCAGAGATGAATAAGATCATTAGGTATTTTAATAAGAGTCTGATCCGACGCCCATTCGCTAACTACCATGTCAAGATGTGAATTAATATCAACGCCTTCATAAGGGTCATTATCTTTGCTTTTTCTAACTATAATAGCGGCGACCTCATGGGATATATCAGCGTCCCTTTCATACCATGTATTCAGCATGTTAACATCCGCTTCGATCTGGGACAACACGCTACTCTCATTGCCGAACTTAACAAAATATTCAAAATCGCTGTCACACGCCAATGTCGCTATCCAGGGGCCTTTTGTTTGACTTGCAACGTTTTTAGCTCTATGGCCGTTATCTTTAATCCTAAAATCTAAAGGAGATTTACCCTCTTTGTACACTTTTCCGCTACCTGAATTCTGCTGAACAGTTTTCTGATCATTAAATTGACAGACCATATCACTGCGTTTAACAATGTCACCATTGTAAATAAAATATTCCCCCTTTTTTGCGTTGCCCTCATACCGTCTTCGAGGCTCTATTATATAATGGCTGCCGTTGCTCATTTCGACAACCGCCTCCAATCCATTTTCACGCAATGAACCCGTTACCCGGCTTCCTTCATCTTCCACAATCATGCCGCGCAACGTTTTAACCGGGCCAGGGTTGCGTTTTTTAAAAGAACCGTCTTCTTCCTGTGTTAAAAATTTAAAGTTTTTAGCCCTTGTTGAGTGGTATTTAAGCTTCAAAGTGTAAAACATCCCTTCAATCGGAGCCAAAGCATATACCCCATCGCCCCCAATCTCTGCAATCCTCAACTTTGCTAAATCAACATCATTAATATCAACAACCCCGCCGGCAAGACGGCTGCTAAAATATCTCAGCCCGTTTTTCTCTATTAATTCAGAAGCCGTTGATTGAAATCCAGCCAATACGCAGAGACTCGCCATAAATAAAATTGATATAACAAATTTTCTTATTACACTGTTTCTCATTTTTTATCTCTAAACGGATTTCACGGATTAAAAGCAAACCACAGATTACACAGATTAAAACAAAAATCAGTTTGCGGTTGGCGATTTGCGGTTGGCAAATAAAAGCAAAAAACCAACCACAGATTGCGCAGTATACGTAGGTTGGGTAGAATGAAATGAAACCCAACATCAAACAAATTCCATAAAAGTCTGAAAGACTTGAGTTATTATAGCCCAGGGTTATAACCCTGGGGGACAAACCACAGATTGCATAGATAAAAGCAAAACATGAAACACGGATTTGCAATGATAGGATTGGTTAAGCATAGCGAACCATTCAAAAAGCTTAAGTTATTGGGTTTCTTCGTGCTTTTAAGTCTTTGTGGCCTAAATTGCTTTTTATTCTATAATTTTAAGTTTCCGCGGAAGCTCTCTTGATTCAAAGTTCGATATTTTATCACAAGGTTTTTCATTAAACCAGCAGCAAAAGAAGCTCCTTTTTTTATAGTCAAACAAATCCGGTCTTTAAAAAATAATAATTTGAAAAAAATAAAAAAATATATTTCAGAAAAATGGGATTTTAGAATTAAAATCCTATATGGTGGGACAATAATTTGTTAAATTTCGTCTTTGTTTAGTAAAAAATTGGAAAAACAGGACAAAAAACTACTTAGATTTATACGTAATATGGTAGTTTCGAAAGTGTAAATAAAACGATAAGGCATATCTATTAGGCTGAAAACACAATAATTACTTCAAATTATAAGCCAACAACGGCACCCTTACAATGTGTAGTGG
Source organism: Candidatus Anammoxibacter sp. (assembly GCA_021777105.1). Taxonomy (GTDB): domain Bacteria; phylum Planctomycetota; class Brocadiia; order Brocadiales; family Anammoxibacteraceae; genus Anammoxibacter_B. The sequence goes on from JAIQZQ010000021.1 coordinate 23,047, forward strand.
TTTTGCTTACACGGCCATAGGAAAATACACTACAAATACGAAAAAATGCCCCCCTACAGACACGGCTTTAAATTTTTGGTATACTTTTGCCTCTATTTAAAAAAAGGCAATAAAAGCTATAAATTTTTTTAAAAGATTGCGGGATATCTTAAATTAGCGAGATTTTGCTGTTAATTTAAAAATATTTAAAAATTTCAGTATAAATATAGTTTTATTGTCAAATGCCCTGATTGAAGGCGCTAATTTATTATTAAAGAAAAGGGAGGAATAGATATGTAAATAAAATCGTTATATGTATACATATATAAGTTAAAATATTTTTGTGTGATTATAAGAAAGGGGAACTTTTACGTGAAAATCAAAAAAGGAAAAAACAAACTTGTAATATGTCTTTCTATTGCAGTTATAGCCGGTAGCACATTATTTTCCGGGTGTAAAGGTAAACTATTTGGCCCGGAATGGTCTCTATTTGGAAAAGATCGTATAAATACCGCCGGCGCTAATCAGTTCTTTGATAAATCTTTTGAAACAATCGACCTTGCTAAATTGCTTGATCCTAAAGAGTATGCCATAAAAGAATTTAATAATCTAAAACCAAAGGATAAATTGGCTTCCGCAGATTATAAAAAATGGAACAAACTTAGCGAAGAAGATAGGGTGGCAAAGGCAATAGAAGCATTTCATTCCGGCTATAACGATGATAAAGATAATAATAGTTTAGCGTTGCGCAGAAATTTAGCGCAAGACCGCATCATTGCGGCGTCAAACAATCGCTGTAATATTTATAAAACATACCTGCAACAGGCCCATAGTAGAGGAAACTTTTTAATGGGGGCGTTAACCACTACTTTAGCCGGCGCGGGCGGCATAGTAACAGGTGGCGCGGTAAATGCGTTGTCAGCCGGAGCTGCTATTACAAGCGGCATTAGAGCCGAGTATAATCAAGCGTATTATGCGGGCCTTAATACCTCAATTATTTCAAAAGGTATTGATCAAAGACGCAAAGAGTTGTTTGATGATATGAAAAAGAAAAGGTATAAAGGTGGAGATAGGGAAAAAGGGCTGATTGAATATGAAAAATACAATATTACAGAGGCAGTTTCCGACGCAATAAAATATCATGGAGCATGTAATCTAATTGAGGGACTGAAAACGGCAGACGCAGCTATAAGCGATATTGGCCTGAAAAGGCTTAATGAAAGTTTAGGCCTAATGAAAACGTCATTAGAATCGTTTGGTGATATAAAGAAACTTCAAGAAAAGATGGCCGGGACAACAACTGCATCAACACCTCCCGCTACTGCTACTGCGGGAAATGGAATTTAATAAAGTAAAAGAGCTTAACAAATTGAAAGTCACAAAAATCAGTAATTACAATGCCGTTATGGATTAGCTTAAACAAAAATAAACTCAGGGCTTATCGTAATTTAGATAAGCCCTGAATTCTTATATATAGTGATTATTCTGTGTGCTAATTTAAAAATTTGAGTAAATATTATTCATTGCAATTATTAGGCCGTTAGCCAGGCAATGGAATAATAAAGTCGCCACGGCATACAGCCCCTAAACCAAATCAAGGCTCCTTGCTCATTGCCAACCGCAAACTGCTTTTCTCTCCTTCCGTTCTCCGTATCTGCCCTCTTTGCTCAGAAAAGCAAAAAAAATAAAAATATTTATTTTACAAAAGTGGGATTTTGGAGCTAAAATCCCATGATTTGGGACAAAAACAGTCGAAATCATCCTCTTTTTTAAGTAAATAAATAAAAATACTAAGCAAAAGACTACTTAGATTAATACGTAGTGTGCTTGTTTCACACCCTTAGATAAAACAAAAAGGCATATCTATTATGTTGAAAACACAAAAATTACACCAAATTAGAAGCCTACAAAACACCCCCCTACAACGTGTAGTGGTTTTGCTTACACGGCCATAGGAAAATACACTACAAAAACGAAAAAAAGTCCCTGACAGACACGGATTTCCTTTTTTGGTATACTTTTGTATGTTTTTGAAAAAAGCTCAAAATAGCAATAATATTGCTGGATTTAGCTGTAAATTAGCTATAAATGGACAGTAAATGAGCTGTGTTTAGCGCACAAATGCATATTTCGTCTTTGTAGTGGCGCTGCTTACAAAGCGAAAATATATAGTGCAAACTACAGATTAATACAAAAAGAAGGAAAAAACTAAAAAATAAGAATTTGAGCATAACTTCCTATAACAAGGGGCAAAAGTTGTTAAAATTACGAGTTTTTTTAGTAAAAAATACAAATACCAAGTAAAAATGCGCATAAATTTATACGTAGTTTGGGGAATCTTATCAAGCTAATTGAAATACCATAGCTAAAGTTTGTAAAATTTAAAAGAACATATGGGAAAGCCTAGAGAAAGGAGTGGAAACCAAACAAACTTAAGCAGTCAGTACATAGCGGCTTAAACAATAGCCATGGCGTCATTCTGTGTGGCGTATTGTTAAATAGTCTGTATTAAATGCTTTTAATCAATGATTTAATTCAAAAAAGAAATTATTAACGAATTAAATATTTCATGATAGTTAAAGCTAATTTATAGCTTTATTTTTTTTATTTTAGAGGGAGATTTTTGTAATGGCAAAAGCAAAGAAAATAACTGCTAAAATCCGTAATGATGATAAAAAAGCAAAAATTAATAGGAACGAAACTGGCAATGCCACAGTTGATGCAACTAGGGAGGCTAAAGCCGGCGGAAATGCTATTGGCAAGTATGTGTATATTACTTTGGATAGTTTTGCTATTAAAAGGTTAATATCAAAAGATAAACTAGGCGACGAAAACAATATAGAAGAAAGAGAAGGTGTTCTCAATTTTGAGATTAACGGGCAGGGGTCTTCTATTGGTTGGGCGACAAATAAAGATGGAAGCTTGAAAAATGAATCTAAATATAAGAAATATTTAGTGTATGTGGGTGAAAATAAAAAATATTTAGACGCTTCTATAAAATTAATTGAGATTGATAAGGATGATTTTAATTTGTTTAAAAGGCGTGTTGAATCGGTTGTTGGCTTTATACAAGCCGGTTCGGCTTTTGTTCCAACATATGGCCCTCTTATTAGCGCAACCGCCGGTTTGTTTAATGCTATTGTAAATGTTGCAGGTACTTATGTAGACGATGATACAGAACTGTCATTTTATGGTTCACTTGCAGACATAAGAACACCTAATAAAGAATCTGAAATATCTATATCTAGAAGACAAGATAATGGGGATCTTGATTATGAACTACAATTATCAACAAATGATATTAAATTATCATCAGATGATCCTAATAATTATCCCAAAATTTCATTATTTATAGAATCTATTGAAAATACGATAGACTTTAGTGGTATTAAGCGGGATATTTTTTCTTTTGAGTCAGAATTTGGCAGTGGAAAAAAGAAACAGGAGTTTTCTTTTACTGAAAAGAACGAAAAAAATGTAAGATTGAAGTCAATCTTTACTGTTCGCGATAAATTGGTTTATGAAGGCGCATGGATAGGATTTTTGCCATATGCATTAAATTTAACAGCATATAGTGAAGACCGTAATGAAGAACAAAACAAAGCAATTGAAGAATTGCTTACAAATATTAAAGGTGTTTCAACGGAAGTAATAAAGCTTGATGCTGTTGAATTGGAATTAGAAAAAAGAAAAGTTGAGAATGACGTTCCCGGCTTTTTAGCTAAAATAAAAGATTTAGGTAAAAATAGGCGTGACATATCAAGTGTGCAGGACGAAATAAATGAGTTGGTTGAAGCTTTTGAAGCTATTAGTAGTATTAGGAAAGCAGGGCAAACATTTCAGAATGTTATTTCTCAATTTAGGCCAAAAAAAACATTGATTGGGAATATCTCTGGATTGCTTGTCGCAGGAGATGTAACTGCTCAAAATGGAACTGACTACATTTGTGATGTAAATCTCAAAGATAATGAGGCTTCTTTTCCTATTGCAGTTCCATATGGGCCAGGTCAATCAATTGTTTTAAATATGAAAATGATTAAACATTAAATGGATCTATTGTTCATAACTAATTGTAATTTGTTGTAAAGATGATGTATTTCCGAACATTGGGTTTTGCCATGCTATTATAACATTGCTATTTACTGTCTTTACCTTAACCCGGGGCAGGCTGTGTTCTGGGTTAAGGTATGCGGTTTTATTATTAGTAAAGCTAGGATAAACGATGATCGAAAATTAATAAATTTATATAGCTAATGTTTGAATTTAGACAAATAAATTATTTTTATTTGTGATAAGCAATAATGGTCTTTTTTGAAACTATATAAAAAATATAAGGAAATTAATGAGCAAGGCAAAAACTTTAAAAGATTTGTTAATAATTAGAGATGATAATATTCAAAATCTGTTAAAAGTAAAAGGTTTTGTAGGCAGCGCATTAGGTTTTAAATATAAAAATGGGCTTCAAACGGACAAACCTGCTATTTTGGTTTTTGTTGGAGATAAGATTTACAATGAATGGCTGGAGCCGGATGATCAAATACCTGTAGAGCTAAAATCATCTACCGGACTTTTTTGTCCTACTGATGTAATTGAGGCTGGTAATATATGGATTCCGCGACTAAAAGACGTTAGCGAATATAATTCTAATTATGAAAGATCAAATTATTTCTGGTTTGATGAATTTTTTGAGGAATATATGCCCAGGCCATTAACCGAGGAAAATTTAGAAACGATCAAAATCCTTAGAGGCTGGTCTTCCAAAATTTATGCCGGGTCAAGGATTGCTGGCATTGATATTGAAGGAGATGAAAGTGTCGGCACAATTTCTTGTTTTGTTAAACACAAAAACACTCAAAAAATAGGCGTCTTAACTAATGCCCATGTCGCCGGCGAAGAGGGGGCCGCTATAAGGTTCCCGTCTTATAACGGCAAGTATATAGGCGTGACAGTAGAGTCATACATGCTTGAACATGACGAAAAGCGGTTTAATAGAATTATAGACAAAGATGAACACTATTATAAAATTGATTGCTCTTTTTCAGAAATTGATAATCATTTTTTTAATAAGATTGATCCAACACTTTACAAGCTAGGCAAAATTGGGAAACCTTTGCCATTGGATCTGAATTCCATGGATATTATTGGGCAAAAGGTTGCAAGCGTAGGCAGCCGTAGAGGCGTTCAAAAAGGAAAAATATTCGCGTTTGGTTATGAGACATATAGAAAAAAACTAGATATGGCAATAACTAAAATGAATTTTACGGATTACCTTATTATTGGAGAAGAGGATGTCGATTCGAAAGGCAGGCCAATAATGCCTACAGCGTTTTCAGGGCCGGGAGATAGCGGGAAACTAATTGTGACAGACGATGATAAACGTAACGCCGTTGCTTTATTATGGGGTGGGGTTTATGATCGCAATAGAAAAACGCGAATGTTTGAAGATTGGAGTTATGGCATTGACATTAACTATGTATTAGATAAATTAGATGTTGAAATATACACAAATTGATTTTAATATCGATCAATTACTTTCTGATCTTAATTTGAATTTTTTTAATATTTTAAACAAAAGCCTGGGGGAATATTAATTAGGTTGAATAGTTACAAATATGTGTATGGTTTTTATCTAAATCATGCATGCGCAAATTAAAAGCGCACTATCGTTAATAGTTTATATAAATATGGAAAACATGTTTATTTTTAATGTATGCGGTAGAGTTTCAAATGGAGAGACATTTAATTAGTTTTTAAATGTTTAAAGAAAAAACTTGAAAATATAATTCTAATGACATACTATTGCAACGTTTTAAGCTAAACGTTTAAGTGTTTTAACTTAATTTGTATTTAAAATATATTTTAGGAGATAAGAAATGGCTAATGATGAAATAAAAAAAACAATTTTTGCAAAGTTAGAAGCAATCATTACTGATTTTGCTAACCTTGAAATTAAAACAGTTGTAGGCGATGGTGTAACAGTTGAACGAGATACTAGTGATAAAGAGTTTACTGTTATACTTGGAGAGGGAAGCAAGGCAATTGCTTCAAAAGTGAGTCTTCTTGACGGCGATATATCAACTTTTTTTAACAGCGAGTTTATTACCGGTGAATATAAAGAGTTACAAGCGTTTCATGAAAAACAAATTACTAACGGCAATGATATAATTACAAAAAATATAAAAATGCTTAAAGATTTAGCAGAATGGTTTAAGGACAAATAAACTCAAGAAGGATAATCGTGTAAAGGTTCGTTATTCCATATATAACAAATGCAACCCTGGCGCTTAATCAATATTTGTAAATTGCTCTTTATGAGTTTGCGATTAGTTTAAGAATAAAAATGTTTGCTTTTAATATTAGTTTATAAAGCGGCGAATAACTAATGTAGTTGTTGTTCGCCGCTTTGCATTTTTAATTCTGATTTATAGTCAAACAAATCAGGTTTTCGAAAAAAGTTTTGCAGGAGCAGCCTTGTAGACTGCCTCCACACGATTAAACCAAAGCCCTTTGATGCGCGTAAACTGCGTGATTATCAATAAATGGCAATGGTTTCAGGAAACATTTGGAGCAATCTACAAGATTGCTCCCGCCCGCGTAAATTTCGAAAACCTCATGCTCTTGAGTATATATTTGTTCATTTTTTTAAGCAAATTTAAAGGCGTCATTGGTTGGCATGGTCTTGCTTGATTAAAATAAGCTGTTAAGCCAAACTAGTTTCTTCTTCCCAATTAGAAAGAGCCGTTTATTAACTCGGAAATATTGTTAAATATTTAAAGGCTTATTTTTTGTGTTTACATTAAAAATTTTGTAAAAAATTAAACTTTCAAACGGTTATTTAATAGCAATGAGTGAATCCAGACAGGATAAAAAAGATAGAGAGATAAAAAAAGAAGGCAGTATAAAAAAAATTGTAGATGACTTGCTTAACATTGAAGTAAACACTATTATAAAGTCTAATATGTCCGGCCGTAAAATGCCGGGCTTTAAAAAAGCGGTGGAAGAGATCAGAGCTAATTATGTAAAAAAACTTTACGCTCTATGTAATAAAACAGAGCCGCTTTTAAATGAAAACTCAAATTTTAAGGAGATCAAAGAGAGTGCTATAAATGAAATTGAAGCGCTTGAACAATTGTCTGCTAGCGATAATAAAGATCTCAATTTGCTTAAAAGAATAAGAGATATGTCTGGTGAGCTTGAGAAGATAGAAGGCAATCATGACATGACAAAAGACCAATTACTCCTTATTAGGAAAATTTGGGATATAGGCGGTGAAGATATTGTAATGCAGACGGTTATACAGATGGACGGTGATGTAATTACAAGGGTAAATGAAAAATACGCCACCAACGATTGGGCTTTATTGCATGAAATACATTCAAAATCTGTTGACAAGTCTTTAAAGTTTTGGAAATCAATATTAGACGCCTTTACATCAATTGCGAAAGGTTTTTTAGGCAAATATTTTTAAGATTAGATATAGAGATTTACTGTGTATACAAGTTATCGACTACTAAAAGACGGCGAGCTAAGTATAGTAACTACAAATGAAGATTTTACAACAGGCAAAAAAATTACGGATTGCAGTAGTTGCGTAGAAAAAAATGAGGATTGTAAAGAAAATAAAAATATATCAATATTAATTAAGACCAATTTACAAATTGATTCAGATATTTTGAATTCAATTTCTGTTTGCAATTGGCTTAAAGGAAAAGAAGATGTTTGGCTGCCGGTTGTTTATGAGAACTACGATATTCATCTAAAAAAAATAAATAAAACTATAGCAGTTTTACGAAATTATTTGCTTAGGATAATAAATACGGTATTTAGGGGTGGAGGGGTAGGATTTCTTATTTGTTCATTTTTACAAAAATATATAAATGCAGCATGCATTGATAACATTTCTTTTTGGAAAGGTTTGATATGTATTTCGTTTTTATTTGTTATAGAAAATTGGCATTGCATTATTATTTCAGGTTTACTATTTTTATTGCCTATTATTTTACAAAGTATTTTTCCTTTAATATTTAGATATTTTTTAGGAAAAATTACCACAATTTAACTCTGGGCATTCTTGCTAATAAATACACAAAATTTACAGTTCCTAAAAATCAATTACAAAACTTCATAAGTTCCTCACTACTATCATTTCAAATCATTCTTTTCAAAATAACGGTTCAATATTTCGCTTGAATTCATAATTTTATTAAGTTATTCTTTTGGCTCTAAATAACAGCTGGAATTCCTTAGGTTCTAACAGGTTACCGGATGCCGGCAAATTGTTCTTTATACCTTTTATCTGTGTAATCTGAGTAATCTGTGGTCAATATGCTTTTGCTTTACTTAATGAATTAACACACCCCTCGTTCCCCTCTTTTTAGAGGGGAGGTTGGATGAATTTGCTTTTGCTGTATAATCAGTGAAAGTCCGCGTTATCCGTGTTCTATGCTTTTGCTTTTTTTACGGCAAATAATTAAAACGATGAATGATAAATATGGGGAGTCTATGGCTACTTTGATGGTTGTGGAGCCGCGCAGGTTGCACGCTTTTTGGGAAATTGATGACGATGATGTTGCTTCTTTAAAAAAGCGGTTGGGCGGCGTTCTGGTCTTTAAAAATGTGCTCAGGGTTTACAATATTACTAACATGCAGTTTAACGGCGCCAATGAGCGCTATTTTTTTGATATGGAGATAGGCCCGGGCGAGGAGAAGCTTTATATAGATTTGTGGACTTCAGGCGGGGAGTATTGCGTTGAAGTGGGCATTAAAACAAAAGAGGGCGATTTTTTCCCTCTTGCGCGGTCAAACAGTGTTTCAGCTCCAAAGACGGAGCCTGCGCGGTTTAGCGAGCCTAAATGGATGAAGGTTGAAATGCCCAACGGCAAATTTAACGTTTACGAAGATAATGATTTAAAGGAGAACGAGAAACCGGTTATTGACACGCGTGGAGAGAATCCTTTATTTAAAGTTTTATCGCAAAGCGCCGGCGCCGGGCCGCGGCCAAACAGCTCTTCATTCTCATTGACGTTTAACAAATAAGTCTTGGTTCAGGCCAACTGGATAAGTGACTAAAGTGATCTAAAGTTAAAAGTGAACTAAAGTGTAGGTAAAAATTGGAGATTTTGGCTTGTTACAAGGCAGGAGCCTTGTAACAAGCTTCTTATTTTGTCCAGGAAAAATTTGTCCAACAGTAAGAGCAGGGGCTTGGGAACCAGGAAATTGTTTTTTGTTTATGCTTTTGCTTTTCTTTGTGTCTTAGAGTCTTTGTGGCTAAAATCGCTTTTGTTTTTTTCGTTAATTAACCGCTTTTCCGGTAACTCATTCACTTCAAAAAATGCCAACTAATAACAGCATAAACATGCGCGGTAATCACAAAGGTTATTTATGCCTGGTTTTGCATGCGCACCTTCCTTTTATCCGTCATCCGGATCATGAATATTTCCTTGAAGAGAACTGGTTGTATGAAGCAATTACCGAGACCTATATTCCCCTTTTAAAAATGTTTGACAGGCTGGCAAGGGACGGAATTGATTTTAAAATCACAATGACAATCTCCCCTCCCCTGGCGTCAATGCTGCAGGATAAGCTTTTACAATCCAGATACACAAGGCGCATTAATAACCTGATTGAGCTGTCAACAAAAGAGATTGAGCGGACAATCTCTAATCCGAGATTAAACTCCCTGGCCCGCATGTATAATAAACTGTTTAACGAAGCGTTAGATCTGTTTAACAGTTGCAACGGCGACCTTATTAAAGGGTTCAAAAGGTTTCAGGATTCAGGCATGCTTGAGATTATAACTTCCGCCGCTACTCACGGCTATCTGCCGTTAATGGCAAACGACGAAAAGGCAGTTAAAGCGCAAATTAATGTAGGCGTTGAACATTATAAAAAGGTATTTAATAAAGCTCCACAAGGTTTCTGGCTGCCCGAGTGCGGATATTGCCCGGGGCATGACAGGCTCCTTAAAGAGGCGGGCGTTCGCTACTTTTTTGTTGACTCTCACGGCGTAAACAACGCCGGCGCGCAGCCCAGGTATGGGGTGTATGCGCCCTTATATTGCGCATCGGGAGTGGCCGCTTTCGGCAGGGACAATGAGTCGTCAAATCAGGTGTGGAGCGCGGACGAGGGGTATCCCGGCGATGGCGTTTACAGAGAATTTTACAGGGATATGGGGCACAAGCTTGATATTGATTGTGTAAAGCTCTATATTCATCCGGACGGCATTAGATTTGACACGGGCATAAAGTATTGTCGCATTACCGGCAAAACCGAGCGCAAGGATCTGTACGGTGAAGAAAAGGCGAGAAAACGAGCAAGGGAACATGCGGAAGATTTTGTGTCAAAACTGGACGCGCGTATGATTAAACTATCCGCGCTGATGGAGAGGACGCCTGTTGTAACTGCGCCGTACGACGCCGAGCTGTTTGGCCACTGGTGGTTTGAGGGGCCGTTGTGGCTTGAAAATGTTATTCGTATAATTTCAGCCAAAGGGCAAAACGGCATTAAATTAACAACGCCGCCGGAATATCTGGAAGAACATCCCGTTAATCAACAGGCGAACCCGGCAGCCTCAAGCTGGGGTTGCAACGGCTACAATGAAGTGTGGCTAAACAACAAAAACGACTATATTTACAAACCTCTCAATATTGCCGCACGCCGCATGAGCGAACTTGCCGATAAATTTAAAAACGCAAGCGGCGTTCAGGAGAGGGCGTTAAACCAGGCCGCGCGCGAAATATTGCTGGCGCAAAGCAGCGACTGGGCTTTTATAATAAATGCGGAAACTTTTGTCGAATACGCAAACAACAGAATAGATGATCATATTGAAATGTTTAACGCTATCTATGATGAGACGCGCGCCGGCAAAATAGATGAAACCCGGCTTGCTCAAAGGGAGGCGCAGTGGAACATTTTCCCGGATATTGATTTCCGTATGTTTGGGTAAGATGAGAATCATTTACGCAGGCCCTTAGTGGCGCAGGCATCCTTGCCTGTGCCGTTATTTATAAAATTTCCAGCCTTCGCAGGCTAAAAACATAAAAGATCAAAAAATGGCCACAACAATATCCGTAATTATTCTCAATTATAACGGCATTTCTCACCTTGAGGAGTGCCTGGGCTCTCTTGCAAAACAGTTGTTTCGCGATTTTGAGACAATACTGGTTGACAATGGGTCCGTTGACGGGTCAGCGGCGTTTGTCAGGGAACGGTTTCCGGAAGTAAAGCTTATTGAGCTTAACGAAAACACCGGTTTTTGCAAAGGGAACAACATAGGCATATCGCATGCAAAAGGGGAGTTTGTCGCTTTTCTGAACAACGACACCAGCGTAGATGAGCAGTGGCTTGCAGCTCTGCATAAAGCCCTTTCAGCAGACGCAAAAGCCGGATTTTGCGCATCTAAAGTACTGTTTTACGACAACCGGGAATTGGTTGACACCGTGGGCGACGCTATATCTACTTGTGGAGCGCCGTTTAAAAGAGGGCATATGCGGAGAGGTGATATGTTTGATCAGAGTGAATATATTTTCGGAGCGTCCGGCAGCGCCGCTATTTACAGGAGGTCAATGCTGGAGGATGCCGGAGCCCTGGATGAAGACTTTTTCGCGATTTTTGAGGATGGCGACCTGAGCTTCAGGTGTCAACTGATGGGTTACAAGTGCATTTTTGAGCCAAATGCAATAGTCTATCACAAAGTTAACTCAACCTTGAAATCGTTTAGCGATTTTTACGTCTATTATGGGCATAGAAATGTGGAGTATCTATATATAAAGAACATGCCTGCCGCTTTGATAGCCCGCTATTTCCATATCCATCTGTTGTACGGCATAATGGCGTTTATATATTTCCTCTCCAAAGGGAAGGCGTTAATATTTTTAAAGGCAAAATTTGATGTTTTAAAAAACATGCCGGTTTTGCTCGGAAAAAGGGCTGTTGTTCAAAAGAGGAGAACGGTTTCTATTCAGAGCATTAAGGATTTAATGGATAAGGATTGGTTTAGCGGCAGGAGGAAGAGGTAACTCAGGGCAAGCCGGAGAATCAGCAGGATGGGTTAAGTGTCGCGATTCCATCAATCGGCTTACCATTCCTTTGGCGTAAACTTTTTGTCATTCAGGAATTTTACCGCTTCGCCGCTTTGGGCAATTACAAAAAAGCCGTTTTTGTAAGCGTATTTGTCAACGTCTTTTTCTATTGTAACGCCGGCCACCGCGCCCAAGACCTTTTTATCTTTGTAATCGTTAAAGTATTCTTTAAACTCTTTCATCCTTTTTAAATGGTCATTGACATCCGCAACCGACAGGATGCTTTTGGCCTCAATTAAGACAGCATATTCGCCGTTAACGGCAAGAATATCGATCTCCATATTATTGCCGTTCTTCTTAGCTTTTGCCCGTTGGAACAGATGCTTTATGATTATGCCGCGTTCCTTAAAAAGCCTTTCCGTTGCCGGCAAAACAAGGCCCTCTACAAATTTGCCCCAATTTCCTATTAATTTGTCAAGCTTTTCATCCGTCTTTTGAAGTTGTTCATCAGTTTTTTTTTGCTGTTCGGCATTCTCCCTGATCAAAGCCCAGATCTCCTGAACCTCTTTTTCCCTCTCCTCCTTAGTCATTACAATCTCCTTAAAGTAAAATACGAAAAAAACGAATTACCTTATTTTAATACTTTAATGCAGCGCCCGCAAATCTATTTGTTTTGCAATAGGCCTTAAAGTAAGAGTGGGGAGAGCCTGTTAGTCTGTGGCAAAAAGCCTCAAAGCAAAAAGCATAGAACCCGGATGAGATAAAACAAGGCAAAAGTAAAAAGGCAAAAGGCAAAAGTGTGGTAAAAATCATAGATTTTTCTGCTTAAAAGAGCAAACGAATGAAACGTGGATAATACGATTTCTTCTATCCGGTATCAAGAAACCGGAATCAAGCATCCAGCATCAAGTATCCGGAATCAAGAATCCAGTATCCAGAGTCCGGTAACCAGCGCCTGATAGTTAAAAACATTCGCTATCATCCCTGATGTCTGCGACTTGCAGGTTTTCCTTCAACACCCTGGCAAATACCTTTATGCCGTATGACACGGCGGAGCTGAAAGTGGTAGTGTGATACGGCATGATTTCGCGCGGGTCTCTATGTCTTATTGATATTGTTGAGCACTCCTGATTGGCGTCCAGCGGGGTCAGCAGGTCTATTGGTATATCCGGGCGGAGTTTGACGCATACAAGATAGATGTCCTCCCTGTTAATGGAAAAGGAGCACCCTCTATATCCGTTTGCAGGTTCCGCCATTTTCCCCATGGCTCTCTCTTCAACGCCTATCCTGTTGTTTGAAAATGTAATAACCACAATAAACGGCGGATTTGACGGCATATCGGGTATGTCCGTCTTTTCCATGCAGAGTTTGATTTCGTTTATGTCCACAAATGCCTCGGGTCTAAAATTATGGGTTTAAATTAATGTATACATTTTAAATCTTTTTCCGAAAATATCAAAAGTGTTTTTAAAGGAGAGGCGGATATCAGTTGGCAACCGGCAACCGGCGGTTGGCAATTAAAGGCAAAAGCGCAACAATTGAAAGACACGAAAAAAAGCGGAAACATAGAACACAGATAACGCGGATTAAAAGCAAAAACTAACCACAGATTTCACAGATAAAAAACGATTTAAGCTATAAAGGCGCGAAGAAAAGCAAAAAAACAGCGATAAACCACATATCTTCACAAATCCTCACTAATATAAAAGCAAACCACAGATTTCACAGATAAAAGCAAAAAGCAAAAGCTTACCCACGAAAAGACACGAATAAACACGAAAATAAAAGCAAAAGCAATAAACCAGCGCTGCCAAGGGTAGGGGACGGCTTTAACCTCCCTTTTTAAAGATTCATTTTAAAACCGAACACAGATTGCGCAGCTTTCACAGATTAAAAACAATTTAACCTATAAAGGCGTTAAGAAAAGCAAAAACATACAACCTCCGCTATTTTCAGAGCTATGGTTTATACATATCTTTACGTGTTGGATCTGATCGTTCCGGCATAAAGCCTTGCGTTAAAAAAGTATATGTCTCAAGATCAACCATTTGAAGGAGGTTGCAAAACATTCGTATTTGCCGTTGTAGTGTAGGCGCGTCCTCGCGCCGTCTGCGTTTGAGAATGATATTTTCAATTGTTCGGGATGCCATTTACAAGCGGTTTCAACGCATGATTACTTAATGTTCAACGTCTAGACTTTACTTGCCTGTCACGGCGCGAGGACGCGCCTACACTACATTATTGGGAAGTTGTGTTGTATTCAACAGTTCAGACAATCCCGTTCACATTCAAAGAGCTGGTATTGAGGTAAAACATCGTTAATTTTTTATAGAACGAAGCACAACCTCGCTCCAACATGAGAGATGTGTATAAACCTTAGGGTTCGCTCAAGAATAACTTCGGTTTTATAGGTTGTAGGTTTGCGTTAGATTTGTGAGATATGATTGAGTCAAATCCGTAGCGTAGCCTAAGCTACGTGAGAATTTGACGATTGAATATCTCGCAAAGATAATGTGAAAGTACGACATAGAAGGCCGAAGTTATTTTTGAGCGAATCCTTAGCTCTAAAAAGAGGGGAACGAGGGGTGTGTTAATTCTTTGAGAAAAACAAAAGCATGCCCGCGAATAGACACGAAATTAAATACAAATATTCCAAAATAGCCTGAAAGGCTTAAATTATTATAGCCCAAGGCGCCCGCCCTGGGCGAAAAAGATGCTGGTTGGGTTGAGACGCAAAACACAAACATTGAGAGCTTATAAAATTCTGATTATAATATATCAACAGAAGCATCTGAATGCGCGGCAAGGTCGGCAATTGCCGTCATTACTTCAGAGCTCTCCGCACGGCCGGTCTTAAACGTGCTTAATGCTAAAATATAAGCTTCGCAATGCTCTTGCAGCTCGACTAGTCGAGCTTTCGTAACTTTGTTCAAAGTTTCATATTCTATTACGGTGTCAACTGTTTGCATTCTTTCTTATCCTTTCCAAAAGGCCCTTCTACAGCCTTCTTTTATGTTTTTCTATGATTTTTTTATAATTTATAATCTCTTTTTTTAACCGTTTTACTTCCCCTTCAAAAACCACTGAGAGTGAAAGCTGCGCTATGATTTTTTCTTCATGCTCTTTGATTCTAAGCTCAAGAGATTTAATACTTTTTCTGTATTGTTTTTTGCTTGTCATTAATCTATATAATGACAAAACGTTTTAAAATCGTCAATACATAAATTAAATGAAACGCGGATTTACGAGAAATGAAAGCTAAAAAAACTGGGATAAATCACATCTCTTCACAAATCCTCACTAATATAAAAGCAAACCACGGATTACACAGATAAAAGTAAAAGCCTGCCCACGAAAAGACACGAATAAACACGAAAAAAAGCTGAAGCATAGAACACGGATAAGGCGGATTTACACGGATTAAAAACAAAAGCAAACCATGGATTTAACAGATTAAAAGCTAAAACAAAAAGCAAATTAACCACTAATCTTCACTAATCTTCACTAATCTTCACTAATTTAAAAACAAAAAGCATAAACCACTGATTTAAAACAAATCAAAAGCTATAAACCACGGATTTCACAGATTAAAAGCAAAAGCCTGCCCACGAAAAGACACGAATAAACACGAAAAAAGCGGAAACATAGAACACGGATAACGCGGATTAAAAGCAAACCACAGATTACACAGATTTCACAGATTAAAAGCAAAAGCCTATTAACCACTAATCCACACTAATCTTCACTAATTTAAAAGTAAAAACAAAAAGCATCAACAGATTGCACGGATTAAAAGCAAAAACAAACCACAGATTACACAGATTTCACAGATTAAAGCAAAAGCGTATTAACCACTAATCCACACTAATCTTCACTAATTTAAAAGTAAAAACAAAAAGCATCAACAGATTGCACGGATTAAAAGCAAAAACAAACCACAGATTACACAGATAAAAGCAAAAAGCAAAAGCCTGCCCACGAAAAGACACGAATAAACACGAAAAAAGCGGAAGCATAGAACACGGTTAACGCGGATTTACACGGATTAAAAGCAAAAACTAACCACAGATTCCACAGATTCCACAGATATAAGAGCAAAGGCGTATTAACCACTAATTTTCACTAATCTTCACTAATTTAAAAGCCAAAGCGAAAAGCAACCACAGATTACACAGATTAAAAGCAATAAACAAAAACATAACCACAGATTTCACGGAAAATCAAAATGTTGGACGAGTTATGGGTAGCGAACCCATCAATTAGCTTATCCGGGTAGTGTTTTATATAGAATACTTGCCTTTATTTTTAATACAATCAATCAGCAAACATATCACTTAATCCTCTGCGCGTTCTGCTTTGAATCTTATCTTTACATTCAGGCAGTTTTATATAAAATTTTTGGAGGATAGTATACCAAATAAAACTGGGGATGTCTGTAGTCTATTTGAGTTTATTTATGTAGTGTGGCTCCATTACATGTGTAAGCAAATAACTTACACTTTGTAATGGCGCCATGTAGGGGGCTCAAATTGGCCGGGTTTGCCAATCCTGGCGCAAGTTGTGTAACTGATGTAATAGCAGGTAGTTAAGCCTGCAAAAGCTCAGCCGTAAAATATATTAATACAATTAAAAACAAGTAGATTGTGGGTTTGACAGAAATGTGTGGTTATGGGAAAAATGAGAGGCGATGTTGATTGAAAGGAAAAAAGTAGCAAAAAGCTGGATCGTGCCTATAAAAAGACAGGAATAAACACGAAAACAAAAGCATGAAACGCAGATTTTCACAGTTTAAAAGCAAACCACAGATTTCGTAGGTTGGGTAGAGCCTCGAAACCCAACAATAAACAAATTCCATAGTAGCATAAAAATTCTAAATTATTGGGCGCCAAGATGTTATAAATGATTTACAATCACCCAAGGGGTGTTTGTAAGTGACACAGGCGCCTGCCTGTGATCAATTGAAAAACATGCAAGGATGCCTGTGCCGCTTTGATATGAATTATTAAAATCGTGTATATATAGTCAAGCGGATCAAGTTTTAAAATTTTGTTAATACGATGTATTCATGCCTGCCGAGTAAAAAATCTAAGCGCTTAAAATTTCCAAAAAGCAGTTTTAATCTGTTTTGCCTGTTTTTGCTTTTAATCCGTGTAAATCCGGGATATCCGTGTCTTTCACGTTTTATGTTTTTATTTTTTTAATTCTAATCGGCAATTGCTCTTCATTATTTGCCCTCTGTTTTTCCTTTTTCCGTCATCTGGTTTCTGTTATTCAGGGAAACTCCTCAAAATGATGCTCAACCTTGTGGTCGAGGTCCGCAACCCAGGTCTTTGGCATTACTTTGCCTATCTCTTTAAGCATATGTTTGGTTTCGGCTAGTTTGCCTGTTTCAAGGGGCTGTTTTGCCGCGGCGGTTAACCACATGTATGCCTTGGCAAGATTATGCTCCGACAGCCAACCGGTCTTTGGATCGGCCGGCGCGTTGAAATAGAGGCGTCCTGTTTCAAAGTACGCCTCTACATAGCCCTGGGACGCGGCTTTTTCATACCAGTTTCTGGCAATTGGAAGGGAGCTTACACCGGCCAGACCGTTTATGTGCATATAGCCCAGGTAATATTGCGCTTCCGGCAGGTTGTACTGCGCCCCGTTGCCAAATGAAATCAATGCCTTTTCATTATCGCGCACCGACTTGTCGCCGTTAAGGTAAAACTTGCCCAACCAGACATACGCAGGTGGCGAGCCTTCTTTTATAGCGGTTTTGCATAACTCTATCGCCTTTGACGGATTCTTTTTAACCCCTTCCCCTTTCATATGCAAGTCGGCAAGCCTGCACAGTGAAACACTGTGGCTTGATTCCGCGGCTTTTTTATACCACTCAGCGGCCAGGCCAGGGTTGGCCAAACAGTGAACCCCATTTTCCGCGCATTCGGCAAACAGATGCTTAGCATAAGGTATGCCCTGCCTTGCGGCTTTTTCAAGCCATTCGCACGCTTTTACATCATCAATATCGCACCCCCAACCATTTTTATACGACAGTCCTAATGAAAACATGCCGAGAGGATTGCTCTCCTCCACGGCTAAACGTATATACTCTTCAAACGCCTTTTTATGGTCGCCCGCGGCTGCAGCCTCTTGCGCCTTTTTCAAATCAGCCGAACTTAAATTGCCCGCGCTGGCGCTTACGGGCGGAATGACAAAAGCGGCAAACAGCAATATTGATATTTTTATAATGTTCATAATATGGTTCTTCTCCCAATTAGTTGAAAACTATTGACTCAATAAAATATTAACAGTTAATCATATGTATAAATGAACACTTGGCAGCTTGGCTGCCTTAGTGAGAATTATCCCCAGAGTGGGATTATAAACGCAGAGCGCTTGCTTATCAGTTTTTATAGCATTAAACAATATCGTTGTAAAAGTTAACTTTAACGCAGAGGCGCAGAGGTCGCAGAGAGATTTAAAAGAAAAGCTCTACAAAATATTTTGCAAAGCGGAAAAGCGCATCACCTTATCCTCTTCGATGATTACAATGACTAAAAGCAAAAAAGTTCAGACTGTTCGCCGGAGCCTCCCGTTTAGCTCAAGTTTATCTACAAAAAGGCCTTAACGCTTTTCTCTGCGAAACTCTGCGTTCTCTGCGCCTCTGCGTTAAAATGTTTTTATAGCGTCGCAGTTTCACAAAAATGATTATACTAATTATTGTCCCGCCTCCGGGGATAATTAATTTAAGGGCAAGGAGTAAGCAATAGCGATTTCTGATTTAAAAACAAAGCCGGCAAATGCCCGGGTTCCAGCTCTTTACTTCTGAAATCAAAAACCGTTAATCCTTGTTCTTAAATCGTATTTTACCCTATACAAAAGCAAATGAACGCCCGGTCCCTACCCCGGACGTTCCTTAAAACCTTTAATTACTGCATACCGTTTCCGCGCAAGGATTCATCCATGTTTAATTGCGGGCCGGAAATATGCCGTCCAGGGAAATAATGCAATTAAGCACGACATACGGCTGCACTACGGGAAAGCCTTGTCCACCGCCATTGTCTTGGACTGAAACAACGGTGTCCGTAGTGGTGGTAGTGGTGATATCGCCGATGCTAATGCTGCTAAGGTCAAGTTTAACTGAGCCTGTTGCCATTTGCACATCAGGGGTTGTCCCGCTCCTATACCATTTTTCTGATAAAGACGCTCCAGAAGCAAGGGTATTACTTCCAGCGCTTTTGGCATTAGCAGTTTGATTCGTCCCCCACAACTCGCCATTTACAGTTCCTCCTCCGCCGCCTCCGGAAGCAGTAGACACGGACGTGGACTGCGATTGCGCAGTGGCCAGGTGCTTATGGGTCGGAAGATGAGCAATGCTTAATACAATTGTTTCAAATCCGCCGCTCCTGCCCAAAATATAAGTTGAAAGTCCGGGGCCGGCCCCCATGTGTATCGGCACCCTGCCCCTCATATCAGGCAATTTGAAATTTGTGCGTCCGTCTCCGCCAAAACTTGTGCCCAGCAAAGAGAACAGCGCGGTATTTTGGCCAATTGACAACAATTGTCCGTCGCATGTTGTCCAGAGTCTTGGCGCAAAATTAAACGCAACATACGCAAGCTGGCCGATAAACGGGTCGGATGCCTGGGCATGCGCCTTGCCGTTGCCGGAAAGGGCGATAACAATCGCGCTAACCGCGCAGACGGACAATATAAATTTAGAAATTTTACGTTTCATAAACATCTCCTCCTTAACTAAATAAAAAACAAATTTAAATTAAAATGGCCTTGTAGGGCAGGCCGGTAAAACAAGCGGGTAATTGGTCATTTGTAATTTGTAATTAGTCATTGGTTAATTGTAATTTGTGATTAAAAGCAACCACAGATTTCACAGATTACACAGATTAAAAGCAATAAACATAAACGTAACCACAGATTTCACAGATTACACAGATTAAAAGCAATAAACATAAACGTAAACCACAGATTTCGCAGATTACACAGATTAAAAGCAATAAACATAAACGTAAACCACAGATTTCACAGATTACACAGATTAAAAGCAATAAACATAAACGTAAACCACAGATTTCACAGATTACACAGATTAAAAGCAATAAACATAAACGTAAACCACAGATTTCGCAGATTACACAGATTAAAAGTAATAAACAAAAACGTAACCACAGATTTCACGGATATAAGAGCAAAGGCGTATTAACCACTAATCTTCACAAATCTTCACTAATTTAAAAGCCAATGCGAAAAGCAACCACAGATTACACAGATTGCACAGATTAAAAGCAACCATAGATTGCACAGATATAAGAGCAAAGGCGTATTAACCACTAATCTTCACTAATCTTCACTAATTTAAAAGCCAATGCGAAAAGCAACCACAGATTACACAGATTGCACAGATTAAAAGCAACCAAAGATTGCACAGATATAAGAGCAAAGGCGTATTAACCACTAATCTTCACTAATCTTCACTAATTTAAAAGCCAATGCGAAAAGCAACCACAGATTACACAGATTGCACAGATTAAAAGCAACCA
>JAIQZQ010000022.1 GCA_021777105.1 Candidatus Anammoxibacter sp.
AAAGCGAACATGGAAAAAATCCTTGGATTTACCATGGAAGTGTGCTTTAATTTTTATTGAGTGGAATCATGATTCGTTTTTTAAGCCAATACACACTGCGACAGTTTTTTATAAATAATAACAGGAGGTGATAAATGCATAGCAAAACGATAGAG
Source organism: Candidatus Anammoxibacter sp. (assembly GCA_021777105.1). Taxonomy (GTDB): domain Bacteria; phylum Planctomycetota; class Brocadiia; order Brocadiales; family Anammoxibacteraceae; genus Anammoxibacter_B. Next base: position 156 of record JAIQZQ010000022.1, read on the forward strand.
TTGGAAAGATTTGAAGAAGAAGCTTTGGAAAAAATGGTTAGCGTCGGTCTGTTTTCAAATCAGGATGAGGCTGTGCGCGCATCTATTATTAAATATGCTTCTGATTTGGGGGTTATTAGTTCCGGCAATTTATGGTCTGATTTAAATAAGCAGAAAAAGAGGAGTGTTACTCCCGAACAATTAATGGCGGATTTAGAGGCGATTGAAAATGAAACTTAGGGTTTTTATTGATACTAATGTTTTTATTTATGCCTTTGAGTTTCCGGAAAGCAATTCCTGCAAAATAATTGACCTTCTTAATAAAGGTCTAATTGAAGTAATAATCAGTGAACGAGTTCTTAAAGAGACACAAGCATATTTTAGAAAGTTCTATAATAAAGATCGTTCTGATGAGTTTAGATTTTACCTGATCAGCTCCTGTACGGTAATTTTTCCTGAAAATGTGAAAAATGAAATATCAAAATATAGAAATCAAATAAAAGATAAAGACCTTGAACAATTAGCGGTGGTTAAGAGTCTTGGAATTAAATTTTTGATAGCTTACGATCGTGATTTTAACAACTTTGAGGAATATATAACACCAAAAGCTTTTATTGAAACTATGAATCTGGTTTCAAGTTCAACAAACTATTAGCCCACCCGGGCATAATTCACATTAGAGCAGACAAGCTGCTCAGTGTTCATTTAAACCTATACTGCAAATGTTTAATCAACGTTTTTGAGCAACACACAAGTATGCCCCGTCAAAAGCTACAAAACCCTTAGGGCGTGGCACAGGCATCCTGCCTGTGTTTTATTTATCAGAAAATTTAAAGATATACCATCCTTTTTATTTGTTTTTTTGTAGTGTAGGCGCGTCCTCGCGCCGTGAGCATTTGACGCAATCATAAGCGATATGGAAGAAAACAAAAAAGAATCAAATAACGGCAACAATAAGAAACCCACCGTCTTTATAAGTTACAGCCACAAGGATGAGAAATATAAGGATATGCTGTTGCCGCATCTTGGAGTCCTTAGTCAAAGCGGTCGTATTGTTATATGGGACGACCGCAACATTGACATTGGCGAAACGTGGTATCCTGAAATTAAGGAGGCAATGAGCAATGCAACAATTGCGGTTTGCCTTATTTCTCAAAACTTTCTCTCGTCCGGTTTTATTACAAAAGAAGAGGTTCCTTTTCTTTTAGAACGCAGGAAAAAGGCCGGCATGCATATTATTCCAATATTGGTGCACCCTTGTTTATGGAAAATCATAGACTGGGTGGAAAAGAGCCAGATGATACCGCGCGACGGCAAATCAATTTCAGAAGACTTTTCAGGAATGGAGAATGGGCAGTTTGTTGAAGTTGCAGAACGTATTTTTGAGATTATTGACAACCCTAACTTTACACTGCCGCCGCCGACAATCAAATACGGCCCACCCGAAAAAGTAGACACCTACCGCCTACCACAAACCGGACAAGAACTGTTTGGCCGGCAAAAAGAGCTTGAAATGCTTAATGATGCGTGGGAATCAAACGAAACAAACATCATCACTTTTGTCGCATGGGGCGGTGTTGGCAAATCCACTTTGATCAACAAATGGGTAGAGCGAATGCGAAAAGAGAACTATCGCGGGGCCAACAAGGTGTTTGCCTGGTCGTTCTACAGTCAGGGGACAAATGACAGGGTGACATCCGCTGATACTTTTTTGAACGAAGCTTTAGAGTGGTTTGGCGATCCTGATCCTAAAGAGGGCTCTGTTTGGGCCAAAGGCGAGCGCTTAGCTGGTCTTATAAATAAGCAGAAAACTTTGCTTCTGTTTGATGGGCTTGAGCCGTTGCAATCAGGGCATGATTTTGAAAAAGGGAAGATAAAGGACGCGGGTTTGGCAACGTTATTGAAGCGATTAGCGAAAAAAAACAGCGGCCTTTGTGTTGTTAGCACGCGGGAAGAAATTTTTGATTTGAAGCGGCATGAAACAACTGTTAAGCAGATTGATCTTGAGCAAATATCTCCTAATGCAGGCCGCGCTTTGTTACGAGTCGAAGGCGTGAATGGGGCAGACGCTGAACTTGAAGGAGCTGTAGAAAAATTTGGAAGGCATGCATTGGCAATTATCTTGTTGGCTGCGTGGCTGAAAGATATTAATGGACACCACATTAAAGAAGCCGGAAATATTCCAGGGCTTGATATCCCTGAAGAAAAAGGCAAGCATCCAAGACGAATAATGGCGGCGTTTGAGGAGAGGTTTGGAAAAGGAGCAGAAAATGAGATATTGCAAATACTCGGACTGTTTGACCGTCCCGCAGATATTGAGGCAATTAACAAGGTAAAGGAAGCTCCGGCTATTGAGGGGCTGACCGATAAACTTCAAAATATTGACGAAGTAGGCATTATTAAACTGCGCGACGGTTTGCGGAGATTAAAATTGATCGCTCCTAAAAGTGAACACAACCCGGATGTTATAGATTGCCATCCCATAATCCGTGAACATTTTGGAGAAAAGCTCAAAACACATAACCCTGAAATATGGAAAGATGCGCATTACCGTTTATACGTATATTATAAAGGTTTGCCGGGCAAGGAGCTACCTGACACTCTGGAAGAGATGGAGCCGCTTTTTATTGCAGTTGTTCATGGCTGCAAAGCCGGTAGGCATCAGGAGGTTGTAGAGAATGTGTACTGGAAACGAATTAGCAGAGAAAGAGAATTTTATAGCACTGCTAAACTTGGAGCTTTCGGAACCGACTTAGGCGTATTGTCGAACTTTTTTGATATAACGTGGGCCATGCCAGTGAAGGGATTAAATGTTCATTATCAGGCTGGGGTTTTAAATTGGGCGGGTTTTCGGTTACGAGTATTGAACATGTTGCGGGAAGCTGCGGAGCCGATGCTGGCTTCATTGGATGCAAGAGTTTTACAGAGAAATTGGATAGAGGCGGCTATAGATACCGGCAATCTCAGCGGACTATATTTGACATTAGGAGATACACAAAGAGCTGTTGATTACGGTCGTCAATGCGTGGAATATGCTAACAAAAGCGGTGATGGTTTTCAAAAAGAAGACAAGCGCACTGTCTTGGCCGACGCATTGCATCAGGCGGGACATGTTCATGATGCTGAAGAGTTGTTTATTGAAGCGGAAAAAATGCAAAAAAAGAGAATGTCTTATATATATATCCTTTCTTTGATGGGTTTCCGATTTTGCGATTTTCTTTTGGCTAATGGGTTGTATGGGGAGGTTTTAAAGCGCGCAAAACAAACCTTAGAATATGGCAAAGGCTGGTATAGTCTTTTAGATGAAGCCTTGGATATGCTTACTTTAGGATGCGCGTATCTGGCGCAAACAGTTGAAAAAGCCACGAACGATTATACAGAGGTGGAGGATTATATGAACCGCGCGATTGATGGTTTACAAAAAGCGGGTGTTCAAGAGTTTGTTTCTCGCGGATTTTTAGCGCGGGCGTCATTATACAGGGAACAAAAGCTGTTTGACAAGGCATGGGATGATCTTGACGAGGCGTATGAAATAGCGGAACAGGGCGAGTTGAAACTGCATTTAACCGATTATTACCTTGGGGCGTGCAGGCTGTTTATGGCTGAGGGGAAGGCGGCTGAGGCGAGTAAAAGTCTTGACAAGGCGAAGGGGCTGATTGAGGAGACTGGGTATAAACGCCGCGCGCCGGAGGTGTCCGAGTTGAGGAAGATGCTGGAAGGTTGATAGTGGTTGCTGGATGGGGTGGGGCTTGAAAGGAAATTTTAAATTTTGGATTTTAGATTTTGAATTAAGAGCAAAAGTGATTGGTAAATAGCGATTGGTAACTGGTAATTGGTAGAAGCAAAATCTAAAGCGAATCATGAACAAGGAACGCCGAACTTCGAATTTTGAAGTAAAAGCATGAAAGCGTGTAGAGCTCTTCGTAATTACTCAGCATAAACTCCATGAAGAG
>JAIQZQ010000023.1 GCA_021777105.1 Candidatus Anammoxibacter sp.
AAAAATGATATACATGTGCCATATACTTTTTTATGGATCATTTTGTAACTTTGGAATATCAAAGGCTTTACACAATATGCATAGTCATAAGTTTAGCTGAATATTCTTGGTAACCATTAAAAATTTTGATGTTATAATTGATTATAGCGAATATGTTATTTACACACCCCTCGTTCCCCTCTTTTTAGAGGGGAGGTTGGTTGTTGTTGCTCGCGCCGGCGATCAAAGCGCGCGGCTAAAGATGTGGCAACGAGACTATTTAATCCATTTTGGGGAATTTATCATGAATGGCCAAAAGAAATTAAAACTATTGCTTTGTCCCGGTTATATTCGCGGGGTTTATATAATTCGAGAGCTTTTGGGCGGGCCGTCGTCGGAAATTTGCGAGGTTGTAGGGGCGATGCCGGATAATCGACGTAGAAACGGCAAGCATCGATTTTGGCAATATCTTGCGGACGAGGATAAGGAGAAGGCTGAAAAAATGGTTTTGGATCCTTTAAATGAGGCAGGTATTCCTGTTTGTAGTGAACGAGCCGGCACGGATGAGGCGTTTGATTTTGTGAGCAAGTACCGGGCGGATATTGCTGTTTTGGCAAATTTTGGGGATATTGTTCCTTTGAGGATAATTAATCAATTTAAACTGGGTATGTACAATACGCACGCGAGCGATTTGCCGAAATACGCGGGTGGGAGGCCATATGAGGACGCTATAAACGCGGGAGAAACTGATTTTTGGGTTTCATTGCACGAGGTTGACGAGGGTGTTGACACGGGACATGTGATGATGAAGATTGGGCCGTTGCCGATATTTACCGACGCAAAACCAATGGATCTGTACAGAATCGGCATATGGCCTACGTTGTTTCTAATACGCAATTTTTTGATGCAGGTGTATAAATCACAAGATACATTTCGGAATGTAGATACACGCCGGGAATTTTTTAAGGTTGTTTCATAAGCAAGGCTTTTTACTTCTAAAATCAAAAATCGTTAATCCTTGTTCTTGAATCGCTTTTAGTTAGAAATGCCCTTTTAATCGTCGTTGTTTAAATGAATTTTTAAAAGGGAGATTAAAGTCTCCCCTACCTGCAACAAATTCAACTCATATCGATCAATTTAAAATCAATCCTTCCCTTTACTTCTCTCTTTTTGTTAACATTCACGCATTCATAAAAATGGTTGTAGATAAAACCAGGGTATCTTGTATAATTTGTTTATTGGAAGAGGAAACCCGTATTAAGATTATTTTTTTTTCGCCAACCACTATATGGAAATGTTAAATTAACATGTTTAGTCATATCGGCATCATAGGCCGCAAATTATTGGCGCTTTCGCTATTTGGAACCATGATTCCTTTTATTGCGATAGGATGGGTTGCGACTTTTTACGCTATTAACACTATCAGGACAAATACGCTAACGGAGTTGGAGATTGTCGCTGAAAGCACAAATGGCGAAATCGACGACCTTTTCAAATATTTGAAAGGGCGTGTTCAGGATTTTAGTTCAGACGGTTTTATTAAAGACTCGCTGGAAAGATTAAATCGCAGCGCTACGGAATCCGATGAAATTGCCCATGAACTAAGCCGGCATCTTGCAAACAATAAACTCCCTATTTTCAATGAAGCGCTTGAAGTGTTAGTGATGAATTACGAAGGAGTTGTTGTTTCCGCGACAAATACGCAAATTATAGGGGCAAATTATTCGCGCTCTAACTTTTTTTTGAATAGATCAAAAAGCGGTTATGTAAGCGATTTTATTAAAAGAGACGACGGTCAAGAATACATATGGACGGTTTCAGCCCCGATTTACAGCAGGACTACAGAAGAGTTTATCGGCGTTCTTTTCGCCATGATTGATCCTAAAATATTGAGCGACCTCACCACCGGACGGTCTACTTCAGTGTCGCATCCCGAAGCCAGGTTTAAGCGCCTTGGAACAACAGGGGAAACTTATATTGTCAATCGCGAAAAATTAATGCTGACTGAATCCCGTTTTATTGAAGGGGCGGCTTTAAAACAGATTGTGGACACAACCCCGGTTCGCCGGGCTTTTGAAAAAGGCAAAGGGATGCTTGGCGCTTATCATGATTATAGAGGCGCGTCGATTATAGGGGCTTCAAAGATTGTGGAAGATACCGGCTGGCTGATAATTGCGGAAATAGACAAGGCTGAAGCCCTTTTGCCGCTTCGGAAGTTAAAATATATAGTAATAATAGCTACCGTGTTATTTGCGCCTGCATTCTTTTTTCTAACTTTATATATTGTAAAAAAGATAACACGGCCTATAATGAACATCGCTGAGGCGTCCAACCGTATAACTCATGGAAATTGGGACGAACGGGTTTCAACGCCCGACAAGAAAGGCGAGATCGCCCAGCTCGCCGAAGCGTTTAACACAATGGTTGAGGCGCTGCTTAACTCTAACAAAGACCTTGAAATAAGGGTAAGGGAACGCACTGCGGAACTGAAAACAGCGAATGAAGAGCTTAGAAGGTTTGCTTACATAGTTTCTCACGATATGAAAGCGCCCTTAGTTAACATTAAGGGTTTTACGTCGGAGCTTAAATCGGCTTTGAAAATTGCGCAAGAGGCATTCTCTAAATTGCTTTCAAGCCTGGATGAGAAGGAGAGAGAGCGAGTTGTCTTGGCATTGGAGGAGGATGTGCCGGAAGCTCTTGGTTTTATAGACTCTTCAACAACCAGGATGGACAGGCTCATTAACGCAGTTTTAAAACTATCGCGATTAGGGCATCGCGCCATGGTTCTTGCGGAGCTGGAGATGGATAAAGTCGTTAAAACGACAATGGACTCTTTTGCGCTTCAAATTGAAAAAAACAACATTAATGTCATTATTAAACCTTTGCCCTCGGTTGTGGCGGATTTGACTTCAATGGAGCAGATTATAGGCAACCTTCTGGAAAACGCTATTAAATATCGTGACAATAGCAGACCGGGCCGGATTGAGATAAATGGAGAACGCGGCAATGATAAGACGATTTTCCATGTAAACGATAATGGGCGAGGAATATCGGAAGCGGATATTGACAAGATATTTGAAATCTTTAGCAGGGTTGGAGCGCAGGACACGCCCGGCGACGGAATGGGGCTTGCCTACGTGAAAACCCTTGTTCAAAACCATAACGGGGCTATAAGATGCCGGTCAAAGCCCGGGGAAGGCGCTCAATTTACATTTACAATATCTAATTATCTGGGGAATGGAGGGGATGATGCAAATCAATCATGAGCAAACAACTGTTTTACTGGTTGAGGATGATCCGGGCCATGCGCGCTTAATAGAGAAAAACATGCGCCGTTTAAATATTGCAAATGATATGATAACGATTACCGATGGACAATCCGCCGTAGACTTTCTGTTTAACCGAGGCAAATACGCAAATACACAACGCCCGAAGCATCTCATTGTCCTGCTTGATTTAAACCTGCCTATATTAAACGGCTATGAAATCCTCAAACAAATTAAAGGTAGCGATGAAACCAGACGCATTCCTGTGATAGTTCTGACAACCACGGAAGATTCGCATGAAATTGCAAGATGTTACAAACTGGGCTGCAATGTTTTTATTACTAAACCTGTGGATTACGAGAAGTTTGCGGACGCAATTGAAAAGCTTGGGCTGTTTTTATCTATTGTCGCAGTCCCAAACGGATTATAAAACATGTTAATTGAATAGAGGTAGTTATAAATGACAAAACCGGAACTTATTCGCGTTCTTTACATGGAGGATGACACGGGGCTTGCAAGGCTTTTACAAAAGAGACTTGAGCGCGAAGAATTTAAAGTCGATATCGCGGGCAACGGCAAAGAGGGTGTTTCCATGTACAACAAAGACCTGTATGACGTTGTTCTTGTCGATTCTTCGATGCCTGAACTTAGCGGCATAGAAGTTGTGCGTGTTTTATCGTCAAAAGATGCTGTGCCACCGGTAGTAATGGTGACAGGCAGCGGCAATGAGAAAACCGCGGTGGAGGCTTTAAAACTCGGCGTGAGCGATTATATCGTCAAGGACATAGAGGGCGGCTATCTTGAATTACTGCCTCCTGTTATTAGGGGAACGCTGGAAAAGAAAAAAATGGTGGAAGAAACACTGCGCATGGAGGAGGAGATGCGCAGGCAAAACCGCGCCCTTGAATGCGCCGGGCAGGCGATTGTTATGACAGACCTGAGCGGAAAAATTATGTATGTAAATCCCGCCTTTAGCAATTTGACAGGCTACACACTTGCCGAAGCAATAGGACAAAATCCACGAATATTGAAGACCGACCGGCACGGATCTGAATTCTACAAAAACATGTGGGACACAATCCTTAACGGCGAAACCTGGTCGGGCGAATTAACCAACAAACGAAAAGACGGTTCCGAGTTTGAATCATTTCTGACTATTTCACCTGTGTTTGACAAGCATGACGCATTGGAGAGCTTTGTAGCCGTGCAAAGCAATATTACGGAACGCATTCTGATGGAAGAGAAGCTGAAAAAGCTGTCCAGCATTGTCGAGCAAACCGCGGACAACATTATTATGACGGATAAAAACGGCGTTATTGAATACGCAAACCCGGCGTTTGAGAAATCCACGGGATATTCAAAAGAGGAGCTAATAGGCAAAACGCCGAACCTTTTAAAATCCGGACAACACACGAATGATTTTTATAGGGAACTATGGGAAACGGTCCGCGCGGGATCAAGCTTCCGCGCAGAGTTTGTTAATAAAAAGCGAAGCGGCGAACTCTTTTATGAAGAGAAAACAATAACTCCCATTAAAGTAAAGCATAAATCCGGCGAGCATTTGCACTTTGTCTCATCAGGCAGGGATATCACAGACAGGGTTAAGCTGGAAAAAGCGCGCGAAAAGCTTGTAAACGACTTGCAAAAAGCGCTTAACAACATTAAAACCTTGAGCGGGTTGTTGCCTATTTGCGCTTCATGCAAAAAGATTCGCGACGACAAGGGTTATTGGAGCCAAATTGAAAGTTACATACAGGAACGGTCCGAAGCCGAATTTACTCATGGCATATGCCCTGATTGCAAAGATAAGCTCTATCCTGAACTAAATAGCATGTAAGAGCCCGGAAAGAAACGCGACGGATTACAACCTGTTTTTCCCAGGCTTAATGCCCAAAACCGTTTCAGCCTTTTTTATAACAACATCAAGGTCAAACGGTTTTGTAATGTAATCATTCGCCCCTGCTCTTGCGCCCATCTCTTTGTCAAAGCTCTGAGCTTTTGCGGACAAAAATACAACATAGCTATTCTCCAAACCAGGCTCATGCCTGATTTTTTCGCAAAGATCAAATCCGTTAATTTTCGGCATCATTATATCAAGAAAAACAAGCTCAGGTTTTGCCGCCATTAAAAGTTCCTAGGCAGCATCGCCGTCTTCGGCAAAGAGTATGTCCACATCGTATGGACGAAGGCGCCGCAAAGAGCGGTTTAGCAACAATCGTATATTAAGCTCATCATCCACTATTAATATTTTCTTGGGCATTTTACAATTCCTTAAAAAAAGAAGCGGTTAAAATTCACCGTTAAAAATAACTATAAAGCTTTAATATCCAAAACAGATTTTACCCTGCCGACCAGATCGTCAGGATTTATAGGCTTAGTAAGATACTCATTGGCGCCTGCTCTAAACCCCTCTTCTTTGTCAAGATATTCCGATTTAGCGGTTAAAATAATAATATAGATATTTCTTAGCGCTGAATTCTCTCTTATTTTCCTGCAAACATCAAAACCATTCATCTCCGGCATCATAATATCTAGAAACATGATATTCGGCATCTCATTCATTGCCAGTTCAAACGCCTCTTTGCCGTTGCCGGCAACTAAAACATCTACGCCCATCTTTTGAAAACATTTAAATGAACGTTTGAGCAACAAACGGATAAGAGCCTCATCTTCCGCTATCAATATTTTACCTGCCATTTTCAACACTCCCCTTTAATGTTAAAATGTAGAATAGATAAACCAACTATTTTGTCGGTTTGAATTATATCCATTTTTTCTTTGCAATATATATGCCAAAACGCTGAAAATGTTTTAAACGTATGTAATCAATTGCCGCGCATTAAATTACAACAAACATTAAAAATCGGCATTTTTATTAAAAACATGTGAATCCGCGCAAATATTGGTATGAGCGCGCAAGAATTGATCAAAGGTATGTCATAATACAGACATGAATAAGGGAATACAGAGCTAAGAAATGGAGATTTAAAAGGCTCAAAAAGAGATTCTTGAAATTGTTTGATAAGATATGAAAAGAAGGTTAGATTGTGGCATAAAAAACCGGTAAGCTCAAACTGATTTCAGAGAAATCAGATACTCGTTACAAGGCTCCTGCCTTGTAACGCGGTGTCCTTAGAGGCTCTGCCTCTAGTTTAAAAGCATGACAACAATTCTATCACAACCTTGTAATTAAAGAGAAGAATAGATTAAGTTTTATAATCTGAAAAAAGAGGCAGAGCCTCTAGGAACAGTGTGTTACAAGGCTGGAGCCTTGTAACAAGCTTGCGTTTTCGTAGATTTATTCTGAAAACAGTTTGAACTTACAAAAACCGGAGTTCACAAGCGCGCAGTGAAATCGTTTACAATTGAAAATAAACTTTTTGAAATTGCGGTGAGGGGGAGACTTGCGTCTCATTTATTAAGATTCATTCTGAAAACGGCGGCTATTAGCGGGCGTATATTTGGCTTGTAGTGTTGATGATTTATTCGCTTTAATGTCAGTGTGGTTCAAGTCGGGAGACATTGAACCTACGTATGGCAGTTTTTACTCTGAATAATTACTTGAAATCTTAGATTTTTACCAAAACTATAGTTCACTTTAAACTTTAGATCACTTTAGTCACTTATCAGGTTTAGGGATTTGAGAAATCCTTGCGTTCCATTTGGAAGTTTTTGATTAAAGAGGCGCCGTCAAATGTAAACTCCTCAAATATGCACTCATAAAGCGGCCCTTTGCAAATATTAAAGTTAAGCGTTCCGGGCAATATACCTTCAAAACGATAAAGCCCGTCCCTTTGGGTTCGCACTCGTTTTGTGGCTGATTCGGAGATCAAAAGCATGTCAACACCTGAGAGAGGTTTGTTGCGGTCAGGGTCGATAACAGTTCCAAAAATCACTCCAGGCAGGCCAACGTCACTTGGAGTCACACAAATAGTTGTAGTAGCGGCAGAGGTTATTGTTCCAATGCTAAAAGCTGATTCAATCTCCAGAGAAACGTCAAATATCCCGGTGTCGGTAAATGTGTGCAGCGGGTTGCGATCAGTTGTAACGGAATCGTCGTCCTCAAATTTCCATACCCTCTTATCTATTTTACCCAAAGACCGGTCAAAAAACTGCACAGCCAACGGGGCTTCACCAAGGATCAGGTCTGATTGAATTACGGCTTGAAGCTGCAAAACTTCCAGCGACAGGGTCTCCGTCACGAGCATTGTCTGATCGCCGTTCTCAGGAAGCGCTTCAAAGTCAATTGTTGTAGGGCCGCCCAGCAGCGCTGAAATCACAAACGCCTTTTGACCGTTTACGCCGGCTTGCGCAACCAGCACGCGGCCTTCAACTACAACCTGATCATTGATTGTGGTATCCAATATTCGGATTGAGGCGATATCAGGATCATTTACGGTAACAGTGATTCTGGCATTGGCCAGCAATTCGTCGCTGCTGTTTTTTACCTCTATAACTTCAATAATTTCACTGCCGACCATCATATTAACCGTTCCCGTCACTATTGTTGACGGCGTTGGAGTGGCTGTTGGAGTAGGGGTTGTTATCGGCGGCGTTGGCGTAAGAGTAGGTATTGGCGTTGGCGTTGGCGGAGCGTCCTGGCCGTAAACATTCCGCGTATTTAAACTCGCGGTTACAAACGCTGAGAAAGCAATAGATATGAGAGAAATATAAATAAAAATATTTTTCAAATTTTTTGCTTTAAACGTCATATACAGAGCTCCTGACCCGGGCAAACCGGAAACTAGTTTCGCTATCTAAGGATTAAAATGAACGTATCAATTTAGTGTCGATCCGACTGTATTTGAAGGGAGGCTACAGCCTCCCCTCAATTATGGTATATAAACTTTAAGCCGGAAAGTATTTTTGCTATTTAAAGATTAAAAGCGCGCCATATTACCATGAGCCTTCCTGTTTAATTACAAGCTCGCGCACGTTAACAGTCACAACCTCTTTAACAACATCAGCCTCGCTGCCGCCTTCCGGCAATATATCAAAGTGTATGGCAGACGAACCGCCCCGCAAACCTTTAATTACAAACGCTTTTTTACCGTTAGCGCCGGTCTTTGATTCATAACCATGCCCTTCTGTAGCATGATCATCCGCAGTTGCGTCTTTTGCGGTGATGGACACTTTGCTTGGATCCTCAATAGTGATGGTTATCTTCGCGTTTGCCAATGCCTTGCCGGTAGCGTCTTTAGCGTCTATCGTCTCTATAGTATCGCCGCCCTTCATTATACGCACGGATTTGCTTAAAACAACATTGCCCTCTTCCGCGAAGCATTCAGCTCGCAAATTTACAGTAACGCAAGCCGCGGCAAATAGAGCTAATGAACAAATGCAAACAACAAATTTCCCAGCAATTCTTTCCATAAACAACATCAACATCCCTCCTAAACAATTAAACATTTAAAACAATTAAAAATAAATATTAAACAATGTATAGTAAATTACATCAGATTTTCAAAAAATTATAATCACAAATGTTTATACACAAATGCCGTGCCATAAAACTCCCGCCGGCCGGGATAATCCTTTTATCAACACAACTTCTCCTTAACCAGCGCCTGAACCTTTTTGCCGTCAACTACATCTCCGCACTTTTTCATAATCAATCCCATTGCCTTGCCCATATCGGAGCCTGTAAAATTATTTGACGAAAGAACCTCGTCAACTACTTTGGTCAACTCTTCATCGCTCATCTGCTCAGGTAAAAACTCCTCAACAATGGTTAACTCCTCTTTAAGCGCCTTTACATTATCATCGCTGCCGAGTTTTTTGTACTCATCAATAGCCTTCTTCAATTTTTTTGCGTAAGATTTCGGAATATCGCTATATTTAAAATCTTTTCCCGATTTCTCCGCAACCTTTATTTCCGCCAATACCATGCGCAGCACAGATGTTCTGGTTTTATCCTGCGCCTTCATTGCGGCTTTTAATTTATCCGTTAAATCTTTAAGCAGATCATCCATAAATACTCCTTTGCCCATAAAATTTTGATTATTTTATTAGAAAATGTCAATAATTACAACATTTTAAAAGTCCCGGCCATTATCATTCGCGTCACTGCGGTTGCGGTTCTTTAGTTGACATTACTTTATTAAGCGCTCTATTTAATTCATTAACCTTAAATGGTTTCTTTATTACGCCGCTGAATCCGTAATCTTTATAATTTTCCACAACCGGATCATTAGCATTTCCGTCGGCAATAATGACGTTGGCGTCCGGGTCAACCTGAAGCAACTCAGCTATAGTCTCTTTGCCTCCCATGCCGCCGGGTATAGTGGAATCCATTATAACCGCGTCAATAATAACGTCAGTCTTCATTGCATTCTTATAAACCTCTATAGCCTCTTTGCCGTCCTTAACAACCTCCACTTCAAAACCTACATATTGAAGAATTTCACTGGTAAGGTCGCGGACAGGCTTTTCGTCATCCATTAACAAAACCTTGCCTTTGCCTTTAATGGAAATGTTTTCATTATTATCAACAATCACTACTTTTTTTACTGAAGCCGGTAAATAGATGTAAAATGTTGTGCCTTTGCCAAGCTCGGATTCAACTTTAATTAAACCGCCGTGGTTTTTTATTATTGAAAAAGAGGATGCCAGGCCAAGCCCGCTTCCGCTCTCCTTAGTGGTAAAATAGGGATTAAAAATCTTGGCAAGGTCTTCTTTTTCTATGCCCGTTCCATGGTCTTTGAAAGAGATTTTTATATATTTCCTTTTTTCCAGCGATTCTATCTTGCTCGCTTCATCTTCATCAATATTTTGACAAACAACTTTAAATCCACCGCCATCGGGCATGGCTTGCATTGCGTTAATCACCAAATTATTCAAAACCTGATGTATCTGCCCAGTGTCAATTTCAACAGGGTAAAGATCTTTAGCAATAATAAACTCGCTAATAACGTTAGATCCTTTTAAAGCAAATTCAACTGTGCCTGTTATTAATTCATCAATTGGAGCCGCTTCTCTAACAGGCAGACCGCCTTTTGTAAAAGTAAGAAGTTGTTGAGCCAGGTCCCTGGCGCGCATCGTGGCTTTTTCAACATCGCTGAGGTTTTTGTATACTTTGTCTTGCGGATTTAACAAAAGCATGGCAAGGTTCGTGTTTCCCAATATGGTAGTTAATATATTATTAAAATCGTGAGCAAGGCCTCCAGCAAGCACACCGATAGATTCAAACCTTTTGGCTTTGTGCAACTCATCTTCCAATTTCCTATTAATAGTTATATCTCTGCCTGTTGAAACAAAATGAGTGTGTTTTTTTTCCGCTATTGATATTGATATGGGGGTAATCGCTTTTTCTTCATAAAACAAATCTCCATTCTTTTTCTTGTCAACAAACACGCCGCTAAATGTTTGGCCTGCAAGGATCGTTTTCCACAATTTTTTATAGAAATATTTATTGTGTTTTCCGGATTGCAATATTTTTGGAGTCTTCCCAATAGCATCTTCGCGCGAATACCCGGTAAGCTTAACAAAGGCGGGGTTTACGTATTCAATAATCCCGTTCATGTTTGCAATAACAACACAATCAGGAGACTGCTCAACAGCATTTGCCAACTTAGTCATCTGCTCACTGGTCATTACAAGCTCGGTTGTGTCATACGCCATAAGCGCAATTCCAAGCAATTCGCCCTCGGAGCTCCAAACGCCAAACATCTTGATCTTAATGTATCGCTTTTTTCCATCTATTTCTTGCGACATGCAATAATCGTAATCGCTATTATTCTGAATAGCGGTTTTTGCTTCTTGCAATGGCGACTCATCAAGCTTATTATCTCTATATAAATCTATTAACGTTCTGCCTTTTACATCTTCTAATTTTGTTTTAAAAATATTTTCAGCAATAGGATTATAATATTTAATTTTAAGATCCGTGTCGGCCCCGATTATGGCGACATCTTTTGACGTGCACATAATGTTGTCAAAAAAGACAGTCTTTTCTCTTAATTCTTTTTGAGACTCCTTTAACTTAACCTCTTTTTCCCTAAGCATGTTTACCAAGAAATCTAAATATTTTGTCTCTAATCCCCTAATAATATCAGATTGAGTTATAACGCCGCATGTCATGCCGTTATGGTCGACAATAACAAGCCTTCTTATCCGCCTGCTCTTTAAAATTTCCGCAGCGTCATAAACCGATGCTGTTGACTCGACAGAGTAAACAGGTTGAGACATGACTTCGTTAATTATTAAAGTATTTAAATCATGGCCGTCACGCAATATGCGAATAATGTCCCGCTCGGTTAAAATGCCTAAAGGCCGCAATCCTTCTTCGATAACAATGCAACTGACCATATTTGCCTTCATCTTGCTAACAGCATCCATAACTGTTAAACCTTTTTCTATAGTTAAAACTTTCCTTTCCATTATCTGCAGCACGGATTTAAATTCCAAATAAAACTCAAGCCCAAGGTTGTTGACAATATCAGTTGAGGAGACCAGTCCGGCGATATTGCCATTCAAATCAAGGACGACAATATGCCTTATTCGATTTCTTTTATATATGCCGTAAACCTCTAAAATATCGCTATTAATATCCACCGTTAACACAGGCTTGCTCATTACCTCATTTATCTTAATTTTAGAAAACTCCGCGCTCCTTTTAGCTAACCGCATTACATCTCTTTCAGTAAAAATACCCACGGGCTTTTTATCATCGGTAATAACAATTGAGCTGATTCCATTCTCAACCATAATTAAAATCACATTAAAAACAGAAATTTCCTGTGTAACAGAGATCACTTTCTTGGTTAGCACATTTTTTAATTCGCATATTGACATTGGATGTCCCCCCCTTTTTTAACAACACGGTTTTTATAATCCGCAGATACCGCTCAAAAGTAGAATTTTCCTACAAACGTCTAATTATATCCATTTTCTTATAATTTTTATATATTCATTTTTTATGTGTTGTTAAACCTTACCTGACTTTTCATACTGAATCACCAAATATATTCACTATTTGCAGCGTTACCATAAATCAGTGTTAATGCCGGAGCCGGGAACCCCCAGGTTGTTTAGGATGTAACCTGTCATTATTGTCATCTCGTATGGCCCGCAAATATAATAGTTCATTAAGGCCGGTTCTTTCACAATTTGTTTAATCAGCTTTTCATTTAATCTTTCACTCTCCCATTGAATAGAGCCGGCCCGCAAAGCGATGCTACTGTTTGATAATCTGGTTTCTATGAAAACAATTCGCATGTTTTGGGCGCATTCAGCCAGCTCACGCAACTCATTGTAAAATATTATGTCCTTTACACTCTTAAAGGAATAAATCAATGTAGTCTCTTTTTCAGGCGTTTTGGCGCGGATATGCCTTATCATGCTCATAATCGGCGCAATTCCGCTGCCTCCGGCAATGAAAACCGGCGAGCCGGAACCTTCCTCATAAACAAAATTGCCATGCGGCCCGGCAATATTTAACTCAGTTCCAACCGGCGCGTTGAAAAGGGCCTGCCTGAAACGGCCAAAGTTAATGACAACAATTTCAAGATACTCTTTTGTTGAAGGCGATGAAGAGATTGAGAAATTTTTAGCCTGTTCACCTGTTTTAACAACCGCGTCACCGGCGAAACCTATTTCCACATATTGACCCGGCTTAAAATCAAAAACATAGCCTCGCCCCATAGGTTCAAGCCGCAACGCCTTGGCAGATTGAGAAACAGGGGAAGCGGCGGTTATCTTAAATCTTATGTTTTTAAACTGTGTCATATTCGCGAAATCGCAATTAAAAAGACGTAAGGGTTTTATATTAGCGCTGATTGTAGTATATTATATAAAATTTTAACAAGGCAAATTGCCGCTATTTTTTAATAACAATATTAAATCTAAAATGAAAAATCCAATAATAGCAACCTTATTTATAATAGTTCTATTTTTAACAATTGCCGGATGCCGGCGAAATCTGGTATTTACCTATAGGGACGCGGGGCATGGGAACCAATTTGAAACCCAACAGCACGACACACCCTGGAAGTCGGAAGAAGCAGAATTGCATTCGCGCGCAACGGATGAAGAGTTAATGGCCAAGCTAAGCAGGCCATTGGAGGTTGCAGTAAAACGTGTTTTAAGCGGAAACCTGATTTTGCTGGATAATGAGCAAATCGTTAAATACATTGGAGTCGGCTCGCAAAATATTAACAACCCGTTTTATGAGGAATCAAAAAATTTCAATAAATTGATGGTTGAAGGCAAAATGGCAAAGCTTCAATTTGACCTTAAGGGACGAGACGCTGAAGGAAATATGCTTGCGTATGTGTTTGTAGAAGGAATGTTTATCAACGCTGAGATTATTAAACATGGATACGCAAAATTTGCTCCATATCCGCAAAACTCGCAGCATGACGATATGTTTCTGATTTATGAAAACGAGGCTGTTGCGCGCAAAAAAGGCGTATGGGGGAATGGCGGCCAATAATAATATGCAGCCTGTGCCATGCCACTACTAATAATTACACCCATTGAGAGCTTTTAAAACATTTTTAAAAACTCATTATTTCAAAACCCTTGGTTCGGTCATAGCCATTGGGGCCAAGACTTCATCAAGTTTCTCCTTGGTCATTAAATCTTTTTCAAGCACAATATCTCTAATAGATTTGCCTGTTTTTAGAGACTCCTTGCAAATGGCGGCAGCGTTCAGATATCCTATGATAGGATTTAACGCCGTCACTATTGCGACGCTGCTCATTGCGAAATGATTGCACTTGTCAACATTGGCGGTTATGCCTTTTACGCATTTCTCATTAAAGACATGCAACGCGTTTGTAAGTATGTTTATGGAGTCGAGCAATTTGTGCTGTATAACAGGCATCATTACATTAAGCTCAAACTGGCCGGCCTGAGTTGCCAACGCGATTGTCTGGTCGTTGCCGATTACGCCAAAGCACACCATATTTAGCATTTCCGCCATAACAGGATTTACCTTGCCCGGCATAATTGACGATCCCGGCTGAACCGGAGGAAGATTGATCTCGCACAATCCCGTCTTTGGCCCTGAGCTTAAAAGGCGCAAGTCGTTGGCTATTCTAATAAACTCAACCGCAATGCAGCGTAAGGCGCCGGAGACTTCGACGAGTGGCGCGTTGCTTTGCATGGCTTCAAAAAGGTTTGGCGATTGTTTCAGGTCAAGCGCAGCAACCACTCTTAAATGTTCAACAATCTTTTTTGCGTATTCAGGGTGCGAATTAATCCCGGTGCCCACGGCGCTGCCCCCTATTCCCAACTCTTTTATTGACTCTATCGAATTTCTGAACCGTTCGGAGCATTTTAATATTGCCGCGTAATACCCTGAAAACTCCTGCCCAAGCCTGATAGGAACGGCGTCTTGCAAATGAGTCCTGCCTGACTTAAGAATATTGTCAAACTCTTCGCTTTTTATCTTAAATGAGTTTGCAATATCTTCAAGCACCGGCAACAGCTTATTGGCCATCATTAAAGCGGCCACCCTCATTGCCGTTGGATAGACGTCGTTGGTTGACTGCCCGTAATTTACATGATCGTTAGGGCTAATGATTGAATAGTCGCCTTTTTCGCCGCCCAACAACTCAATGGCTATATTCGCTATAACCTCGTTAACATTCATATGATGCGAAGTGCCGGCCCCGGCCTGATAAACGTCAACCACAAACTGGTCGGCAAGCCCCCCGCCGATTACCCTGTCCGTAGCCTGTACAATTGCGTTGCCTATCTTTTCATCAATGCAGCCAAGCTCCATATTGGCAAGCGCAGCCGCCTTTTTTATAAAAACCGTCGCGTACACAAAATCAGCATGAGGTTTTATGCCGCTTATGGGAAAATTTGAGACGGCCCTCATTGTCTGAGCTCCATAATAGGCGTCTGACGGCGCCTGCACTTCGCCCATTGAATCTTTTTCCGTTCTAAATGATCCCATAATTTATACCCTAAAATAGTTAACCCCTGTTCCAACTCAAAAGGCTGAAACAGGGGTTAACATAAATTAGCAATAACTAATAATCCGGATTACAAGGCTCCTTGCGGCGCGGCGCTCATAAACAATCTGCGTTCCCACTCAAGTTGAGAAGATTGCTCATTCACCGCGTCATTCTTATATGCCGTTTCCAATTCGTTCAGCATATTTTCAAGCACGGCTAAGTGGGCCTTTTCCTCATTTGCCAGGTAGATAAAAACCTCTCTTTCAGGATTATCGCCCGAGGCATTAAGCGCTTTTACATATACATCGCCGCCATTCTTCTCGAAATCTATCGCAGCCCGAACAGCTTTCAAATCATCCATGTCCGGATCAACGGAAACATCGCCGCCGGAGTACATGCTATGGAAAACATTCCTAAGATTTTCCATGTAATCGCCGTCCATTTCCGCGGCCTTAACGCTCTTCAGTTCATTTTCAGAAAGCATCTCTTCAAGCTTTACAATGTGTTTTCGCTCTTCGCCGGCAAATGACTTAAACATAGCTTTGCCTAACGGATGGCTAATGTTTTGCGCGGCGTCGGTATAAAACTTTACCCCGTCGTTCTCCAATTTAAGAGCAGACTGCAATATCTCTTTTATTTTTTCCGGTAGATTCATTTGTCACCTCCAGTTAAAAAATTATCAAATATATTGAGTAAAGCAAATTTATAAGCTTTTACCTAAATTGAACGATTTTTTAACTTAATTTGTCATTTCAACCAACCGGCGAAATCTTAAACCTGATCAGAGTTAGAAGATTTCTCGCGGAGTTTAAAGCTCGAAATAACATGGCTTTAATTGAATCTCATCTAATAATTTATGGTTTGTTGATTTCAAAATATTTCTATTAAACAGTTTTAAATATAACGGGCAGATAAAAAATCAATCAATCTAGGTTTTATATATATTATTACACACTTTCCGCCAAAAACCAAAATTTTTGATTAAATGGGATAATTTTAGGCGTCGTTAACCATTCTTGCCCATAGGTCATATCCCCTATCCTCATCCTTTGCGTTAAGTTTATCAAGGTTTGAGAGGTAGTTATAAGTGTTTTTCAGAATCTCGTAATGTATAATCTCTTCCTTTGATAAAAACTTAAAAAGATCCTTCTCTTTAGGGTCGGTTGCCTCTTCGGAACCGGCTTTATATAGTTTATGCCCGGTCTTTTCAATATCCATGGCAACCTTTAAAGCATTCAGATCGTCGTCATCAGGCTGAACAACAGCTCCCAATTCATCTTTCATTTCGTCAAAGACGGACATAAGGCGCGTCTTTACGTCTTTAAAACCAGGCTCGGATCCTACGGCCCCTAAAGGCGAAGCGTCGGCCTGACGCAATTTTTCAAGTCTTTTTAAATGCTCTTTTTCATCCTCGACAAAAGAGATGAACATTGATTTGCCCAAATGATGCTTGGATTTGTTTGCCGCGTCGGTATAAAATTTTATCCCGTCTTTTTCCTGTTTAATTGCGACATCCAATACCTTTTCTTTATGATTTGCCATATGCGCCACCTTAATGTTAAGGCTAAACCAAAAACAACTTTTCAGGTTTCGGTTAAGCCCATATTTCAAAAATATTCTCTAAATTTATAAAAAGCAGGCTTACTTTTCGCCGGCGTAATTTGAAATTAAATTCCTGAACGCATCAAGCAGGCTTAAAGTAATCTTGCCGGGAACGCCGTCCGCTATTTTAAGATCGTCAATTGTCACAACAGAAATTATCTGCGCCGCGGTTCCGGTCAGGAAGCACTCATCAGCGGTATATAAGTCGTACCTGGTTAAATCCATCTCTTTAACCTCAATGCCTTTTTCCCTGGCCAAATCTATAATCGTGTTCCGCGTTATGCCCAATAAAATGCCCGCCGACGTTGGAGGCGTAATCACTACTGAATCCTTAACTATAAATATGTTATCCCCTGTGCATTCAGCGACAAGACCGTCTTTGTTTAACATAATGCCTTCGTCTTTATTAAAGGCGGCGCACTGTATCTTGGCCAATATGTTGTTAAGATAGTTTAGCGATTTAATCCTGGGATTAAGCGCCTCGTAATGATTGCGGATGGTTGACACAATAGCCGTATTTAAACCCTTTTTATACAACTCTTCAGAATAAAGCTGTATTTTATCAACAATTATTATAATCTGAGGTTTGGCGCATTTGCGGGGGTCAAGCCCTAATGTGCCCTCGCCGCGAGTTATAACCAGCCTTATATACGGGTCGTCAAGTTCGCTTGCCTTTACTGTTTTGTTAAGAGCCTCTTTTATTTCCGATTTTGAGATTGGGATTTCGAGGTTAATGGCCTTGGCGGAGTTAAACAATCTATCAACATGGGCGTTTATATGAAAAATATGTCCGTTATAAACTCTTATTCCCTCAAAAATGCCGTCGCCGTAAAGCAAGCCATGGTCAAAGACAGATATCTTTGCTTCCTCTTTAGGGACCAATTCTCCATTTATATAAACAAGCCCCATTTGTTTAAACTCCTTTCTTAAATTCAAAAAATATATTGTTAAAATTTATCTTTTAAGTTGTTAATTTACAATTTTGCCGTCCGCAATATGGATGGCTCGTTGCGCGTTGCGCTCAATCAACGAATCGTGAGTGACGATAATAACAGTCTGGTTCACTCTCTCATTAATGTCCCAAATCAACTCCTGTATCTCCTGGCCGGTTTTCGAGTCAAGGTTGCCTGTCGGCTCGTCGCACAACAGGACTTCCGGGTCGTTAATCAACGCCCTGGCAATCGCCACCCTCTGTTTTTCGCCGCCTGAAAGTTGATCGGGCCGGTGGTTAACCCGCCCGCCCAATCCCGCCTGATCCAGCAACGCCTTTGCCTTGTCAGTGTACTCTTTTTTGCTTAAATCTTTATTGCCGAAACTGCGCGCAATAAACACCGGCATCAGCACATTTTCCAACGAGGTAAAATCAGGCAACAGATGATATGACTGAAACACAAATCCAAAAATACGGTTTCGCCTCTCTGCCTGATCCTTTTGACTAAGTTTTGAAAGATTAACGCCGTTATAAAATATTTCCCCTGAAGTAGGCTTGTCAAGAAGCCCGAGGATGTGCAACAAAGTGCTCTTTCCCGCGCCTGAAGCCCCAACAATAACAACTATTTCGCCTTTATAAACGCTAATGCTTACGCCCTGAAGTATGCCAAGCGCTGAACCGCCGGGCAACTTATACTCCTTGACCACATCTTTCGCGCATAGAGCCTGGTCAACCATAACAAAACCTCGGTAACGGACAGGCATACGGCCTGTGTTTCAATTGATCACAGGCAAGGATGCCGGCGCCGCATAAATTAATTTATGCGCGCTCAAAAGCGCGCCCACACAACGCAACTACTACTGCCGCAATAGAGGAAACAGTATAACATCGCGAATTGAAACAGTGTTGGTTAAAATCATAACAAGCCTGTCAATACCTATGCCGAGCCCGCCTGCGGGAGGCATGCCGTATTTAAGCGCGGTCAGAAAGTCGTTGTCCACTTTGCCCTCGCCGGCCTCGGCGCCGCCGGCCTGCTCTTCAAACCTTTTGGCCTGTTCCAGCGGCTCGTTAAGCTCTGAATATGCGTTCGCCAACTCCATCGAGGCAATATAAAGCTCAAACCTCTGCGCAAAATCAGGGTTGTCGTCGCACGCCTTTGTCAAAGGGCACATTGATTTAGGGTAATCTATTACAAAAGTAGGCGACTTCAACTCAGGCTCCACAACCGTTTCAAATATCTCATTCGCAATCTCGTCGCACCCCATGCCGTCTACTTTCAGACCAAGCTCTTTTGCCTTATTCACAACGCCGTCTTTGTCGCCAATATCAACTCCCGCGTGCTCTTTTACCAAATCGGCGAATTTCTTGCGCTGCCACGGCGGTTTCATATCCAGTGTCAAATCGCCGAACGGTATCTCAAACTTGCCGTAAAGTTTTTCCACAATGCCGGACACCATTGTCTCCGTCAACTCCATCATGCCCACATAATCGCTATAAGCCTGATAAATCTCGATCATTGTAAATTCCGGATTATGCCTGGTGGAGACGCCCTCATTTCTGAAATTTCTATTCATCTCATAAATGCGCTCCATCCCGCCCACCAAAAGCCTTTTTAAATAGAGTTCAGGCGCTATTCTGAGATACAGCTCCATATCGTATGTGTTATGTTTTGTAATAAAAGGTTTAGCGGTTGCCCCGCCCGGAATAGGTTGCATCATCGGCGTTTCAACCTCGACAAAACCGTCCGAGTCCAAATACTCCCTAACCCATTTTATAATCTTCACCCTGCTCAGGAACGTCTGCATAACTTCCTGATTTGAAAACAGATCAATGTACCTTTGCCTGTACCGCATCTCAACATCTTTTAAACCATGCCATTTTTCAGGCGGAGGCGATATGGCTTTTGAAAGCACTTTAAAATCGTCCGCGAACACGGTAACCTCGCCGGTTCGAGTCTTAAACAGCTTGCCGTCAACGCCGATAATATCGCCCAAATCCAGAAGCTTGAAAATGTCGAACTTTTCATCTCCGATTTTGTCTTTTTTTATATATACCTGTATTTTGCCGCTCCAATCCCTTATGTCAAGGAAAGCTGTTTTGCCGTGCGGCCGCATAGTCATAATGCGTCCCGCCACCCTTGCATCGCTGCCCTCCTTGTCATCCGAATACCCGTCCGCAACCGCGGCCAAACCTTGCGCTCCCTCAAATTTACAACCAAAAGGATCAATACCCGCTTCCCTGAGTTTTTCCAGTTTCTCAATACGATCCTGCTCAAATTTATTCATATCTCTATAGTTCCGCTAAATAAATAATAATAAAAGTCCAACGGCTTTTGCCGCGGACAGGTAGTATAATACCGCTATTAAAGTTCGTCCCCGCATATTTAGTCAACTGCAATCACAATTTCATGTATCTTGACCGCCTGGCGCATAAGCGGCTCAACATCGGCAAGCCGCAGCATTGTCGCCGCATCCGACATTCCCTTTTCAGGCTCTTTATGCGCCTCAATAAACAACCCGTCGCAACCCGCCGCAACTGCCGCCTTTGCCAAAGGCGCCGCATACTTCCTGTCTCCGCCTGATTTTGAGCCCTCCCCGCCTGGAAGCTGAACGCTATGGGTCGCGTCGTAAATAACAGGATACCCCAACTCTTGCATTATTCCTATTGAACGCATATCGCTAACCAGATTGTTATAACCGAAAGAAGTCCCCCTTTCGGTAAATATTATCTTCTCATTGCCTGAGTTTGCAATCTTGTCAGCCACGTTCTTCATATCCCGGGGCGCTAAAAACTGCCCTTTTTTCACATTTACCGGCTTCCCCGTCTTTGCCGCAGCCACCAGCAGGTCAGTTTGCCTGCATAAAAACGCCGGAATCTGTATAATATCCAGTACTTCCGCCGCCATTTCAACATCTTCCAGGCAATGCACATCGGAAATAACCGGAACTTTAAGCTCTGATTTAATTTTACGCAAAATTTCAGCCCCTTCTTTAACGCCGGGGCCTCTATATGAAGTTACCGAAGTTCTGTTAGCTTTATCAAACGACGCCTTAAAAACATATGGAATGTTCAATAACACTGAAACTCTTTTTAACTCTTCAGCTATTTCAAAACATAGCTCATACGACTCAATAACGCACGGGCCGCTTATCAAAACCAGTGGAGACGAGCCTCCAACATCAAAATTACAAATTTTCATAGCATTTTAGCCAATAAATAATTGGGTTTCCTGTTTTTATCCATTTCCAGGATAATTCTCACTAGAGCAGACAAACCGCTCAGCGCTCATTTATAAATTCAAATCAACAATTACAATCCGCCAAAAAGCCATAAACTGTTATTGTCAAAAGAATTACAACATTGTTTTTTTATCCACGCCGCGCTTTTGCCGCGCCATGAAAAAATTTTTCTACAATTCTAACTATTTTGAAAGGATTTTGAAATGAAAAAAACAGCGCAATGCCGGGAAATCGCAAATGGATTGCAAAACGTTTCGGTTTAGACTACAAATCTGAGCGGCAGAAGTAAAAAAAGTGCCTGAATCAAGCAGACATTGCTGATTCAAGGCGGCCTTCTGGTTTTGATCAAAGCTAATCGCTATTATTGCCCATACACAAGCCCTTTAGCATCTCTAACCGCGGTTTTTAATTCACTGCTTCCACGCTCCGATATTTCATCAAGCAAATCATTTACTTCTGAAGTTATCGAAACGTTTAATAAAACATTTACGTTTAATTATTTGTCAAAACCTCTTCCGCGATCAAAAAACATGTGAAGCAGTCTACAAGACTGCTCCAGCCGGGATTTTATTTTTTTTATTGCATAATCCTATCTCTTTTGATAATTTAGACGATTTATAAAATCCTGAATATCCCCTATGAGGATAATTCTCACGAGAGCAGCCAAGCTGCTCAGTGTTAATATATAAAGACTTTTTATAATTTTTGGAGAAACATATGATTTCTGAGGCGAAAGAGCTTGATATTGACGAGGTTATGGATGTTGATAATTGCGCATTCACAACATTGAATGAATTAAAGCTACAAATATATGCAGTTAAAGGCGGCCATGAAAAGCTTGAAGAGAAGATAAAGAGCATTGAACAATCCTTAAAAAGGGTTAAGGACAGCGCAAAACAGGAAAATTACAAATTGGCGTCCGGTATAAGCCTTATTGCCTTGTGCAAGTATGAAGAGGCCCTTGAAGCTCTAAACGATATCAAATCAAAAAAAATCGCTAAATTTTATATAGGCAAATGCTACCAGGAGATGGGTGTATACGACAAAGCAATTGATTGCTTTGAACATTCGGCTTCAAAAACTTTAACTGAAACCGATTATTTGCCCCAATACGAAATAGCCGCAACCAAACGTAAATCAGGCGACCTTGAAGGCGCGAAGAAGGCATGCGGCGACATCTTGAAAGTTGTGACAAACGACGCCGACATCTTTTACCAGCTAGGCCATTGCCTGGATGATATAGGGGAAAAGGACGAAGCGCTTGATATGTATGAAAAAGCGCTGGATGTTGACCCTGACCATACGCCGGCGTTGTTCAGAAAAGCGTATAATTACGACCTTCAAAATATGGATGAAGAGGCGATTGACCTATACGAGCAGTGCAACCAGCTGACGATAAAGTACCTTAGCAGCTTTATGAATCTTGGTATTTTGTATGAAGACAAGGGCGAGTATAAGAAAGCGATTGATTGCTACGAGTCCGTGTTAAAAACGGATCCAAATAATTTAAGGGCGCAAATGTACCGCAAAGACGCTGATATGTCGCTCTGCATGTATTATGATGAAAATGTCCCAAAACGCCATGACAAGACACAGGACGTGCTCAGCATCCCAATATCAGATTTTGAATTGTCGGTAAGAAGCAGAAATTGCCTTGAAAAGATGTTTATCTCGACGCTCGGCGACCTTACCAAAGTAAGCGAGCATGATTTGCTGTCATATAAAAACTTTGGGGAGACTTCTCTTTACGAGATTAGAAACATCCTTAAACAAAAAGGATTGCGCCTCGGCCAGTCGCTTGAAAAAGCGCCGGACGGCGAAAATGGAATTATTGCTGAATTTAAGCCTGAAAGCGAAGAAAACGCGGACAATGAGCTTGAAGAAACAAACGCTGAAGTTGAGCCGATTGAAGACGAAAAAATAGAAGATGTTGGTGATGCTATAGATGAAGATGACATCATTGAAGATGAAGCCGAAATTGAAGAAGAAGAAGAAGAAGATGATGATGACGTTGAAGTCGAAGTTGCCGATGAAGATGAAGAGTAGAGTTTAATAAAATTATTGCGGCGCTAAATGTTATATACGATCAACCTTTAGCGCCGCATTTTCAAAACTTCAGACACCACTTTAGCTCCTCCTGCCTTAATTCTCAAATTTTTGCCGGCAATTAACGGCCAAATTGCCCAAATAATTTTCATAAAGACTAATTTTATACCCGTATAGAAATGCTCGATTACATCCAGGGAACCATTATTTCCAAATCCCCCACCCATTTGATCCTTGAATGCTCTAATAAAGGCTATTATATAAGCATACCGCTTTCAACTTTCGACACCCTGCCTGATAAGGGGCAAGCCAAACTTTTTACTCAACTTTTTATCCGCGACGATCTTATAACGCTCTATGGCTTTGCCACTACAGAGGAGCGCGACGTCTTTAAATTGTTGATCTCGGTTAGCGGTGTGGGCGCCAAAATAGCGCTGGCAATTTTGTCTGGAGGCCCGCTAAACGATTTAAAAGAGTCCATAGTCGGAGGCGATTCAAAAGCTTTGGGCAGAATTAAGGGCATCGGCAAAAAGACTGCGGAACGGCTAGTCCTCGAATTAAAAGATTCAATAAAAAGCGTATCCACAATCCCGGCCTCAAAAGAGAAAAGCGAAAAGGACAACATAATTGAAGACGCGATCCTAGCCCTCATATCCCTCGGCTACGTCCGCTCAACAGCCGAAAAAGCAGTAAACGACTCCTTAACGACGTTTAGCGCCGACGACGGCATAGAAGCCCTCATCAGGCTGGCGCTGAAGAACACGTAAACGGGCATGGAGCGCTAGCCGCAAAGAGCGCTTTTAAAAACAAGAATATCGCCGGCTAATTACAATTCTTTGGGCGGCTTCTTCTTTAAAGCCGTGTCCCAAAAATTGATAAACCATAATTCAAAACTTCCCGTTTACTATCACTTGCCATTCATGCAGGATATTGCTGTCTATTAAAGAGCATCCTTTTATTTGAGCCAGGTTTTTCGCCTCGTCGCTGAAATAGCCGTTTGTCACAAATGAAGAAGCCGAACAACCGAGTTTTTTCGCCTCTAAGACCAATTCGTCAATTACCTCCCAGGTCACATCTTCTTCCTTTTCATTGACTGTAACCGCGCATCTAAGGTCGGCTTTTGCCAAAACAAGGTCAATACAAGACTCAGCAGGTTTATTTATAGACGTCCAGCCCATTGAACTCATAAATTCTAAAACAAACCTTGCAAGCTTCTGTTTGCCGCTTTCAGGCGGATTATCGGATATCGGCAAATCGCGCGGCTTTTGCGGCGGCATACCAGCGGGCTCCGGCGCGTCGCTTTCTAAAGGTTGAGCAACCTCATCATTGCGCTGCTTGCCGTCTGACGGCTCATTTTCAGCGTTTTTTTGCTCTTCAACATTTCCGGGCGCCAATATCGCGCTAAAGACGGCTGTCTGTTTCTCATTAAAATAGATAAACCTGCCTACCTTTTTAACCAACGACTCCCCTGCCGCTGTGGCAAAAGCGGGGTGATAGGCTAATTTTAACCGAACCAGATCAAATTTTTTTCGCGAAACGCCCAACTCCTTGCAGATTTCACTTCCGCTTTTATATTTTATGCCGTCAATTTCCATTATCAAGACCTATCTAAAGAATCAAATAAGACTCATACTCTCGTTTTTCAAATTATGTTTTTAACTTAAAAGCAAAAGACTTCAATGAAATTTATACTTTACTGTAAACCGGAATCTATATAAAAGCAAAACATTTCGAGTTAATTTATTAAATTTACCCTGATAATGGAAGGCTTAACCGGAAAGAAGGTGGTCAATTTGAATTTTTAAACGAATAGCAATGCGGGAAATTAAGAAAAAAACAGTTTACATATAAATCAAAGCGGTATATAAACTTACGCGAGATTTGAGGTCTTGATTTATGCGCCTGAAAGAGATTGCATGGTTGAAAAAACAAGCCAGGAGGTTAAAATGTTACATAACAAAAGGGCGGTTTATGGAAATTTCAAAAGCTATGGAACGTGGAAGAAATAAAATGTCCCAAATCGCATTCAGATTTAGGCAGGATTTGATCGATCTGATTGAGCCGAACCGAATTGAGCTGAATCAGGGCCGCAGCCTAAGCTGCGTTGAGGATTCGGCGATTGAAGAACTGGCAAAGATTGCCTGAAGACGGATGTGAGATGGGACGTTTTATTTCTTCCGCGTTCCTAACCTGAATTCGTCAGATCAAAAGCGACATGGCCGATAATCTTTGCAAAATCGGCTAGTTCCTTTATATCGGTGGATTCATTGGCAATATGCGCCTCGCCGGTGTCGCCGGGGCCGAACCCAACCGACGTTATGCCCTTAACGATCAATTGTTTGTTTACAGTGGCGCCTGCCATGCCTTTTACTTCAGGTTTTGCGCTCAGAGCCGCTTCAGCGTGCTTTAAAATTGAAGAAACCAGAGGATTGTCAACCGGCACTTCAGACGGTGGCAGCGACGAATCCACCTTAACCTCGAATTTAGCTGTTGCGTTTGCCGCTTCAACCTCTTTAACGGCATCATCAATACTTTTTAACACATTTTCAGCTGTGTCGCCGGGCAGATATCTGATGTCCAGCTTTGCCCTGCACTCTCCAGGCACAATATTGCTTGCCGCGCCGCCTGAAATAATTCCCAGGTTAAACGTTGGCGGTGAGTGAAGCGGATGCGACATGCGCGCAAATTTAATATTCTTAATCTTTTCAAGCAGCTCAAACATGTTCCAAATAGCGTTAACGCCCTTTTCAGGAGTTGAGCCGTGCGCCTGCTTGCCATGCGAGACTATTTCAAGAAATAACGCCCCTTTTTCAGAGACGTCTATCATTTGCATATTGTGCGACACATCGGGAATTATGGCGTAATCCGCATGCAAAAGCCCATCCTCAACAAGATATTCCGCGCCAAGGGCCGAGCCCTTCTCCTCGTCGGCCACACCGGCAAGTATAAACCTGCCTTTGAAAATGCCCTCATTTTCCTTTAAAAACTTCGCCAGAATCATCATTGAAGCCATTTGGCCCTTATTATCATTCGCCCCTCTGCCGTAAACCCTGCCGTCCTTAACTTCCGCTATGAAGGGATCTGTGTCCCATCCGCTGCCGGCGGGAACAACATCAAGATGGCATGCCACAACGATTTCAGGCTTCCCATTGCCGATATAGCCGATAATGTTTGTTCTGTCCTTCTCTTTTTCAAAGATTTTATACTCAATGCCGCAATCTTCAAAATATTCCTTTACTATATTGGCCGCGGCTATCTCGTTTCCCGGTGGATTCTCAGTGTTTGCGCCTATTAATCGGCACAGCAATTGGACCATATCTTCCTGATTATTATTAACAAATTCGTCCAGTCTGTCTTTCATATTTCAGTGTAACCTATTGAAAAATAATGAGTTGTATCAAATAACACAATAATTACCAATGAATCACGGGTTTCTTATCACACTTTTGCTTTTTATCCCCAGGGTTAAAATCCCGCTCTAGTATAATTTAAGCCTTTCAGGCGATATTGGGAATTGTTTTTTATGATATTTTTACGTAACGTGTTTATATATAACGCTTTACAGATAAACATCTGTTTCAGCGAAAGGATTTGCAATAATGATTAATCTTAATGCAACTATTGATGTAACTTGTTTATAAATAACTAGTTAAAGTATTTTGAGGCTTTGTTAAACAACCGCAGGGGATTTAAACAAAATGAATTTGAAACGGGGGATTAGGTGTTTGAATTTTTACAAACTTTTTCCTTCATTAGCTTTCCAACTTTGAACACTACAACGCTCTTTTCAGGCACATAGGCAACTTCGCCTGTTCTTGGGTTTCTGGCTTTGCGCGCCGCGCGTTTTCTGATCTCAAATACGCCAAAATCACGCAATTCAATCCTTCTACTCTCTGATAGTTCGCTGATTATTTCATCTAAAAACATTTGAATGATTTCTTTGACAATGATGTGAGTGTTATCTGTCCTTCGCGCTATTTTTTCACACAAATCTCTTTTTGTTGTAGTCTGCATTTAACTATCTCTTATTGGGGTTAATTAAAAAATTTTTATAACAAAAATGGATGATTCTGTCCTGCAAAACCGCCACATACTAACATGACTTAAAGTCAAAGTCAATGATATTTTAAAACATTTTTGGTCTCTTAATTTAGGGCCGATTTTATTAATTTTCCGTCCTCTATTCTGTAAAGTATTACATGATTTTTTTTCGGAGGAAATTATACCTCTTTTTGCCTTAAAATTGTTTTTCTCAATTTTTGCCTTGTGGGGTATAACCCGATTTTTTTGGATGATATTCTTAAACTTTTTAAAATTTTTTTTCGTTATTTTGACATAGATCAATGTAATGAAAAATATAAAACGTATACTTATTAGCATAATCGCATTTTTAAATTTTAAATCTTAAATTTTGTTTTAATTTTAACAGGAGGATCAGAAATAATGAAAAGAGATATTGTGTTAATAGACGAAGAGAAATGCAATGGTTGCGGCGACTGCATAAACAACTGCGCTGAAGGCGCTATTGAAATAATCGACGGCAAAGCCAAATTAATAAACGAAATCTATTGCGACGGCCTCGGAGCATGCCTGGGACATTGCCCGCAAGACGCCATTTCCATAGAGCAGAGGGATGCGCCTGATTTTGATGAAGAAGCGGTCAACGGCCATTTGGCCAACATAGGCAGGGAGCCGTTAAACGCCGGGCATCAGCCCGCGCCGCAAAGCAAACCACACGCAGCAGGCGGAGGTTGCCCTTCGGCAAGGGTTATACAAAGAGATGTTTCGGCACAATGTTGCGATGTATCATCAAATGAAAACGCTCAATCAATGTTGGCGCAATGGCCGGTTCAATTGACGTTAATCCCCCCTACCGCGCCGTTTCTGCAAAACGCAGACTTGCTTATCGCGGCTGATTGCGCGCCGTTTGCGTATCCGCGCTTCCACGAGAAATTTCTAAAAGGCAAAGCTCTTGTAATCGGCTGCCCAAAACTCGACGACCTCGACTTTTATATTGAAAAACTAACAAATATTTTCACCCAGGCCAACATTAAAAGTATAACCATTGCGCATATGGAGGTGCCGTGCTGTTTTGGATTGAACCACGCAGTTGACCAAGCCCTAGAATCTTCTAAAATAAAGATACCGGTCGAAGAGATCACTATCGGCATTGAAGGCGAGATAAAGTAAGGCCAGGCAACAAGTTAGCGCATTCTGGATATTGGATACTGGATACTGGCAGCCGGCTGCGGGAGACAACAATCTTATTGATTTTGCAAACTGCGAAGAGCAAATTGCCAACTGGGCTTGGATGCTGTACAAAAGCGCAAAGAGCCGTTCAACCCAGGATTTTAAGCCGAGAATTGCGCAACAGCATGTAAATAAACAACTTAGGGGCTGCGTATAATTTTTGCTACCCCTCTTATATATAAAGAGTTAAAATAAAAAGACTATTTAACGTGAATCTTTTCATATTTTTAACAGCAAGCCGCGAATTGAATACTGATTGTTCATATTCACGGCTTGCAATCCTATTGGAGCAATGCCATGGACGAGAATGAACGCATAATAAACTCAATTATAACAAGATTACAAGGCGTTATAGACGCCAAAAAGGCCGCCGCTATTTACGAAGAAGCCGGCATTATCTTAAATGAGGGGAAAGCCCCTGTAATTAATGCCGACCCGGCAAAAGCGCTTAACGATCTGCTTTGCAACATTATTGATAAAGGCGATTATCTTGCCAAAATAACGTTGAGAAACGTTGCGGATGAAAATAACCTGAAAATTTGCCCACTTTGCACAGACAGTAAAAAGAAAAAATCCGAAGCCAAAAATTTTGTGGAGAACGGCGATGAACCCGAAATAAAAGCGGAAAATGCGCCAAAAGAAGAAAAACCGGACAAAGATCTTAACATAAACGTGCTCAACAGCAGCCCTACCAGAAAGATCATACTCGTTTCATTGCGCAACGGAGCAACGCTTGACGACCATGCCGCAAATTGCCCCATATCGGTTGTATGCGTATCCGGCAATGGAACTTTCGAGGTTGAAGGCAAAACGCAGGATCTTAAAGAGGGCGTAGCATTGAGCCTTGACGCAAGAGTGGTTCACAACGTTAAAGCGAAAAACGACCTTGAAATACTCATCACAAAATTTATGGCCGCATAAATCTTTCGGCGCAAACAATAAAGCTTCAAAACAGTTCTAAATGCTTACAAAATCAGGACTTACAGATTATTTAATAAACCTTAACAACCTTGCCGTTCCTGATTTTACGACGTGGGAATTCACACCAGGCATGCTGTTTAACCAACCTCAAAAATGGTGGACCGGCAACGAAAACAGACCCGCCCCTCATGAAGGCGTTGACTTCCATCTCTACAAAAACGTTTCCGGGCAAATACGACACCTGCCCACCTCAACAAAAATACCCGCGCTTTTTGCCGGCTCAGTAGTCCAAATATGCGACGATTTCCTTGGCAAATCAATATTTGTCTGCGGAAATCACACCGACGCGCGCGGCAGCAGACTACACACAATATACGCCCACATAACGCCTTACGATCATATTGAAATAGGCGCGCAAATAAAAGAAACCGATATAATAGCCGTAATCGCCGATTCAGCAAATAAACACCCCAAAATTCCGCCCCACCTCCACATTTCAACACTCCTGCTGCCAAAATCAACCCCCCGCAACCGGCTTAACTGGAAGACTTTAACCGGTTCAGATTTATATCATTTTTGCGACCCAATGGAATTTATTAACGCTTAAATCCTCTTTGCATATATATAATTACCAAAATTATTATTATTTTGTTAATATAATGGCCTAACACGGATAAACTGGAAAAGTAAAAATACAAAAACAACGTGGGTTAAAGTCTCTAGTTTGAACCAAGCCGGCGCTAAAGCAACTCAGCTGCGAATTTAAAGATAAATACATAGTATTACTTACGTCAATATGGTTCCAGTCAGAGACATTGAACCAACAAATAGCGTTTTTCTCCTTTGCCGGCTTATCCAGATTAAGGTGATCAAACCACTATTTACAAGATTTTTAAAAACCGCACAATTAAACAATGTACAAACTATTTGTCAGCTTAAGGTATTTGCGCAAGAAAAAGGTCACTTTGATTGCCGTCGCAGGCATAGCAATCGGCGTAATGACACTTATTGTCGTCCTCTCGGTTATGAAAGGCTTTGACAAGGAGCTTCGCCAGCGCATACGCGGCACCCTCTCTCATATAATTGTGTACAAAAGCGGGTCCAACAAGTTTGAGAATTACAGAGAGATAATGGATCTGCTGAAAGCAACCGACCATATCGAGCATTGCGCCCCATATATTGAAAGCCCGGCCCTTATGCGCAAGCGAGGCATAAAGGAGTTTGTATACTTTAAAGGCATTGATCCTGTAGCCCAGGCCAAAGTCAGCGATTTTGGCGATTATATAAAGCCGTTCGGCGCCCAACCTGAAGGCCTCTTACACCGCCACGGCGAAAAGAAGCTTTACAGCGCCTTTGCCGGCATTGAACTACTGCGCACAGGCCCGGGCGATTACGAGACAAACCCTGAAAGCTTTCTGCCGAACAATGAAAAGATAGTGCTGGTAACACTCAAAGGGTGGGAATCAATAAGCGTAAAACCGTTTATTCTTGCGGGCAGGTTCCGCTCAGGCATGTACGATTTTGACAAAAGCTACATCTATATCCCCCTGAAAGCGGCCCAGGAGCTAATGGGAGTAACAGATTCCGTAACAGGCATTGAAGTAAAACTCGACAATTATAAATACGGCCCCCAGGTTAAAAAAGAGCTGCAAGAGAAACTAGGCTTCGGCTATTACGTCCAGACCTGGGAAGACGCCAGAAAAACCTTCCTGACCGCAGTCACAATCGAACGGCGTGTCATGTCCATAATACTTGGCTGCATAATAATAGTAGCCGGTTTCTCAATACTGGCAATCTTGAGGATGGTAGTGCTTGAAAAAATGAAAGATATCGGCATACTCAAAGCCCTTGGCGCAACCGCTAAAGGCATAATGTCTATTTTCCTCCTGAACGGCCTTTTTATAGGCGTAATGGGAGCCGCCATGGGAGTCGTCATCGGCATCGCAATAGTCCTTAACATAAACACTATTGAAAAAATTGTCTTCAACATATCAGGCTGGCGGCCGTTTCCCCCGGAAATATACTACTTTAACCAGATACCAACCGTAATAAGCCAACCGGACATCGCAGTCATTGCCGGATTAACAATCCTGAGCAGCCTCATATTCAGCCTCCAACCATCAATACGCGCCTCCCACTATAACCCAGTCGAAGTCCTAAGGTACGAATAAAAACATTCTTTGCTTTTTGTTTTTCACTGATTTATTTTGGAGTGAATTAACCGTGTTAATTCTATAATATACATTTAAATCGTAGTATTTTTCAGGATAAAATGGATTTAAAACAAGTCTGAACACGCCTCTTCTATATTATAAAAGCGATAGAAATTGTGAGGGGTTCACTATCTTTATTGACCTGCATTCTTTTAGAGTCAGTAAATGAGGATCGCCGGAAATAATGAAATCAACATTGGCGTCAAATGCGCATGATAAAAATTTATTATCATGCGGATCTTTAGAAATAAGGGAAATGAT
The DNA here is from genome assembly GCA_021777105.1 of Candidatus Anammoxibacter sp. Classification (GTDB taxonomy): domain Bacteria; phylum Planctomycetota; class Brocadiia; order Brocadiales; family Anammoxibacteraceae; genus Anammoxibacter_B. The sequence continues at coordinate 31,615 of JAIQZQ010000023.1, forward strand.
TTCGTTTGGTTCTACAAAGGAAGAATGAATAAATACAAATTCAATTATTTTGTTTCGTAAAGATTCATTAAATTGGAGCTTAGGATAAAAAACGGTTCTTTTTATTTCATCAAAAATATCATTGCTTATAAAATTTGTTATTAAATTTTTTCAACAAGCAATAATATTTCTTCCGGTTTGCCGTCCCACCCAAAACCTGAAATAAAAATATTTGTGTCAATTACTACTTTTTTGATCTTGCCCATTCAATTGCGTCCTTAACTATATCCGGGCTTAAAGATCTATCTTTTACAATCGTTGAAGCTTCATTGGTTATCTCATCTAACGTAGAAGAAGTAAAAGCTTTTTGGTTAAGCAACTCATCTATAATATCTTTTAATTCATTAGGCGTGTATTTAACTAAAGCCTTAATTAGCTGTTTCTTATCAAATTCTAAAGTTTGGACATTCATATTAAAACCAAGCATAAATTTATAAAAACGTTTAATATAAGAATATTTTAACGTTTAAATTATAGCTTAAATTGAGCAAATTTTGGCAATAAAAGTGTAAAACATGAGAAAATATCGCCCTTTTTACCAATCCACTGCAATGTGTGCCCATCCCTGACGCTTCCAAGACTTTTAGCCATATCTCCGGCACATGGTATACCCCCCCTACTGTTCACAAGTCGAGCTTGCCCTCTATTCCAGATGGAGAATCAAAGTGACTTATACATCGCACACTGGTTCCGTGCCTACTTATCAGGTTTATACGGTTAAGTTTCAAGAAACATCTTCCTCGTCAAAACCTAATGATTGTTCGTTGGTAAATCTGTTGTAAGCGTTTTTGGCGTCTTCGTAAGTCTCGTTATATCCTTCATAACTCCTTACAACTATGCTTCCAAAAAGAACTTCTTCAAATTCCGGGAACTCTTCAACGTTAAAGATTACAACCTTTCCCCTTTCACTCGCGCTTAACTCGTCCTCGTAAACTTCATCTCGTTTAATTGCGGTTTCATCAAGAATAGACGGCCAAACCGTGTCGCCTATCTGAACTCCATTATATTCTAAAATATACGCTTTCATTTGGGACCTCCATTATGGTTGGTTATTATCTTACAAGTTAAATTCTGACAAATTTTGACAAGATATTTAAATGCGCCGCCAAATTCCAGAATTAATACGTTAAGTTTTGCGAGCGACTGTAATCGTAAAACAAAAACGTTTAGAAGCTATCTGCAAGACTGCTTCAGCATTAATTTAACAAAAATCTCGGATTTTCACCTAAACTTTAGTTCACTTTTAACTTTAGATCACTTTAGTCACTTTTCCGGTTTATCCGGGTTAGAATGTTAAACTTGAGTTAACCAGAAGGAACTTTCTGATTTTACTCATTGTTATCCTCAAAGGGGATAAATTGTTAAACTTTCAAATTGTATCACTACACTCAAAAGAGTCAACAGTTTTGTCATTGATAAAATTGCTATTCTCGAACAAACAGATTAGGATGAACTCCAATAGCTTCCCTATTCCCTATTAACCTCCCCTATCAGATTCAGCCAATGAGAGTCTTGCGCCTTGGCGGTTTCAAGTTTAACAAAAGACATGTGATTTAATTTAAAATCATGCGCATGCAACAATGCCAAATATTATTTTAACAACAAATTGATAAATGTAGTTGTATATGCTATCATAATTCAATGGTAATTACTGTTGATACCAATGTGATCTTTTCAGCCCTTTATAGCAATGTCGGCGCTTCAAACTTTATTTTACAATTAATATTAAATGAAAAAGTAAAGTTGGCCCTTTCTCCTCAAATTTATTTTGAATATTACGATGTCTTAACCAGAGAAGAGAATTTAACGTTACTTGGCTTATCAGTGGAGGAAGTTGAAAGCGTTCTGGATTTATTAGCTTTATTAGCGCAAAAACATTCTATTTATTTTCTAATTAGGCCTAATCTAATTGACGAAGATGATAACATGGTTTATGAATGCGCGTTTGTAAGCAATAGTGAATATTTAGTCACTTCAAATATTAGAGATTTTACAAATGCGGAATTAAAAGGTTTTGCTTTTAAGATTATAACTCCAAGAGATTTTTGTAAAATTTGGAGAACAAATTATGAATAGAAATCAAATTGTAACACTAAGATTGCCTGTGGATTTGAAAAGAAGGTTGGAAATGGAGGCCAAATCTCAGGGCGTGTCATTAAATCATTTAGCCGGTTATCTACTTAATATACAGATTACTCAAATGGAATTATTATCATCTCTAGAGTCGAAGTTGTCAAAGAAATCAATCCCAAAATTAAAAGCTAAAGTAAACCGGATATTAGATAAGATTCCAGATAGAAGCGTTCCTGAATGGGATTTGCTTGAAAAATAATGAACTCACTCGCACCATTTATATAACCTAAATTGAGCGATTTTAAATACCCCCCTCCCCTAATCCGGATAAACCGGAAAAGCGAAAGCAATATAAACCACAGATTTCACAGATTAAGAAGCAACCATAGATTACACAGATTAAAAGCGAAAAAACAAAATTAAAAGCTGGAGCAGTCTTGCAGACGGCTCCAAAACGTTTTTGTTTTGCGATTAGAGTCGCCCTCTAAACACACCGTATTAATCCTGGAATTTTATGACGCATTTAAATTTTCCGTCAAAAAATATCAGAATTTAACTAATAAGATACTTTTAGGTCAAATTTTCCGCGTGCTTTTATGTTCGTTTTATTAGATAATGTTGGTCTCTTAATTACGTGAGATTTGTTTATAGATTTATCTATCTTAATAATTGCATTAAATTATGATTAAAACTTCGCTTTTCCCGCTTTTAATATTATTGACTTTGCCAATGGACCTTTTGGCCAAGGACTTTACAGGTTATTATACGGTTAAAAATGATAAATTCAGCATGCATACAGACTGTCGAGGCCGCCATGTAATAAAACCCGAAATCCTTGCAAATTTAAACGATAAAAAAGACGTTTTAAATATGCCGCAAATTATTTCCTATAAAGATATAGAGCGCATACAGATCAAAAAGCAATATCCGGATATGGGAAGCGCTTATGATGCGCTTTTTGAGTTTGCCGCCAACTCATGGGATACGATTAAAGAAAAGACACAAACAAATATTGGCTGTAAACTAGCAATTGTGGCGGATGGAAATATACTGCAATCGCCTTCGTTGCGAGACAGAGTTATATTTTCAGCTAAAATTAGTTTGTCGCCTAAACAGATTTTATTCCTTATAAACGTTCTATCTAAAATTAAACCTCCTTCCCCGGATGATATTGAAGCCAGGAAAAAAAGAGAGGTATATTACCGTTTAAATCTTTACCAGACTGACGAGAATTACGCAACGCAAATCCATTCTATATCTTCAGATTTAATTAATATAGGAGAAGTGGATAATGCTATTACATTGCTAAAGGATAGTATTGAAAAAAATACAGGCCACACGAGATCCTCCCTTGTTTCATATTTAGCGGATGCCTATGAAAAAAAAGGCCAACAATCAAAAATCATTGAATTGTTGCAGAAAGAGATTAATAGCAATTCAGGTAGCTGGATGTTGCGTGACAAATTGTCAAAAAGTTACGCTGAAACAGGCAAATATAAACAAGCTTATGAAGAGCTAAAACAATTTTATAGCGCTTTTTACTTATTACAGGCAAATACAATGTTTGAAAAGGATATTGAAATTCTAAAGTTGCGTATTCAACAACAAAAGGACTTAAAATCAGTTGACTTTATGAAAAAACAGATAAAATTTTATGAGGATAGCATTGAATTAAACAAATCAAAAATCGGTTTGAAATAAAAAGGAGATTGAAAAGGAGAATTTATGTTTAAAAATATCCGCTATTGTGTGTTTGTTATAATTTTGCTGTTTTCCGCTTCGGCTTGGGCGGCCATGAATATCCGGAACTATTTTCATGACGCGGAACTCTATCCAACAGATGAAGAGCCGCTGGATGTGGCCGTTGCCGACCTAAATCACGACAACCTCCCGGATGTTGTAACAGCAAACCGCAAAGGGCGCTCGCTTTCGGTATTTTTAGGCAACGAAGACGGCACATTGACTTTTTTTCAGGAAGTGGATATACAACTGGGAGGAACATCGTTAGCCATGGCGGATTTGAACCTAGACAAAAATATTGATGTTATAGTCAGCGCTTGCGATTACGGTTGCGTAAATAATGAAATACAAATACACCACGGCTCCGGAGATGGAAAGCTAACCCTGGCGGCGCGGCATAATGTTGGCGGTGTGCCATATAATATCACTATCCGTGATTTTAACCAAGACAAGTTCCCTGACATTGCGGCATCCGACGCAGTTGAAAATAGAATAATTTTACTTTTCAACAATCAGGACGGCGAAAATTTTGAAGTTCGCAGTTTGCCAACGGGACGGCGGCCGATATCACTGGCAGTTGGAGATATAAACGCCGATGGTTTTTTCGACTTGTGTAGCGCAAATCAGTGGGATGACAATGTAACGCTCTATTTTGGTTTAGAAAATGGAGCCTTTTCCAAGCCGGAGACTATTAAAACCATGGACTTGCCATATAATTTAACCATTGAGGATATTAATGGCGACGCCTTTGAGGACTTAATTGTGGCCCATTCAAGCGCCCCCGGTCGAATTGTCACATATTTGGGCAATAAAGAGGGTAAACCGAAAAAGAGCGAGTCACTGCCTGCCAACGGCCGCGCAATATTTGTCTGCGCCAAAGATTTTAACTTCGATGGGCAAAATGATATAGCCTTCACACTCGACGACACACAAGATATCCATGTGCGCCTGAACAACAATGGCCTCTTTTTACTATCCGAACCGTTGTCGATCATCTCTATGCATGGTTTATATTCGTTGCTGATTGACGACATAAACAACGATAGTTACCCGGATCTGCTTGCCGTTGAGTTTAATCAATCTATCCTATCAATAGCGCTGGGCAGAGCGCCGGAAGAGTGACAAATCAATACTTATAAAAAAAAATGCAGCTAAGCCACAAGGGTTAAATATGGCTATATATGGAGTACATTAACCGTGTTAATGTTAAAAACAATACAATTGAATACTTTATATCAATAAACGTTATGCGATATACTTATACTCAATCGCTGTTAATCAATTGTTGGTTCAAGCCTCCGGCTTGAACCACATCGGACATTAACTATACACCGTATAGAATAAATAATAAAATCCAAATATTTTATCAACATTTATTATCATTTAACTTATAAGATACTAATTTAAGCGATTTTCAAATCCTTATAAATAGTGGCACAGGCATCCCTGCCTGTGTTTCAACATCAAAAAGCGCTGGATATTTAGTCTCGCCAATTTCCAAGCTCCATTGTTTTCCATCTTGCTTCTCCGCTTCTATACTATTGGACGCATAAATATTGTATCCGCCAACAAGATATATTATGGTGAAGAAAGCGGCAATATTTTTTATATATATCAATGTCTCATGTTCCCGGAGGCAAGCCTGTAATTACTTATCGATTTTTTATGTGCCTATCGGAACAATTATAATTTTCCATTTATTATCTAAATAAACTAAAGGGAATACTTTATTTACTTCATTATATTTTTTATCAAAGCATACCGCATGATAAAAGAAATAGCCTTTTATAATATCATCATCACTTTTATTTACCTCTAAAATACTAGGCAAAAACATTTTATATTGTTTTACAGGATTTTTATTTTTATAGTTGTTAAATTCAATAATTGCCTTGCTTCTCATTATTTGAGGGGATGGCGCAAATCGAAAATCATATAGTTCTAATAGTTTTTCCGGGTTAATATGATCGCCGATATTGTTGAAATAATCTATAAATTCATATAGTTTTTTAAATTTTTTAAAGTTCCGTTTTTTTAACTTTATTGCTTTTTTATAACCCTTTAATAAACCGCTTCTTATAATAATATGATCTTTGATATTAAGTTGAGCCATATATAAGTGGTTATCCGTAAACTCTTTAGGCCAAAATTCCGGAGGAGTTATGCGTTTCTTTGAAGTTATTTCATTGTTTTTAACAAAAAACTTCTCTTTTTCATCAAGTATGCGTAAGGTGTCTTCGGGATATCTTGCGTAAATTAATTGAATATCAGCCACCACCTCATCTAAAAAATCATCGGAATATCCATCGTTATCCTCAAAAAGCGCTGGGTATTTAGTCTCGCCAATTTTTAAATTCCATTGCTTTTCATTTTTAAAATTTGCGTCTTGATTTTCATTAGCGAAACCGCAATACGAAAAAAGACTTATACAAACAAAAAAAATAGAGGCTAAAAATTTGTTTAATTTTATATTTTTCATAGTTCTCCCGGACATTTGTCTGGCTCTAATAGCGTAGGATCAGCGCTTGTAAAAGCAGGCCTGACTTCTAAATATTTTTGAAAATAAGCACCTTCATACATTAACGGTCTGGTAAAATTGCTTAAAATGGCATTCCCCTCAACATTGTTTCCGTCCAGTTGCGCCGCCCATATGTAAGAGTTTACATCATGTCTAACATGCTCTTGAAAAGCGTTGGAAAGTGTAGCAAATCCCTTATCCGCTGAACCCGCTTTTATGCCGGTTCTAAGTAGATTTCCGTTGCTGGCATAAGTTGCCTGGTGTCCATGACCTCCAGGTGATTCTACTGACCGCATCTCAAAAGCGGCGCCGGGATGAAAATAATTGCCTACGCCGCATACAGTATCGAAAATGCTTAAAGGGCAGACTCCCCAATTAGTGCAGGCCTCCGGCTCGGGATCCTCATTATTTTCCCCAAGCGATCTATACACATCCGGCAATTCGTTAAGCCAGGATTTATCGCCTAATTCATTTGAATACCAGGCATCAAACTTATCTTTTGTTTTTTTGGGAACTATGACAACAATTAATTCATCAAAATCACTGGTGCATATGGAAGCCGCTTTTATTGTAAACCATTTTATCTCGCCCAAGTCTTTAACAAGGCCATAATTAATTACGCTTGAAGGCGGATGTTTAGGATCATCATTTTTTAACCATTTAATGCGGTCTATATCGGAATCCTCGGTAAGAAAGTCGGCTACATCAATGGTTTGCGAAGAGTCGGCTATTACAGCGACAGATTTAGTTATTGCGCCGCTATTAAGATTTCTAACATTCACCTTTGCTGTGTCAAACTCAACCTTAACAAATTCAACCCCTTCGCAGAGTTCGCTATCTTTTCTGCATTGCCCTATTATCGCATACTGCGGGCAGTTGCATCCCCAACCGGCTTTGACTATCCCCGCGCCCGGATCACTTATTATGCTGAAGCCGTAATTTGTCACGTGGCCCGTGACTACGATCTCAAACCTGTTTGTGGCGTGACCAAAACTCCGAAAGTATGCTATGGAGCCTGCGGGCAGAGCATACATATTCGGGTAAGTAATCTCAACCGGAGGGTCAAATATAGCGTCTGCGGGCTGCAATGTCCAGGCAAAAGGCGGGGTCGCGCCGTCCGGCATGGGCATTGGGACTTTATCAAAATGAACCTTGTTTAACGCTATAATCGCTGGGCCGGCAAATGAGTTTATGAAGATGTTAGACGTTTTTAGAGGAGTTGTTTTTTATTTATTCTCCCCTCGGTGGGATAATTCTCACTAAGGCAGGTAAGCTGCCAAGTGTTCATTTATATACAGAGCATAGTTTACGTCAGTTTGGTTCAAGTCGAAGAATTGAACCAACTATGGGCGACTGAGTGGAGCAGGCATCCTGCCTGCGATAAATTAAAACACAGGCAAGGATGCCTGTGACACTATTTATATGAATTGTAAACAGCTTAATTTAGGTTGGTTTGATTTTTACTAAAACTTCATTCCCAGGGTAAAAACACAGGGCTTATATAATTTTAGCCCTTTAGGCTACTTTGGAAACTGTTTGATTCTGAAAAATTATGCAAAAATCTCTGATTTTTACCAAAACTTTAGCGCATTTTATACGCTTATTTTAGTAACGTATGAGCTCGTTTACAAAACTAACAGTGACTGTTCCTCCGCTGTTTGCAGCGTCTCTGTAAACTTCGCATATGCGGGAATTTTGGCATTCGGGGTTGAGGCTGAAATCAGGGCAGAGTATGCCGCCGATAAGCTGAACGCAATCATTACACCCTTTGGGGACAACCCCTGGATTGCCAATGTTTTCGCCCAACAGTTTTGAACTGATTTTGGTAATCGGTTTGGCTGGGCGGCTTCCATAGAGCCAATCTTTGCCGCCATACATGGAGATCGTCATTCTGGCATTATATCCATATAAAAGACTTATGTTCACGGTCTCAAGGCCTTCATTTGAATTAAAGGTAAACTCGGCGGTTGTGTATCCATTGGGGTGCTCGCTGTTTGGGCAGCCTGGAAAACCGCCAAAAGTCAAGCTTCCGCTGATGCAGGTGTTTGATATGTTTGGAAACGTCGTATACGATCTTGGCGAAAGCGTTAGCATGCACTTGCCCGCGTATGGCGGTGTATCGGAATTTACAACATCCGAGCAAAATCCCAGGCTTGCAAGTTGATCGGCTGTAACCGGCGGATTGTCGGGGCCGCAGCCGTTTCCAAGAGCGGCCAACTCAACGCCAAATACTTTTTCGCTGTTGGTTGAGTTTGCTATTACCAGGGCGGTGCGTTTTTTAGCCTCGGCTTTATTGCCGGCGGCAATTGAGAGGCTGATATATGTAAAGTTTATGGCCGCTATTAATAATATGGCGGAAACTGTTGAAAAAACTGAAAAGCGGGGTTTGTAAATCGTATTCATTGTTGCTCCTTTCTATAAAATCAAAAGAGGTTAAAAGCTCTGAAACCATAGGAAAAGCAAAAGCTTGCCCTCAAAAATACACGAAAAGCCTCGAAATTAAATTCAAAATATAAATAAAAATAAAAGCATTATAGACAGGATTTACAGGATTAAATCAAAAAAGGAAAAATGCTTCTATTTTTGCCTGACTTTTATCTTGCATTCCGGGTTACTGGCTGCCCAAACAAGAGCATGTCCATACATTATTTTGCCAGGAGTTTGATGTTGAACAGGAATCGCTTAACTTTCTGCAAACCCTTTTTCCGTAATTTACAAAGTTGCCATCGGGATCAAAGACATTTGGGACCGCTCCCTGCACGCAATTACCGGAAAAGAACGCTGCGTCCGTTTCGCAGGTGTCTATTCTGAAACCATGTGACAATGGAAATAGTTCCTCGCAAAGCGCCTTGCAACCAGGCCCCCATTCGGCGTTGTTATTGCTCAGCGTAAAATACTCATAACCTTCATATGTGGCTATTTGCCATATTCCCGGTTTAAGGTGAATGACGCCCGCGTCGGTAACTCCACCCGGCGCAAATGACAACAATTGGGTTGAGCCGAAATGTTCCGTTTTTCTAACAACAGCGGACGCGTTAAGGGTTAAATTGCCAAGCCGCGTTGGCGCATTAAGAAATTGAAATGACCCATCCCTGTCCGTAACCGCGAATATGCCTGTTTCCTTCAATATTACAGTGGCGCCCTTTACAGGCGTTTCGTCAACAAGCTGCACAAAACCCTGAATAGTTGTCAACTCATCATCCGGCGATACGGTTATGCTCGCCACGCCAATCACCTTGTCATACTCGACGGATATATAGGCAACGCCTGGCCCATTGGCTGTTACAAGCCCGTCAGGCCCGACTTCGGCTATGTCTATTGCGTTCGTTCTGTAAATCGTATTTTTTGAGCCGGCTGTAACATCTATTAAAGAGCCATCAGTCATTTTGGCCGTCACGGTCAATTGAGAAGTCTCTTCAATCGCGGTAAGCGTTTGTTTCTCAACTTCAATAATCAACTCAACCGGGAAAGGTGGCGGAACATTTGTAAATGTTAAATCCTGCACAAAATATGTACTGCTTTTTATAATCTGAAAAGGCTCGCTGAAAGCGTATTTATAATCCCCGGCTGCGCCCTTGTCCTTCATGGCAATTGCCCTGTAAAAGCTGTCGCTCAATGAATCTGGGTTTGAGCCTGGACCGGCATGGCCAAACTCGTCTTTTACCGGTATATTGGAGACTCTAAAACTGCCGTCTATATTAACTTTAACAGATTCCGACGATTTCACGGAAACCGACCATGTGTCATCAAGGTACTGCGCATGGCTTTTAACTCCATAAAATAGAAACATCAATGCAAAAGCAAAAAGAACCTGAAATATCTTGCCTTTATATAAAAATTCCATAAATTCTCGACTCCTTTACATGTTGATTGTTCATTTTCAATATAATAATAAACAAATATACGCTTCGCCAAAAACGAGTGAACACACATATGCGCCTAATCACAATTTATGTGCCTGGCGGAGGGCCAACAATTATTTTCCATGCTCTATTATCTAGATAGATCAATGAAAATAATTTTTTCACTTTATTATCTTTTTTATCAAAGCATTTTACACGATAAGTTAAAAGCCCTTTGCTCATTTTTTCTTCACTTACAAAGACTTCTAATAAACTTGGTTTTAACATTTTATATTGCTTTAGTGGATTTTTTTTTTTGGACTTTTCTTATTTAAAGCTTCTGTTTCAGCTATAAGAGTAGTTTCCATGTAAGGCGCGAAACGACAGTCATATAGTTTTAGTAAATTTTTTGGCTCAATATAATCACCAATATTATTAAAATAATCTATAAATTCATAAAGCTTTTTAAACTCTAGAGGGTGATTTTTCTTAGATAATATTGCGTTTAAATATGCATTTTGTAATCCTTTCGTTATAACAATATGGTCTTTTTCTTTAAAATCTGCAACATATAAGTGATTATTAGTAAACTGCTCAGGCCAAAAATACGGGGTTATACGTTTTTTTGAAATTATCTCCTTGTCTTTTACAATAAATTTCTTTTCTGCGTTATACCCACGCATTGTATTTGCAGGGAATCGATCATAAATCAATTGTACATCTGCAACTACTTTTTCAAAAAATTCGTTTGATATCTCAACTGTAACCGTGTTTTCAAAAAGTACGGAATAATTAATGTCAGCAATTTTTAAACTCAATTGCTTTTCCACTTGCGTTGTTGCATCAGCAGTCTCACTTGCTACAACAGAAAAACCATTAGCGCATGCGCAAACAAACAATATATTAGTTAAGAAAGACTTGAATGTTTTATATTTCACTTTTATTGTGAAGAATTAATAATGTAAACATAAACTAAAACTTTAATTGACATTATGTGCCGGGCGGTGGCCCCATTAAGATTTTCCATTCCGTATCTAAATAAACTAAAGGAAATACCTTGCTCACTTTGTCAAGTTTTTTGTAAAGGCAAACTGCTTCGTAAATCAAACAGCCTTTAATCTTATCATCTTTACTTATATAGACCTCTAGAATACTAGGCATATATATTTTAAACAGTTTAAGTGGATTTTTATTATTTCGAGCTTTAATATCCGCAACAAGGACTTTTTTCATATAAGGCGCAAAACGAAAATCATATAGCTTCATCAATTTATCCGGCACGATATATTCATCACTATTATTAAGAAAGTCTATAAATCTATGTAATTTGTTAAACTCTTCAGCGTAATTATCTTTGAATTCCATTGCCTTTTCGTAACCATTAAGTAATCCGCTGGTTATAACAACATGGTCTTTACCTTCAAATTCAGCCACATATAATTCATTATTTTTAAACGATTCCGGCCAAATAGGAAGTGTTATACGTTTTTTAGATATAATCACATCGCCTTTTATTATAAATTCCCTCTTTTCATAAAATTTATAGAATGTATGTTTTAAAAATCGCGAATAAAGCAATCCAATATCTGAAACCACTGCATCTATAAAATCATTAGAATACCCATCATTGTCTTCAAAAAGAACAGGATATTTTACGCTTGCAACTTGCAAACTCCACTGTTTCTCTTCATGTTTTGTTGTATCAATAGTTTCATCCGCCACAACGGCAAAATCGTTAACACATGCGAAAACAAGTAATATAGTAGATAATAAAATGTTTAGTTTTGTATTTTTCATTTTTATTAAGGACATGTATTTCGAATTATCTCTGGAAGGGAATTAGCAATAGTTGGTCTTACTTCCAAATACTTATTAAGATACATTCCTTCAAACATTAAAGGTCTATTTAGATTAGAAAACTCAAAAAAACCAGTAACTCCTTCAACATCATTTCATCCAGTTGCGCCGCCCATATGAAAGGCTTTACATCCTGTTCAATATGATTTCTAAAAAAATCGGAAGAAGTTGCAAATCCTCTATCAGCAGACCCTGCTTTTACACCTGTTCTAAGCAGATTGCCGTTATTATCATAAGTGGCTTGATGCCCATGGCTACCCGCAGTTTCAATGGAGCGCATCTCAAAAGCAGCTCCCGGATGGTAAAAGCTATTCAGTTCGCAAACAGTTGCAAGCAAACTAACAGGACACTTACCCCAGAAATTACATTCATCCGGTTCTGGATCCTCATTATTTGCTGCAAGCGAGCTGTACAAAGCAGGTAGTCCGCCAAGCCAGGCATTATCAGCAGATTCGCTTGCAAACCAATCATTAAACGATATTTCTGTTATCTTCGGAACTACTACCACTATTAAGCTATCAAATTGGCCATCAGTGCATTTTGAAAATGCTGTTACAGTAAACGCTTTTATTTTGTTGAGTTCTTTAACTTCGCCGTAGTTTAGTATACTAGAATCTAAACGTTTGTTATTGCTTAACCACCCAATATGCTCTCTATCAGAATCATCAGTAAGGTAATCAGCTAAATCAACGGTTTGTGATAATGTCACAATTACAGCAACAGATTTATTGATTGTTCCTTGATTCAGATTGCGTATGTTAACTTTTGCCTCATCAAACTCAACCTTAACAAATTCAACCCCCTCGCATAGTTCGCTATCTTTCCTGCACTGCCCTATTATTGCATACGGCGGGCAGTTGCAGCCCCAACCTGCTTTAACTATGCCTGCGCCGGGATCGCTTATTATGTTGGCGCCGTCATCGGTTACGTGACCGGTTGCCACGATTTCAAACCTGTTTGTGTCATGATCAAAGCTCAGGAAGTACGCAATTGCGCCGGCGGGCAGGCCGGACATATTAGGGTAAGTGATCTGAACCGGAGGGTCAAATATAGCGCCCGCGGGCTGCAATGTCCAGGCAAAAGGCGGGGCCGCGCCGTCAGGCATGGGCATTGGGACTTTATCAAAATGGACTTTGTTTAACTCAACAGCAATTTAAGCCACAAGGCCACAAACGGCGAGAAATAATAAAAAAGTATTAACAACAGATTGCGCGGATTACACAGATAAAAGCAAAAAAGCAGGGTAATCGGTAAATGGTGAGCGGTGAACGGTGAGCGGTTAAAAGCAAAAAGCATAGAACGCGGATGATACTGATTGGCGCGGATAAAAGCAAAAGCAATTTACGCCACTAAGACACTAAAACACTAAGAAAAGCTACAAGCAAACCATAGGTTTCACTGATTAAAGAAATAAAAGCAAAAAAGCTGAGTAATCGGTAAATGGTGAGCGGTTATCGGTAAAAGCAAAAGCTATTAAGCCACGAAGACACTAAAATCACGAAGAAAAGCGAAAAACAAACCAATGATTTCACTGATTAAAGATAAAAGCTTTAACCACTGATTGCGCTGATTGCACAACACATAAAGGCAAGCGTTGGTTTTACTCTGAATAAACGCCAAA
>JAIQZQ010000024.1 GCA_021777105.1 Candidatus Anammoxibacter sp.
TAATTGAAAAATTATAGCAATTGATATTATATTGTCAAGTAATAAATAGCGCTAATAATTGTTATATTTATAATATAATTAACAAATCATATAAAACTATGTAGGGGCTCTACTTGGTAAAGCGCGAAAAAACCATTACACAGGTGTAATGGCATGGCACTACACGGTTGTAATGGTTAGCTGATGAGGTGTTTTTGTTTTGTATAATCTTTGTATTTTTACCTAGCGGTCTGTTTATAATGAATGGTTTAATCTATATCCTGTCTAAACAATTCTCATGTAAGAGCTTAGACGATTTTATGATAAAGCGGGGATCTCTGTTTTTTGGGGTATTCGGAATTTTTTATCATGACGATGTTTTTTATGATTTTGTAGGGGTGTATAAAATATCAACATGCTTGTTTGGGGGAAAAATATTTTTAAAATCAGAAATTAGGAAAATTAAGATTTTTTCAAATTTTTTTTATTTCTATAATTTTTAATTTTAATTTTAATAATAATGTGATGTTTTTGGCGTGATTTGATAAAAAGCAGAAACATAGAACGCGGATGACACGGATTAGCGCGGATAAAAGCGAAAAAAAAGGTGGGCGGTAATCAGTTATCGGTGATCTGCTAAAAGCAAAGAGCAACCACAGATTTAAAAGACGGCTAGCAGATTTTACAGAAAAGGCATTGAACGCGGATAGCGCTGATGGCGCGGATTGGCGCGAATAAAACTAAGTAATCGGTAAATGGTGAGCGGTTATCGGTTAAAGCAAAAGCTATTTAAGCCACTAAGACACTAAAATCACGAAGAAAAGCAAAAAAAGCAATCAAAACCAGTTTGCAGTTCATCAATCAAAAGCAAAAGCATGGAACGCGAATGGCAAATGTTGAATAAAATGGCAGGATGGGTAAAGCGGCGCGCGCCCATCAATCAGAAGATATTCAGCGAAAGTCTAGAGAAAGCATTCAAATTTCCTCGGATTTCCCCTCGTTGGCAAATGAACACTGAGCTTCTTGTCAGCTCTAGTGAAAATTATCCCCGGAGGGGGATAATATGGAATCGCGGCGTTGAAGAACAGAGGTCTCTTACTAAATCCCTGTTAGAGCCCTTTAAATCGTTAATTCAATTATAAAGAAATCCCCACTTTAAGTCTAATGGTATCAAGTGGTTATACCAAAATAGCAAACGCTTGTTTGTTGTTAAGCAGATCAAAATGAAGAGAGCAAATAAAGAGTTAAGTTACGGTATAAATGATGCTATAGTTTAATAATTTTTAAAAAAAGGATTCTATATCTCGTGAACCATGTAAAACACGGGCAATCTCAATACTATCTTTTTGTGGTCGATAGAATATCACATAACTTCCAAACGGCACGCTACGCAAGCCGACCGCAAGATCGCCACGCTCGCGCCCAATTTTAGGATTTTGAGTTAAGTTACTGATATGTTCATTAAGAGCGCGTAGAAAACGGCAGGCGATTTCCGGGCTATCCATGGCAATAAAGTCCCAAATTTCTTCTAAATCCGCTTCCGCTTCTTTATTTTTAATGATTTTGAGCATTATATTTCTTCTGACAGCGTGAAATTATCTCCTCCATATCAAGCGGGGTAAACTCACCCTTTAAACCTTCTTCAATATCCTTCTTTAAGCGATCATGTTTTATTTGTTTTAAAGTGTCTTGATCATCAAGTAAGCGCAATGCTTCATGAATTACTTCGCTGGATGAGTTGTATGAGCCGGAAGCTACCTTTTGCTTAACTAACTCTTCAAGCTTTGGGGTAAGTGATACGTTCATTAAGGAGCCTCCATTTATTTAAATTTATTAAAATAACAATGATTGCCATACATTAAGTATAAACGTAAAATCAAGCAATATCAAATTTAAGGATTAATTCGTTAAGTTTTAACGGCAACTGTAATGCAAAGTAAAAACGTTTGCAGTTTGCAAGATGCTCCAGCTTTTAATTTTGTTTTTTCGTTTTTAATCTGTGTAATCTGCGCAATCCGTGGTTAATTCGCTTCTTACTTATCCGGGTTAGGATTTAGGCCGCCCTTTTATTTAAATTTACAGTTCATTCAATGTTTGCGCATAAACATTGAGGTCTTTTTCGCTGAACAGGACAAAAAAGACTTTGGCAACGCAGGTTGCGCCATTAAGGTAATCAGCAATTGTGGTTAAAGCTATCTCCGAGGCCTGTTTGATTGGAAAACTGTAAATGCCCGTGCTTATTGACGGGAACGAGATTGACGCAACGCTGTTTTCATCCGCCACTTCCAGTGAGCGTTGGTAACAACTTTTAAGCAAGGCGTTTTCGTTATTTGCCCCGCCTCTCCACACAGGGCCTACTGTATGGATGACATATGAAGCCTTCATATTGCCCGCGGTAGTTATCTTGGCCTCGCCGGTTGGGCAGCCGCCAAGTTTTTTGCACTCTTGCAAAATAGCCGGCCCCCCGGCGCGATGTATGGCCCCGTCGACTCCGCCGCCGCCAAGCAATGATGTGTTGGCCGCGTTTACAATTGCGTCTGTTGTTTGAAGTGTTATATCCCCGCAAATAAGCTCAAGCTCTGATTTGTTGACTGTTTTTTTCATTTTTCAAACCTTATTTTATTACATTTATTTTTTTTACCCGGTTTTCAGCCGGCCCTTTTTATGTAATATACCTTGGTATGCTGATTTGTCAATATTATAAACACGGTTTTAAAATATCCGGAGATGCGCGCTTGACAGAAGGGATTTTCAAACTATAATAAACCTTGCTATATTGCGTTTTTTTAACAATTGTTTATTACTTTTATAGAAGAATAATAGGAGATTTAGATGAAATTTAAAATATTGTCAATATGTTTTATATTTGTTTGCGCTTTTGCGTTTAATTGTTATGGCGGGCAAAAATCATCTAAGAGCGCCAAAAAACTTGAAATAGTGGCTGAAGTAAACGGAGAAAAGATTACAAGAAAACAGTTTGGCGAATTTTTGATTCAGGCCTACGGCGATGTGGCCCTTGACTATATGGTTAAAAAAGCGGTGGTAAGCCAGGAGGCAAAGAAGAATGAAGTAAAAGTAACGGAAAAGGAGCTTGATGAGAGGTTGAATCAGAACGCCGAAGCCAGGATAATGATTATGATGCGCAAAAAAGGGTACAGGACAAAGGAAGATCTTGAACTTGAGCTGTTTAAATCAGGGATGACTCTGGACAAACTGAAGAAGAATATTATCGCCTCGGTAAAAAACCAGGCGGAAATAGAGCTGATTGTTGAAAAAATATTGTTGCGCGATATTACTTTTACTGAAGATGAGTTGTATGAGGCGTATGATAATAATTTTGGAGAAAAGGTTGCCGCTAAACAAATTGTGCTTAAAACCAGGAAAAAGGCTGACGAGGTGTTGAGAAAGCTGAACGGGGGCGCAGAGTTTGAAGCCCTTGCCCGCAAGGATTCGATAGACCGCGCGTCAGCGGCAAGAGGCGGGGAAATGATGCCGTTTAACGTTAATTCCACATTGGGCAAGTCGGTTGCGCAGTTAAAGGAAGGGCAAATCAGCGATGTAATTGAAACAGGGTACGGGTATCATATAATCAAGGTTATAAAGAAATTGCCGGGAAATCCCAAAAAGTTTGAGGAAGTCCTGGACACGCTGGAAAAAATAGTGCAAATGGAAAAGTTAAACCAAAAGGTTCAGCCATGGCTCTACTCCCTGTTTCAAAGCGCAAAAGTCGAAGTCTCTTTGTAATTTATTGCGATGTTTTATACAGCGGCGGGCCGCTACCTTATTATGTCTATCTGCTGTCTGATTTCCGCAGTCAAACCCTCCGCGGAGAAAATGGCTTTTCCGCGTTTGGCATTAGGGCCAAACCTGAACCTGAAAGCGGCTTTTCCATTAAAATCAGTTATTGACGCCTCCGGTTCAACTGTTACGCCAATGCCTCTCTTAGACGACCGCACAATAACGCCTTGAACGGGCCTGCCGTCTTTATCCGTAGCTTCCACGCTTGCGTCTTTTTTTAACAAAGATTTCTTTTGTGTTCGCGGATTAACTGAAAGTTGCTCAAGCGTCGGAACCGGGGTGGGTTCCGGAGTCGGTGTAACGTCCGGAGTCGGGGATGATGTCTCTGTTGGATTTTCCGTGGGGCTGGTATCCGGCGTTGGTTCGGGAGTTATAACGACGGGGATGCCTTGCGCAACCTTTATGAGATCCTTTTTCCTGGCTGAATCAATTCCGCTTTCGCCGCTCACAGTAAGAGTAACGGAATATTCGCCCGGATTTTTGTATATGTGAAATGGATTTTGATCATTTGATCTTGATCCGTCGCCAAAATCCCAATCCCAAAGTGTAATGCCGCCTATGGAATTATCCACAAACACTGCTCTAAACGGGGTCACTCCCAATACGGGATTTGCGGAAAAACCGGCAAGTATCTCATTTGCCTCTGCCACGCGAATTAAATTTAACTTTGTTTCGGATAGCGTAGTCGCTAAATTGCTTACATTTACATTGACGGTGAAAACGCCGGCCTCTTTGTATATATGGGAAGGATTTTGATCTACGCTTTGCCCGCCGTCGCCAAAATCCCATAACCAGGCGTTAATATCCGGCCCAACGGAATCATCGGTAAAATCCACTTTTAAAGGCGCGATTCCTGAAAGCGAGGAAGCTGAAAAATTTACAAAGAGCGGCTCTGCTTCGCTTTGCGCTCCTATTAAGTTGGTTTTTGTAATTGTGTCAAAGCCGGCATTGTTGCCGGCGGTCATCCTTACCGTGTACAAACCCGCATCAATATAAGTCCGGCTTGGATTTTGTTCGGTTGACAACGCTCCGTCTCCAAAATCCCAAATCCAGGAAGTTATGCTGCCCGTTGAAATTGAATCATCTGTAAAATCAACCACAAAGGGGACTTCACCTGCCGGCAGGGACGTTGAAAAATCAGCTACCGGAGAGCCCGGCGGAGCGGCAACGATGTGATTAGTTTTAACCCGGCCGGAGGTCTCTTTCGCGTCGTTTTCTATTGCAAGCGTGACGGTGTAGAGACCTTCTGTCGAATATTCATGTTTCGGGTTTTGTAAAGACGAGATTCCACCGTCTCCAAAATCCCAAATCCATTTGGTTAACGGCTCATTGGAAGTTGAAAGGTCGTTAAATGCCACCAGCAAAGGGGCGGGGCCTGATTTTGGGTTGGCCAGAAAGTCGGCCTGGGTATCGCCTGAAGGCGTTCCCGGCTCCGGCGTGGGGCCTACAGTCTCCGTGCCGGTTTCAATATCCTGAATAACCGTGACGCTGTTCGAACTATTGTTGGAAATGTATATAAGATTAGAGCTTGAATTAACGCCCACTCCTATTGGTTTTTCACCGACCTGGAAAGTGTTAACTACTTTATCGGTTGTCCCGTCTATTACGCTTACAGTGTCATCATTGAAATTTACCACATAGATTCTGTTTGTGGTTGGATTCACCCCTATCCCCTGCGGGAAACTACCGACTTTAACAGCGTTGACAATGCTTTGGTTTGCGCCGTTTATTACGCTTACTGTATTGTCAACTGAATTAGACACATATATTTTATCGGTCACGATGTTCGCGGCGACACTGATAGGCTCCCTCCCCACCCTGATAGCGCCCACGACGGAGCCGGCCAATCCATTTATCACAGTGACGGTGTTGTCGTCAATATTGGCGACATAAATAATGTTGGTGGCGGTGTTTACCGCAATGCCCATTGGAAAAGCGCCTACCTGCAACGTGTCTAATCGCTGGTTAGCCACGCCATTTATTACTGAGACAGTGTTGTTCGCAAAATTTGTGACGTAAATTTGATTTGACCTGGTGTTTACACCCACCCCGACAGGAATATTGTCCACCTCAATTTCGGTAAGCAGCTGGTTGATGGAGAACGCAATTACGCTGACGGTGCTTGCCCCGGAATTAGCGACGTATATCCTGTTAGTTATATGATTAACGCCTACTCCGGCGGGCGAGCTGCCTACACCGACGGTGTCAATCACCTTATGTGTTTCGCCGTCGATTATGCTAACGGAATTTCCCCCGCTATTTGCCACATAAATGCGGTTTGTGTTTATATTTACGCCGATTCCAATCGGCTCATTGCCCACATCAATGGTGGTTAATATCGACTGCGCATAGCCACAATTAGCGCATAGCCACATTAACGCGGGGAAAAGAATTAACGCCGCCTGCATAAAACAGGCAAGCCCAAAAGGTTTAATATTTTGAAAAGAAAACAGTTTAATCTTCATGCGGTATCTTTCATGCATAAGTTTAGAAAAACGGCAGTGTAGATTCTATGAACGATATATTTGGAAATCAAGGCTAAAATAGAGAAAAACGGCCCATTTTCCTATTTATGAACGGTTTATACCCGCGCGGCCTAAAAACATCCCTTAATATTATAATTTAACTTTCGGCGCAGGACAAAGCCATGTTTTTACCCGCAAAATTTTGAATTGATAATGTATTTGCGAAATTGTAAACTACAGCGTATATATCATCTATAATCATTTATTTTCACTATTTTTCTTTATTAAAAACAGGATAGATATGCGTGTAAAAATAGCAAAAAACGCGGGTTTCTGCATGGGAGTTAAAAGGGCCATGGACCTGGTAATCGATACGGCCAGAAAAGCGGCAAAAGACGAGCCCGTTTACACCGACGGCCCGTTGATACACAACCCTCAGGTTCTTGAATTCCTTGAGCAAAAGGGAATTAACGTTCTGGATGAATCCACAAATCCCAATGGAGTGAGGGTTGTCATAAGAGCGCATGGTATAAAGCCTGAAAGAAAGAAAAAAATTGAAAACGCCGGGGCCAAAGTTTGCGACGCCACATGCCCTAATGTAAAAAGCGTGCAATCAATTATTAAAAAATATAGGGATCAGGGCTATTCCACCATTATTATAGGCGATAAAGGGCACGCGGAAGTAGATGGTTTGCTTGGATACACGGAAGACAACGGATATGTAGTTGAAGGCGTTCAGGATGTTGATTCATTGCCTGATATCGACAAGGTGTGCATTGTTTCGCAAACAACCCAAAGCAGAGAGGTGTTTGATGATGTAGTCGCGCGTTTAAAGCAAAGGTATAAAGAAAATAAAGTGTTTGCGACAATATGCAACTCCACTTCAAAACGGCAGGAAAACGTGATTAATTTAACCGATGAAGTGGACGCCATGGTTGTTGTCGGAGGCAGAGGCAGCGCCAATACTAAAAGATTGGCGGAAATTTCCGAGACTAAAGTGCCGACGTTTTTAGTTGAAACCGAGGAAGAGCTTGATATGAGCAAACTAAAGACATTTGGAACCGTGGGCGTAACGGCCGGAGCCTCAACGCCGAACTGGATGATAAACCGCGTTGTCACCAAAATACAATCCTACGAACAGGGCAGCGCCCTTAACCCGGTCAAATATCTTAAAAAAGCCGGGCGGTTTTTAATCGGGACAAGCGCTTATATGGGCATTGGAGCCGGTGTTATAAGTTATTCAAACTCAATTTTGCTCGGCATTGACCCTAAATTATTCTTTTGCGTGATAGCCGCGCTGTTTGTTTTCTCACTCTATACATTAAACAATCTTATGAATAAGGAGGCGGTTTCGTTTAACGAGCCGCGAAAGGCGAGCTATTATGAGAAACACCCGACCCTTTTTCTATGGTTAGGCATATCAGGCTCAATTTTTTCCATAGGTTTTGCTTTTTTTGTGAGTCTGCCCGTCTTTTTCTGCCTGTTTTTCTCCTCAATATTCGGTGTTGTTTATGGGCTTAAGATAATCCCATCAAGATTGTCGTCAATTATTAAGTATCGCAGCCTTGATCAAATACCAGGCTCTAAGGAACTCTTTGCCGGAATTGCCTGGGCCGTATGCACAGCCCTGATTATTTTTTTGGGAAACAAAGGCGGTTCTCCGGCGACATTAGCGGTGGCTTTTGCGTTCACATTGTCAATAACGTTTATAAGAGCGGTTTTTCTTGATATACGCGATATTCAGGGCGATAAAATATTGGGCAAAGAGACTATACCAATCGCCATAGGCAAAAAGAACACCAAATATTTGCTTGCGATTATTACTATTTGCATGGCTGTATTACTTGCGATTGCTCCTTTAGCGGGATGGACATCCAACTTTACCTACTATTTGCTGCCTTGCTTTGTTTATTCATGTCTTTATCTCTATTTATATCACAAACGGATAATAAAAGGGAGTTTGCTGTGCGAAGCGGTGGCTGATTTTAATTTCATCCTTCCCGGCATAATGGCGTTAGTCTGGAGGATAAACTAAATATAATGAAACGCGGTAGAAACAGACTTTTTTCTCGTTTTAAAAGAAATATTCGCAACAAGCTTTTAACCGGATTGTTAATAATACTGCCGATTTATGTGACAATTTTTGTCATAAAATTTTTGTTTAAAGTTATCGGCGGCGAGCTATTGCCTATAATAAAAAGGCTTTTTAAACATGACCTTCAACTCCCGGAACAGATAATAAATCCGCTCCTTGTCACCGTTGGCATATTTGCGACGTTTGTGGCCCTCTACTTTATAGGGATGTTTGCCTCAAACTTTTTGGGCAAATGGATTATAGCCTTTTACGAACGCATCATAAGCAACACTCCTGTTGTAAAAAATATCTATTCATCTTCAAAACAGGTAATAAAAACATTTTCATCTTCGCCGAAAAGCTCATTTAAAAGAGTGGTTATAGTTGAGTACCCAAGGCGGGAAATGAATGTGGTAGGCTTTGTCACCGGGTCGATTGTAAATAAAAGCGGGCTGAAGTTAACAAGCATATTTATACCAACCACGCCAAATCCGACCTCGGGTTTTCTTGTATTTTTAAAAGACAGCGAAATTGCCGAATCAAACATGTCGGTTGAGGAAGCGATAAAACTGGTTGTCTCAGCAGGGATATTAGTCCCAGACAATCTGGATTTTAAGATAAAAGGCGATTCCGAAATAATTAAAGAAATATCATAAGGAGTTTTCAATGGATGTTAATTACCCAAAAATAGCGCGCATTAAACAAAAATTTAAAGGCTCGTTTGTTGACGATATACCAGGGGAGATAAAAAACCAACTTGCGCATCTTCAATTATCAAAAAAAATAAAAAAAGGCGACACCGTTGCCATTACAGCCGGCAGCAGAGGGGTGTCAAATATAAGTGTGATTACCAAAGCAGTTGTTAATGAGCTCAAGGCGCTTGGCGCAAAGCCCTTTATCGTCCCCGCTATGGGCAGCCATGGCGGCGGCAACGCCGAAGGCCAAAAAAGCGTGCTTGGGAAATACGGTATTACAGAGGAGAGAATGGGCGTTCCAATAAAATCCTCAATGGATGTTGTTGAAATTGGGCGCAGCGAATACGGCATACCTGTGTATCTTGATAAAAACGCGGAACAGGCGGACCATATTGCGGTTATAAACCGCGTTAAAGCCCACACCAGGTTTACCGGAACCATTGAGAGCGGCATAGTTAAGATGCTTTTAATCGGCCTTGGCAAACGCGAGGGCGCCACCTATTACCACAGGGCTATAATGCAGCACAGTTTTGATGAAATCATTAAATCCGTCGCTCCGATAATAATCTCAAAAGTCAAAATATTGTTTGGATTGGCTATAATAGAAAACGCGTTTGAACAGGTCGCCGGGATTACCGGCATAAAACCGGAAGATATCCTTGAAACAGAGCCGAAATTGTTAAAAGAATCTTATGATCTCCTTGCCAAACTTCCGTTTAAAAAGAGCGACCTGCTTATAATAGACGAAATGGGCAAGAACCTTAGCGGCACTGGGATGGACACAAACATTATCGGCAAGAAAGATAACCCCACTGTAGAGATAACAAGGATCTTTGTTCGCGACCTTACAGCCAAATCCCACGGCAACGCATGCGGAATAGGCCTGGCCGACTTTACCACCCAAAAGCTGGTTGACAAGATAGATTATAACGCGACTTATGTTAACTGTATAACAGGCCAGCGTCCTGAAGGAGCCAAAATACCCATGACCTATAAAACCGATAGGGAAGCCATGGAAGCCGCGCTTGCCACATCAGGACTAATCAATACGGAAGAAGCAAAAATCATGTGGATAAAAAACACTCTAGAGTTGGAGGAGCTGCATGTCTCTGAAGGTTTTGCCGATGAAATTGCGTCCAGAGACGATCTGGAATTGCTAACTCCATTTACTGAACCTAGATTTGACTCATACGACAATTTGTTACAGCAGGATTAAAAATGGAAAAACGCATTAAAATTCTAGCCGCGACAAAAAGGAAAGACAATGGAGTTTGCATTGCCGGCATAGATCAGAAAGGCTCATGGGTAAGGCCGGTTAAAGCCGGCGGCGGCTACTTTGCGACAGAGGAATTGCTTCAGGATAAAAAGGTGATTATCGACACATTTTACGAAGTAGATTTCAAATTTGACGGTTCCCTTGCCGAGCCGCCCAATACTGAAGATTACAAGGTTTCCGACGATTTTAAACCCCGGTTTGTAAGGCAAATAACTGACAATAGCGAGAGGATTAGCCTGTTAAACAGCTGCGCGGAAACCGATGTTAAAAGCATTTTCAACGAGGGCAACCGTTCGCTCGGCCTTGTAAAATGCGCGGAACTGATTGATATCAACATGGGCTGGGGCAAAGATGACAAATTTTACAGCCATATATCTTTTAAAGATAGCGCCGGAGCTGATTACACTCTATCTACCACTGATCTGCGCTGGGCCGCATACGGCAAAAATATTATGAAACAAAATCGCCTTAAAGCGCTCCGTTACAATGACGCAGATCTCAAAAACCGCGTAAAACAGGATAACCTCTTTTTTTCTCTGGGCCTTACCAAGGAGCCTGATTGCGGCATGAAAGAGCTGATAATCGGAGTCTTTACAATTCCTGATTACGCAAACCAGATGAATTTTCTAGACCTCCAGTCAACCGCAACCAATATTTAAATCCCGGAAATAAATTGATGATCAAAACCGCAATATTAACAATTAGCGACAAAGGGTCGCGTGGCGAACGCGAAGATAAAAGCTCCGAAGCCATCAGAAAAGTCTTAGAAAAAATAGACACTGAAGTAACGGCGTATGAAATTGTCCCTGATGAAAAAGACCTGATTTCAAAGAAACTGATATCCCTCTCGCAGACAACCGATCTTGTCCTGACAACCGGCGGCACCGGTGTGGCCCCGCGCGACGTTACCCCCGAAGCAACCAGAGCTGTTATAGATAAAGAGTTGCCCGGATTTGGCGAAGCCATGAGGATGGAAAGCTTTAAGATAACCCCGTTCGCCATAGGCTCGCGGGCAATAGCCGGCATACGAGGGGCCACATTAATCGTAAACCTCCCAGGCAGCCCAAAAGCAGTGTCTGAATGCCTTGAAATAGTGTTAAAAACAATCCCACACACCGTTAATTTGATTAAAGGCAAAGTAGAAGAGTGCGGCGGCGGGGAAAAGCTGAAAAAGTAAATTAAAACGATTTAAGAACAAAGATTAACGATTTTCAATTATAGAAGCAACCCTAAAAGTTCATTCAAAAATTGAAATTTTTTACCTACACTTTAGAGCGCTTTTTACTTTAACTCACTTTAGTCACTCTTTATGAATTCAATATCGCCTCAATCTCATCCTCCTCTTTTTGAGGGATGTCCCATCCAATAGCTTCTAAATTCGGCCCTATTTGATCTGAGCTTTTTACGCCAACAATGGCGGTCGCGACCCCCTTTTGATAGACTACCCAGTTTATGGCAAGCTGCCGCATTGGCCGGCCTAAACCCTCGGCGATTTTTGTGATCTTTTTTATCTTCTCAATATTTGATCTGTAAACATCATCGGTAAAATGCCCGATTATACCCTTGCCGCGCCAATCGTCAAATTTAGTATTTTCATTATATTTGCCGGTTAAAACGCCCGAGGCCAATGGACTGTAAGCAATTATCCCTATATTGTTTTCAACGCAAAACGGGACGGTCTCCTTCTCAATATCCCGCTCCACCATATTATACATAGGTTGCAGGGAGACAACTTCCCCATATTTAAGGCACTCTTTTATTTGATCAACAGAAAAGTTGCTTACCCCTATATGTCTAATCTTGCCGGCCGCCTTTATCTCCATAAGAGCCTCCATAGTCTCCTGTAGAGGAGTATTTTCATCCGGCCAATGCACTTGATAGAGATCAATATAATCAGTCCCTAACCTTTCAAGACTCATATCTATCTCTTCCATTATTGATTTGCGCGAGCTAATCCTTGATACCGTCCCCAGCTCCTCCTTCTCCCATCTTAGCCCGCATTTTGTCGCCAAAACCACATTGTTACGATTATCGCCCAACGCCTTGCCGATCAATCTTTCAGAATATCCAAAACCATAAATCGGCGCAGTGTCAAAGAAATTAATCCCCATTTCAAAAGCGTGTTTTATCGCTTTTATTGACTCCTCTTCCCCTTTATCCTTCCAAAACGGCTTGCCTCCCACTCCCCACGCCCCAAAGCCTATAACGCTCGCCTTTAAATCGCTTTGCCCCAAAGTCCGGTACTCCATATTTATCTCCTTTTTTTAAATAGAAGTGAAATTTGATTAATTTGCCAATTCACTAATCATTAATGCCATTCGCATAATGTGTAATAAACGCACAGCACAAGTTAAAACCTCCTCCGCGAATCGTTAAAACACCATAATTTAACCAATATTTTTAATATTTACAAGGCTTAAGCAGCAAATAGATTATAAAAACCTCTACTAATAATGTTTAATTATTGTTAAAATTTAAACGAAAATTTTTAAAACCCGTAAACGCAGCTAAATTGTAAATGAAAAAGAGAAAACTAATGATTATATTTAACCCTGTTTCAGGGCGAGGCATTTCTGAAAATACACTTGCCGGTATAATCAAATTTCTTCAAAACGCAAATTATAAAGTAGAACTTTTAAAGACAACCAAAAAAGGCGACGCCGCATCATATGCCGGCAACGCCGACAGCTCAATTTCGGCTGTAATATCAACAGGCGGCGACGGAACAATTAACGAAATAGTAAACGGCTTACAATTGAAAAAGATTCCCATTGGCCTCATACCCGGAGGCACCGGCAATGTGTTAGCCAGAGAGCTGGGCATACCACTTAATCCGCTTAAAGCCTGCAAAGTTATTAGTAAAAACAAAATGTTTACAATGGATTTAGGATACAACTTTGAAAAATATTTCACCCTCATGGCCGGCATAGGGATTGACGCTGAAGTGGTTAGAACTTTAAGCTCAAATAGAAAAGGCAACATCAGTTTTGCGCATTACGGCCTGCCCATAGCTAAGACTATTTTAAATTATTCATTTAAAGAGATGAAAGTGGAAGTTGACGGCAAAGTTGTGGCCAACGACGCCACAAACGTATTTATAGCCAATGTAAAAGGATATTTCGGGCCGGTTAAATTTGGGTATCTCGCAAAAGTTAACGACGGCAAATTTGACGTATGTATTATAAAAGCCAAAAGCAAACTCGCCCTGCCGAAATACATTCTCGGCGCAGTCACAAGAACCCTAAGAAGTTTTTCCGACGTCAAATACCTTCGCGCCAATGAAGTAAAAGTAACGTCAAATAACAATATACATTACCAGATAGACGGTGACAACGGCGGAGTTCTCCCTGCCAGGTTTCGCATAGAGCCAAACGCCGTTAGGTTTCTGGTTCCATAACCAATAGATTAAAAAATGGATAAATTTAAACCTTTCTTGATTGGAGCGCTTCTAAGCGGAGTAATATCTGTTTTAGGCGCGCCCGTGTTTGCTGAAATCTGGGGCCCTGTAAATCCCGCCTCAACAGTGTTTGCCCTTATTGCAGTTGCCATAAGATTTTTAAAATCCAAGAATGAAAAATTCATAATGTTTTTAATGATAATTGGCGGCATCTTTGCCATCGATTTTTTTATGGGCAGATTTTACGTTGGAATCACGCCGCCAAACACAGGATTGATCCTTTTAATAGGCAGCTTATTTGTGCTTGGCCTTGTCGCCGCGCTTATTCCGCTGATTGGAACGATAAAAAGAGAAGGCAGACATCATGTAATATTTGCCTGCGCAGTAATGGCGTTCGGCATCTATTTTTACGGCATTTTCTATGGAGGTATCACCCCGGGCGTAAGCGACGGCCCAAAACTGGCGGCAATCATCTCTGTAATCTTTTTAAAATTAAACAGAGAAGAAGAGTTAGGAATCCTTTGGAACATGCTCTTTATTATTGGCATTTTAGGCGATTTTATAATACCCATCATCTCACTTATGGGAGTTATAGGAGAAACGTTCTAAAACACCGGAGAAACCAAAAATAAAAATTGACATCAGATTTCCCTCTTTTGAAAAGGGGGAGTAAGGGAGATTTGAGTAAAAAATATTCCTTAACGTTTTTTGCTTCTCAATAACGCGCTTATCATTATCAAATTTCTTAAAGCGAGCAACAACGAACAACCTCCCCTCTAAAAAGAGGGGAACGAGGGGTGTGTTATTCCCTTATTAATGGTAATTAACATGCCAATCACAAATAAATCAAAATTAATCTTCATAACAATTGCGGTTGCCGTTTTTACAATTACTGCCTTAAACCAACCCGCCCCTTCACATGCCCATGGCTTCTTTTCCCTATCATCAAAACAGAATTACAAATTGCATTACACCGTCATAGCCCCGCCTGAAAACCCATCATATAAACAGTGGTGTGAAAACAGATTTGAAAACGGCGCCCTTGTTTATGAAGCCTACCGCAAGGTAGCCTTTAACTTAAACTACGCTCAGGAGCCGGCGCACAACGATTTTTGGCAAACCCCGTTAGAGACTCTCCACCGCCATGCCGGCGATTGCGAAGACGCTGTTCTGCTTTTTAACAACATCATTGCCTCGCAAATTAACAACGGCAGAATTGTATGGGGAGTAATGGAAAACCTTGACGACAAAACCGACTTTGCCCATGTCTGGCTGGAATTGTGCGATAAAAACGGCAGACTCTACTTTGTTGATCCATTTACAAAAGACTGGAACGGCATAATCCCAATGGACTCACTCAAAACAAAAAGAGTTAAAGCTGAAATATTGAGCGCCCCGGCCGCGCTGGTAAACGACCTCCTAAACAATAAGATAGAAGTCGAAAGCATCAAAAGCGAAATCATTAAAAAAGAGGGGGCCTTTGACCGTAAAAGATACCGCCTAATCGACGACATCCTCTCAAAACTAAAACGCGTCTCCAGAAGATATATGGCCCAAAAAAATGTTTTAAAAGAGAAAGAAGACGGCGCCGCGTGGTAAACCATTAAAACAAAACCACTTATACTTTGTAGCTTCAATATCTCCGGCAGGAACCATATGACGGTATAAACAAACAATTCACTATACGGTCACCCGTTACTACAAATTCCAGATCATTGAGAGCTCGATTGAACCACCTTTCATCTAAAAAGATGAGAATAAGGAGTGTGTAATTTCTCAACGTTATATCTTAAAAACAGCATATGCAAATCTCAAATTCTCCATAATTTATAATCTTAATAATACGAAACAACCGTGTGCACGGATATAATAAATACACAGGCAACATAAATTTCCAGCCGGTTTTAAATTGTTTTCCTTATAAGTATGTGGTAAATTTGAAAATATATCTTTAATATGGCGGTTTGTAATGCCTAATCGGGTTGTTAGAGGGGATGAAAAACATTTATAAAGGAGACGAAATGAAAACTAAAGACTTAATAGCTGAAGCTGTGTCGTTACCGGTCGAGGAGCGAACAATGGTTGTAGACTCTTTATTAAAGAGCCTTAACCCACCTGAGATGGATATAGACAAAAAATGGACGGAAGTCGCTAAAAGACGGTTATCAGAACTTCGGAACGGCTCTGTTAAGCCTATCCCCGGAGATGAGGTCTTTAATAAAATCTGGAGTAAATTTCCCTCATGACATACTCCTTTCATCCTGAAGCCGAGGCTGAATTTTGTAATGCTATTGAATATTATGAAGAGTGTGAAAAATATCTCGGCTATGACTTTGCTGTTGAAGTATATTCAGCCATTGAAAGAGTCGTTTCCTATCCCAAAGCTTGGCAAATTATCGACAATGATATAAGAAGAGCATTGGTTAAAAGGTTTCCATACGGGATTCTTTATTCGAGTGAAGCCGAGGAAATATTTATCGTTGCAGTTATGCATTTGCATAGAGATCCGGATTATTGGAAAAACAGGACTTGATCAAAATAACTTACCTAACAAAATATATTACGCTTTTACCATTGATTTCACGGCATTACACGACGAGCACGGAATCTTCACAAATTTTGTTGAATTTATTTCAAAAGATTAGTAAAATTGACGATTTGGAAATTTGAATGGATTGTTTTCCCCGGAATGATAAGGCAATGCAGAGGCCGCTTATAGACTCTATTTAGGCCCCGGCAGGCAACAACACACTTCAAAATAAACGACAAGCCATTTTATAACAACAACTTGCGCTAGTAGCTCAGTGGATAGAGCATCGGATTTCTAATCCGAGGGTCGGGGGTTCGAGACCCTCCTGGCGCACCATTAACTAAAAGCCATGTAAGTGTTAATATATATTACACTTATGTGGCTTTTGTTATTTATAGACCTTCCGCAGAAACTTACCATAATCCCCTTCGCCGATTCCGGGCTGGAGCAATCTTGTAGATTGCTCCAAATGTTTCCTGGAACCATTTGCGTTATTGATAACGGTGAGTTTTGCGCGCATTCTAATGCTTTGGTTTAAACATGTGGAGGCAGTCTCAAGACTGCTCCAGCAAAAAATCGCCCTTACAGGGCTAAAAATATTTAACCTTATTTCCCAGGGCGTTGCCCTGGGAAATAAGGTTAAATCACCCCTTTGGGGTTAGAGAATTAAGGGAAACAAAACTCTGTCATTTTGACATAAACCATTGCAACCCTCGGACTTAAAATAGAAATTCCTTTATAATTAAATTATAATTAGCTTTCTCGGGCGATAAGGATAAAGCAAAAGCGTATTAACCACAAATTTTTACTATTTTATTGAAAAAAAATGCAGACTGAATTAGAGGACAAGGTTGCGAACTATATCAAATCGTATGATTTAATACCTATTGACGGTTCTATTGTTATCGCAGTGTCGGGCGGGGCGGATTCGGTATGCATGGTTTATTTGTTAAAAAGGATAAATAAGGAGCTGTCGAACGGTCGCAAAATTTATCTGGCGCACTTAAATCATAAACTAAGAGGCGCGGAAGCGGATGGAGACGCTGAATTTGTAAAAAACCTTGCTTTCGAATTAGATTTGCCTCTCCTGATTAAAGAAGTTGATATTAATAAACTTGCAAATGAATTGCAGGGCTCGGTTGAGGAGATAGCGCGGAATGAGAGATATAATTTTTTAAAAAATAGCGCGGAAAGCGTAGAGGCTCCATATATTGCAACTGCGCACACTGCGGACGATAATGCCGAGACTATGTTACAAAGGATTGTGCGGGGAACCGGCCTTTTAGGACTAAGGGGCATTATGCCTAAACGGTTGATAGCGCAAGATTCGGACATAATGTTAATACGACCGTTGCTTAGTTTGTGGAAAGATGAAATCCTTGATTATCTAAAACAAAACAAAATCTCTTATAGAATAGATAGCTCTAATTTTGAGAAAAAACATTTTCGCAATAAAATAAGGCTTGAGTTGATTCCGTTGCTTGAAGAGGGCTATAACAAACAGGTCAAAAAGGCTCTTATTAATCTGAGTGAAATAGCCGGCAAGAGTTGTGATATGGTGAACGATATCTCGACCAATGCGCTAAAAAATGTTGTTCTGGAAACTAATGATAATCAATTCGTCCTTGATAATAACGCGCTTGCAAATGAAACGGATATTGTTATACAAAATATCGTGATGGAGCTATTAGGAAAACTTAACACACCCCTTAAACAGATTGGAAATGTCCATTATAATGATATTGTCAATTTCGTTAAAGGATGTAATCACAAGGCTCTTCGTAATTTGCCGGGTGGTTTAAAGTTATTTAAGAGAGATGCCCGTCTCATTATTCAATATTCCACAAATAGGGTAGAACCGGCGACCATACCGCCTAAAGAATTTAAAAAGATTGACATTGCCATGCCGGGTTCAACCGAATTGCCGGAGACTAATGCCGGGATTGTAACAGAAATTGTTAAAAATGAGAACGGTTTCCTTGAACGGTTCAAAGCGAATAAGACCCAGTATGAAGAGGCTGTAGATTTAGCAAAAATAGAGCTGCCGCTATTTGCCGGCATAAGAAAACCAGGCGCTAGATTCTGGCCAATCGGGGCAGACGGGCCAAAAAAGATTAAAGATATATTTATTGATAAAAAGATCCCTAAAGACGAAAGAGGCTCGACGCCTATTGTAATGTGCAAAAATTTTCCTGTCTGGATTGTTGGGGTGCGTGTTGATCATAGGGCGCGGATTACAGACACAACGGAAAAGATACTGATTATTAGGTATTTGCCGACGATGTAAAATAAAAATATAAAATTGTAGGATAGGTTAAGCGGAGCGAGCCCATCAAAAAGCAGAAGCATAGAACATGGATGACGCGGATTTCTCCCATCCGGGGATAAAAAGCTTCAATTTGTATTCACTGGAAGTTCTTCACGGTACCATTTCGGTAGTTTATGTTTTTTTATCAAATCATGATGCCCTGAAGATTGCAACAAGCCTTCTATAGACAGATCCTCATCCAACCCGGGCCAATAAATGCCAATGCCGTTAGGATCCAGCTTATAAATTTGCAGTTGATCAGGTTTTGCCTGCGCTAGAATAGTGGAACCAGTAGCGTTTAACGGAACTACAATTGACGCGTCTGAGAGACTAAAGCTAATTGACTTGGTTGTTACTTTTAAATTTTTTACGTCATAAACTTTATCCATTGTTTCTCCTCTCTTGAAAAGAATCCCACGCTTCAACTATTGTGTAATAATTATCAAAAATGATTTTTCTAATTTCTCTAACATCTTTCGGTGTAACGCCGTATAAGTACTCCGCTCTAATATCATAAATATGAGGCAAAATCCAGAATTTGCAACTTGAGCTGCTTTTGTTACAATGGACATGGATAGGCTCATTTCCTTCATTTGCAAAGAAAGATATTCTCCAGCCTTTTAGTTTAATAATCGTAGGCATAAAAGATATTCTGTTGTTTAATGAAAAGCCTTTATTCTTATATATAAAAACAAAGTACGTCTTTATTTAATTTAATGGTCAAGTTCATGCATCTTTATATCTTTCCGGCAGTTTAAATATTTTATGCTAATTTTTAAAATTTTACGATATTAAAATATTTTGATTTTATCAGCGCAAACTAAGTAGTTAACGTTCATTTTTTTGTTTTTAAGGTTTATTGTATGAAAAACGCTAATTTTTTAAATGAAGATATTATGTTTGATGCGTTGGCGCAAAGGGATTCATCAATGGAGGGGCGGTTCTTTTATGGGGTGAAAACTACCGGGATATTTTGTAGGCCCACATGTTCCGCCAGAAAACCAAAGAGAGAGAATGTGGTTTATTTTACATCCACGCAGGACGCAATTAACGGGGGATATCGGGCTTGCAAGATATGCCGGCCATACGCGTGTAAACGATAGCCTTTAACGCATATAATTAATTGATTTTTACTTGTCTATAGTTTACTATAGCAACTGGATCAAATGATCTCAAATTTTACTTAAATGGAGAGTTGATATGTTTGGAATGGCCGGTTGGATGGAGTTGGGAATAATTGCCGCGGTTGTTGTTCTGTTATTTGGGAAAAGGATTCCTGAAAGCATGCGTTCATTAGGCAAGGGCATTGTTGAATTTAAGAAGGGAATAAAGGATATCAACCAAAGCGATATGCGCATTCATAAACCAACGGTCAAGGAAGAGGGGACGGATAACAAACTTGACAACAATGATAAGGCCGATTCTTAATAATAAAAATTTAAAACTTATTAAAATTTAACCGCAAAACTTTGTATTTTGCCATGTTTTCAAGGCCTAAATATCCGGTTTATTGCGGTTTTTTTATTTCTAAATATGAAAGTTGTATCTATTATAGGCAGGTCGGGCAGCGGCAAAACCACGTTAATCGAGAGGTTAATACCTGAGCTTATGAAAAGCGGCCTTAGTGTGGCAACTATTAAACATGACGCGCACAATTTTGAGGTGGATAAAGTGGGCAAGGATAGTTGGCGGCATAAAAACGCCGGGGCAAAGATGACGATAGTGTCATCGGCAAAAAAAATAGCTTTGTTTGCCGACTCGAATGGAGACAGCAGCCTGGAATCGCTTTGTGAAAGATTTATAAACGGGGTTGATGTTGTTTTAACCGAGGGATACCGGATGAGCAAGTATCCAAAGCTTGAGGTTACGCGGGTTGAAAACGGAGAGTTGATATGCGGCGCCGCAAATAATCTGAAGGCGATTGTAAGCGACTACCAATTTGACCGGGGAGTACCGGTTTTAAAGCCGGACAACATTTCAGAAATAGCTGAATTTATAGTTAAACTGCCTGATCTGGATGAACCGGATAAATGAAAAAAGCGCGCAACCTTAGTTTAAGCCGGGGACATTGAACCAAGAAATAGCGGCACACTATTCGAATCTCCCTTACTCCCTCTTTGCCAAAGAGGGAAATCTAATGAATTTTGATTTTTTATATAAAGCGTTTGCTGAATATATACAGATATTTTCAAGATTCCTTTATATTGAATGATTAATACAATTCTGCTTTTCACTTTTCTTTGCCAACCGCCAATTGCTAACAGCCAACTACTCTTTCTCTTTTGCCTTTTTAGTTTTTACTTTTGCCGGTTCCTTTTTGCTCTTATTTATAACATCCACTTTTACTTTTGCTTCGGCAAACATCTCTTTTGCAAGTTCATCGGGATAACCATCTTCAGCGACTACCCTCTTTATATCAGAGTTTATTATCATTTTGGCGCATAGGGAGCATGGGTAGGTTGTGGTGTAAATTGTGGCGCCGGAGATTTGTATTCCATATTTAGCGGCTTGCAACAAGGCGTTCATTTCCGCGTGAAGGCCACGGCAAAGCTCATGCCGCTCGCCTGACGGCACGTTTTTAGCTATCCTTAAACAGCCGACGGCTTCGCAATGTTTGAGGCCGCGGGGCACACCGTTGTACCCGGTGGTAAGGATGTGTTTATCAACCACAAGGACGGAGCCGATCTGCCTCCTTAAACATGTTGATCTTTGCGCAACTTCGCGCGTTATTTTACGGAAATATTCATCCCACGACGGTCTGACCATAATAGAACCCGGAAAAGAGAAGTAAATAGTAAAAGGCAAAAATAAAAACACGCCCACTAAAAGACACCGAATGACACGAAAAATATAAAAGCAAAAAACTAATACCCGAAAACCGGATTAAACTGTTTACGTCATTCAGGTGCAGATCCGAGACTTTTAACCAACAAAGCGATTAAGTGCTTTTTCTGAAACTGTTTAACGAAACTTCAAATGTAAATATCGTCCTCAAACGCCACGGCGCGGGGACGCGGCGACACTACATCCTTAAGGCTTAACCAAAAATAATTTTGATCTCATTTGCCTATGCAAAAATCGGAAAATATTTTGTCAAGTATATCGTCTGCTACGATATTGCCGGTTATTTCGCCCAGTGAGTCCATTGCGTTGCGAAGGTCAAGCGCGATGAATTCCAGGCTTGCGTCCGCATTTGTAGTTTCAAGCGCGTACGTAATATAGTTAACTGCTTCGTTTAAAACTGCTGTTTGTCTTGTGTTTAAGACTGCGTATGATTCCGCTTGTTCAACAGAGCCTTTTGCCGCAAATTCTAAAAGAGTTTTTTTTAGCTCGTTTATCCCATGCCCGTTAACGGTGGAAGTATTTATTATTGAAACTCTATCTTCCTTTGTAACAAAACGGCCAAGATCAAGTTTTTGAGGAAGATCGCATTTAGTGACTATAATTAACTTCTTCTTTTCCGTTAACTTACCGTAAAGCTGTTTATTAATATCATCAATATGACTGCTGCCGTCAAGCGCAAATAGAATAAGGTCGGCATAATCAATAGTTTCATTTGATTTAGCCATTGATTGCTCTTTAATGTTTGCGTTTAATAACCGTGTATTATCGTTATCATGATGTTGATCAATGCCGGCGGTGTCAAAAAAGCTGAAATTAATATTGCTGATTTTAACTTTTCGTTTAATTAAATCGCGCGTAGTGTGCGGTTGGTCGGAAACTATGGAGCCGATGTCCGGCCCCAACATGTTTAACAAACTGGATTTGCCGGCATTCGGTTTGCCGTAGATTGCCACGTTTATACCCTGATCATAAACGCGTCTCTCTTTTATCTCCGCGCCGGTTAGTTTATTTAGCTCTTCAAGCGCGTTTTGCAACTTCTCCTTTATCTGGTTGTTTGAAATAAATGAGATGTCTTGATCAGAAAAATCAATTGAGGCTTCCACGTCCGCGCAAACATCCATTAGTTGATCTTTAATTTTGTGAACAACGCGGGAGAAGTTTCCGTTAAGCAGTGTCATTCCCGCGCGAGCTTCAGCGTCGGATTTTGACCGTATCAGTTTCATTACGGCTTCGGCCTGGGCCAGATCAATCCTGCCGTTTAAAAACGCTCTTTTAGTAAATTCGCCGGGCTCGGCAAGACGCGCCTTTCCGGTTTGTCGCTGACTGACGGCGTTAGGCCCATGTATAGGCCTATTTTGCCCGCCTGATAGCAGCTTATTCAGGATCATGTCAATAATCGGCGGAGCTCCAAAAGTGTGTATCTCTACAACGTCTTCTCTTGTAAATGATCGCGGAGCTTTCATTATATAGAGGTTTGCGGGAATCGAAGCCTGCTCATTCTCAATAAGAATGAGACCGTTGACGGAAGTGAATGTTTCGATCTCTTTTAAAATATTGGGGTTAATGCCGGGCTTCCACCGTGCGCCGTTGCCCCGGCAATCTACCGGGGCAACGTTGCATGAAAATACGGAGCCTGCGCAATTAAGGGCGTTGGGTCCGCTTATTCTCAATACCGCTTTTAATGATGCTCCGGCGGGTGTTGACAAAGCAATAATTGTGTCTTCCGTGTAATGAAAGCGCAAAGTTAACCCTTAAGAATTGGCCGCTTATTTTTTATTTTTTTCAACGTTTTGCGAATAAATAGATTTTCAGCTATTCCGAGTATAGTGCTTGTTGTCCAATACAGTGTCAGGCCTGACGGCATTTTATATAAAATGAAACAGAACATTAGCGGCATATATTGCATCATTTTCTGCTGCATTCGCGCTTGCGGATCGGCTGACGGTGTTTTTGGATTTAACTTTGTCTGAATAAAGGACGCCCCTGTCATAATAAACGGCAAAACATTCAGCATGTCGCCGAAAACAGGCAGGGTAAACGGCAGGGTTAAAAGGGTGTCGGGCACTGAAAGATCGCCTATCCATAAAGTAAACGGAGCTTGCCTCATTTCAAAAGAGAGCTGCAATGTGCGGAAAAGCGCAAAGAATACCGGCATTTGCAATACCATTGGAAGACAACCGCCTAATGGGTTGGCTCCATGCTTTTTAAACAACTCCATCTGCGCTTTAGCAACTTTTTGTTTGTCGCCTTTGAATTTAACCTTGAGTTTCTCAATCTCCGGCTGAAGAGCCTGCATCTTAAACATTGATGTCTGGCTCTTTCTGGTAAGGGGAAAGAGCATCAACTTTACCAGCAATGTCAGAAACAGGATAGATACGCCGTAGTTGGGTATTATTTTATAAAACCCGTTGAGTATTTTGAGTAGTATGTTGCTTATGGCTTTAAAAATTCCAAAACCGAGCAGGTTTTCAAAATTGTATTCCGCTAACAATGATCCAAGTTTAGGGCCAAGAAAAACAATATATTCATGCTTGAAATCTTGATGCGGCGGAATGTTCACCGCTTTGGTTTTAACGCTGACCATGAAATCTTCTATAGCTTCTTCCGTGCCTACAAGCGGTCTTGAGCTTGCGGAGGCAATGCAGTTGAGCGTTTTAGGCTTTAATACCGCCGCAAAATATTTATTTACCGTTCCGGCCCACGCAATGCCCACTGACTCGTTGCTTTCAGGCAGGTTTTTAAGGGCGGTCTTTACCAATTTGTAGCTGCCGTTTCCCCTGTCAATGCCCACTACGGTGGCCATATCCATTCTTGCGTCGCCTTCATAAACAACGCCGGAGGCTGCGGTAAGATTATATTCGCATGAAATGTTTTGATCGGTTGTGTTCCTGAAACCAATCTCCATGTTTAAATGATATTTATCGGGATCAAAAGAGACGTTTTTGATTACTTGCAGCCCGTTTTTTAGTGTTGTTTGAAAGCTTATCTTATCCTTTGTGTTTCCAACAACTTTAAATCTGAGGTCCTTTAAAGGCAGCTCTTCAAAAATCTGCCCATTAGAGACCTTTATTGTAGAGATAGTTAAAGGAAGCATTGTGTTGGTTGCCGGCCTGATAATATCCATCTCTTTGGTTTTTGAGAAATCTTTATATTTTTTAAGAGTAACGGATTTCAGCGCGGCGCCTTCATTGCTCCATACGGCGATAATATTTTCGTTCTGTATTACAATATTATCCTGCAAATCTATATAAGAATCCTGAGGAGCGGCGTCAATGCCCGCTTCGCTTATAGCCGGCTCTGTTTTGGGCGTCTGCGTAACGGCCTGTTGCGGAGCCGGAGTTAAACCTTCAAAAACGTTTTGCCCGGGGCTCTGTTCGGGAGTACTCCCGGTTGTTTCCTGAGTTTTTTGCTTATCCTTTTCCGGCGACAACATTGGCAATATAACAGGAAAATACACAATTAAAATAATCGCGCATAAAGCCAGCGCAATAATTCCTTTTCTATCCATATTAGTTAATAGCTTTCAATAAAATTTTTTATAAATCAAAAGTTGCCGATCGATAACAAACTAAGAAAAAACAGATCTCTGGTTTCGCAAAGCATCAATGCAACCAAAATATTTAGCTCTCGGTTTCCGTATTTTCCTCAGCCGTATTTCCTTCAGGCAATTCAGCCTCGTCAATCAACATTACGGGGATGTCGTCTTTTATAGGGTATCTCCTGCCGCATTTAGAGCAAACAATTCTATCATCCTCAAGCGCGACCTCGGTTTTGCAAAGAGGGCACGCAAGTATCTCTAAAAGTTCTTTATCTATCACAATACACACTCCTTTTAAATTGAACTGTTAAACGCTTTCAACTTCAGCGTTTTCAACTTCAACGCTCTCGCGTTTGGTAATTTTTATCTCTTCATAGCGCGTGTCCTGCTCTACTTTAAGTTTTTTCTGACGAACAAGCTCAAGAAGCGCTAAAAAGAGCCCAATCATCGTGGTTTTGCTCTTTAAGCCGGCAAACAGGCTATGAAAATATGTAGTGGTTTCATTGCCGAACTTTTGAAGAAGGTCATCCATATACTCTGAGATAGGCTTGTCTTCGTCAGAGATAAAGGTATGTTTCTCCTGCAAAGTCTCTTTCATCAAATTTGAGAACTTTTCAAACAGGTCCCACACGCTTACTTCATTTAAATCAAGCGCCGGCTCGTCAGCGGACATTTTCGTCAAGTCGAT
Organism: Candidatus Anammoxibacter sp.; assembly: GCA_021777105.1. GTDB lineage: Bacteria > Planctomycetota > Brocadiia > Brocadiales > Anammoxibacteraceae > Anammoxibacter_B. The sequence continues at coordinate 25,593 of JAIQZQ010000024.1, forward strand.
CTTTGGTCTTGAGTATTTTTTTGAAGCTTCATCGCCTTTTTCCCCAAGTTTCAGAGCAAGATCTTTATACCTTTTGTACTCTAAAAGCTGCTTGATCAGTTCAAAACGCGGGTCTTCCTCTTCGTCAACTTCCAATCCCTCGGTAACGGGCAACAGCGAATGCGATTTAATGTGCATCAGAGTCGCCGCCGTAACCAGAAAATCCGCCGCAATATTAACGTCGAGCATTTTCAGCAATTCAATATAATGCATATACTGCTCAGCGATTTTAGAGATAGAGATCTCATGTATCTCAATCTCCTCCTTTTTTACCAAATAGAGCAAAAGGTCCAGCGGGCCGGAAAAAATGTCCTTTAGTTCGACTTTATAAGAATCATTAATTATTTCCATTGTTTCAAACCGGCGGTAAAATGGGAAATTTTTTAAAACCCTGTAAACATTCTGGAAAAGAAATCCACAGGCGGGTTAATTATCGTTCCAAAAATAGAGTATCCTGCGGGGCTAAATAAAATAAATCCCAATAGTATAAAAGGACTATATTTGCTAATGCTCTCAAATTTAGGGACTAAATGATACGGTAAAAAACCCTTTAGAATATGCGAACCATCCAGAGGAAACAGGGGGATCATATTAAAAAACGCCAGAATGAGATTCATCCTTATACCAACTAATAAGAACTTAAAAAGCGGCAAGGTAAAGCTTGAAGGCGCGATCATTTTGCTGCTCATGAAATGAACTATTATTCCAAATAAAAACGCGGAAACAAAATTTGACGCAGGCCCGGCAAACGAAACAAGCATGTTGTCGCGTCTCGGATTCCTAAAGTTTGCGGCGTTAACAGGCACTGGTTTTCCCCACCCAAAACCCATAATGATAAAACAGATCGCCCCCATTATATCAATGTGAGCTATCGGATTTAAGGTCAAACGTCCCTGCAACTTTGCGGTAGGGTCGCCTAATTTATTCGCTGTCCAGGCATGAAAGAACTCATGTATTGTTAAGGCAAATAATATAGCGGGCGCTAAAACTAAAATTCTTTGTAAATCCACTATTCCTGTATTTTAATAAACGTCTTTACCATCTTAAATTATGCTTTTTAATAGCGTTATTATTTAAAATATAAAATTTTGGAGGAAAAACGCGTTCTTATTGTCGAAAAACATCTATTTTTCGGGTTTTATCTTTTGCCGTCGCAAAATTTTTGCGCAGATATGGCAACACGTCCCGCTTGTTTCAAAGCTTAAGCCGTAGGTAAAAAAATATACGGCATTAATAACGCAAACGCGTCGCGTTTACACTTCTAAAATAAACGTAAGTTATTATATTTACGAAACTTTCATTAATTTTAAGCGAGCATTCTAACATTAATTAAATATGTTGTCAAGGGCAGAAAAGAGCTCCTTTTTCACTTGAATATGATATTTATTTAAAATATAATCCATTGATTTGTAACGTTTTACGATTAGCCGGCGCTAAAAATTCGACAAATTTAATTACCCTTTAGCGTTTATATTTTAGGCGCGCGGAATGCGCAAAAAAATCCAGGAAATCTTCGCTTATTGTGCTGTAAATTTTACATTTTTTGCAATAAATTCATGGAAAATTTAGAGAAAATAAAGATTGTCATTTCAGATGTTGACGGCGTTTTGACTGACGGTAGTATTATTAAGGACTGCCACGGCGGGGAATCAAAGACGTTTAACGCCAGGGACGGCTCAGGCATCAAATTTCTTATGCGGGCGGATATAAAATTTGCCATTATCAGCGGCAGGACTTCGGCGGCAGTTGATTTCAGGGCTAAAGAACTTGATATAAAGGATGTTTATCAGGGACAAAAAACTAAAATTGACGCCTATCAGGAGATTTTGTCAAAATACGGTTTTTCCGATGACGAAGTTTGTTACATCGGCGACGATTTTGTTGACATTCCGGTTCTGTTAAGAGTAGGCTTTCCAGTGGCGGTGGCTGACGCAACTCCTGAAACGCAAAAGGTTTGCGATTATGTAACAATTGCCCCGGGCGGCAGAGGCGCCGTGCGCGAAGTTATTGAAAAGATAATTAAGGGGCAAGACAAATGGCAGGAGATAACCGCCAGGTATTTTTAGACAAAGCGCGATTTCAAGGCGCGCGGTTTTCTTCTTAAAGTATTTATTGATAACCGGCTATAAACGCGCAACTCGTTTCAATTTTTCATACCTAAATTATTAGCATATTTTGACATTGCGGCTATAAACGCAATATAACCTCGCCTTTTTTGAAACTATGACAACTTTCAGGTACATATTAATCAGCATAGCCGGAATATGCGCGCTTATATTATTGCTTTCAATAGGCGGCGTTTGGCAATTGATAGGCTTTAATAAAAACGAGGCGAATTCTACCACAGAAAAACCAAAAAAGGATGATTTGGGGGTATCCTCATATTTGCTCGAAGACGCAGGCGGCCAAAAAAGGGATGACGTGTTTGACGGCGCCGGGCAAAAAATATTTGGATTGTACCTTCCTTCATATGATGAAACGGGGCGGGAAACTTCGGTGGTCAGAAGCAAATACACCGCTCTTTTTGAAAATAAAATCTACAAAATTAAGGATCCCGTGATTGAGATCAAAAACCTGTCAAATGATGACGGATTGGCCCCAAAAGACCTGTTAATTACCGCTGATGAGGGTGAAATGAACGTTAATACCAGCGTTGGAACCTTAACAGGCAACGTTGTTATACATCTGGAAGAAAACACCCAGGTAAGAACCGAAAGCCTATCTTATATGCCTGGAAACCAAAAAATATACACCAATGATGAAGTTGTTATTGCCGGCGAGAAGATGCAGATTAAAGGAAAAATCTTCGAGGTTAACCTTAAAAGCGTAAAAGCGCTGATTAAGGAAAATGTTGAGATGGAATTTGCGACAACAGGCAAAGGAGGCATATTTGAAACAGAAAAAAAGAAAACTCCGTCTAAAAAATATTACAGGCAGGACATTGTCGATATGATGGACGACATGGACACTGAAAAGCAGGAGTTGACGTCAACAGTTAAAGCAGATGGAGAGCTTGTTTTTGACATGGCCGCAGACGCAATAATGTTTTATGACAATGTAAAAGCGTTTGTGGGCGACATGCACATATTTGCCGACCAGATAAAGGTAATTATGGTTTCTGATGAAAAGAAAATTAGCAAACTCAACGCAAGCGGAAACGTTCTGGCTGTGAGCCAGGGGAATTTTGCAAAAGGGGATACTCTGGTTTGGGACGCTGAAACCGGCATCACAAATATTGAGGACGAGGAATCTTCCGAATTCCTAAGTGAGTCGTTTTTTATAACCTCGCAAACAATCAGATTGTATCAGGAAAACGGCTGGGCCGAGGCCCCTGTTAACGGCAAACTTGTCACAAGGTCGGACCTAGATTTGCTGGGTTCGTCAAACTCGCGGCCTCATTACGACCCTGAACTTGACGAATATGAATATACGGAGTCCGAAGAAATAGAGCCGGAAATTAACAGAGCGTATTACAATAAAAAATATAACAATACTCGCAGCAAGTATATGGTTAAGGGGAACCATTCTTTAAATATGTTAAATGTAACTTGGGAAAGGAGCATGTTGTTTAAAAACGATGAGCATCTGGCTAAGTTTGAAGGCGACGTGGAGGTTATCAGGTCCGGGCCTCAAATGAATTGCGAGGAGTTGACGATAACGTTCAGCGACGACAACAAGATTGAATCGCTGGTTGCCTCTGAAAATGTTTTCATCAACGAGCCTTCAAAAGAGTCTAAAACTGAAATTGAGGCGGACAAGATGACATGGAGCAAAAACAGCAAACCCGTTGTGTTCACCGGCGATCCGTTTGCCAGAATAAAACTGAAAAACAAGAGGCTATCATCGCCCAAAATTCTTATTTATGATAAAGGGGACACAATTTCCGCCGACGACAAAGGCAACCTTGTAATAGGCCCGGATGATGAGACGCAAGAGAGCAACGGCAACAAAAATACCATATATCTGGAATGGCAGGATAAAATGATGTTTAAACGCGCGGAAGGGAAAGCCTCGTTTTACGAAAATATCGAAGCATTTAAAGACGGGTTGAATATAAGATGCGATATTTTTGACGTGTTCTTTGACGATACGGAAAATGTAAGCAGGATTGTGGCCCTGGAAAACGTCTACCTCTCAAGCAGCGTAATGCAAAACCTTGAAGCCCTCGGCACGATGCTTACCTGGAATCTTAAAGACAATATCGCAGTGCTTACCGGCGACCCGGTGGCTGAGTTGCGAAAAGAGGGCTCCAGAACTCTCTCCAAAAAAGTATTTTTTGATATAGACACAAAACGCGTAACCTGGGAAGGCCAATCGCACTGGCAATTAATTGACGGGGCGAGCGAAACGCAAACAAGCGATACCCCGACGGACAACTAATGACGGAAGCGCCGGCTATACCATGCTGAGTTATTTGAGAAGAGCCGTATAAACAGCAAAGGCCGCAGACTTATTCTGAAGTCCCGCGGCCTTTGGTCGAAAAACAGCATAAGAGGGAAACGAAAATAGGCATTTTGGCCTTATGTAAGGCTATTATAAATGATTAACAAAATCATTGACTGTTAATAAACGGTTTAATTCTCATTCAACACATTTAAACAAACATTCCTATCAACTCAATTATTCATCTTTGCCAATTTCCGTTTCAACATAACCGGCATCTTATCGCCATTTCCCAACATGTTAATTTTATTAATTTAAACTCGTTATTCCAATTTCGTGATCTGGATCACAAAATTAATTATACCCAACAATTTTAAAAAAGCAAATTTTTGAAATTTTTTTTTTTGCCGGTTTTAAGGATTGAATAAGCGATTATGACATAACAAATTTACCTATCCCCATTTTTTCTTTTTATTGCCGCATTTAGCTCTCCCAAATTTAACAAAAAACTTTAATTTATTGCAAAATTCCACCCATGCGCATGTTTTCGTATCATCCCTTCCCTATTGGAGATAAACGTTACTTTTCTTTTGACAATTTTTTCGCGCCGCGATAAAATACTTTTTGATTAAAGTCTCTGGTTACAATCTTTGCGCGGCAAGCAAAAACATTGCCCAAAACCTTAAATTTTAACCCCTTTTGATGATCCAAACGTTTACAAACCGATTAAGCGATATAATTCTAAGGCCTAAGCTCTTTTTTGACGATATGGAGCATACAGGAGGGTATTACGAGCCTCTATTCTTTTCGTTTTTCGTTTTTCTTCCCGTAACTATTACAGGCATCATTTTATACCTTTGCGGTTTGCCACAAATGATTGTGATTGCCGAAGTTACAAAAAGTGTCGAAGGCAATCAGCTATTTTCAATTTTTTTAATTAGAGCGTTTGCGTGGGGTTGCGGGCTTTTTTTAATGGCGGGACTTTATCATATAGGGTTCAAAATGGTGGGGGGAACCGGCAATTTCGAGGTCACTTATCGAATTGTCGCCTATACTTCGGCAACATACGTTTTTAATCTGATACCGCGCGTGGGGATAATAATTTACTGCTTTTATTCCCTCTATTTGGTTATACTCGGGGGTAGAGCGGGACATAAAATAACGGGCGGCAAGGCTATTATCGGCCCGTTAATACCAATGTTTTTTATAATGGTTGTTTCTTTCCTGATTCAATCATTCATACCGATGAATTAAGCCTGCAAAAATGGCGTTATTAATTAATTTTTTGCAGAATTTTGAAATAATATAGAGACAAAAATGAAAACAAAGCTGAGTAGTTTAATTTTATGCGCCGTATTAATCATTTGCGTTAATCTTTGCGGATGCTCATTTATCAAGAAATCATCGCGCAACAAGCAACTATCTCCGGTTGAAACCGCAATTAATTTTAATAATCTCGGCGTTGCCTACTTTAAACAACACGAATTTGACCAGGCTATATTCCAGTTCAGCAAGGCTGCGATGCTAAACCCGCTTATGGCCGAAGCTTTTAACAATTTAGGAGTGGTTTACAACAAAAAGAAAAAGCCTGATGAAGCAATAGCCGCTTTTAAAAAAGCTGTTGAAATAAAACCCGGTTACGCCAACGCGCATGACAACCTTGGCATTGCTCTTTGCGCTAAAGGCATGTATGACGAGTCAATAGAGGCGCATAAAGAGGCTTTGAAAATCGCGCCGCATACGACAGAAGCGCAAAATAATCTTAAATACGCGATAAGTCAAAAAGAGAGGAATCGCGGTTATTATAAAAAGCGAAAATCGCGCGGGCGCCGGGGAGGCATTTCCGTTGAAATGGGGCATTATAACGCCGGTTACGATCTGCATATGAGAGGGAAACTGAAAGATGCGATAGAAGAGTACAAAAAAGTTTTAGAGCTAAATCCCGGAAATTTATGGGCGCATTATAGAATTGGCGATATCTATATGGACATGATGCAGTATGAAGACGCAATAAATGAGTATAAACAGGTAGTGGCCGACGGAGCTGAAAATGTTTTTATCTATAAGAGAGCAGGCGACGCGTACAAAGGCGAAAACAAACTTAACGACGCCGTTACCGAATATATGAAAGCTGTAACGTTGAAACCTGAATACGCGCAGGTTTATTATTATATGGGTTTGGCTTATAATGGCCAGGGGAAGTTGGAGGAAGCAGTTGACGTTTGGAATAAGGCCCTGGAAATTAAACCGGAATTGTTGCCGGTAAAACAAAATCTGGCCGCGACTTATTTCATCAACGGGCAAATAGACAAGGCCCTTGATTTTTACAAAGAAATTGTTCTCAAGGAACCTTCCAATATTGACGCGCATTTTAAGCTTGGCCGTATTTACCACGAAAAAGGGATGTTAAAGGAGGCCAAGCGCGAATATATGGCGGTTACCTCAGTAAACCAATCGCATATTAAAGCTTTTGAATTAATGGGGGATATTTTCTACGTAGACGGCAAATTAAAGAACGCGGAATCCTCCTTTAAACGCTGCCTGGAAATAAATCCCGACAACGTTAATATACGCCACAAGCTTGCCGCTATTCTGCATGAATCGTGGTTGTTTGACGAAGCAATCGCCGAATATAGCATAATACTTGAGCAAAATCCGGTCGATGTAAGCGCGAATGTCGGCATGGGCAATATTTACCAACGGCAGGGCCTGTTTGAGCACGCTGCAATGTATTGGGAAAAAGCGCTTGAAACTAATAGAAACCTTATAGATGTCCACTACAGGCTGGGTAAAAGTTATTATGAGCTGGGCATGATGAACGAGGCGTTTACAGAGTTTAAGCGCGAGCTAAAAAAGAATCAAAACAATTGGGACGCCCATTTTTATATAGGGCTGATTTTTGAATCAAAAGGGAAGCTTGACGAAGCCGTGACTGAGTTTAAAAAGGTTGCGGAGTTAAACCAAAACAGTTCTCAAGCCTATGTTCACATTGGCCATATTTATGATAAACAAGGATTGCTGGATGAAACTATTGCTGAGTATTTGAAAGCTATAGAGAGAAACCCGTTTGATGACGAAATTTATTACAAACTTGGCCTGCTTTACGATAAAAAAGGCCTTAAAGAAGACGCGGCAAAAGCGTTTGAACAAGCGAGTCAAATAAAGCCTGATGAAGAGAAGTATAAAAATTTATAATGAACTCTCAACTGCTTGGCAGCGCTAGTGAAAATTATCCTAGAAGATCAAATATTGTTATAGTCTATTAAAACGTAAAACCTTTAAACTTTAACCGGATTATTAAAAATGAAACAAGCTCTTAAAATATTTATTGCGCTAGCCATGGCCGGCGTTTTTGCCTTAATATCAATAAACGCGTTTTCGGAAATTATGGACCTAAAAGATCGCGAGTTCTCAATGTATTTTGGAAAATGCATGGCTGCGTGGATTAAAAGCATTGTGTTAAGCCAGGCAGTCTTCTTTGCGGGAGGATTATTCCTCTATATGTTGCGGGAGAAAAAGAAGACGTAAAGAACTTTTATTCATACCGCTTATTTTTTGGAAGAACCAAGTTAAGACCTTAAGCGCGGCTTAAAGTTATTTCACGATTGCCGACGCCGCGCTATAAATGAACCCGCCTGCCACTGTTTTTTTAACATTGCTTTCCATTCCTTTTGTCAGGGCGTCTGCCGGCGTGTTTGTAAATCCAGACAAAAAATGGCCTGTGTTTCAAAAAAAAGACTCCTTTTCAGAAAGCGCTTTTTGTTTATCTATATACAATTCCATGAAAGTATAAAAAGGATAAAAAAACATGCAAATTGACGACACCGGTTGCATTGTTGTTTTAATAACCGCAAGCTCGCCGGAAGAGGCAAAAAAAATTAGCTCCGCGCTTATTGACGCCGGGCTTGCGGCATGCGCAAATATAGTACCGTCAATTCAATCAATATTCAAGTGGCAAGGCAATATCTGCGATGAAAGCGAGTCTTTAGTAATAGCAAAAACAAAGTTAACCCTGTTTGAATCCCTTAAAGTTAAGGTTAAAGAAACGCATAGTTATGAAGTCCCCGAGATAATAGCCTTGCCTATTGTTGCGGGCAGTGAAGATTACCTTAAATGGATTGACGATGAAACTGAAAACGCTGAAGCGTAATCAAGGCCCCATCGTTTTGTTTAAGCAACCAAGGCTTAATGTTTAATTAGTTAACTCAATTATTTTTATGCAAAAAATGCCTTTTATAAAAAAAACTATTCTTGTGGTTTTCATATTAACCGCGTTTTTTTCCCTTTACTGCTTAAAAGCGGCGCCGGCGGACGAAACTGAACAGCAACCCGACAAGGATAAAATTGAAATTAAGCTTTTCAAAGCGCACGATGATTTTACTCAAACTAATACTTTTAAGATAAAACAACCGATTATTTTATATGTGCTCTGGGATATACCCGATAGCGTTGTTCTAAACGGAGAAGCTGTAATTATAATTGAAGGAGAACGCGTAGACGGAGAAAAATGGGAAATTGTAGAAAAGAAATATTTAAGCCACAAGTTTGCTTCGCATTATTGGGGATGGGATTGCCGTCAAAAAATTCACAAAAAAGCGAAACCAGGCTCCGCCGGAACCGCTACTGTTGAATTAAAAATAGATGGTTATGACTCTGTAAAAAAGTCTCTAACATTCAAAATAGAAGAGTAGCATACCTTGCAAATTATCATCAATAAGAGTATTTTTCCCTTTAGATTTTTAAGCGCCTATCTATGGATAAACTAATAAACATTCTAGCGGACGCCGGCAAAGTAAAGGTCGCAGTTATAGGCGATTTTATGCTGGACAAATATGTTTGGGGCGAAGTTCGCAGGATATCCCAAGAAGCGCCTATACAAGTGCTTAATGTCCGCCGTGAAGAGGCAAGACCCGGCGGCGCGGGAAACGTAGTTTATAACCTGACTAAATTAGGAGCCGATGTTTACAGCTGCGGAACGGTCGGAGCGGATAAGGACGGCGAAATCATTGTTAATAATCTTAAAGAGCTTGGAGCCGACGTCGCCGGTATTTTCAGGGATGCGACAAGAGCCACTACCGTTAAGACCAGAATGATGGGCCATTTACAAACCGCCGGCAAAGGCGTGCAGCAACTTTTAAGGGTTGATTATGAAGACACGCATTTAATACCGTCTGACATAGAGAATAAAATCAATGATTATATAAAAAGCATTGCGCATAATTGCGACATTATCCTTATTTCAGATATGGACAAGGGGTTGCTTACTAATAATGTTCTGAATTCAGTTAGAGCCGTCATGGCCGACCGCTCAATACCTGTGATAGTCGATCCGAAATTAGGCGGCGATTACTTCTTATATAAGGGTTTTACAGCCATAACTCCAAACCGGTACGAAACAGAGCTAAGTTCAGACATTAAAATCACCGGTATAGAGAGCATGAACGCCGCCGCAAAAAAATTGGCGGATACCCTTGGATTTGCTCACGTTTTAATTACGGTTGATAAGGACGGAATGTTTCTTTTCCATAAAGCCGGCGATTCAAAATTGATTTCAACAGCGCCAAAAGAGGTCAACGACGTTAGCGGCGCAGGCGATGTTGTAATTAGCGTGATTGGATATCTTACAGGCGCGGGCAACAGCTTTGAGGATGCCGCGAAAATAGCAAATGTTGCCGCAGGCATAGAAGTAGAAAAAATCGGGGCCGTCCCTGTAGGCAAAGATGAGATTTTAAAAGAACTGGCGCACATATGCGACCCTTTAAGCGGCAAAATAAAGACCATAGACGAATTAAAGGAGTTATTGGATAAGCGCCGTAAAGACGGCAAAAAAGTCGTATTTACAAACGGATGCTTTGACTTGTTGCATGTGGGCCATATTGAGTACCTGAAGTTTGCTCGCAAACAAGGGGATGTTTTTGTGGTAGGATTAAATTCCGACACATCTGTCAGATCGTTAAAAGGGCCAACCCGCCCCCTAGTGTCTGAAAATGACAGAGCAAAACTGTTGGCGGCCTTGGAAGATGTTGATTACGTTGTCCTTTTTAACGAGAGCACTCCCGAGGATCTGATTAAAGAGCTAAAACCCGACGCGCTTGTTAAAGGCGAGGATTGGCGGGAAGCCGGCGTGGTTGGCCGCGATTTTGTTGAATCATACGGAGGAAAAGTGGTTTTAGCCCCTCTTGTGGAAGGCATCTCAACAAGCAACATAGTTTCAAGAATAGTGGAAAACCATAAAAATACAACAAAAACTGACAATAATTAATAAATAATATAAAACACAGGCAATTAAATGGATGATATTAAATCTCAAATTGAAGAGAGCATTAACGTTAAATCAGAGCTGCTTAATAATTGCTCCGAAATAATAAAGCAAATAGCGGAAACGGTTGTTAATTCGTATAAAAACGGCAATAGCTTGTATCTAATGGGCAATGGCGGCAGCGCAGCGGACGCGCAACATATAGCCGGCGAACTTGTGGGCAGATTTAAAAAGGAGAGAAAAGCCTTGCCCGCTTTAGCGTTTACAACAGACACCTCAGTTATTACAGCTATTGCAAATGACTATGATTATGACAAATGCTTTTCAAGGCAGGCGGAAGCCTTTGTTAAAAAAGACGACGCGGTTATCGGCATAAGCACAAGCGGCAATTCTAAAAATATTATAAAAGCCATGGAAATTGCTAAAGAACGAGGCGCTCATACAATTGTTTTTACAGGCAGAGACGGCGGAGCGCTTAAAGATTGCGTTGACTTATGTTTACAGGTTCCATCCTCAAACACCCCGCGCATTCAGGAGGCGCATATAACCGTAGCGCATATTTTATGTTCTATAATTGAACGAGACCTTTTTGCGTAGTTTAAAAGAGCTAAACAATTTTGAAGGATAAAAACAGAGCTGTTTTTTTAGACAGAGACGGCACAATAATTAAAGGGGTTCCTTACTTAAGCGACCTTAATCAAATAGAGCTGCGCCCAAATTCCGTTGAAGGCATAATACGTTTTAAGGAAAAAGGATACATCGTTGTAATAGCGACCAATCAGTCCGGCGTTGCCAGAGGCTATTTTGATGAGCAAACAGTTGTTGAAATAAACAATGAGCTAAAAAAAATGCTTAACGCCAAAGGCGCAGCAATAGACGCTATATATTACTGCCCACACATGCCGGAGGATAAATTAAAAGAGGGCGAACAACCGTGCTCTTGCAGAAAACCAAAACCGCAAATGCTTTTAGACGCGGCAAATAAATTTAATATAGACCTTAAACGCTCTATAATGGTTGGCGATACTCCGGGCGATATCCTTGCCGGTAAAAACGCCGGCTGCAAGACGGTTTTAATTGAGATCAGCAAAGATTATTACGACTACAAAAGAGATCCTGAATCAATGCATCCTGATTATGTAGTAAAGGACTTGCTTGATGTCGCCGGATTGTTGGATTAATATAATAAATTTTAAAATAATAGATAAGCGCGTTAGCGCTAAATTTAATTAACACAGGGAGATATAATGGAAGGGAATCGTATAGGTATAATAGGGGGAAGCGGTTTATATGATATAGATGGTATGGAAGACGTTAAAAATGTTGATGTTGACACTCCGTTCGGCAAACCATCAGACAGTTTTATCACCGGCAACCTTGAAGGCAAAGAGGTTGTTTTTCTACCTCGCCACGGCAAAGGACACAAATTAACCCCATCTGAGTTAAATTTCAGAGCAAACATTTACGGAATGAAGAAACTTGGCGTCGGATCCATTATCGCAGTAAGCGCGGTTGGCAGTCTTAAGGAAGAGATTAAACCATTGGATATGGTGGTGATCGACCAATTTATTGATAGGACAAAAGACAGGATCAACACCTTTTTCGGCAACGGCATTGTGGCTCACTCCACTTTTGGCGATCCAATATGCGGAAACCTTGCTTCAGTCGTCTATGATTCAGCAAAGAAAGTCACCGGACACGCCCATAAAGGCGGGACATATGTCTGCATGGAAGGTCCTTTATTTTCAACCCGCGCCGAATCCCAGTTATACAGACAATGGGGAGGCAGCGTTATCGGCATGACTAATCTGCAAGAGGCAAAATTGGCCCGTGAAGCTGAAATATGCTACAGCACACTAGCCATGGCAACTGATTACGATTGTTGGCACGAAGAGGAAGAGGAAGTTACGGTTGATATGATCATAGCCAACCTTATGAAAAACGTTGACAACGCTAAAAAGATAGTTAAACAAGCAATTCAATCTATTGACGCCAAACGAGACTGCCCATGCATGAACGCCCTTCAAGGCGCAATTATCACCCACAAAGAAGCCATCCCCGAAGATGTAAAAAAGAATCTAGATTTGATAATAAAGAAATACGTTTAAGCTTTTCTATAGCCAATTCAGACTTGTAGTCTAAACCGGATTTTTTAGCAAGAGATTTACACAATCAATAAACCACTGGAGCAGTCCACAAGACTGCTCCAGCTGGAATATCACCATTTACTGATAATCTCGCATCGCACTTTAGCTTTTAAATTTCTGTGAAATCTGCGAAATCTGTGGTTAGTTTTGCTTGTTGCTTTTACCGATCACCATTTACTGATAACATCCCTTCTCACTTTTGCTTTTTAAATCTGTGCAATCCGTGGTTTATTTTTGCTTTTCTTCGCGCCTTTAAGTCTTTGTGACTGATTCCTTTTTGTTTCAATTTTTTGCCAACTGCCAACCGCAAATTTCAAACTGATTCGCTTTTGCTTTTACTCTTTTATTAGTGTGGATTTGTGTAAATCAGTGGTTAATAAACTTTTGATTTTTATCTGTTAATCCTGCATGTGCCCTATAGCTTTAATATGTGAAATCTGCGGTTAGTTTTGCTCTTTCCGCTTTGCTCTCAGCTCGGAGTTTATGTTGAGTAATTAGGAAGCGCGCCTTGCGCCCTACACGCTCAGGCTAATATACATTTGACTTTTTAAAAACCATAGCGTACAATTGGTTTGTACAAGTAAGGAGACTATTATGTTAGCAATAGGCGTGTCCGATTTTCGGACTCATATACAAAAATATTTGGACCATGTCTCAAAAGGCGAAGAGATTATTATCACTTCAAGGGGCAAAGAGATAGCTAAAATAGTTCCGCCTGAGAACCGCGAGAAATCCGCCAGAATAAAGCTTGAACAGTTGTCCAAAACGTCAATAATTGAAGACGTCATATCTCCCGTATCTAATGACTGGAAGCAATATTAATGGTTACACTTGACACTTGCGCAATAATATGGCTTGCATTATCGCAAAAGGAGCTATCTAAAAAGGCTAAAGCGGCTATTGATTCCAATGAGTTGATCATATCAGATATCAGTTTTTGGGAAATTGCCATGCTTGTAAAAGCCGGGAGGATTAAAATAGGAGCTGATTATAACGAATTCATTAATCTATTGCTTGAATCATACAAGATCAATGTAAAGCCTATATCCCCGGAAATTGCCGATAAAGTTGTAAATTTTAGCGCCGGGATAAGCAATGATCCCGCAGACAGAATTATAGCCGCAACTTCAATAACAGAACAAGCCCCATTAATAACCAAAGATATTAATTTAAGAAAATCTAAAATCGTCCAGACTATTTGGTAATTACCTCCGCTTTTTGCTCTAAGCTTTTTGTTTTTGCTCGGCGTTTGTGCTGAGTAATTACGAAGCGCTCTTCACGCTATACGTCTTGCTCCGTTATTACAAAGCCGTTACAATAATTGTAAACATCAATCGCCAACGTCAAAACTACTAACAGCTTACGTAAATCTTAATATTACTTTTTATCAATATTCACTCTTTGTCATATTTTCCCTAAGCGCCTGTTGATTTTAAATTACATACATTATTCAAATTTTTGGTAGACAACAGGCAAATAAAGCGCTAAATTTGAACACTACATTAATTAGAATCCAAAGAGCTTTAGGCTTTTTAGTAGCAAAGCTTTTAATGGTATGCGTGTAAACAATAGTTGTAATTATATCGCTATGGCCTAATAATCCCTGTATTGTGCGCATATCGTAATTTGATTGTGAAAGATGAATCGCAAAGCTACGACGAAAAACATGAGGTATGACCTTTTTACCAATTTTGATAAAAAAAGTTATATTGCTGCAAAAATCTAGCTAAGGGTTCGGAAAGAACAAAGATCAGATTAAACTTAGAATGAACTTCTTGTAAAACGTTCAAAATTAAAAACCTTGGATACAAAGCTTAAAATCCTATCTTTCCGAATAACCACTTTTAAAAACTGCTTATTCGGAAAGATTTCAATCTTTTAAAGGCAAAAAACAACAAATTCTAAAATTAGATAACCGATTTCGGAGATCTCCGAGATCCGGTTAATCACTTGTTGAACGAAACCGCTTGCGCGGTAGTTTTGTGTCACCCTAAGCAGCGCCAGTTCTTTGACAATCGTAATACAACCAAAAATGTAGTGGACAAACCGCAACGCCCAAGCTATCTTTCCTTTAGTATTTTATATTTTCA
>JAIQZQ010000025.1 GCA_021777105.1 Candidatus Anammoxibacter sp.
AAAGCGAACATGGAAAAAATCCTTGGATTTACCATGGAAGTGTGCTTTAATTTTTATTGAGTGGAATCATGATTCGTTTTTTAAGCCAATACACACTGCGACAGTTTTTTATAAATAATAACAGGAGGTGATAAATGCATACCAAAACGATAGAGTTGGAAAGATTTGAAGAAGAAGCTTTGGAAAAAATGGTTAGCGCTGGTCTGTTTCCAAATCAGGATGAGGCAGTGCGGGCATCTATTATTAAATATGCTTCTGATTTGGGTGTTATTAGTTCCGGCGATTTATGGTCTGATTTAAATAAGCCGAAAAAGAGAAATGTTACTCCTGAACAATTGATGGTTGATTTAGAGGCGATTGAAAATGAAACTATGAATCTGGCTTCAAGTTCAACAAACTATTAGCCTCCCGGCAGAATTATCCCCTCAGGGGATAATTCTCACTAAGGCAGCCAAGCTGCTCAGTGTTTATTTAAAACTCTACTGCATATCAGATTGCAAGAGATCGCAAGATACGGTTTTAGCTATTAAGGATTGCGTTTCTGGCGGTATTTATTAAAAATGAAGATCTGGACATTCTGTTTTTTCGCGCTGCAATGTCAATTTGTTTAAGTGTGTTTTCAGGAACTGTAATATTGACTCTAACTGTTTTTGGTTTGGCGTTAGCCGCTTCAACTTGAATAAAGGCGAGGCTATTTCTGTAATCAGTGTCGGCTGAGATACTTTGCAAACTTGATGGAACCGGGATTTTATCGCCGTCTTCAAGCATGCCTTTGATATGAAAATCAAGAGCCTCATTAGCCATTTGTTTAGCATCTTCAAGATCGCTGCCGGCGGTTATGCATCCGGGAAAGTCAGGAAATGATACGCAATATTCACCATGTTTATTCTTATTTACAACTCCAATATAATTAGCCATTTTAAATCTCCTATTTCAATTTTAATCCTGATTGTTTTTCCATACTTTTAACATTATCCAGTGTAACATCTTTTACCGGATGTTTTACTGTAACACGTCCTTTTTTATCGGGATGCTTAAACTGAATATGTGATCCCTTTTGGTCTACTTTAAACCAAGCATCTTTTTTTAACCTTTTTATAATGGCATTACTGTCCATGTGGTTAATTGTATACACATATACACACTATATCAATTTAAAAATCATAGCAGTATGCTGGATGAAAGCGCGCTTCGTAATGACTCAGCATAAACTCAGAGCATAGAGTAAAAGCGGAAGTGGCACAGGCATCCCTGCCTGTGGTTCATTTAATCACAGGCAGGGATGCTTGTGCTGTTGTTTATTATGAATTTTAAAAATAATTCAATTAACGCTTTTCTCGGAGTTAACAATGTCGGCGCGCGGCAATTTTTGCTCAAGTTTTTTCTAGACAACAATAATATAAAGCGCTACATTCATTCACAATTAATTAATAAATATTTTTAAAACCGGCATTTTATTGTTAATTTCAGCAATTTCAGGCTCTTTTGTGGCGGTATTTGGGGCAATAAAAGAAACGGCTAGCTTAGCTTTTTAGCTTCTTTATTGACTTGCGCAGTTTGCCTGCCTGAAATATTTAAGCAAAAACAACGTAACTGTTCAGCGATATCCGGCTCGTTTAAACACACCCCTAAATCCCCTCTTATTAGAGGGGACTTTTGATGTTGTGTTTCGTTTTTATCCCCTCTAAAAAGATGGGGGGCGGCTAAACCACGCTGAATAGTTACAATTAAGATGTATTTTATTTGTTAAACGTTAAAGGAAATCTAATGAGTGAACAAAAAATTATTATTTTAGGCGGCACCGGAAATGTAGGCAGGGAACTATTATCACAAATATCACAATACGATTCATATCATCTAAAAAAACATCATAACCCAACTAACGTAATCGCTTTAGCTAACAGCAAAGGGTTTTTATTTGAGAGGACGGGATTGGAAATCCAAAAAACTTTTAGAAATAACGAAGGTGTCGGCAAAGACAAAGCTACATTTAATGATTATATAATGGGGTTGGACAATTTTGTTTGTCATAAAACAATGCCGGATTTATTAAAAGGTTTATTGGCGGCTATTGAAGACGAGGGGTTGGCCGGCAATATTGTATTTGTTGACGCTACGCCGGGAAAAGATGATTTAACAGATTTCCATCTTAAAATAATAAACGAAACCGAAGAGTGTTTAATTACCGCCAACAAAAACCCTTTATCCCTTTCACCTTATGAAACGTTTAAGATGCTAACAAATTACAGGGGGCGTTACGGGTATAGATGCACAGTTATGGCAGGGGCAAACACTGTAAACAACCTGCTTGATTATTATGACACTACAGAAATTGTCACAAAGATTGAGGCTTGTTTTTCAGGCACGCTGGGATATTTGTGCGGTGAACTGGAAAATGGCGAAAAGACATTTTCACAAATTTTAAAGGAAGCCATGGAGCTTGGTTATACCGAGCCTCATCCGCGAGATGATTTAAACGGCATTGATGTGGCAAGGAAATTAACCATATGCGCCAGATCCGGAGGTTACGACGTAAACCTGGAGGATATAGAAATTGAGCCGTTTATCGACAAGAAATACTTTGATATTGAAAATGTGAATGATTTTATGAAAGAGGTTAAAGGCGCGGACCAGAAGTTATTAGAAAACTTTTCAGGCGCTAAAAGCAACGGCAATACAATTAAATATACGGCGAGTTTTAGCTTAAATAAAAACGGCAAGCCTGCAATGAAAGTTGGATTTCAGGAAGTTAGCCCTCAATCCGCATTAGGCGCATTAAGAGGCTCCTCTAATAAGGTAATTATAGAAACTGATATTTTTAAGGGCGATAAAAAATATGTTATTGAATCGCCCGGCGCCGGCACTGATGTTACTGCATGGGGCCTGCGAAGAGACCTTTTGGCAAGATTGGAAAGACGAAAAGGGGGCATGTACAAACCAACCAAGGCATAATTTTTGATATCATATGGAGCTTTACGGTTGGCGCTTTGCAAAAATGGCAAGTGTAAACTTATCCCAAATCCTGCAGGAACATACTCATAAGTTCATGGCCGTGCTCTACCTTTAATTTTGACTCTATGGCGTTGGCTTCTGAAAAGGCCAGTTCCCGGCCTCGTTCTATGCCGTGGCCAAACATTGCAAAGGGCACTGGATCGTTGGTGTGCGTTCTTTTTACTATAGGGGTATAGTGATCGGGCATTAACAGTATACGCGATCTGCCGGATTTTGCAAGGTGTTGCAACATGGGGCCTATTATTTTTTCATCAATGTTTTCAATTGCGGCAACTTTCTCTTTAATATTTCCGCAGTGTCCCATTTCGTCCGGGGCTTCGATATGGATGACAATGAGGTCGCGTGTTTCCAGGGCTTCTATGCCGTATTTGGCTTTGGCGTCGTAATCAGTGTCGATATTGCCTGTTATGCCGGGGACGTCTATTACATCCATATCCATCAGAAAAGCCAATCCTTTTAAGAGATCCACGGCTGATATAACGGCGGCCTTAGCTCCGAATTTATCGTGAAAGCTAGGAGTTGTGGGCCTTTTGCCCTGGCCCCACAACCATATCATATTGGCCGGATTTTTGCCTTCATTAACGCGATGTTTATTTATCTGGTGGTCTCCAAGGATTTGGCGGGAGCCGTTCATAAGTTTTGCGAGCAACTCCATACCTTCGCCTTCAGGCATTTTGCCCTCTATTTTTTCGCCCATAATATCATGCGGAGCGTGGCATGCGGCTGTAAACGGCGAATCGCTGTTTTTGCATGTCAATATGTGGCGGTAGCTGTTTCCCATATAAAATATTAATGATTCATTGCCCAATTCCTTGTCAATGCATGTGATCAGTGTTTTTGCCTCTTCATTAGTGATGTGGCCTGAGCTGTAGTCGTCAAGTATGTTGTCCTTAATTGTGACCAGATTGCAACGGAAGGCGATAGTGTCGTCCGGCAGATCAATTTTAAGGCTGGCAGCCTCAATGGGCGCGCGTCCGGTATAAAACCGGGCTGGATCGCAGCCAAATATGGACATTGCCGCGACATCGCTGCCCGGGGAGTATCCCGTGGGCACTGTTTGCGCGGTTCCCAATTGGCCGTGCGAAGAGACGTAGTCAAGATTCGGCGTCATTGCCGCTTCAACGCACGTCTTGCCGTCAAGCTCGTCTAAAGGGTAATCCGCCATGCCGTCTAAAATTATGACACAATATTTCAATTAAAACTCCCTGCCGGGGCAAGTAAAATGAAAAAAAATTGGAATACTATTTTTGACATTCATTATATATGAATCATTTGCCGGCAACAAACCTTTAAGTAGTCAATGCCGCCTTTAAAAACAGGCCACGGCAACAAGGTGTTACTATATCAGATAAATAAAATGAATGTCAACAGGTATTATGGTTTTAAAAGCTTTGGGATATCGCCATATTTTGCCTTTTAAATTCCGGGGTGATTTTGCTTGTAATGAAAAAGGTTGATTGATAAAATCATCCTGATATTTAAAACTTTAAATCGCAAATTGTATTTAGGGTTATTTCTTTCAGAGCCCGTGAATAAAAATGACTACCTTTAAAAGTAGAGACATCATATCAATAAAAGACTTTTCCAAAGATGAGTTGCTGTATTTGCTTGATTTATCAGGCAAGGTTGAGAATGGCGATCACTCAGCGCTTCTTAACGGCCGTATCCTTGCAAACCTGTTTTTTGAGCCGTCCACCAGAACAAGGTTAAGCTTTGAGTCTGCTATGCGGCGACTGGGCGGGAGTGTTATTGGTTTTGACGAAGTGGAGAGCACTTCAACCGTTAAAGGGGAGTCGCTCAGCGATTCCGTGAAGATAATCGAGGGATATTGCGATGTTATTGTTCTCAGGCACTTTTGGGAAGGCTCGGCAAGGCTTGCGGCTGAGTCTGTTGATATCCCGGTTATTAACGCCGGGGACGGCGCAAACCAGCACCCCACGCAGACATTTCTTGATCTATACACAATAATGAAGACCAAAGGCGGGTTGGAGGGGCTTAATGTGGGCTTCCTCGGCGACCTGAAATATGGGAGGACAGTGCATTCGCTTGCGCACGCGCTTTCGCATTTTAACTCAAAGATGTATTTTATATCGCCGCCAACCCTTAAAATGCCTGAGGATATAATAGATGAGTTGAACGAGAAAAATGTCTCGTTTGTTGAGCTTGACTCTTTGGAAGAGATAAGCAAGGAGATAGACATCCTTTACTGCACGCGCATTCAAAAGGAGAGGTTTGCCGATCCAATTGAGTACGAAATGGTTAAGGGCTTTTCCAGGCTTTCAAAACCGTTGCTTGATGAACTTGGCGTAAAAAAAGATCTAAAAGTCCTTCATCCATTGCCAAGAGTTGACGAGCTTGATTCCAGCCTTGACACTTCGCCGTACGGCGCGTACTTCCAACAAGCCAGAAACGGCATCCCGGTTAGAAAAGCGATTCTTTTATCTGTTTTAGGCGCCATTTCTTAATCCGGACAAGCCGCAAAAGTGACTAAAGTGAGCTAAAGTTAAAAGTGAACTAAAGTTTAGGTAAAAATTTTCAATTTTTGAATTCCACCTCGCTCCAAAACCCTAGTTTGGGAGCGAAATAATTCAAGATGCCCCAGCTTCGCGTTTGTGGCATATTTGACTACTTTTTGCGCGCGAAGCTAGGGCTTTTACTCAAAACCGACGCTTGCCGGAAACTTTTAAACACGCTAACATCATTTTCCTCAAACAAATTTTTTTAATTTGACATAAGCGCAAAAAATGATAACATATTGAATTGCGATTGCGACTCAGTCTCAATTGTGACGTGTTGAATATTCCATTTTATTGCAAATCCGGCAAAGATGTTGTTGTTTTGCCAAATGATTTTTGCCGATATCTTTTTAAATAGGAGGCGCTGTGAAAAAGAGAATAGTTGTGCTTGGGGGCGGGCCGTGCGGTTTGTCGGCCGCATGGGAACTCTGCAAGCAGAGCGAATTTGATGTGACGGTGATTGAAAAAGACTCCAAACCCGGCGGCCTTTGCGTAACTAACGAGAGAAACGGGTACAGGTTTGACCTTGGAGGGCACCGTTTTATTTCAAAGAATCAGGAGCTGGTTGACGATGTTTGCGCAATGATGGGCGATCAGCTACTTACGTCCGTAAGAAAAAGCGTTATATTAATGGGCGGGAAACAGTATGAGTACCCGCTTTCCGCAAAAAACATCTTGTCAAACATGAGTCTGTCCACCAACTTTATGGCGTTTGCGCATTACATGATCAAATTGTGCTCAAACAAGTTGGGCGGCAGCCCCGACGACTCTTTTGAGGACTGGGTTGTCAACCGGTTCGGCAAAACATTGTATGACATCTTTTTCGGCCCATACACTGAAAAGTTGTGGGGCGTAACTCCTAAAGAGATCTCATCCGATTGGGCGTCGCAAAGGATATCCCTATTAAATCTTAGCGATGTTGTTTTTAGATTGCTTGGGCTTAAAGGGGGCACACCGAGAACTTACGCGCAGAAATATTTCTATCCTAAAAAAGGCATTGGGCAGATGTTTGACATGATGAGCGATGTCATCTTATCAAATAACGGCTCAGTCTTGTACAATGCCGCGGTTAAAAGGATAAATACCGAGGGCAAGGATGTTAAAAGCGTGAGTTTTGATGTTGACGGCAAACTTGAAACTATTGATTGCGATTATGTAATCTCAACCATACCGTTGACGGATTTGATACGCTCTTATAATAACGATGAATCCGCCGCGCTAAAAAAACATACTGACAGCCTGAAATTCAGAGGCGTTCGTTTTATGAACATAATGGTGGACAGGCCTGATATAAGCCAAAACACATGGATGTATGTGTCGGAGAAAAAGTATTTAATGACCAGAATACAGGAGCCCAAGAGGCGTTCGTCTTTTAGCGCGCCTGAGGGTAAAACTTCGGTCATGCTTGAGATTCCGTGCGATGTTGACGACAATGTGTGGAAGGCCGCGGATAAGGATGTGTTCAATCAATGCGTGGGAGCGCTGGACGGCCTTGGGGTAAAAATCAGGGACAATGTTATAGACTATTTTTCTACTTATGTGACTCACGGGTATCCTGTGTACTCTTTGGATTATGATTTCCACCGCAAACGGCTTATTGATTACGCGCACGGTTTTAATAATATTGTAACTTGCGGCAGGCAAGGGACGTTTAGATATATTTTTATGGATATTGCGATGGAGATGGGCATTAATTCCGCAAGAAGGTTGATAAACTCGCAAACCATGGAAAAGGATGAGAGGGATAAGATATGCGATTGGCGGTCGGAAAAGCAATTGGTCGAGGTAAAATCAGTGACCGCTTAATGGGCCCTTATGCATTGTTCGCTGTTTGCCTTATTTCCAGGCTTGCTTTTTTTGGCGTGTATATTGATGATTGGGATAGCGTTAATTTTGCGTTTGCTTTGTCAAAAGGGTATGACGTGTTTGTTGATCAGCCGCACTTTCATGGCTATCCCGTCTATATATTTGCCGGCCGCATAATTTATGAGATTTGGCGTTCCGATGTGGGGGCATTGACGCTTGCCGGTATAATCTTTAACAGTTTGGCTATCTTCCCTTTTTATGCGCTTGTTGCAAGGATGTTTACATCACGCGTCGCAAAGTTTGCCGCTGTTCTTTATATAATAAATCCACTGATATGGGTTGAGGCTGAGAAACCGCTGTCCGATGGATTCGGCCTGTTCTTTGTGGCTGCGTTTTCCTATTTTTTATACAGGGCTATTGAACGTGACAACAATTGCGACGGCTCCGGCGAAGCTCGGAACAGTTCCCGCGCATTGACCTGGCTGTTTTTGGGCGGTTTGACTTTGGGGCTCGGCATTGGCGTGCGCATATCATATATGGCGTTTATAGCGACATGGGGATATGCGGTCTTTTTATCTGCCAAGCAATTTTCAGTTAAAAGGGCGGTTGTATCCGGATTTGGAGGTTTGGGGCTTGGTGTTTTAATCTGGTTTGGCTATGTGGTGGGCAAGTTCGGCCTGGTTGAATATTTTGTAAAATTCGCAAAACATTCAAAGTACCATTTTGTTGATGAAAGCTATTCCATAATGGCTTCAAACGACTTTGCCGGGCGGATGTTGACAATATTTAAGAATATCACAGCTTATTCCCTTGGCTCGTGGTGGCCTGATACCCCTATGATCCGGTTGTTGCCCACGGCGGTTATGGCCATAGCAATTGCGGCTTATATAATCCATGAAAAAATGGATATAAAAAACAGGTTTATGGCGATTTCCATAGGCTCGTACATAGTCTGGCTTATTGTAGTGCAGTATGCGGTGCGGCATACAATGGCCTTGTCTCTTTTTTTTATAATATTAATATCAGCCGGTTTTTTTATATTTATTGATTGGCGAAAGGGCAGGGGGCGAGGCCGTATAGCGTTGCCTGTGATGCTTTTTCTTATTTTAGCTCCCATGCTGTTTGATTCAGGCAGGCTGGCGTGGTTAAACAAATATGTGAAACCTCCTCAGGTTGCCGTGGTGGATTATGTGGCAAAGAATTATGATAAGGAGACTACGCTGTTTTTTTGCCTTAATACCTGGCGCTTCTTCCAATATTACGCGCCTGAATGGTATGACAAACAGAATAGCCATGTATATTTTACACCCAGAGTAAGCGTGGCCGAAGAGAAGCTTAAAAATAAAACAGTTAAGCCCAAAACGGTTTTGATATCTTCAACCCTGTTTGAGCGTGATAGATACAAGGATAGATTGAGAAAGGTTGTTTCGTTTAAAAGGGACAAGTACTCCGTGGCTGAATACAATTGGCTGGCTTTATATGAGTTTGATATGGACTAGCATGCGGCAACTGCAAATTGCGCATTGCAAATTTCCGGTTTATCCGGGTTAGGAGGTGGCGTTATTGATAAAAAAAATAATTGAATAGTTTGATTGAACAAATTTTTTTGTTATAATCTTAAATCTTAGATTATTTCTTTTAAAAATTTAATTAGATGAAAGGCTTTTAGCGATGAGCAATAAAAAGATGTTAAGCGGCTTAAAAGGCAAAACAATAATAAGGTGGTCTCTGTTCGGCGTTATTGGGTTGTCCATAGCTTTGGGCACGGGGTATATAAATCAGAGAAATTTTGAAAAAAAGGCTGAAAAGTCTGGATATGCTGAATGGAAGGAAACGCCCGCGCAAGAAATCGGCGGCGTTAAATATTATACAATATCCGCCTCAAGCGAAGAGGATTTGATGCGGGAGTTTGGATGCGGCGGACCTGTTCCTGAACCTGAACCTGAACCTGAACCAGGCCCTGAGGAACCAGGCGGATCAGGCAGCGGAGCCGCGCCGGGTGGTAGCGGCGGCGCCTCAGGCAGTGGATCGGGATCGGCTCTGTCCGTTTCGCCCGACGACGATAATAGTATTAGATGGCTCTATTAAAATATATTGATTTTTTAAATGCCGTTCGCAATCAAATAAACGATTTGCGAACGGCATTTTTTTTTATAATTACAGTTAAAAAAGCAAAAAGCGATAGAACACAGATGACACGGATTTACACGGATAAAAGCAAAAACAAACCACAGATTGCACAGATAAAAGCAAGAAAATCAAAAGCGTATTAACCACTCATCTTTACAAATCTGCACAAATTTAAAAATAACGATCATTGTTGGTTCAAGTCTCTGACTTGAACTAATTTGGCCTAAACTATACTCTGTATAGAATAAGTAAAATAACGTTTTAAAATCAAAAACAAACCACGGATTTCATATTGAATACTTATGAATTATTTCTCAAAAGGATTAACGTCTGTGTAAAATTCAGTTAGCAACCGGCGTATCATTTTGGATACGATCTTTTCAATACGAGGCTCTAGTTTTGACGCATTAGTCGCGCGTTTACCGGATTCCCAGATTGATTTAATTTCCTTTAGATGTTCTTCCGTTATTTGTATAACCCTTGATTTCCAAAATTCCGGGTATTCGCTTTCAGTATATTCTCCCCGTCCCCTTCCAAAATGGGAAACAGCAAGATAACTCAGCAATGCGGACTGAAATAATTTTTTGATCAACGGAAACGACCACCTTATAAACGGGCTTTTATCTCCCCGTATGAGATTATATCCCCTGGCAAGTCCGGTAGCCCCTACCGCGCCAAAGATTCCCCCGGCAAGCGCCCCGCCTCCAAATGTAAGCCCGCCGGATATAAAGTCAGCGCTAATTCCTGTGACGGCCCCGGCAATAAACCCGCCTACCACTGCGGAAAGGCCTTCGCTAATCGGTCTGTTAGCCGTGAAATCCGATGACATTCTTTTTAAGATCTCATTTGCTACATTGCCTTCAAGCTGATGCAATTTAATCAATTCGTCCAGCGATTCCTTAATGCCGCGTTGCATTCTTTCGGCTAATCTTTTCATTGCCACGGTTCGCTCTTTTCGACTTTCAGCCGGAACTATTGGAAAAGGTATTTTAGGTTGAATCATTTCCATTATCGTTTGCGGGGATAAAGCTTCCATATCGCAACATCCAGCTGCAAGCTGTCTTGACAATACAGAAACTGATTTATCAAAAATCGCCAGATTGTTAACCTTCCAAATATCCCAAATCTTTTTAAATGGTTTGCGTTTTGCAAAAGAGAGCGCCCCTTCAATAGTTCTCATAAGTTGGTCTTCCTGTACCCAGCAACGGGCAAACGCGTCCAGACTCATGACAAATTTAACCACTTCAAATTGCTGAAGTTTATCTTCCCACAGTTTTTCCTCCCTCTCTTCAATCTCCGCTTCACGCGGAGGCCCGATTTGATTAAGAAGCACAATTACCGGTTTACTCAGCCACTCCAGGATTTGCATTTCACAATCCACATAACCCGCCTCAACAGGGTCCTCGGCGGCGTTAACCAGATAAAGCACAATATCCGCTTCTTCACTCACATTTTGAATAGCCTGTTGGTTGCACCATTGCGCCTTATCCTTGAATCTATCCCATGCCTCTTCAAGGAACCAGCCGGTGGGTCTGGGTATATCCTTTAGTCTGTTAAGCAAACGCGCGGAATTCCCAAAACCCGGAGTATCCCAAAGTTCCAGCGTAAACCCATCTTCACTCCTAAGCATAACATGGACTTCATTCATGTCCGTGACATGCGTATCATCGCGCACATCACCTATGTCCTTCCTAAGCAATGTCCGCGCAAGGGTTGTTTTGCCGACATTTGTGTGTGAAATAAGGCTTAGCGCAACTGTTTTTTTTTCATCATTCATTATTATTTAATGTGTTAAGAACTTCGCAAATATTTTCCCGCCATAGGTTAATGTCAGGATTATTAAGATCTATAAAAAGAGGTTTTATTTTTTCGCCCGTTATCTTGCGCTTCCATAACTCTCTGCGCAAACAAAGTCTCTCCTGAACATCCGACTGATTGGCAAATCTAAACATAAAATGCGATTCATCAATAACCACAATTAGTTGCCTTGTTGAATCACATTGAGTAAATGCCTTTTCCAGGCTGCTAATTAAAGAGCTATGAATCTCATCTTCCGGTATTGCGGAAAGATTGAAAATAACAAACAACGATTCAGCCGATGTAGCTTCACGAGTAACAACCCCGGCCAGGAAATCATCTTCCCCTCCATATGGAATTAAGTCGTGAAATTTAATCTCCGTCTCATTCCCATACACTTGCGCAATCATAGATCGTAACAGATCGGTTTGATGGCCGGAAAGCTCTATGGAATACGGCGCTACACAAACATGCTCCTTTTTGCCGTGTCTAACCTGCAGCATTTTACTAAAATATGGATCACTTTCAGTTGATATGGGAAAATTGCCTCTCAGATACATCACTCTTTTAAAAGCATTAAACGCAAGAAAACACCTTGGTATAATGATAAACAGGAGTGATGTAGCCGCAAAAAGGTGTATCCACACAGCAGCGTTTGCGCCAACAATACCATCTCCCCAACGAATTTCCTCTATTTCGCC
Organism: Candidatus Anammoxibacter sp.; assembly: GCA_021777105.1. GTDB lineage: Bacteria > Planctomycetota > Brocadiia > Brocadiales > Anammoxibacteraceae > Anammoxibacter_B. The sequence continues at coordinate 11,963 of JAIQZQ010000025.1, forward strand.
CAATCCCGGCAATTCCAACCCGGTTATTAATGATGCAGGCCCCAAAACCAGATTCAAAAACCAGAGAACCGAATCCGGTCTTAAAAACGTGCTCTCCCACCCCGCATGGTATTCAGTCTCCAAACCCCTGAAATACATACCACCGATTACACCCACAACAAATAATACCGCGCATATGTGCATCACACCGGAAACGCGGTTTTTATATATCTCCGTTGAAAGGTGTATCCATTTATAATAGAAGTTTTGTAAACATCTATTTAGTGTATAACCCCAATCAGTTGGCGGAGCCATATCCCGTTTAAATATTCTGATTGCCTGACTTAGCAGAGAGTTGATTATTGAGTCGCTGCTATTTGCGACAGGAGCTCCCTTAAATCGGCTTCTGATAAACATAAATCCATTAACCCCATATACGACAAAGCTCCAAAGAAGCATAATAGTAATGGGAAAAGCCAGGAGGTTTAACCTTTTGCCGGAATCAAACTCATTGGCAATAAAACCTGTTAAAAACGAAACAATATAAAGCAGAAGAGTAAACCATCTTTTCCACTCTACAGGATTTATATCTATTCGGGTTTCCGGATGAATATCCTTTAAAGTTTGCATAAGCAACTCCGCCCGTCGAACAAAAAAGGATTCCTCTTTAATTTGATCATTGCCCGATTTTGTATTAGAAATCATCGGGTCCGGCGGCTCCGCTTTGCTTGTAGCCAACAGCCTTTCCGCCCTTGGCAATACCTTGCCGGTAGGATCACCATCTTCAATCTCCTTAACAAACAACACCTTTTGCGCATCAGATTCGTTCAACCGATTCCGTCCTCCTGCTTATTTAAATACTCAGATTACTCGTTTTACTCGTTACAAGGCTCCAGCCCTTGTAACGCAGTGTCCTTAGAGGCTCTGTCTCTGGTTTAAAAGCGTTTTTAATAATCATATCATTTTTATGATAAACGTCAAATAACGAATCATTAACGCAACCCATTCCGGTTTATCCAGGTTAGAGTTTTGTAGGTTGGGTAGAGCCCGTCGAAACCCAACATCTATTTGTAGCTGGTAGGGGAAGGCTTTAGCCTCCCTTTTTAGGGATTCATTTTAAGGACGATGTCTTTAATCAGAAATATCGTCAATATACAAAGGAATTATATGGATCAAACACATAGTGGCACAGGCATCCTTGCCTGTGTTTGTTGCTCGTTCCAATGCTCCGCGCCAGGTGGCGGTTTTGTAGGTTGGGTAGAGCCTGCCGAAACCCAACATCGAATTACCAAAACCATATATGATTTGGGTTTTGCGAGCGCAACGGGCTTTGCACGTTTGCTCGTTCCAATGCTCAGCGTTGGAATGCCTGGTTTGACGCTCTGCGTCAAGTGATAGGACGCAGAGCGCCCGGAATACATTTCAACGCAGAGCATTGGAACGAGCGTAAGCAATTTCAACGCATGATAACTTAATTTCAACGTATAGGCTTTACTTGCCTGCCACGGCGCGGGGATGCGCTTACACTTCATAATTTGGAAGTCGTGTAGAATTTGCTCAATCAGATCGCGCATATCTTGCCTAAATCTGAACACAATTTAGGATATTTAATTTCTTCCTTCTTTCTCATATATGTATTTCCTTGTGTTTGTAATATATATTTAGTATTGTCTTGATATTAAGAGTGTAACTGTGTCCTAAAGACTCCTGTTTTGCTCTTTGTTTATAGTATACTTTGTTAAAAATATAGGAGAACAATTATGTTTAAAATGCCTTCTAAACTATTTGTTGTTTTGTTTGTTATTTCCGCAATATTTTTTATTCCTGCTAAATCCTCGGTTGCTCAATCCGCGCCAAATGTCTTTAAGCAACCTATTGGTTTTGCGGGTGTATATAGTTTAGAGATTAATGAGTGTCAGGGGGTTAGGCAGGAAGTTGTGCCGCCGGGGTTGCCTCCGCTTCAAGTTCGGTTGTTTTTACAGAATGAATCTCGTGAAGTCATAGGGACTAAAGTTATTGACCATTATACCGGCTCTATCTTGAGGGACGTTATATGGCTGGTTCAGTGCCCCGGCTTTGAAGTGTGTGTTATGGAGCAATTTAAAGTTGAGTATACTTTTGCCGGGGATATAACGTGGGAGTTGAATGAAAATGGTTGGTATGCTTATAAAAGCGATCAGTGGGTGGCTGATGGTGTTCCTGAAAGTATTCCCTGCTGGTGGGAAGATAATTTAAACGTAGCGCTGTTGCCTATTCCTGTTAATGTGCCTGCCGCATCGCCAGAGTCTATTGAAGGCGACGGCAGGGGGGTGGGAATGCGCTTTATTGTTGTAGAGACTTTTAGTGAAGCCGGAACGCTTTTTCCGCCGCAACGTTGCCCTGACAATTTGCCGGGGTGCGTCTGCGCACAGGCGGATGGCAGTATTATATCCTCAAGCCGCCTTGCGTGCGAGTCGGAAGGCGGGATTATTCCATTAAGAAAGAGTTCCGGAATCGTGCCTGAATTAAAGGGCAATATAAACGTAACAGTGGAGTCGGTTTTTAATTTGAATGTTTTAGGGGACAATAATGAAATTGATGATACTAAAGTCATTGATCAGGCAACAATAAATTTATATAAACAGACAGGTTTTATAAGAAAGAAGCTGCAAGGTGAATCAGATGTGGAGTATGAGGCATTTTTGAAAGAGCAACCACGCGCGCTTATTCAAAGCCTGGAGATTACACCGGATAGCGCCGGCCGTATTAGTTTTAAAAATGTGCCCATACTCAAGACGGAGGCAGCTGGAGGGCCGGGTGTATCAAGAATAGCCTATTATACAATAGAGGCAACAGCCGGGGAAACTGAAGAGGTCGATATCAATCTTGTGACAATTGAAGATCCTGCTCCCGGCGCAATAACAACTTTTTTTACAACTGAATCCGTTATAAACATTAAACCTGAAGCTGAAGAACCATTTGATGAGGTTGTGATTCAACTTACTCCTATTGATGAAATTGGGGTAAAAACAGGTTTGGTTAACTCTTTAAGCGAGGTAAGTCCTAATAATTATCTGGAGATTGAAAACCTTGTTCAGGGGTTTCTGAACACTCTTGTTGATAAAGAAAACATTACACCTGAAGAACTGGAGGCTGTTAAACGCGCAATTTTAGCTGAACGCGTGGCGCTGGAAGGGGCCAGGTTTTCTGATCTGCTATTAACAACTATGCTGGATGGGCTTGCCAACTTGTTGACGGACGCAATAGATGATCTGTTTAAAAGCAACCGTGGTAAAGAACTTTCAGATGCGAGGGATAATTTCAATAGCCTTGAACAGGGCCTTAATTTTGACAGGCTGGAAGCCGGGGGGTGGAGAGGCTTTTTTGGAAACGATAGTGAAGTTGCCAACCGGATTAAAGCTAATTTAGAGGAGATGTTAAGTGAAAATAAAGGTTTAGGGCTTTCATTAGTGGCTGATACTCTAAAGTTGGCTTCTGACGGTGTGTTTGCTCTTATATCACAGCTTTTAACTTCAACGGGAACTGATAGCGAAAGCGCTCAAAAAATAGCAAGTATAGCTAAATCTATTATAGACACAGGATTTGTTTTTGCCATAACTCAAGGATTTGACGGTGGAAAACCCATAGCTAAATTTATTATTTCAGAGATAGTAAAGGGCGGTAAGGACGCGCTTTTTGACGGTCAAGTATTTTATTCATATACCGGGTTTACAAAGGCGGAGCTTGAGTTATCACTGCAAATGATGGAAGGGTGGAACATAAATGACAAATTGGCTTTTGAAAGTGATAAGCAGGATGTGTTTGGCATACTGAACGCAATGGGCGAATCATTGGTTGTTGCTGATACTATAGTTGCCTTCTCATCTGAAATAGCGGATGCGTTAGGCGGGTTTGGTGTGGATTTTATTGAGGTATTGGGGCCAGTCGGCGCGACTGTGGCAAAAGTTGCAAAGGTGGTTAAATATGTTTCTAACGGGGCTACTTTCGGCGTCCCTTTTGTCATGGTATATGGTGTTATCGGCGGGCCTAATGCTGATATACCGTTGGCGCCCGGAACTATGTTGCATCAATTTTTCGGGCCAACCGTCCACCTTGGTTTAATGGAGAAAGGAGTTGTTAAATCGTTTGGAAATAGGGGGCCGGCTGATCTTAATGCTATTGACCCTCAAGTTTCAAGCGCATTTGTATCTCCAAAACATATAAAGAAGGCAACAGCCGCAAATCAAAATTTGATATCAGGGTTGAATCAGAATTTAAACGAATTAAAGGCTACCCTTGGGCAGCTTATAAACAGTTTGTCGGATGATATAATTCCTGACGCAATTTCATTGACCGGCGGTGAAACGGGCAATACGTTTACAAGTGAACATTCACAGTTTCAACGATCAGTATCACATATAAGAGCCCAGGTATCAGGGGCCGGCTCTATCGGCTCTGCGGAAACAGAAGGTTTTCAATCATTAATTGAAAGTGAAGCGGATTTTAATGTGTTAACTGCTGAATTGTTTACGTTATTCCCTGATCTCTATTTTAAGGTTTTACTCTTTGAGTACACAGGGCCTGATGATCCATTATATATTGCAGAACGAAATCATTTAATTTCAACTATTGAATCATTTCAGAATAAGGCTGATAAATTAAGCGCTGTTGCAACTACTGTTTTTAATGCGGTAAACGAGACAATAACGTTGCCCACAATCGTTGTTGACAACATGACGGTAACTTCCGATGTGACGGGAGGGAGCTCTATAACGCTTAGTCCCGAGGAATTTACTCTGCGCGCCCATATCAAGAATATTAGCGCTTTATCAGTTTCAGATGTGTTTGCGAAATTAACGGTTGCTTCTGTTCAAAACGCCTTCAAAGTTTCTACCCCATTGGAGCGTTCTGTTGCCGACGGTTCGCTTGAGGCGGATGACGGCGCTGATTTGGCCGGCAAGGATGAAGCTGACGTTGTTTGGCAGTTTACTTTTAACGGCGATCTTGATTTAACTGAGCGTGTGGCGCTTGCTGTTGAATTAAATGGAAAGGGCGGGGCGCCCGGGACATTTACATCTCTATCAGGTTTAAAAATCCTTGAACTTGATATTTCTTTAAGCGACAAAGATCTTGATGGTATTCCTGATGAATATGAAAACAGAAATGGATTGGATGACACAAAAGATGATGCGCTGGAAGATAAAGATAATGATGGCCTTGTAAACCGCCTGGAATTTGATATTAGAACTGATCCGCAAAAACAGGATACTGACGGCGATGGGCTTTTTGATGGAGAAGAAACAACCGCCGGTAAAGATGGGTTTTTGACCGATCCTCTTAATCCTGATACGGATGAAGACGGCATTCAGGACGGTAAAGATGGAAGTCCTCTTGATGGAGGCACAACCGAGCCGCCTAAATCCGGCGACATTATTGGCGAACCTGAAGTCTCTATTGACGGAAATGAAGTAACCATTACCAGGGAAGCGCCTCTGGCATCTGTTAAAGTCACAAACAGAGGAGATGCGATTCTCGTCTGGTCGGCAATGTCGGATAATGAATCAATTGTTTTGGTTAGCCCCAACCTTCCCGAATTACGCAATGGCGACGGCGATTTGATTATTAGCGCCTCTCCCGGTTTTGATTTTAATACTTCAGGCGTTGTTAAAGCAACCGTCAGGGTTTTTGATATTGCCGGTAAAACAAGTGACTTTAAGGATATAACCGTCAAAGTAGGAAGCGGTGAAGATAGGGAGCTTCCAGACAATGATAAACCCGCGCCGGTTCCGGACACAACCCCGAAACCGCCTTCAGGAAAATCGTTTTCATTCAAATGTGGGCGTGACATTCCGGAAGGTCCTGTTTTTCAACTTGAAAAATTAATTCTGAAAAAAGGCGAAACTGAATCATGCATATTAAGCCTGACTAATTTCGAACCGGATAATGCAGTAGAAATTTTAACAAACCTGAAGGCCGGCTTGGGCGCGTCAATAAGTGTTAACCCTGAAATAGATGTGACTGACGCCAATGGAAACCTGAAGATTGCTATCACTGCAATTAAAAGAGGCATTGATTGGGTTTCATGGGCGACTCCAAATGAAGAAGGCAAACATAAATTCAACAAAGACGCATATAACAATGGATTTGCATGGGGAATGTTTGTTGAGGTACGCTAGGTATCGATTCCGCTAATCGTTAATCCGATACAAAGCAGGATCGTCTCCACTTATTTAGTGGTAATAATTGGCATATTTTTGCGTTAATTAGCTCAACTTTTCTAAAGAACAAAATCATCATCACTGGAAAAAATTCGACAACGATTTCTACCACGGTTCATCACGGCCCATTTAATGACCGTGTGTTAATCAAGATTTATAAAACCGTCACGAAAATCAGCTGTTAATCTACAGCTTCTCAAGAAATCTAAACCCAAGAGGCCATCTATACCTGCGCTGGGAGGTAAGGTGTGAGCTAAAATAGGGAAGTATACTCTTTTTCGCCCTAATGCGTTAATTTCATTGAGCGATATGCGCGGCACATATTCAACACCACTGCCGGTTGTTACCTGATGCCGGGCTTGTTCAATGGAAGGATCGTAACCTATTGCGACCAACATCGCAACATTAATCATTGAACTGGTTGCGCCTGTGTCAAGAGCCAGTCTTAATATTGCATTACCGGACGGCCCAACCAATTTTGCGCGTACAATAACAAGTCCTTGTTCTGCGTTGAAAGGGTAATTCATAGCACAATCGCCGTATCTTTCGGAATAGAACCTGTATAAAGCATTGCAAATTGTTTTGGACGTAATTCAACTGTTTTTCTGTATACTTCATCCCTGTCTTTACTGTGGTATTTCACTTCACCGCTTTGCACTTCTTGATACTCATTAATCTGGGGATTCTCAACAAGTATCCATTCTGATTTATATTTAGATTTTATTTTTGTAATACTTAGAGCTTTGTTCATAATTGTCTCCTCCTTAGGGTTCGGAAAATAAAAAAGCCAAAATTATTTCTTTCCCTGCCCTTAAACTTGAGTTAAGCAGAAAGATCAGGCGAACAGCCAAATTCTAGCGGTTTATACTCCTTGTTATTTTTGCGTAGGCCCTAAGGGGATAATATATAAATCATAGGGCTTTACCATGTTTATCTGTTTTGTGTTATGGATATATTATGGTTTACAATAATATTAATAGCTCTATATTAACCTGCATCTTCATTGCTTTCCATGTAAGGCTATTATTGCTTTTAATCTAGTAACCGTCAAATGAAATTTATCGGTTATAAGCGTTGTATTGCCTTATTTGGCATTAAATCCTGAAAGAGTTCGCGCGATTCAGAAAGCGTTTTAATAAAAAGAACAAAATCATCATCACAGGAAAAAAAGCGAGGGCATGCAATGTTGTAAATTTAAACTATTTGCAAAACAAAGCCAAAAATACCAAATTCTTTTTACATGACAGAAGGCTATTTAATTTCCTGATTTATAGTTTGCCCTTGATAAAGATATCAATAATGATACTATTGGAATGCGGGTAAAATTGAAGTCATAATTCTTCAGATGAGACGTAATTCCACGGATGTGAGATTTAGAGATTTGCGCAAAGTATGCGATTTTTATTTTGAAGAAGCCCGGCAAAAAAGTAGCAGCCACCGGAGATACAAAACTCCGTGGCAGGGCGATCTAAGGGTAAATATTCAAAATGATAAAGGAAAAGCAAAAGTATATCAGGTCAAACAAGTTTTGTAGGTTGGGTAGAGCCCGCCGAAACCCAACATCAAACCCAAATTCATTATAAAAACCCTAAACGAATATCGCGCGCCAAACCGCTCAGAGAAAAAAGTTAAACAATCAAAAGCAAAAGAGACAGAGCCTAAAGTCTGTAAAAATATACCTGTCCCTGGATTTCGGCCCAGAATTTATATAATAATAAGCTTGCGAAAACGCAAGCTTATTTATGGAATGAAACGATGTGGTATTTTATAGGGCAACGGAAAATGTTAGTTATCTCCCGGCATGATGCTTAATCCCTAAATGGTAAGAATTGCTCGTTCTACATCTTTAAGTTTGTCTCTGGAAATGGAGCTTAAATATTTTGCCTCTCTTTTTTTGTCTACCGTCCTTGAGAAATCTTCTGACACTTACGGGTTTAAAGATTTCTCCCGATGGTCGAAATGACAAATCATATTTCAGAATAGCCCAATTTAGGTTAAACTAAAGCCCGAAGTTAATGTTAAAAACAATACAATTGAAAATTTTATATCAACACAAATAAACAGAAACGATTTATCCCGGTATGGATTTGCGGCTGTGTTACGATTTTGCATCAAAATAAATCCGTGAGGTTGTAGGTCTCCGATTAAGACGGTATGTTTGCCCCCATTACTAAGCTAATGTCAATAGATTACAGGGTGTCCGAGAACAACAATTTCGTCCAATTTTCAAGTCATAAGTCTTTTATTATCAACAAAAAATATTCGTGATTTTACATTCTCAGACAGCCTGATTAGGTTTGACCCCGGCGCATGAATTATGTGTCGAAAACCTTGTTTATCAATAGATTAGGTTTGGCCCCAATTAGTATATGTCTTTATCATCGTCGCCTGTTTCAATGCCGAGGAAGACGAGCAACCCCCGGCTGATTTGCCCGATAATGTTGTTGTCTACAATAACTGATGCTTTATTTACGCGTTGGATAACTGTGATCATTTGTTTACGGTTCCCAGGGTTTCCCACTAAGGTTTATACACATCTTTTTTTACCGCCTCGCTCCCAAACCCCAGTTTGGGAGTGAAACAATTCGAGAAGCCCCAGCTTCGCGTGTTCATCTTAATCACGGGCAATGCGCCTTGTGTTTAATCAGATTTCAAAACAGTCAGTTTTTTATAGTTTGGGTAATAGTAAAATCGTGTTTGTCAATAGATTACAGGTTGTTCGGGAATGGCAATTTCGTTCAATTTTCAAGTCATAAGTCCTTTGATATCAACAAGAAAATTTTCTGGTTTTACATCCTCGGACACCCTGGTTTGGTTTGATAATCATATAGAAGCGTTTCCTTAAAGTCAAAAATTAAATAAGCCGATGGACAACAATAATGCTTGAGACCGGCAATAAAAAAGGCGGAGGCAACACGAAAAACAGCAATAAATATTTGTCGTGGGCTTACGTAGAGGCCGCTAACTTTATGAGACGTTATTGTGAAGATGCTAAAATATGGCATCAACGCAAAGCCTCAAAAAAGAACAAGAAGAACACAATGTTTGTTCATGTTCTCAGATTTAATGTTGAATGAAAGCGAAGGGAGCGAATACTTAATAATTAGGAAGTGACCATGGGCTTCGCCCCAAATATATAGAAGTAAGAGAAGAGAAGGCAAAAGAATTGGGCCGATTTATTCATCCATTAATATATACGCGTCGAAAAATCAGCCGTATGTCGTGTCGGTTTATGCGAGCTTTGTCAGATTATTTTTTCTCAGAAAAGCCCTTGAGGCTAATTTTACCAAACTTTGCAGACCGATTGAAGCGGTATCTGTGACTAAAACACGGACACCGGTCTCCTCCTTAGTCTCAATTCACCTTCTTTACCGGCATAATTTTTTCCGTTTGTAACAGCATTTCAATTCGTTATAATAATATACATATTAATTTATGCTAACGCCTTATAGTATATTCACAAAATCGAAAGGGTTATTATCTTATGAAAACTTGGAAAATTGATGAGGTCAAAGATCATTTTGCCGAAATACTGAGTTACTGTTGTCAGGAACCGCAATTAGTATGCGAAAAGAATGACCCGGTGGCGGTAATTCTCAATATTCGGTTATTCAAAGAGCTAATAGATCAACATTCCAGAAAAAAACGACCAACTATCCAACAACTTCTTGATGAGATGCAGACGATTGCGCAAGAAGATTTTTTTGAGATAGATATTCCAAAAAGAAGCGACCGTGTCAATTCCGCAGAAAGGGTCTTGGATGAACTTTCTGTGTGACACGAATATTATCAGTGAAGTGATGAAAAAACTGCCGAATCAAGCTGTGAAAAATTGGATGAAAGACCGTGAATTTCTCTATCTAAGTGTGATTACAGTTGAGGAAATTTATTGTGGTTTGGCTCATAAAGATGCTCGAAGGCAGAAAGAGTGGTTTGAAAAATTTGTTGAGTTTAGATGCGAAGTATTACCGATAACAACAGCTGTTGCCTCGCGTTGTGGTGTTATGCGAGGCGAATTCCGTAGACAGGGAATTATTCGAACCCAAGCTGATGTTCTAATTGCTTCTACAGCATATGAATATGGTTTAACAATAGTTACCAGAAACACAGATGATTTTAAAGGTTGCAATATTCAAATGTTAAATCCGTTCATTGAATCGACGCCTAACGTATAGGCGTCATTTGCCTGCAACGGCGCTGGGAAGTGCCTACATACATTTTAATAAGATTCGTATGGTTTTAGGTTTGTTGAATAACACTAAGGTTCTTCGTGATGTAAATTTTCCCGGTTCGGTTTTACATCCGTTTTAGGGAAGTAAAAAGGGCCTATGGTCAGCGCTTGTAAATGGTAGCCGGCGCATCACGTTTCATTCGATAGTCGTTTTAATGAATAAACCCCGTCCAGCCCCGTTACTCTCTTAAATTTTCTATTCTTATCAGATGCAAAATTCGCCTTAAACTCTTCATAATAACGTCCCACAAACGCCTTTGTTCCTATTATGCCGCTATCAGTAAAGTATCGTGTCCTAAACCGCAACCTATCTACAGGTGTCAACTTATACTTTTTACCTCTCTCCTTAGCGATTATCCTCTCATTAATAGAAGCTCCTTTTTCCGTCTCTAATCCGCCTTTTTCATACAGATATTCCCTGTAATCCGCAAACCTTTCTTTCTCATCCTTCTCGTTATAGCCCATCAAACCTAAATTCATGGATAAAAAGTTGTCCTTATTGCCTGTTTGCGCATGATAACCAATAGAACACCATCTATAATCTTCCGGTTTTTCAACCATACCAGCCCTTACCGGATTTAGATCAATATAAGCAAGCAAATTTATCAAAGTATCACCGTTTTCAACTAAAACACTCTTCGGGCTTGTCATTTCAGGTACTTCGCAGAGGTTCAGCATAAACTCCGCATTCCTAACTCTGACGTGGTTTTAGATTTCTCCCGATGGTCGAAATGACAAATCAATTTAAAGTATCGCTTAATTTAGGCGCTTATAAGTGACGTTTTGAGAATTTTTGACAAAATATAGTTTTTTTTTTTTGTTTATTCTATATAGAGCATAGTTTAGGTCTGTTTGGCTCAAGTCGGAAACTTGAGCCAATAATAGAGTATTTATTGTTTACTCCAGTCAATGATTGTTAAATCCTCTATTTTATCAAAATGCTCAGTATTATGAGTAGCGAGAACAAGATCATTTTCTAAAGCAACACCGGCAATAAGAATATCTATATCATCAATAGGCTTTCCTCTTTTTCTAAGCGCTGCGTAAATATTGCCAGAGTTGGGCGGAATGCCTGGTTAAAGGAAAAAGTGTAATACCTTTTGTAAAATCTAAAAAAGTATCCAGTTGTTTACGCGCGTCACGATGTTTTAGCCCACTAATAATTTCGTAGTAGGTGATAATGCAGATATTTATTTTTTCATATTCTTTTAGATATTCCTGAAAGTGATTATGCACGGATTGATTATTTCTAAAAAACATGGAGAGTATATCCGTGTCAATCAATACCTTTTTCATAGCCTTGTCTCCTCAAAGAAGTCCCTGTGCGTCGGCTTAAAAACTCGCCGCTTAGATCATCGTATAACTCTTTAGGCATATCATTCCAGCATCCAGCGAATTTCATTATCTCTGTTGACGGTTCTTTAGACGTTTCAATACCTAATCTGAAATAATGGATAAAATCATATAGCTCTTTCAATTTATTTTCCGGAACTAATTGAATTTCATCAAAAACTTTATTTTTAAGTCCTGATAACTTCATTTTGTCTCCTTCCGGCCTACCACTATACCATTTTTAAAAATATTATTGCGCAACTAAAGCTCTGCTTTTTCTTTCCTGCGATACTTCAATTAATTTATTATCATTAATAACATTCTTTTCGTCAACATTTAAAATCGAAAATTGATGCTTGAGGCGAATAGGGTATTAATATGATTTGGTGGTGGAGTGAGCAATATATGTTGGGTTTCGTTCCTCTACCCAACCCAATGTCATTAAGTTAACAGGTTCCGTTTGCATTTTTTGAAACGTGATGATCTCTATTAGTCTGAAACACGGACAAACGAGTTTGTCCATGCCACCCTATTGTTCGCATTTGTGTGCTTAATTGCTTAACTTAATGACATTGCTACCCAACCTACTGTCTAATGGATGGAATGGGGGGGAGGGTTATTAGTTCATTATAATGATCAGTCTGAAGATGAAGCTGCTTTTGAAGATGAAAAGCTGACATGCATGGAAATACCTAACCCGGATAAACCGGAAAAGCAAAAGCAATATAAACCACAGATTTCACAGTCGTGCCAAGATAAATCCAAGTCATCGGGATTGAGAGAGAAACTCATGAAATTTGATATTGTTATCCAACGGGTGACTCGTAAAGAGAAGTCCCGTCTAACTAAAGCTTAGCCGGCAGGTTAGTAGAGACGCCTGAGTGCCAACCCTGTGAAGGGAGTACGAAGCCGGGCGAAACAAGAATGCAGGCTATGTATTGAGCCCCGAAATACTGATGATTGTGGTCATAAAGATAGCTCTAAGAAGTAGTAACAGATAAACATCGAGGAGTGAAAGCCGACGGCCTCGGTGAGTACGGAAGGCAGCAGCCCTAAATGCGTAAGATAGGTTGAGATACCTGCGAGGCGAAGTGTTTAGGAAACCACCGGGGTCTTAGACCATGGCATGTATTTACAGGGATAACTTGGGAACTTGGGAGAGCCAATTGTGTCCTTAATAGGGAATAGGGTTTAAAGGGTACCGAACCGGAAAGGCGAACTCTTGGCGTTACGGGGAAACGCTTCAGCCACGTAAACGAGCCCGAAAGGGAACACGAAAAAGGTAGAGCGCTATTAAGGTATTGCACAGCGATAGTGAAAGAAAACGAAGCTGTGTGAGATAAGCTTTTGGCAGTCTTAGCGGAACGTAGTACCGAAGGTCAAAGGAAGTATAGACCGATAAGGTGGGGAAGTGACAACCCAAGCGACCCACTGAAGGGAAGGTGAAGTTTGGCATAACGAAGACTTGAGAGGAAATATGGGAGATAGACAGAGATCACAAACCATATCAACACAACTTCAGGAAATTGCGAAAAGAGCAGAACTCTATTCAGGCACAGCATTTAATAATGTGTGTCATTTGATAGACGAACGATTTCTGAGGGAAGCCTACTATCGAACAAGCAAAACCAGCGCGCCGGGAGTAGACGGAGTAACGGCAAAAGAGTACGCAGTTAATCTGGACTCAAACCTGTCAAAGCTACATGAGAGGTTGCGAAGCAACCAGTATGTAGCGCCGCCGGTGGAGCGAGTATGGATAGAGAAAGAAGGAGGCAAGAAACGGCCAATAGGAATGCCGAGCTTTGAGGACAAGATAGTCCAAAGGGCGGTGTTAATGTTATTGGAGCCGATATATAACCATGAATTCTATGGTTTTTCTCACGGATTTCGAGCGGGGCATTCTCCGCATCAAGCGCTTCGAGAGTTACGAGAGGGGTGTTTGAAATCGCATATCAACTGGATAGCGGATGCGGATGTAAGTGGATTCTTTGATAGTCTGGACCATAACCACCTGCGAGAATTTATAAAGCGGAGGGTAAATGATGGAGGAATAATACGCCTGATTGGTAAATGGTTGAAAGCCGGAATATTGGAAGGTGAAACCTTAACGTATCCAAAGCAAGGATCACCGCAAGGCGGTGTGATTTCACCCATGCTGGCAAATATATTCTTACATTATGTGTTAGATGAATGGTTCGTAAAAGAAGCGCTACCACGAATGAAAGGCAAGAGCTTAATAACCCGATTCGCCGATGATTTTGTAATCGGATTTGAATCAGAAGAAGATGCCCGACGAGTAATGGAAGCGCTAGGCAAGCGGTTTAGCCTATTTGGACTGGACATTAACATGGAAAAGACGAAACTGGTGAAGTTTAGTAAACCGAGTGGGCCTAATAGAAAAAGTGAAACATTTGATTTTCTGGGTTTTACTCACTACTGGGCTAAATCACGCAAAGGATATTGGGTCATCATGCGTAAGACAATAGGGAAACGATTAGCGCGATTTGTAAAAGCAACATGGCAATGGTGTCGTAAGAATAGGCATAAACCGATTAAAGAACAACATAAAACGTTATGCTCAAAATTGCGAGGTTACTATCAGTATTATGGAGTTCGATGTAACTATAAAGCCATAGACGTTGCATATAATGAGGCGCTGCATGCATGGCGATACTGGCTGAGCAGACGTAGCCATAAAGGGCTAATAAACCTGGATAAGTTTGCCGCAAGCATAATCGGCAAATGTCCGCTGGCGAAACCAAGAATAATCCACCGCAACGTATAATTCAGTGAGGGTAGCAAAGTTATGCGCCAAATGGAGGTGTCTGTTTGGTTAGATGAATGCGTAGAGCGTTTGTCTACTGAGGAACCGTATGAGTGGAAATCTTCACGTACGGATCTGTGGGGGGAGCGGCGAGTAATCGCTGCTTCTACCCGGAATTGCACAGATTAAAAAGCAATCATAGATTTCACAGATTAAAAGCGAAAAAACAATATTTAAAGCATACCTTATTAATTCTGGAATTCAATGACGCATAGTAATTTTCTGTCAAAAATTGTCAGAATTTGACTATTAAGATCCTAGTGAGTTATTGCCGCAAGTTAGAGAATTGATAGCTCATAGTAAAGGTTAATCAATTCTAAACCTGTTGATCTTTTGAGGGCCTGGTTAACGAATTGAGCTGATATATTCAAGCAGGGCAAGGCTAATGCTTTTTTTATTTTTATGGCATTCATGTGTAGTACCACGAAATTTAGCCGTTATCAAGCTAAATTTCGTGGTATTTTAGCCGTAAGAGACTAAATTTCGTGGAAATTTAGAGGTTGTATTGGTTAAATTCGGTTTGGAAGACGCAAATTTGTGTTTTCATAAATCGTTTTAAAGCGCAGGTATAAAATAAATAATGAACTATATTTTATCCCCCTCCCCTAATCCCTCCCATCATTGGAGGGGGAATAAGTTGTCTACCCGTTTTTTATCTTTTGTTTTTATTTAAAATATGCGCGGATTTGTGAAAATGAGTGGTTAATACGCTTTTGCTTTTTCCACATTGATGGGCAGGGCTATTGCCTTTGCCCATCCTATTTTCCTTGAAATTTGTGGTTGCCATTTTTGCATTTGCTTTTATCCGTGTAAATCCGCGTCATCAGTGTTCTATGCTTTTGCAATTTAATTTCATGCTATGCATATTGTTTTTTGTTTGCGGGTTTCCTGCTTATTTTATATATTATCTGTTTGATTTTTTTTGATAGTGGCTCTAATGGAGATTAAAGAGAGTGAAAACCAACGATATTAGGCAAATGTATCTGAAATATTTTGAGTCTAACGGGCATGTTTCATATCCCAGCGATTCTTTGATACCGTCCAACGATCCTACGCTGTTGTTTACAGGCGCGGGTATGAATCAATTTAAAGATATGTTTATAGGCGTGGGCAATCTGGGTTTTAAAAGGGCTACGACGTGCCAGAAATGTCTGAGAACCGGGGATATTGAAAATGTGGGCAAGACCAGCTCGCACCATACATTTTTTGAGATGCTGGGCAATTTCTCGTTTGGCGACTATTTTAAAAATGAGGTTATTGAGTGGGCCTGGGAGTTTGTAAGAAAAAAGGCTAATTTAAAAGAGGAAAAGCTCTCTGTAAGCGTTTATCAGGATGATGACGAGGCTTATAATATATGGAATAAGAAGATGGGGGTGCCTGCCGGGAAGATTTATAAATTTGGGGAAGATGATAACTTCTGGCCTGCCGGGGCGCCTTCAAAAGGGCCGAACGGGCCGTGCGGGCCGTGCACCGAGATATTTTACGATCAGGGCGCTAACATAGGTTGCGGCAGCAATGATTGCAATCCCAGCTGCGATTGTGACAGGTATGTTGAGATCTGGAACCTTGTGTTGATGCAGTTTGAACGCAGTGGAGACGGCAAGATGGATCCGCTTAAAAATAAGTGCATAGACACGGGCATGGGGCTTGAGAGGATTGCGCGCGTAATGCAGGGGGTGTACACAAACTTTGATATAGACTCGTTTGTGCCTATTATTAATAATATTTCAGAACTGGTTGGGGTTGAATATGACTCTAAGCAAAAAAGCTCGTCTTTAATTAGAAGAATCGCGGACCATGTGCGGGCAATAGTGTTTTGTATAGCGGACGGGGTATATTTCAGCAATGAGGGGCGCGGATATGTTGAGCGGAGGTTGCTGCGAAGGGCTATGCGCGACGTGATGGAACTAGGCAAGAACGAGGTTTTGCTTTACAAGCTTGTGCCTGTGATTGCGGATGTTATGTTGGAGCCGTATCCTGCTATTAAGGAGAGGCGCGAAAATATTGCGAGGGTTGTTAAAAGCGAAGAGGAGCGGTTTCATGAAACCCTGGAAAAAGGCACGGTTTTGCTTGATGAATCTATAGAAAAGCTGAAAAAGAGCGGGGGAACGGTGTTTTCCGGCGCGGATTCGTTCCGTTTGTATGATACGTTTGGTTTTCCGGTGGATATGACTGAATCCATTTTGGAAGAGAACGGGCTTACTCTTGATATGGCCGGCTTTGAGAGCGAGATGGAGAAACAGCGCGAACAGGCCAGGGCAGGGACGCGAATTAAGGATAGTGTGTTTTCCGGGGCCATTAATGAGTCGGACCGTGTCATTGAGAAAACTGTGTTTAAAGGTTATGAGCTTGACAAAGCTGAGTGCAAGGTCAGGCGCATCATTAATAAGGGCGACGATGTTGAGTTTGTCGAGGCAGGCAAAGGGGTCTTTGTTGATCTTGATGTGACTCCGTTTTACGCGGAGGCCGGCGGGCAAGTTGGCGATAAGGGGACGTTGGTCAATGATAATTGCCATATTGATGTGATTAACACTATTAAAGAGAACAATGAGATTCTGCATATTTGTAAAATTGAAAAGGGGCGTGTTGGCGTTGGGGATGTTTTGAACGCCGAGGTGGATGTTGATAGAAGGGCGGCGATTAAACGCAACCATTCGGCTACTCATATACTTCATCATATATTGCGTCAAATTCTTGGCGAGCATGCGGAGCAGGCTGGGTCTAATGTTGATCCGGACAGGCTGCGCTTTGATTTCAGGCATTTTACAAGTGTTACTAAAAGTGAATTGGAGCGCATTGAGTTCCTTGTGAATGAACACATATTAAAAGACGGCGAAGTTGCGACAAACGAGATGGGATTTAAGGAGGCGATAGATTCAGGCGTAACCGCGTTGTTTGGCGAAAAGTACGGCGAAAGGGTAAGGGCCGTGAGCATTGGTGATTACAGCAAGGAGCTTTGCGGCGGCACTCATGTTAGCCGGACGGGCAATATCGGGCTGTTTAAAATAATAAGCGAGTCTTCTATTGCGGCGGGTGTGAGAAGGATTGAGGCTATTACAGGCATTGAGAGCCTTAAAAAGACAAAGAAAAAGGACGAGCTGATTTTGGAGCTTTGCGAGAAGTTAAACACCAGCGAAGATCTGTTGAAAGGTCGTGTGGCTGATATGCTTCAGGAGATTAAGGGGCTGGGCAATGAGATTCACAATCTAAAACAGGCAAGCCAGGGGGAAATAGCCGGCAAGTTGCTTGACGAATCGGTTGAAACCGCCGGCGTAAAGGTAATTGCGCGGAAACTGGATGGGGCTTCAATAGATGATTTAAGGAATACCGCCGACTCTTTGCGTAAATCATCGAATTCTGCGGCTATTGCGCTTGGCTCTGTTAATAGCGGCAATGTTGCGTTAATTGTGGCGCTAACCGATGATGTGGTTAAACGCGGTTTAAACGCAGGCAAGATTATTAAAGATATCGCCAAAATAGTTGGCGGCGGAGGGGGCGGGAAGCCGGATATGGCTCAGGCCGGCGGCAAATTGCCTGAGAAACTGGACGAGGCTATTTCCAGGGCTCTTCAAATATTTAAAGAGAATATTGAAAGTAGTTAGAAATGGAATATATACCTTTGATTCCTCATCCATTGATGGGGGGTAGGGGAGGGTGAAAAGAATCGCCCAATTTAGGTTATAGTTGTAAAAGCTTTTAATCCGCAATATTTCTGAAACAATAGAGCTATAAGTTTTGCAAATAAGAACAGGTGTTTACAAGCTTTTACATGCCCCCTTTTTTGCTTGACAAATATTTGTTGCAAGTATAGAATGTGCGGGTTAATAAGTAAGGTGGAAAGTTGTAACTTCGCTTCGTTTAAGATGTTACGGAAACGTTGTAGTTGCTTGCCCGGCCTTTTTCAGGTTAAATTCCCAAAAAATAGATAATGCGGGCTATTGTTTAATTTTTGCTGTTTTTGGGAATGTCTTTAAATAGATATAATAAATTTTTGTTTATAATTTTCTTTATGTGGAGGTAACATGGCGGTTCCAAAGAGAAGGCAGTCAAGTTCCAGAAGTGGTAAACGTCGCGCGCATGACGGCTTGACTCCACCTAATATACCAAACCTTTCTAAATCGAAAAAAGGCGCGAGGTCTAAGCGCTTTTTTTGTCCTCAGTGCAAACAGATAAAGACGCCGCACGCGGTATGTCATAATTGTGGATTTTATAATGGCCGTCAGGTTATCGAGGTTGAAAGGTAAGAGCATGAAAATAGCTGTTGACGCAATGGGCGGAGATCAGGCTCCTTTAGAGATAGTAAAAGGAGCGTTTAGCGCCGTCAAAGAGCTTGATGATATTGAAGTCGTGCTTGTAGGCGACGAGCAAAAGATTAAGAGTTCGATTGCTGAATTAAATGTCCAATCAGACAATATTAGCATCTTCCACGCGTCTGAAGTGGTGGCAATGGATGAGCCCGCCACATATGCGGTGCGAAAAAAAAAAGATTCTTCAATTACCAGATGCGCCGGCCTTGTTTCTAAAGGCGAGGCGGAAGCCGTAGTCAGCGCGGGCAACACCGGAGCGGCTGTCGCGGCTTCAATGGTGTGTATGAGAACGCTTGAAGGCGTTAAACGCCCGGGAATCGGCATTTTTATACCGACTATGCATGGCTCATGCATGGTAATTGACGCCGGCGCCAACATAAGCTGCAAACCCCTTCACTTTTTACAGTATGGCGTAATGGCATCTGTCTATTGTGAGAGCGTCCTGAATATTGAGAAACCAACGGTTGGTTTGTTGAATGTGGGAGAAGAGGACGCAAAAGGGAACGATCTTGTCAAGGAAGCTTTTGGGTTGCTCAGCAATTCATCACTGAATTTTGTGGGCAATGTTGAAGGACGCGAAATTTTTGACAAAGATGTGAATATTGTTGTTTGTGAAGGATTTGTCGGCAATATTTTGTTAAAGTTTTTTGAGGGGCTTACTGAAGATTTTTTATCCACATTCAGAACTGAAGCCAAAAAAGACCCTGAGACCAGCCGCGGATTAAGCCTGTGCGAGCCTGTTTTGAAAAGCATTCTTAACAGAAGCGATTATTCGGAGTATGGCGGGGTGCCTCTTTTGGGCGTAAACGGGATCAGCATTATTTCGCATGGCAGGTCCGACGCCAAGGCTATTCACAACGCTATTAAAGCGGCGATGCGGATATCTAAATATAGCGTGAATGAGCATATTGTTGAAGAGCTTAAGAATAACGGCTGCATGGAAGTCGGCTAAAATTATTAGATATCGGCGAATCGATTAATACCACCGGTTGTTTTTGAACTCCGGATTATAATATAAGCTTGTTCTTGCGTTAATGTTAAAAATAAGCTATGAAGTTAATAACGTTAAAAAAACATAATGACAACAATTCAAAATATATCTATAACGGGTATAGGTTCTTTTCTGCCGGAAAAAAAATTAACAAACTCAGATTTAGAGAGGATGGTAGACACCAGTGATGAATGGATTTCAAAACGCACAGGCATTAAGGAAAGGCGTATAGTTGAAAGTGGAACGGCTTCCTCTGATTTAGCCGTTAAGGCGTCTTTAATAGCCCTTGAGGACGCAAATATTTCCCCCTCTGAGTTAGATTTAATAATTACTTCAACTATTACTCCGGACTATTTTTTCCCGTCAACTTCGTGCTGTGTTCAGGAAAAGATCGGGGCCGTTAATGCCGGAGCGTTTGATTTGCTTGCGGCTTGCGCGGGATTTGTTTACGCATTGTCCGTGGCTTATGGTTTTATAAGCGCCGGGATCATGAATAATGTTTTGGTGATAGGCTCTGAATGTTTGTCTAAGATAACGGATTTTACGGATCGGTCGTCGTGCATTCTTTTTGGCGACGGCGCCGGCGCGGCGGTTGTGCAAAAGAGCCCCGGCGCCGGCGAGTCCCTTGGGTTTGTGTTGGGCGCGGACGGTTCGCAATCTGAGTTGTTAATTTTGCCGGGCGGCGGCTCAAAAATCCCAATATCACAGCAAGTTATTGATGAACGTTTGCATTATATGAAGATTAGAGGGACTGAGGTTTTCAAGATTGCCACAAATACTCTGGTTAATCTTTTTAACGAAACAGTAAAAAAATGCGGCATTGAATTGGATGATATTGACCTTGTTATTTTGCATCAGAGCAACCTGCGCATAATAAAGGCTGTTATGAAAAAAGTTGGAATGTCTATGGATAAAGTTTTTGTAAATATAGACAAGTATGGAAACACATCTTCCGCGTCTGTTCCAATTGCGCTTGATGAGGCAAAACGCGAAGGTAGATTGAAAAAGGGCGATCTTGTGATGCTGGCAGCTATTGGCGGCGGCTTTACATGGAGTTCAACTGTGTTGAGGTGGTAAGCCTGACCGGGTTATTATTTTGCGGTTTATTAAAATGTTTAATGTTGATCGAGAGTGAAAATTAGAGATAATGGCGGATAAAACAGCGTTTCTTTTCCCTGGGCAGGGCGCGCAGTATCCTGGAATGGGAAAAGAGATTTATACTAAATATAAAGAAGCCCGAGATATTTTTGATAAGGCGAATGAAGCCCTTGGGTTTGATTTGTCTAAAATATGCTTTGAAGGCGATAGGGAAGCCCTTGATAAAACGTCGATATGCCAGCCTGCTATATTGACGACCAGCATTGCGATTTTAAACGTATTGAAATGCAAAGGATCAAATGGAAATGCGGATTGTTGCGTAACAGGCGGATTGAGCCTTGGAGAATATACCGCAAATGTATACGCCGGCGCTATCTCTTTTGAAGACGCGGTGCGTTTGGTTCATATGCGCGGCAAGTTTATGCAGGAGGCTTGCGAACAAAATCCAGGCGGCATGGCGGCTGTTTTAAAATTAAGCGATAGCGATGTTGAGGAGATTTGCGATCAAAATCGGCAGTTTGGCGAAATTGGCGTGGCAAATTATAATAGCCCGGGACAGCTTGTAGTTTCAGGCGAGCTTGACGCTTTGGACAAGGTTTGCAAAGATGTTAAGGAGAAGGGCGGTCGGGCGATTAGATTAAAGGTAAACGGCGCTTTTCATTCAAGCTTGATGAGTTCCGCCAAAAGCAGGCTTGAGGTGGAGATTAATAAGACCTCCGTTTCAAAGCCAAGTGTGCCGATCGTGACTAATGTCAACTGCGAGTACGTGTCCGATCCCGAAGAGATAAAATTGTCATTAATCAAGCAACTGGATAATCCGGTATTGTGGACCCAGTCAATGCAGAAACTTATTAGTAATGGTATTACCAAATTTTGCGAATTTGGGCCCGGCAAAGTGTTGTCCGGATTATTGCAAAAAATAGATTCAACAAAAGAAGTCAAAAATATTGAGGCCATAAGCTCTATTGAAGAGAATTTGGATAATTGATAAATAGTATAATTTTCTACTTTTTAAAAGGAGGTTGAAAAAGTGGCAGCAGATTCTGTTGAGGAAAAGGTAAAAAATATAATCAGCAAACAAATGGGTGTTGATATTGAAAAGATTAGTCCTGAGAGTTCGTTTGTAAACGATTTAGGCGCTGATTCGTTGGATACGGTTGAGCTTGTTATGGAGTTTGAAGACGCATTTGAACTGAACATTCCTGACGAGGACGCTGAAAAGATACAGACAGTCGGCAACGCAATAGATTATATAAATAAAAATAGTTAAGAGAAAGATTATGCCGGAACGAAGAGTAGTTATCACAGGTTTACATGCCCTTACATCGCTTGGGTTGGAAACAGACAAATTCTGGAAATCGCTGTGCGAAGGCGAAAGCGGAATAGACAAGATTACCTCGTTTGACACTTCTGATATGGGAGTGCATATTGGAGGCGAGATGGCTGATCTTGAGTACGAAAGATGGTTCGACGTGAAAGATTTGCGAAGGCTGGACAGGTTTGTTCAGCTTACCATTATTTCCGCGGATTTTGCCATAAAAGACGCCGGGCTTGATTTTGATAAACTTGATCGTAGTATGATTGGGACCATTATCGGCTCAGGGATCGGCGGCTTGCTTGAGTTTGAAAAACAGGGCAGGGTATTGTATGAGAGGGGCCCTTCAAGGGTGTCTCCGTTTATGGTTCCTAAGTTAATGGTTAATGCGGCTCCGGCTCAGTTAGCCATTAAATATAAAATATACGGGCCTAATTCCGCTGTTGTAACGGCCTGCGCTTCAGGGGCAAACGCCATTGGAGACGCGTTTAGAATATTGAGAACCGGCGAGGCCGATGTTATGATAGCCGGCGGTAGCGAGGCCACTATTAGCCCTCTTGGCATGAGCGGTTTCCGCAATATGAAAGCTTTGTCTACAAATAGCGGAGATCCTAAAAAGGTTAGCCGCCCATTTGACAAAGGCCGGGACGGATTTGTAATGTCTGAAGGGGCCGGCGTGCTTATCCTTGAAGAGTTGGAGCACGCAAAAAGGAGAAACGCAAAGATTTACGCTGAACTTGTCGGTTACGGTTTGGGCGCTGATGGCTTTCATGTCTCCTCGCCTGATCCATCCGGACGGGGCGAGTCTGAAGTTATTTTAAAAGCCTTAAAACAGGCAAAATGCAATGTAGACGAAATTGATTATATAAACGCGCACGCCACATCAACTCCTGTTGGCGACGCTATAGAAACAAAATCAATTATGTCGGTATTTAATAGCCATGCAAAGGGCATCCCAATGAGTTCCACAAAATCAATGTTGGGTCATCTTTTAGGCGCCGCAGGCGGAGTTGAAGCCATTATTTGCGCGCTTGCTATCAAGAACGGCGTAATTCCGCCGACTATAAACTACGAAACACCTGATCCCGCATGCGGAGATCTTGATTTCGTGCCGAATGTGGCCCGGGAGAAAACCGTAAATCGCGCAATGTCAAATTCGTTTGGATTCGGCGGGCATAATGTGAGCCTGATATTGCAAAAAATATAACCCGAAGCGTTTTATTTCTTCCGCGTTCCTTATTCCCACTCAATTGTGCTGGGTGGTTTGGTGCTTATATCGTATGCCACACGATTGACGCCTTTAACTTCGTTTATTATCCTGCTGGAAATGGTTCTTAGCAGGCTGTTTGGCAGGTCTACCCAGTCAGCAGTCATGAAATCAGTGGTTTTGACAGCGCGTATTGCGATCACATTTTCGTAACTGCGCTCGTCACCCATAACCCCCACCGTGCCTAGCGGTATTAAAACGGCAAATGCTTGCGAAATTTCACGATACATGCCGGCGGCTTTTATTTCGTCAATGGTAATCTTGTCGGCGTTTCGCAGTATCTCCAGCCTCTCGGTTGTTATCTCTCCTATGATTCTTACTGATAACCCAGGTCCGGGGAAAGGGTGTTGCCATATGATCTCGTCGGGCAAGCCGAGTTCATGCCCCAACTTTCTAACTTCATCTTTAAAAAGGAATCGTAACGGCTCCACTAATTCCAGATCCATGTTTTCAGGCAATCCTCCAACATTGTGATGGCTTTTAATAGTAGCTGTAGGTCCGCCGTGAACCGACACGCTTTCAATAACGTCGGGATAGAGTGTGCCTTGCGCAAGGAAAGTGGCGTCCTTTAGTTTGCCGGCTTCTTCAGTGAAAACCGAGATAAATTCATGGCCTATAATCTTTCTCTTTTTTTCAGGATCCAGGACACCTTTCAGTTTTGTCACAAATCTGTCCTGCGCGTTTATTAAATTGAAATCAAGGTTGAAATTCCCGTTGAATGTTTTGGAAATGTATTCAGCCTCATTGTGCCTTAACAGCCCGTTATCCACGAATATGCACGTAAGTTGTTTGCCTATGGCCTTGTTTATAATTGCGGCGGTTACTGAAGAGTCCACTCCGCCTGATAATGCGCACACTACCTTTTTATCTTTAACCTGCTCTTTTATTTCGGCTATGGTTTCCTCAAGAAACGAGCCGGTTTGCCATGCGCCTGAGCATCCGCAAATCTTGTAAACAAAGTTGCGCAATATTTGTGAGCCGTCCGGCGTGTGTGTCACTTCAGGATGAAATTGCAATCCGTAAAAATCGCTGTCGCTATGTTTGACCGCCGCAAAAGGGCAGTTTGTGGTTGACGCAAGAGACACAAACCTGCCTGAAAGGTCGGTGATTTGGTCGCCATGGCTGTTCCAGACTGTAATATCGCCGTCAATTGAGTCGAAAAGATTTGAGCTGTCTATGATTTTGCATGCTGTTTCGCCATATTCACGTTTGGTTGACGGTGTTACTTTTGAGCCGAGTTCCATGCAGCCTATTTGCATCCCGTAACAAATGCCGAGAATAGGGACATTCATTGAAAAAATATCTTTGTGGCAAAACGGCGCATTTTTAGTGTAAACGCTTGCCGGTCCTCCGCTAAGTATAATGCCCGCCGGATTTATGGAGCGCGCTTTTTCAGGATCAACGCTGAACGGGACAATTTCACTATAGACGTTGTTTTCGCGCACTCTCCTGGCTATGAGCTGCGTGTATTGGGAGCCAAAATCAAGTATTAATATAGTTTCGTTTTGCGACATTGTTTTATTTGGGAAAAATGAGATTGTAAAAATAAAAGGTTTATAGTTTAGTGTGATTTACACACCCCGTCCGGCAAGCGCCCACCCCTCTTTTTAGAGGTGATTAAAACGGATTTTTATAAACTCAAAAGTCCCCTCTAATAAGAGGGGATTTAGGGGTGTGTATAAGCTTTTCAAATAACGCTAAATATTTCCCCCGCTTTAGTCAATTGTAATCTTTGCAAATCGCCGTTTGCCTACTTTCAGTATCATTTCAGACTCTGGCTCAATTTGAGCCGTGGGATCGCTAATTTTGTCCCCATCAATGCTTACGCCTCCTTGCGTAACGAGGCGTTTTGCGTCGCCGTTGGTTTTGGCAAAATCGCATTGCCGCATTAGGTCTACAATCCATATCTTGCCGTCTTTCAGATCGCTTTTTGAGATGTTGACGGTCGGCATGTCCGACGGCAGATTGCGGTCTTTAAACACGCTGTCAAATTCCTCAGCAGCCTTGTTTGCTAATTCAATGCTATGGTATCTGGCAACCATGGCTTTTCCAAGCTCCATTTTGACTTGTTTAGGATGCGTGCCGTCTGAAAGGAACTTTGCAACCTCCTCCATAGGCGTGTCGGTTGCCAATTCAAAATATTTTTTCATCAGCTCGTCAGGGATAGACATTGCTTTGCCGAAAATGTCCTTTGGCTCCTCAGTAATGCCGATATAATTTCCAAGGCTTTTGCTCATCTTTTTATTGCCGTCAAGGCCTTCAAGCAGGGGAGTTGTTAATGCCACTTGCGGACTAAGCCCGTTATCCCTTTGAATATCGCGGCCTACAAGCAAGCTGAACAACTGGTCGGTTCCGCCAAGCTCTATATCGCTCTTAACGACTTTTGAATCGTAACCCTGCATTAGCGGGTATATAAACTCATGCAAACTTATAGGAATGCCTGAGGAGTAGCGTTTTGAAAAATCGTCGCGTTCAAGCATTCTTGCCACCGTCATCTGGGCCACAAGGCGTATCACCTCTTCAAATGTCATTTTTTTAAACCAATCACCATTGTAAACTACCTCGGTTTTGTCCAGATCAAGGATTTTGCCTGCCTGATCCAGATATGTCTTTGCGTTTTTTAAAACATCTTCATGGCTTAATTGTGGCCTTGTCTTATTTACACCGGATGGGTCGCCAACCACGGCGGTATAATCTCCAATAATCATTACGGCCTGGTGGCCCAATTCCTGAAACGCCCTTAGTTTGTGTATAGGAACGGCGTTCCCCACATGGATATCAGGCGCCGTGGGATCAAGGCCTAGTTTTACCCTTAAAGGTTTGTTCTCTTCTTTTGATTTTTTTAGTTTAGCAAGGAGTTCCTCCTCGCTAACAATATCGCAAACTCCGCGTTTGATTATTTTAAGTTGTTCTTCTGCGTCTTTAAACATATTAGTGAATACAGCCTAAATGAAATTAAAAAAATATAGAATTATTTTAAAAATATAACCCTGGTTACCAAGCCCCTCAGACTGGGTCAAATGGGCAATTTTAGCACTTTACAATACTATATATTGTGCTTGTGCGTTTCCCAAGTACAACATATAGCTCGAAATTAGTCAAAATCGCTGATATGACCCAGTCTGCCCTGCTTGGTAACCGAGAATTCGAGAAGCCCCAGCTTCGCGCGTAAATGAACACTAAGCAGCTTGTCTGCTCTAGTGAGATTATGCCCGGGGGGGGCTACTGTTTGCTATGTTTGCTATCAAACACGAAGCTGGGGCTTCTTGAATTGTTTCGCGGCCAAACTGGGGTTTGGGAGCAAGGTTGAATTCAAAAATTGAAAATTTTTACCAAAACTTTAGCTCACTTTAGTCACTCTTCCGGTTTATCCTGGTTCGGTATTATTAAAATACTTTTCTGAACATGAGAAGCAAAGCAAATGTCGAGCCGTTATGTATGGCGTGTATTGTCATTGTTGATATTAATGATCCCGTCTTTTGAAACACGTATGCCAGCAAAATACCCAGCAAAAAAATCTGTAGAAAAACATATATATTCATATGCACAATAGCAAAAAAGCAGCTGCTTAACAATATTGCGCCCCACTTGCCCAGATACCTGTTTAATGCCGTCTGTAAAAAACCGCGAAAAAGCAGCTCCTCAATAACCGGGGCTATAACTACGCCAAAAACCACCATAAAAACTAGGGCCTCAACTGATTGCTCATGCAACACCCTTTTTGCGATCTCCTGCTGTTGCGGCATGGCCCCGAACTGTTTGCTTACGTAATCTGTAAGAAAACCGGCCAACGCAAAAAACGGCAAAGCTATAACGTATTTCTTTATGCCTTCCGCCACATTCTTCCGCCAGTTTACCAATGTTAACCCTATGCTGATTAACGGCTGTTTATATTCAACGCAAACCATGTATATGATATAGAGAGACGTCAACGAATTCACAAAGACTGATAATATGATTATGACGTTGTTTTCTCCAACGTTTTGCATAAAGTCCTTGCCTGCCACATAATTGGCTCCGTAAAAAAGCGCGGGTATGCCCAGGGAAACCAGGAAAAAGTACAAAGCCAGCGCTTTTATTACGTCAATAATATCCCACGGGCATTTTGTGGTAAATGGCCGGTAAGCCGCTATATTATCATTCATTGGTAGAATCTCTTTATCCCCTTTAAGGATAACAATGAGTAAAAGCAGAAAGACTAAGGGGGCGCATTATTGCCGAAAGCTATGTTCCGCAATCTAGGCGCCGCCTTGAATTATTTTAAATTTCGGAGCTGAAATGTCGTTTTTCAACCTCTTCAGTTTTTCCAGCTGTCCTTTGCTGACCAACAGGTCAAAATGCGTATTGTTTCCCTGAAATGTCTTATTTAAAACTGTAAGGTTTTCGTATATATAAGAGAAAAACTTTCCGTTTGTGTTTTCGCACACAAGTTCGATCTCTTCATTGTCCTTGCCGCAATAATAAAGGAGTTTCTTTTTTAACTCCGCAATGCCTTCGCCTGTCTTTGACGATACCGCAACGCAATCTTTGTTAATTTTCTTAAAGACAGCTATGGTTGAAAGGTCGTCAATAGCGTCCATCTTGTTCAAAACCATCATAGTGGGTTTGGTTAAACACCCCAGCTGTTTAAGCGCGCGGTTTACCGACTCAATCTGCTCATGCGCGGTCGGCGAGCTTATATCCACCACATGCAGCAACAGGTCGGCGTGTATAGTCTCTTCCAGGGTCGCGTTAAACGAAGCTATCAAATGGTGCGGCAACTTATTGATAAAGCCGACCGTGTCGCTTAACAGGGCTTTTTTGCCGTTGCCGAGGTTTAACTCCGACGTTTTTGTGTCAAGCGTGGCGAATAATTTATCCGCAATCAATACCTCCGCCCCTGTAAGAGCGTTCATAAGCGTTGATTTTCCCGCGTTTGTGTAGCCGACTAAAGATATTTTTGTAAAATTTCTTCTGGATATAATCTCCTGTTCTTTAACCTTCTCAAACTTTACCAGTCTTTTTTTAAGATCGCGCACCTTTTTAGCCGCGATTCGTCTATCTATTTCAAGCTGCTTTTCACCTGGCCCGCGCGTTCCTATGCCGCCCTCAATTCTTTCAAGATGGCTCCACAAATGCTTTAACCGCGGCAGCATATACTCCATCTGCGCCAGTTCAACCTGCATTCGGGCCTGCTTGGTTTTTGCGTGTGTCGCAAAAATATCAAGTATAAGTTCGCTCCTGTCAATTACTTTAGTGTCTGTGAGCTTTTCAAGATTCTTTACCTGCGAAGGGCTAAGGTCGTCGTCGCAGATTATAACGCTTGCGCACAAATCTTCGCATAAATCCGCAAGGACGTTGGCTTTGCCTTTTCCTAAATAGTACACGGGATCAACTTTTTGCCTGTTTTGAACGACATTTTCAACAACTACAGCTCCCGCCGTCCTTGCAAGCTTGTCAAGCTCAAGCAGAGGGGTTTCCTCATGCTTTTGATCCGGCAGGATTGTCCTGATAAGGATTGCGCGTTCAGCTTTTACTGATAATTCAATGCGTTTAGGCTCTATCATATTAAAAAAAACGGAAATGCCTTAAAATGAAGGTAAATAACGCGACGAAACAGGCCGGGTTGTTCTGCTATTGCCGTATAATTGCAGGTTGTGAAGATTATATCATTTGTACTCTAAGCATTCAATGTTTAAAAGGGGCGCCGGATTAGAGATCATTGAACTGATTATTAATTAATACGCCGCTTTAAGATTGCTTGTAATAGCTTGCGACAGCGCTAGTTACAACTTTCAGCTTATACTTGTTGCTATCCTGAAACGTTTCGTTTACTTATTTGTTGACAACCCCGGCTTGCTAAGGTAATATACAACTATTATAGTCATATATATGGCCTGTTAAATCACATTTTGCGCGCTTTTTGCCTGATAAAAGGATAATATGTTTAAACTAAGCAAAAATTTTGAATACGCCTTGATTGCAATAAAGCACATGGCCGCTAAAAAAGCGGATGAAATGACCTCTGTCCGTGAAATATCAGAACAATACGGGTTGTCGTTTAACCTGCTTGCCAGAATTCTGCTAATTTTAAAAAACGCGTCTATTGTTGGTTCAATTCAGGGGACAAAAGGTGGATATGTTTTGAGCGCGGATTTAAATAATTTGCGCATGTCTGAATTAATAAAGATTGTTTCAGAAGAAAATCTTATGCTGACTGATTGTTTATCCAAAGACATAGAGAAGAAAAGGCGGTGCAAAATCAAGAAGTCTGATTGCAATATTTATGCTGATGTAAAGAACTTGCAGTCAAAAGTTGAGCATTTTCTGGACGGCATTACCATGAAAGAGTTTATGGCGGGTTAGTATTTTAACAAATTAACGGCGGGTAGGGGAGGCTTTAGCCTCCCGTAATTATGAACAATTATTTTCAACAATCTAACGGAGAACTAGTATGATTTTTAAAAAAGGTATCACGGAGAAAGACGCTCTGCAGGCTTTGTCAAATGTAAAAGACCCTGATCTGGGCAGGGATATAGTGTCGCTGGGCTTTATAAAAAACATGAAGATTGACAAAGGCGATATCCAGTTTGATCTTGAGTTAACCACGCCGGCATGCCCGGTAAAGGAGCAATTAAAACAGGAGTGTGAATTACACCTTAAGAAACTGGACGGCGTGGAAAAAGTATCCGTCAACCTCACCTCGCGTGTGCGGCAGGGGGGGCCGGTTAACAATGAGAATTTAAAGGGCGTTAAGAACTTGTTGGCTGTGGCCAGCGGCAAAGGCGGAGTCGGCAAGTCAACCGTGGCTGTAAACCTGGCCATGTCTTTGAAAAAGACCGGGGCTACGGTTGGTTTGATGGACGCCGATATTTACGGCCCAAGCATGCCGACTATGTTTGGCGTTTCTGAAAAACCAAATGTTGACGGCGATAAACAGATGATACATCCGGTTGAGAAATACGGCATAAAGTTAATTTCAATGGGCTTTTTGCTAAACGACGACTCTCCTGTAATCTGGCGCGGGCCAATGGTATCAGGCATTACTCAACAGTTCCTTAACCAGGTTATTTGGGGTGATTTGGATTATCTGGTCATTGACTTGCCTCCGGGAACAGGCGACATCCAGCTTACCTTGACTCAACAAGCCCCGCTTACAGGCGCGGTTATTGTTACGACGCCGCAGGAAGCCAGCGTTATTGACGCAAGAAGAGGCCTGAAAATGTTTGAGCAGGTTAATGTTCCGGTTTTAGGCGTGGTTGAAAATATGAGTTATTTTATCTGCGACGGTTGCGAAAAGAAACACCATATTTTCAAAAAAGGCGGTGGATTGCGCATTAGCCATGAGCTTGACGTGCCTTTCCTCGGCAATATTCCAATGGAAAGCGCAATTGCCGACGGCGGCGACTCAGGCAAACCCATCACAATGTCGGATGAAAGCTCTCCCGCCACCAAAGAATACAGCGCTCTTGCCGGAAAAGTCGCGGCATCGTTGTCTATAATTAAAGAGGGTGGCGCGCTTAAAGAGATGACGCCGTTTCCGGTTGAAGTTGAAAACGGCGACGGCAGCGGTTTTAACATCGTATGGTCTGACGGCCATCAAGGCGTTTACAACAATAAAACTGTCCGCGCGAATTGCCAGTGCGCAAGCTGTATTGATGAATGGAGCGGTGATCCTATTTTAGACGCAGATTCAATTCCGGCTGATATACATTATAAAAGTTATAACAAAATCGGCCAATACGCCCTTGCATTTAGCTGGAGCGACGGACATGACACCGGCATTTACAGCTTCGGCCACCTTCGCAACCTTTGCGCATGCGATTTATGCGCCGGCAATGGGCGAGCCGTCGCTAATAAACCTAAACCCGCCGGCAAGGGCGCTGAAAGCTGCGGCTCTCATGCCTGCTCATGCGGTGAAGGAGGTTGTTAAGCCGTTTTTCAGATTTTGGTCTTTGTGATTATAATTGGAAATTTTACTTTTAGTTTTAAAGGGTTTGCATGCCTGCTCAAGCGGTTGACTATGTTGCGCTATGGCGATGCAAACCCATTTTTTTTAGTTGAAAAGCGTTGAGGTCGGGGTTTTTTACGCCGTAAATCAACGCCATAATAATCCTTGACAAACCGTTGAATCCTCATATATATTAGTTGAAAATTTAACTTTATTAATTTATTTTTGCGCTTGTTTTTACAGAATTTTTGCGCAATTTCGGGTTAAAAAATGAGACATTTTCAAGTAACTGCCGGCGTGTTTTTCTTATTAGCTATTTTGCTCTCTTTAAACAGCTCGTTTGCTGAAGATAAGGGCTCAACCGGTTCTCCTAAAAAAGAATCGGATATGACAATTTTTCTCGACAGTATTCTGATTGATACTGAGGAATCTAATGGAAATGATAAAGACCATGAGATTAGAGAGCCAAAGCCGGCGGCAGACGCAGATTTAGACAAACCCGTTCTTTCAAAGGAAGGGCAAAAAAGTTCCGGCGGCAAAGAGTTTGAAGAGGCAATGGATCATCTCAGGGAGGGCAACCTTGCCTCTGCAAGGAAAAAGCTCTCCGCGCTGTTTTTCTCCACGCAATCCGAATCAGAAAAATTAATGATAAAAACCGAGCTTGACAAGATTAATGAAAGGCTTATTTTCTCGCCGCGAGTAGGGCCCGGCTCATTTGTTTACACGGTTAAGGGCGGCGACTCTCTTGGCAGGATCGCAAAGGAGTTTGGCACAACATATGAGCTGATTATGCGTATTAATGAAAAGTATCGCTCAACAATCAGGGTCGGCGAGCATTTAAAGGTAATAAAAGGCCCGTTTGACGTGCTTGTAGATAAAAGCGATTTCACTTTGACGCTTTTGCATTACGGCGATTATGTAAAACAATACAGGATAGGCACGGGCAAAAACGACAAAACTCCAGTGGGCGAATTTGAAATAGCCGAAAAGATGAAAGAGCCTGCCTGGTATTCAGGCGACGGCGTTTATGAGTACGGGCACCCTAAAAACATACTCGGCACAAGATGGATGGGCTTTAAAGACAAGCCCGGCCTTTACGGGTTTGGCATTCACGGCACCGCCGATCCCGATTCCATAGGCAAATCCGAATCAAACGGTTGCGTCAGGATGAGGAATGAGGAAGTTGAAGAGGTTTTCACCTTTGTCACCAATGACACCAAAGTTGTGATTCAGGAGTAGAGGATATTTATAAAGAAGAAGCGTTAAAAAAATATCTGGACGACACTGCAGCGGTTAATCCCGTTCCCGGCGGCGGAAGCGCATCCGCCTTGGCAGGCGCCTTGGGCGCCGCATTAGCAGTCATGTCTTCAAGATGCTCAATCGGCAAAGGAAAGTTTGCCGATTGTGAGCCGCAAGTTAAGGACATTCTTATCAAATGCGACGCAATAGGCCAAAAACTGCTGCAGTTGATGGAAGACGATATTAACGGCTACAACTCTGTATTGCTTGCGCGCAAATTGCCCAAATCCACAAAAGAGGACGCGGCGCAAAGGTCCAAGTCCATACAAACGGCGTCAATTACCGCAATGCAGCCGCCATTGGAGACCACGCGATCTTGTTTGGAGATGTTGCGGCTCATCAGGGGCCTTGTGGAATCCGCAAATTCAAACCTCATATCCGATATCGGCGTGGCCGCGCTTTTAACAAACGCCGCGCTTATTGGCGGCAAGCTTAATGTGGATATCAATATTAAATCTTTATCAGATAAATGCTCTGTGAAAACGATTAGCGCAGAAGTTAACGCCGCCGCAAAAGAGGCGTCAAAATTAGTTGATGAAATAATGGAAATTGTAAACACAATAATTGCGGAATAATTATTTTGATTTTTACCTGAATTGAGTGGCTTCCGCCTAAATGCGCTTAAACTATTGTATAAATTAGTATTATAAATGTATTAAATCACCTAAAGTGTGACTGTTAGTGGCACAGGCATCCTTGCCTGTGTTTTCAATTGATCACGGGCAAGGATGCCTGTGCCACTTTAAATTAAGAAAGTTTTTAAATATGGCTTGGGAAATAAGTAGAAATTCTAAAAAATGCATTGATTGCGAAATTGATTTTAATGAAAACGACGAATTTTTCTCCGGCATCTCAGAAGACGGCGAAGAGTTTGTTCGAAAAGATTATTGTTGCCCCTGCTGGAATGACGAAACAAAAGACAAAAGTCAGGTCTTCTCATTCTGGAAATCAAAGGTTCCTGAAAAAGAGAAACCTTCACGGCCTCCAATAGACACCGAGGCTATCTTGAGCCTCTTTTTAAAGCTGGAAGATGAAGATGAGAGCAGGTCAAAAATTAACCTTAGATATGTTTTGGCGCTCTACCTTATCCGTAAACGCGCCTTAAAGATGAAGCCGGCGCAAACGTCCGAAGGTAAAAACACGCTTGATCTATATTGCCCATCAGAGGGGCGCGATATAGAGGTTAATTATCTAGACCTGACCGCGGAAGAGATTGAAGACACAACCAATGAAGTAAAAAGGCTTCTGGACACGCGTGATTTTTCACTAGGTTAATGTATCTGCGCGATTGCGGGTAGGGGAGGCCTTAGCCTCTCCATTTAAATACAATCATAGTGTATTCAGGCGCCTTATACACACCCCTAAATCCCCTCTTATTAGAGGGGGCTTTGTGGAAATAAATCCGATTTAATATCCCCTCTAAAAAGAGGGGTGGCCGCCGAATGGCGGACGGGGTGTGTTAATTACGCAGAATAGATAAATACTTTGTTTAGAAAGGATGGGGTAGAAATGTTCGGCGAAAAGACATTGCAATTTATGGCAAAAACCGATGTGTTTAAAGGCTTGTCAAACGATGAAATAAATAAATTTCACAAATTTTTTGAAAAAGAGGTCTTTTACGATCGCGATGTCCTGATCAAACAAGGCCAAACACAATCCGCTTTGCATATTGTAATTAGCGGCGCGCTTAATGTCACCCTTCCTAAAAAAACGGGCATGACAATGTTTCAGGATGACTCCGCGTTAATACTGGGAACGTTAAAAAGTGGCGACTGTTTTGGCGAATATTCCCTTGTGGATAAGAAAGGCGCATCCGCGTCTATTATCGCCGTTGAAGGCGGAGAGGTATTAAAAATAAAAAGAGACGATTTTGAAAATATAATATCCGCGGACGATCACATATCTAAACAGATCTATTTAAACCTCCTGAATATCCTCACAAAAAGGCTCCGAAAAAGCAACGTATTCTACGAGTTCTCCAACCGCGAAGTAAGCTATGGCGTTGTCGCGTAACAATCCAAACCCGCGTATGACAAGTGACTAAAGTTAAAAGTGAGCTAAAGTTAAAGAGCTTAATACGCTACAAAAAATTGTGGAAGAGAATAAATATGAAATTGTTAAAAAATGGAAAAAACATTTTAAAACCGGAAATAACTAACGTTTCCGAGCATGGTTTATGGATATTTATCAACGGTAAAGAGTATTTCCTGCCTTTTAAGAAATATCCCTGGTTTAAGGATGCTACAATATCATCAATCAGCAATGTTAAATTAATTCATAATCATCATTTTTATTGGCCTGATTTAGATGTTGATTTGTCAATAGAAATTCTGAATAATCCTGACAACTACCCTCTAACATATAAGTAAAACCTGAAATGGACGATTCTTCGTGACTGTTCAGCCTTATCCGGCGTTCTTATACACCCCCCTAAATCCCCTCTTCCTAGGTTGTGGCTTTTGATTTTTGATTTCGTTTTAATCCATCTAAAAAGATAGGTGGTTGATCAATAGCAGGCGGGGTGTGTAAAACACGCTAAATAGATACTGCGTTTTTTTAGATACGCCGTGTTTTACGCAATCAAGAAACATATGGAGCCGCCTACAAGACTGATTCAGCAAAGATGCCGGCAGCCGATTCGTTCCAAAACTACGATTTTGCAACGCAATTGGGTAAGAAACTCCGGTTTCGTGTGGTTAACCGACTCGTTCCAAAACTCATATTTTGGAATGCAATTGTTCTGGAAACTCCAGTTTCGCGTATTATGGAGGAAAACTAAACGAGAAACCGGAGTATAATGACCCCCAAAATTTAGACAGCCTCTTAAATTACACTTTGCTATAATTTCGAGTAATAAAATCACTAAAAGTCTCCAAAATTCCAACACTTCAATGCTCTTTTACTCCAATTGAGCGCTATGGTGGATAATAATGTTGAATCGCATTTTATTCTATTTTTGAGATTAATACGCTGAATAGTTCCAAACCCTCCTGCTTTTTCTCATTTTTCATAAAATATTATTTTGCCTGATTTGCGCCTTAATCGCCAAATATTTCCAATTTACGCAAATCTAGAATTGCTGAACGAGGCGTAACATTTTTATTCGCAATGTGTTATGGTTTTTTGTTTGAAAGGGTCTTTACACTTAAGATTTTTTTACACTATAAAAAATATTTTTGTTTTTTTCAAAATTGCGACATTTATCACAGACTTTTTTTTGCGATTTGATATAATAACGCGATTTAACAAAAGGCAACGCAAGGATGATTATTAAACGGAGTTTAACTAACAATCAAGTTTTGGTCGTGTAAAACGCAACCTTGTCATGAAGCGCAATAGTTTTTTAAACGTTTCAGATCAAACTGCAAGATTGCTCCAGCTGTGGCGTTTCTGATGTAATGCCGACGTTGCAATAGTTTGACTTGACGTGGAAGCTCGTTCCAAAGCTCCGATTTTGGAACACAATTGGCAGAGAAACTCTGGTTTCATATTGTTGCATAGAATGCTATACGGGAAACTGAAATTGTTGAGCAATCGTATAACATGAAAGTAGTTTGGTTATGATTCAGGGTGATTTTATAATTTTATTTTGCTTTTTTTAGAAAAGAAGG
The DNA here is from genome assembly GCA_021777105.1 of Candidatus Anammoxibacter sp. GTDB lineage: Bacteria > Planctomycetota > Brocadiia > Brocadiales > Anammoxibacteraceae > Anammoxibacter_B. The sequence goes on from JAIQZQ010000025.1 coordinate 48,344, forward strand.
AGTAAAAAAATGTTAAAAGGATATTTATTAACAGGTATTTTTACAATATATTTTGGGATTGTAGCTGTCAATTTGTTAGCTGAAACAGAGGTAATTCTCAAAGACAATACAACCAGCAGCGGTTTTTCAGTCAAAGAGGAAACGGAGAACACTACAATTGCGCGTTTTAGGGGTGATGGTATGGTTGGAATAGGCACTGTAAGTCCCACTGAGAAACTGGAGGTTGTGGGTACGGTAAAGGCCTCTGCGTTTGTGGGAGATGGTTCTGGATTGACAAATTTACCAAGCAGTGGAGATTTAGGAGATGGCTTTGCCCTGATCCCAGCGGGAGCAGTCTTGGCGTTTAATTTGGATGCTTGTCCGGCAGGATGGACAGACTTTAGTTCTTCGGCAGGGAGAACAATCATTGGTTCGGGCAGTGGAGTCGGACTGACAACGAGGACATTAGGGCAAACCGGCGGTGAGGAAACCCATATATTAACTACGAATGAGATACCCAGTCACAGTCATACAGTTTTGGGAAATGCAGGCTCAGGTGTCGGAAATGACAACCATGAAGACAAGCTTTTGAATAATTCTGCTGTAGTATATACTGAGCAAACTGCAAATACAGGGGGAAGCCAATCCCACAACAACATGCAACCTTTCGTGGTTCTAAAATATTGTGAAAAAAAATGAGAATATAAGCTCCTCCACCTTGTACATGGTTCTGTTATCTGATTTATGTCTATTCTGTTAAAAAAAGGAGGGAATTGCGATGAGATATGTTTTTTTGATATTTATTGCAATAAATGCAATCATAATTTCATTTACAACTATTATAAACGGCGCCGGCATTAATACGGGCACCGGTGATACTGTGAATGTAAATGACGACAAATTGAATACAGATGGAGATATCAACAATACCGGGACTTTGCAGACTCGCTCCGGCACAATCAGCCTTGCTGGCAACTGGACAAACATTGGCGCATATAATGCTGGCTCTACTGGGACACTCTTATTTACAGGCTCCAGTGCCTCAACCATAACCGGAGGCAACACTTTTACCAACTTTATATCAACGCAGGCCGGCAAACAACTCAAGTTTGAAGCAGGCAAAACACAAACCATAACCGGAATATGGACAATGTTTGGCGCATCAGCCAACCTGATTAAACTGCGTAGCACAATTGACGGAACCAAATGGAGAGTAAATCCAACAGGCATAAAAAACATATCATTTGTTGATGTCAAAGACTCAAACAATCAAAACGTAGCAACAATAAATCCAATAAATTCAACGGACGGCGGCAACAATATTAACTGGTTTACAGTAGCAGCAACGCCAAGTCCAAGTCCCACACCAAGTCCGAGCCCAACTCCAACTCCAGTTTCGTGCAAAAAGCCGATAGCTGAGTTCAGTGTGGATAAGATATCCATACTTGAAAACGACTTTGCGCAATTTACCGACCTATCCACAGAAGAATCCACAAGTTGGATATGGGATTTTGGGGACGATTCCGGCCCGGACAATTCTCAAAATCCGGTTCACACATACACAAGGGAGGGTAGATACACTGTTGCCCTTATAGCTGGAAACTCATGCGGAACAGACATAGAGGAGAAGATCGATTTTATTGATGTTATATCAATCGTAGTAAAACCTACAGCGAATTTTAGCGTAAACAAAACGTCGGGGGGCGAGCCCTTAACAGTAAATTTTCAGGATAGATCAGAAGGCGCGCCTACTAGCTGGGCATGGGAATTTGGAGACGGCAACATAAGCTCTGTGCGAAACACGGCGCATAAATATCTTATTTGCGGCGTCTACTCGCCGTCTTTGACTGTAAGCAACGAAAAAGGCGAAAATACGATTTCTAAACCAAATATGATAAATGTAATATGCGCTGAAGCGCCTCAGGCTGAGTTCTCGGTCGACAAAACTTCAGGATTAGTCCCTCTGAATGTCAAATTTACAGATTTGTCTTCAGCCAAACCAATAAGCTGGATATGGGAGTTCGGCAACGGCGACACGTCTTCCGAACAAAATCCGAAGCATACATATCAGACTGCGGGCTTTTTTACCGTAGGCTTAATGGCGAGCAACAGCAAAGGGGCTGACTGGGAGATTAAGACAAACCTTATAATTGCGCAGGATCAAAAGGAACCTACTGCAAGCTTTAAAGCAGCGCCCACCACAGGCATCGCGCCGACGATAGTGAAGTTTATTGATAACTCAAGCGGCAACCCTGAGTCGTGGTCATGGGATTTCGGCGACGGAAACGTAAGCAACCTGCAAAATCCTGAAAACATTTATAAAACAGAGGGATTTTTCACTGTAAGTTTAACCGTTAGCAACGCAAATGGAATAGATGTTGAAAAACAGACCAATCTTATCAACATTCAGAGCGAGGGCGTTCCGGTGGCTGAATTTACAGCCGAGCCTTTAACCGGTTTTGCTCCTCTTAATGTAGCTTTCAAGGACTTGTCAAACGGCAACATTGCAAACCGGACGTGGGACTTTGGCGACGGCGTTACAAGCTCTCAACAAAATCCAACACACTCATACAATAATCAGGGCATTTTCAGCGTTGAATTAATTGTAAGCGGTTCAACCGGCACAGGCTCTGAAAAGAAGACGAGTCTGATTAATGTGTTGGACGGCGGAGCAACCCAGGAGTTGGCCGCCGCGTTTAGCGCAAACGACAGAATAGGGCCACCGGGTCTGAAAGTTAAATTTATAAATCTTTCAAGCGGCAATATTACCGGCAGGCTGTGGGATTTTGGCGATGGCCAAACATCAGGAGAGGTTGAGCCTGATCACGTATATGATAAAGAGGGCGCGTTTACAGTAAGTTTAAGCGCATTTAATAATGACGGTCAGGCAAACACATTGACAAGACAGGCGTATATCGAGGTAAAAGAGGGCGCTGAATTGCCTGCTGAAACGCCGGAGACAACTGCATCGCCGGGGCCAACTCCAAATGAGACACCAGGCGCAACGCCAACTCCAACACAGGGCGAGGTTAAATTGAAGTCTATTGAAGTTGCTCCGGAAAATATGAAATCGTCCTTTAGTTTTAACGATATAATTGTCACTGCGTTTGGTACTGACGGAAAGCCTATGGCGAATGTCGACATTGAGCTTAAAGGCGGCAGCGGGGTTGTGATAAATGACGGCTTCGGCGTTACAGGGCCTGCGGGCAATGATCAATTAAGCGCCAGGTTCAAATTCTTTTCGCCAAGGAACTCCGTTATAAATGTAACTGGAGCGTTTGGAGACGTTAAAGTGGCCGCTGAAATTAGAAAAGGAAGGTAGGGGCGGTTGTCGGTAATCTGTGATCGGTAATCTGTTGGCAATTGGCAGTTAGCGGAATGGTGGAGACAAGTGGCTGCCGGCTGCTGGAGCAATCTTGCAGATTGCTCCGACCCGGCTCGTTCCAAAACTCCGATTTTGGAACGCAGTTGTTCAAGAAACTCTAGTTTCGTATCGTTGTGTTGCAGTTTTAGCATTAATTGTCCTTAAATATTGACATATTTGAGGACAAAAGCTATGATGGTTTATAAACTTAAAATTGGAGAAAACATTATGAAGTCCACTAAAAATATAGAGGTCAAAGCTTCAGTGCGCTTTAAAGGACCGCTTGCAGCTCATATTAAAGAATGCACAGGCGCTAACGGGCTTTTTGATAATATTAGTGATTATCTAAAAACATTGGTGCGAAGAGATTTTGTATGTAAGCCGAGCCTGGAGGATCATTTGAGCGCAGTTTGGGAAACTCTTTTACCGGGCGCTATGGCAAATGAAAGCGAATTTGAAGCGGTGACACTTGCTGAAATTCAGACCCTTGGCAGAAAACAAGCTGGATTAAAGAGCTAAATCTATGGGCAAGAAAATACCAGCAGCTCTATTTTACCCGCCCGCCATAAAAAAAATGGCTAACATCTGGGTTTATAGCTGTCAGTGGGGGGAAGATCACGCCGATAGTTATACTGCTGATTTGTATGCAGCCATAGAGCAGCAAAAAAACGCGACCTATCACAAATTATTTCCAAAAGCTAAAATAGCCGATCTTGTCAAAGAACCAATCTATTTTTTCTTGTGGCGCTATAAATCTCATACACCTCCACATACAAGTTTTTATCGAATATTATCGAGCAAGCAAATCGGCGTAATTGAAATTGTAGGACCTGGTCAGCAAACAACCGACCGCTTGCGAGATGCTTTAGAACAGGCACAGCCATTTATCTAAGCAAAGAATATACTAATAAAAAACAATTAGTTTAACGTATTAACGGCTAATTCTTTTGAAGCTGTCTACAAGACTGCTAAAGCTAAGAAAGAGAATCTGACTAAGGTTCAGAGAAATGAGCTAGCTAAAATTGTTGCTTTGCTTAAGGGAGATAAAAAATGAGCGAGTATTTTGAGTCTATAAAAAAAGGAGCGCTTTAGCCTGGAAGCAAAGTCGAAAGACCGGCGCTCGCGCGCGCCGGTATACGGCAATGGATGTCGCGAAAATCCGTAAGAATGCCAACATGACTCAAAAAGAATTTTCTGAGTCTTTCTCAATGCCGTTATCAACCCTCAGGCAATGGGTGCGGGGAAAACGTGTCCCTCAAGGGCCGGCCAAAACATTACTTCGTATTATTGCTCATGATAGTGAAACTGCTATTAAGGCTTTGCATCATTAATAAAGGCGCCTTTCTTCTCTGCGATTCTACGGGTGAAAATTTTTTTTAATATTGTGATATATGTCACAGACTTTTGCTTTTGAAAATAGTACAATGCTCGCGCTTTATATTTTAGGGTCTATAGAGAATTTTACCGGCTAGTTTCAAAATCGGAGTTTGGCCACTATTTATTAAATTTTTGTTCCTTAAAGCCGTGTTTTTATAGCTGTAACATGTTACAGTTAAAGCTGTTACATCTTGGTTGTTTCCGGCTCTGCTGTTGAGGGTTCTAACTGTATGATAATAAACAGGCTGTAAAAATTGAAGACAGCTATTAATTATTGAAATTTTACTGGACTAAATCATGTTATTTTGTAAAATAAAACCTTCTTTTACTTTATTCCGATTTATAAAAAAAACGGTTTAAAAAAAATCTCCCAAAAATTCTCCCAAACGATTCTCCCGAATCATTCTCCCGAATGGATTCAAAGCTTAGGTTTTGATGATTAAAACAAAATTTTGCCGACTCGTTCCAAAACTTTGATTTTGGAACGTAATTGTTCTAGAAACTCCAGTTTCGCGAACGATAGCGGTAGTTTATTAACTTTTCTCAGGTTGTAAAATAAAATTTCAGAAGTGTGATAGATGTCACAGACTTGCGTCTGATCATTTTATATAATAATCGCCTTTAATTTTAACAATCCCAGGTTTGAATGTGTATTTAATAAGAGCAATCTTGCAATTTTAATGGAGGTTTAACAATATGAATCAGTTGTTTACCCTATCAGGTTATTTTACCACCCGTTTATTTTTTGTATCTACATTATTAGTATGCCTTGCAATTGCAATTGGTTGTGGATTGCCTGGTAAAAACGAGGTTTATGCCGGCAGGGAGTCTAATAGTTCAGAAAGAAGCAAAGATAATTTGTGGGATGTTCAGGTTAAAGATGTTACGGTTTCGAAATTAAACAAGAAAAAGAACACACGAACAATTAAATATAAATTAACCGCGATTAACAGAGATGATATTACCGAGCAGTGGCCGGTATGGGTATTTGTCAAGGTTTCGCATGACAACGGCAAAAGCTGGATGAATACGGACGACCTTGTGTTTGGGAATGATCTTGATTATAAGGATGCGAAAGACTCACCGGTTAACAATAATCTTTCAGGCAATGTGGGCATTGTGGAATCCGCCGGCAAAAAGAAGATTACCCTGGATTGCTCAAAGTCAGGATTGGCGGAAGCCGGAAATGAGTTGCAGGTTCGCGTAAGGGCTATTCAGATGCGCAAAATTCCCGCTGATAAGGCTTTTAAGATAGGGGGGGCGGGAACTCAAGGGATTAAAAACGGAACAGTGGATATTAAACAGTTTTATCTTATGAAATATCCCGCGACTTATAGTCTTTATGCTGAATTTTTAAATGAGCGCGGCAATGCGCAGGGCGATAAAAGCGATTACAATCATAAATTATGGTATGAGGATATGGGCAAGGATGAAGACGGGGGGATGAGTATTAAGGGGGCGGTTGGCGTTGACGCGGAATGGAGCTCAAAAGCCGGACGCGCAAGGTGGCCTGTTGGTTTTATTACTTTTTGGAACGCTTACGACTTTGCAATATGGGCGGGCCTGGCATTGCCTGTGGAGCATGAGTGGGAAAAGGCGGCAAGGAATGTTGGCGGACTAGACGGCGTAAAATATGCATGGGGCAATCAACCTGAGCCGTACAACGAAATATGTAATTTCGGCAACGAGTTTAAACATCCCGTGGATGTTAGAAAATATGAGGATGCCTGGAAAAAACTGGGCATCTCAAATCCGTTTGGATTAAGAGGGATGGCCGGAAACGTCTGGGAATGGCAGGATACCTATTGGTACGATGGGGGGGGGGAGTTTGACGCGTCGCAGGATTTTACAGACTACAAATCAGACGAAATTGTTAAAAACAGGTTTAAAGAGCTTGATAAATTAAAAAAGGAGGGCAAGCTGGACGAAACAAAATGGCTTGCGGAGAGGAAGAAGATTGCTCTTAAAGGATGGCGTGTTATAAAAGGCGGCAGTTATTTTGACGCTAAGCATACGCTAAAAGCTGCGTCCAGAATAGTGGGCGATTCAAAAGTCAGGCATAGCGCTATTGGATGCAGGTTTATTAAAAGGTGACGCGCGAAGAGCATAGCGCAGAGAGCAGAGAATAGCGGGCAGGGGATGCTTTCGCCTCCTTTCAAATTATCAAAAACCGTAGATTTTTACAAAAACTTTAGTTCACTTTAAACTTTAGATCATTTTAGTCACTTATTTGATATTTCAAATTATACATATTTTTTTTAACTGTTTTTTGTCTCCCGGAAAGGAGGGCTCGATAATTGTAAATCTTGAGATGAGCTCATTGGCCGATTATGGCATATAATTGTTGTGTTAATATTTTTCTATATAAAAAGAGAAGGAGAAAAAGATGCATAGGAAATTGTGGTTTTTTATTCTGGCGTTTGCATTTTTATACGCGTTTAATACCGGGGCAAGTTTTGCGGGCAGCCCCAGCGGCTCGGTTGTGACAACTACCGGTCAGACTTTAACTGTGGAAATTACCTCGCCTGCTGACAACTCTATAGTGGTTGTTCCTCCGGGCGAGCATACTATTGAAGGCCTTGTTAATCTTGGGGCGTCTACTACGCCTTCTAAAGAGATTAATGTTATTTACGTTATTGATGTCTCGGGCAGCACCAATTGGGACCAAAACAATGATGTAAATCAGGACGGCAAGGTTGACTCTGCAGACGATGTTAACAACGATGGCCGCAACGGCACCATACTTGACGCTGAAATTGCGGGCGTGATTGCTCTGAATAAAAGCATCGGCGCCAGCGCCAACGTGAAGGTGGGGCTGGTTGTTTTCGGCAATTCAGCTGTGTTGTCAGACGTAAGCCCTGCTCCGGGCCGACAGGATTTTACAACTCCGCTTGCCGATATTGACGGCAACGGCGTTATTGATCTTGAAGAGTCGGTTACAAGCATAAAAGAGGCTCATTCCGGTCAAAATAATCCTCAAAGGGTTGGAAGCGGCACAAACTTTGCAAGCGCGCTAAAGATGATGAACTCTGGGTTTCAGAATATTTCCGGTTCAGGCAACGCGATTACATTTTTCCTCTCCGACGGATTTGACAACAATGGATTTAAAGCAAGCACCTCGTCAATAATAACAACTTCAATTGGCCTTGGCGTCAAAATAAATACTTTCGCAGTCGGCAAAGGCGCCGATAGCTCAAATACAGGCAGCTTAGCCGGTATTGCGAACGAGACAGGCGGAGCGTTTACCGTGGTTACGGATCCTGCTTCATTGTCTACAGCATTGCCGACAGTTCCGGTTGTTGGCATCTCAAAAGTTGAGGTAAATGGAACAACTGTTACACTTTCAGCCGTGGGCACATTCAGGCATAATGTAACAGGGCTTGTTAGCGGAGCCAACAATGTGGTTGTAAACGCAACCGCCGATGACGGCTCTGTTGCCACTGCAAATGTCGACCTTCAGGGCGCAGCCCAGATAGTGGCCGACTTTTCAGCCGACCCGGTTAAAGGCATGGAGCCGTTAACCGTTAAGTTTACAAACCTTTCAGGCGGCGACGCCACTGACTATGCATGGGATTTTGGAGACGGCAACACGTCAACGGACAAAGATCCTCAACATGAATATATCGGCCCGGGCATGTTTTCTGTTAGCTTGACCGCTACAGGCTCAGGCGGAAGCGACACAAAAGCCGCCGCGGACCTTATAGATGTTTTGCCAAGGCCTACTGTCGTTGCCGACTTTGACGCGGATATCACCGAGGGCGAAGCGCCTCTGGCTGTTAACTTTACTGATACAACAGTGTCAACCGAAACTATTTCATCATGGGCGTGGGACTTTGGCGACAGCGGCACAAGCACGGTTCAAAATCCATCTCACACATACGATGTTCCAGGCAAATACGCCGTAACTTTGACCATTGAAAGCGGCGGAGTTGTTGATTCAATGACAAAGGTTGAGTTTATTAACGCTACTAAACCGGTTGTGCCGTTAGTGGCTGATTTTGACGCTGATCCTCTTTCAGGAATTGCGCCTCTGGACGTGGCATTTTTTGACCAGTCAACCGGCGACATAACAACATGGGAGTGGGACTTTGGCGACAACAGCGGAACAAACACAACCCAGAGCCCAGCTCACACATACAGCAGCGCTGGAGCATACACTGTAAAACTTACGATTACAGGGCCTAGCGGAACGGCTTCAGAGGAAAAAATCGCGCTTATTAATGTTTTAGAATCAAGCGCGCCTGTCGCGGATTTTTCAGCAGACCCAACAGCCGGGTTTGCCACTCTTAAAGTTCAGTTTACCGATCTTTCAGCGGGCAATCCAACTAGCTGGGCGTGGGAGTTTGGCGACGGCAATACAAGCTCGCTTCAAAATCCTTCAAACGATTACAAAACCGCCGGAATATTTACCGTTGGCTTAACCGCAAGCTCAGGCTCTTCGTCGCAGGAGATTAAGACAAATCTGATCACCGTGCTTCCAACACCTCCGGTTGTGGCTGAATTTAAAGCGGACCCAACTTCAGGATTTGCGCCTCTTAGCGTCGCATTCACTGATATGTCCGCCGGCGACGCGACAAGCTGGGCCTGGGAATTTGGAGACGGCAACATAAGCTCCGACCAGAACCCAACAAACGAATATAAAACCGCGGGTTTCTTTACCGTGACGTTAACCACCAGCGGCTCAAGCGGCTCCGACAAGGAGATAAAGACAAATCTTATAAACGTGCTTGGAAAGTCCGGGCCGGTGGCCGACTTTAAGGCTGATCCTACGGCGGGACTTGCTCCTCTTGAGGTGCAATTTACCGATTTAACAACCGGCAATCCAACCAGCTGGTCATGGGAATTTGGCGACGGCGCAGTCAGCTCAGACCAGAATCCACAACACACTTATAATATTGAGAACATTTACACGGTAAAGTTGACCGCAAGTAACTCTGAAGGCTCCGACACGGAAACAAAGCAGAATTTGATATCTGTTGGCGATTTGCCTAAACCTACCGCTGAATTTAAAGCATCTACCACTTCAGGGGCAGCTCCGTTGCTGGTCAAATTTACTGACTTGTCAACAGGCGAGCCAACAAGCTGGTCATGGGATTTTGGAGACGGCGGAGTCAGCTCCGATCAAAATCCTGAACACACTTATATGATAGACGGCATTTACGGCGTAAAATTAACAGCCAGCAATGCCGGCGGGTCAGACACCGAGAACAAGCCGAATCTGATTTTTGTTCTTCCAGGGGGCGCGACAACAGGGCCTACAGCTGATTTTAAGGCATCTCCGCTTACCGGTTTTGCTCCGCTTGACGTTCAGTTTACCGATTTATCACAACCTGCGGGCGACATAGCCTCATGGTCATGGGATTTTGGCGACGGTTCTACCGGCGTAATTCAGAACCCGAAACATACCTATCTGGTTTCCGGCTTTCATTCCGTTTCATTGCTGGTAAGCAATGCGGGCGGAATTGACACTGAAAACAAGCCAAACCTGATAAATGTTATAGCCGGCACAAAGCCTATCGCTCAATTCTCCGCTTCGCCTACATCGGGCCTGGCTCCGTTAAATGTTGAGTTTAAGGATTTGTCACAACCGGTAGGATCTGTTGACAGCTGGACATGGACGTTTGGCGACGGCGGAACAAGCAGCGATCAAAATCCAACACATGAGTATAATACCGAAGGCATATTTTCTGTAAGCCTGACGGCAAGCAACTCTGACGGTATTGACGTTGAGACAAAAACAAATATGATATTTGTAAAAGGCGCAGGCAGACCGGTCGCTGAATTTGCGGCTTCGCCTACATCAGGAAACGCGCCTCTTGAGGTTCAATTTACTGACAGATCATCCGGAGATATAGACGGATGGTTCTGGACATTTGGCGACGGCTCTACCAGCTCAGAACAGAGTCCTGTTCATGAGTATATAAACGCAGGCGTCTTCACTGTAACATTAGGCGTTAGCGGCGCCGGCGGAACTGACAGCATCACTAAAACAAACCTCATTAAAGCGGCGGGCGCTGACAAAATTGAGGCCCAGTTTACAGCCGCCCCTACAAGAGGGAAATCGCCTTTGACCGTACAGTTTGAAGATAACTCAGCCGGCACGGTTGATAGCTGGTTGTGGGATTTTGGAGACAACAATACCAGCGACCAACAAAACCCTGAGCATATTTATGACGCAGAGGGCGAATATACCGTGGCGTTGACTGTCAGCAATTCATCAGAGTCGGATACAGAGACAAAATCTGATTTTATTCAGGTTGTTCCTGATTTGACAGGCAACTTTGTTGTTTTCTTTGATTATTCACCGCGCATAGGCGAAGCTCCGCTTGAAGTTCAGTTTTTTGATCAGACTTTTGTAGTTGGCGGCGGCAAACCTGAATCCTGGAATTGGGATTTTGGCGACGGCGATACCAGCGACGAGGAGAGCCCAAAGCACACCTACAAACTCAAAAATGGTGAAAAAGTTAGCGATTATGATGTTAGCCTTACCGTGACGGTTGACGGGCAATCAGACACTTTGGTTGTCAAAAACGCTGTTAAGGTATTTGAAAAAGGCGGCGAACCAACGCCTGAGCCGACAACCGGGCCAACTCCGGTCCCCGGCAATTGCGAGGCTACAATGCAGATAAAACCTGCCACCATTAACTCAAACAGAAGCCGCGGAAAAGTTAAGGCTTTAATTGAGTTGAGCGAGGGTTGTGTTTCAACATTCAGAGATATTGATTGCGCAAGCATTCGACTTGAAGGCGTAAAACCTATTTCCTGCAAAATTAAGAGGAAAAAGTTTAAGGCCAAATTCAATGTACAGGCTCTGGGGCTCACACCAGGCGTAAATCAGCAAGTGACGCTTACAGGCTCAACTTTTGGCGGCGACGTATTCAGCGCAGTTGATTTTGTGGATGTAAAGTAACATGGCGCTGTTTTGGGTTTGATTAAAAATGTCAAAATTTTTAACCTGCTCAAAAGCGGCGCTTTTAGTTGTATTGCAGTAACGAAAAGCGCGGGCAAAACTTTAGCCCGCGCTTTTCATCTTAATTAGTAACGCAGGCATCATTGCCTGTGTTTTAGTTTATCGCAGGCATCCAGCCTGCGATAAACTAAAACACATGAGTGTTAAATTTTAATAAACGGAAATAAAATCTAAATTATTTTTTAGTTAAATTAAAGGGAGGTTGGCAATGTGGATGAAACCGAAAAAGGTTGATGTAAAAATTCAGTTTTTTAGTATTGTAGTATTGTTGTTTTGCGCTTTTGGTTTTTATATAAACAATGCAACCGCCAAAACAGTTAAAGACTCGGGCGCGGGTTCATTTGTATTGTCTCAGAAAAATAAGGTTCCATTATGGGGCGAAAATGATGAAACAAGGTATTTTCGCAAATCAATAAAGACGGAAACCGGCAATATTGTCAATGTGACGACTGTTTCTCCACTTAACCCCGTTGGCAAAGATCCTGAAGGCGATAATTTGATAATCGGCGGCCAGGTGGTTGACATAGTCCATGTTGACGCGGCCTCAAACAGCTTTGAAGTCACTATTAAGATCAATTTCAGTCCTAACTCCACACATGATTTTATAAACAATTTGCGGGGCTTTATCCTATTGGACACAGACCAAAACCCCTCAACCGGCGATTCGCCAATTTCACTTTTCGGCAAGGACACACAATCATTAGGCTTTGATTATCATGCCGATCTTCAATTTCTGCCTGAGATTAATATCTGGAAGACAAACAGATTTGTTTTTACCCTTGCAGGCACAATAGTTCCCGAGATTTCCGGCAATTCGTTTTCAATAACCGTGCCTTTATCAATGCTTGGAAATGACGACGGCGCAATTGATATAACCCTGGCTCTTGGAGATCTGCAAGGCCCTACCGACTGGGCTCCTGATTCCGGCAAATACACTATCAACGGCTCAACCGGCGCGTCAACTCCTGAGGTTTGTTCAGACGGTCGTGATAACGATCTTGACGGCCTGACGGATTGCGATGATCCAGACTGCCTTGGCGACGCATCTTGCGTAGTCGCTCCGGTGGCTGAAGCCGGATTTTGCGGCGACGGTATTGACAATGACAACGACGGCCTTTTTGATTGCGACGACGCCGACTGCGCTTCAGACGCTACATGCGCCGCTTCCACAAATGTGCTTGTGGCCGACTTCAACGCATCTCCGTTAAGCGGAATTGCGCCTTTATTAGTGACGTTTACTGATTTTTCTATCTCTACAAACGGTTCAGTCGTAAGTTGGCAGTGGGATTTTGGCGACGGTTTTTTTGTTTCTAACCAAAATCCGACGCATGAGTACAGGGTTCCCGGATTTTATACTGTGTCGTTAACCGTTAAGGATTCATTAAGCGGTTTTGCTTCCGTAACAAAACCTGATTTCATTGTTGTAAACCAAGCGGGCAAGCCGGTTGCCGATTTTACGGCTTCGTCAACAAAGGGCGTAAGACCGTTTGACGCCCAGTTTACAGATCTATCCAGTTCCCCAAATGGGGCAATTAGATCATGGTTTTGGGAATTTGGAGACGGCGCAACCGGGACTGATCAACATCCGGTTCATACCTATACATTTTCCGGATTCTTTACCGTCAGTCTTGAAATCTTTGACACTCTTGGAGAGTTGGCTTTTGAATTAAAGCCGAATTTTATATTCGTTGACGATCCCGGGCAGCCTACAGCCGACTTTACAGCGTCGCCTACAACAGGACTGCCTGTCTTAAACACGCAGTTCACAGACCTTTCAACTTCGCCAAACGGCGCGATAACATCATGGTTTTGGGATTTTGGCGATGGGCGAATAGGCATTCAACAGCACCCATTGCACAAATATGAGTTTCCGGGATTTTTCTCCGTCGCTCTCGAAGTTGGGGACATTGCCGGAGAATTTGGATTTACAAACAAACCCAACATGATAGTTGTGAAAAAACCTCAACCGCCCGTGGCTGATTTTAGCGCCTCGCAGGTTGAGGGGTTTGCTCCGTTCGACACACAGTTTACAGACCTTTCAACTTCGCCAAACGGCAATATTGCCGGGTGGGATTGGGATTTCGGCGACGGATTTTTCAGTTCGGATCAACATCCGGCTCACACCTACAAATTCGACGGCATTTACGGCGTAGGCCTTGAGGTCAAGGATGTGCTGGGCGAGTTTGATTTTGTGTTTAAATCAGGGTTTATCAAGGTTGAGGAGAAGGGCGCGCCGGTTGCCGACTTCTCGGTGGATAAACAGGCCGGCCCCGCGCCGTTAAAAGTGGCGTTTACAGATAAATCAACATCGCCGAACGGCGCAATAACAAAAAGAAGCTGGTCGTTTGGAAACGGTTTAATATCGCCTGATCAAGACCCTACTCATATATATGATTTTCCAGGGTTCTATTCCGTAGAGCTTGTAGTGAATGATGTTGCCGGTAAAGAGGCTTCGATTTTTAAGCCAAACTTTATCTTTGTTTCACAGCCGGGCGTGCCTGCGGCAAGTTTTTCCGCCACACCTGAGTCTGGGCAGGCTCCGCTGTTTGTGCAGTTTACAGATAATTCGACATCGCCTAACGGCGCGATAACATCGAGGTCATGGGATTTTGGCGACGGAGACGCAAGCAACGATCAGAATCCGGACCATGTTTACAACTTTCAGGGTTTCTACACTGTTGCGCTGGAAGTTTTTGACACTGTAGGAAAGTCATCGTTTGTAACCAAGCCCGGCTTTATTGAGGTAACCGAAGGCTCCGGTGGGACAACCGGCAGCGGGAAGGCCCTTTTTCTGGCAATCAGGACTCCTTTTGATCCGACGTTTGCCCAGCATCCAAACAGGATACTTGTGCCGTTCAAAGCTAACAGCCCTGATTTTCCTGTCAATTTAGGCGTTATTGACAGAAACACAGGCAAGTTTCTTGAAAATGTCTCAATAAGCGCGTTAATTGATGATACGACAATCGCCGGTATCAACCCTGCAAAGGCGTTAACCTTAGCTCCTGTTTCAGGCAGTATTCCCGGAGCTCAATTTAAGATAAAGCCTGCCAAGGGCGGTGTTACAAGTTTGCTGTTTGAAGTTGTAGACCCGGACGATGAAAATAATGTTTTATTGAGAAAACTTTCGGTTGAAGTGTTCTGTCTCGACTCTGTCGGCAGGGCTGTGCCGTGTCCGCCGGGCGGCGGACCGGTTGTGGAGCCGACTCCGGATGAAACCGCTCCAAATACGATTGTAGCTGAATTTATCGGCGACCCAACCTCCGGGTTTGCGCCGCTTGATGTTCAGTTTGTGGACAAATCGACCGGCAACGTAACAAATTGGGCCTGGGAATTCGGCGACGGCGGAGTAAACTCAGATCAGAACCCTGAGTATACTTATAAAACAGCTGGTATTTTCACGGTTAAATTAACGGCTTCGGGGCCTAATGCAACAGACTCGGAAACCAAAACAAATTATGTCAACGCCATTGCGTCAGGCGGGGCAACGGCGGAATTCTCGGCTGATCCGACGACAGGATTCAGCCCTCTAACCGTTAAGTTTCGCGATCTTTCCGTAGGGCAGATTACCAGTTGGGCCTGGACGTTTGGCGACGGCGGTATAAGCTCTGAGCAGAACCCGGTAAACACATATAAAACCTCCGGCTTTTTTACCGTAGGGCTTACTGTTAGCGGTTCAGGACAGTCGGATACTGAGATTAAGACGAACCTGATTGCGATTCTTGAACAAGGCGCGCCTAAAGCTTCATTCTCAGCATCGCCAACAGCCGGCCGGGTGCCGCTTACCGTGCAGTTCTCTGATGTTTCGCAAGGCGATATTACCAGCTGGTCGTGGGAATTTGGCGATGGAGGCGTAAGCAAAGAGCAAAATCCTACCCATGTTTTCAGGCTTGAAGGATTTTACACTGTTAATTTAACAGTGGGTGGCTCAAAAGGGGCCGACAAAGAGAGCAAGACAAATCTTATTATTGCCGAAGGGTTGGGCGTGCCCATTGCGGAGTTTTCAGCCACACCGACGGCCGGCGACGAGCCGCTTGAGGTTAAATTTACCGATCTTTCACAACCTAACGGGTTGATTGAATCGTGGACGTGGGATTTCGGAGACGGCGCGACAAGCTCTGAACAAAATCCGACGCACAAATATCTTAAGGGCGGATTTTACACAGTTAAATTAACCGTGAGCAATTCAGGCGGCGCAGACTCTGAGACCAAGAATAATCTAATAAACGTGATTAAAAAAGAGCCGCCTACCGCTGAGTTCTCAGCCACGCCGCAAGCAGGTGAGGTTCCAACTGAAGTTACGTTTACCGACTTGTCCGAACCACGCGGCGACATTGACAGTTGGGTGTGGGATTTTGGCGACGGCGGAACCAGCTCTGAGCAAAATCCTAAACACACATATAACACAGAGGGCGTTTTTTCCATATCCTTAACCGTTAGCAACGAGAACGGAATCGGTGTTGAGACAAAGACGAATCTTATTACAATAAAGAATCCGCCTGCCCCTCAAGCTAATTTTGCGGCGGCTCCGACTTCAGGCAGGGCTCCGCTTGAGGTTAGTTTTCAAGACCTTTCATCGCCAACCGGCAAGATAAAAAGCTGGCTCTGGGATTTCGGCGACGGCGGTTCCAGCGATGAGCAAAATCCCAAACACACCTACCAGAAACGCGGCAAATTTACAGTGTCGCTGACTGTAAGCAACAGCGGCGGTTTTTCCACCGAAACAAAACGCAGGCTTATTAAAGTTAAACGGCCAAGCAGAAGGTGATGATTTGCGGTTTTCCAATTTTAGCGTAAGCAGTGGCAATCTTTGCGGATTGCCACTGCTAAAGACGCTTCCGGAATGCCGGCTCGTTCCAAAACCCCGGTTTTGGAACTCACAAACCGCCTCGCCTCCGTTAAATTAAGGATACGGACCCGCACAGGTAGGATTTGATGTCGCTTTTGCTTTTATTTGCCCTCCATTCTATTCATCTCACCGTTTTTTTTTTGACTTAGTATTGAGCGTTGAGGCTCACGCGCCCTTATAGGGTTAACCAAGCCACTGGCTATGCCGGTGGAAAAATGACTTTGATGTTGTGATCTCGCTTTTCAATGTTAAATGTTGATAATCCGTCTACGATAGGGACGCGACACTTTGTGAAGCAATCCAATTTGTTGTAATTTATCCTCATAGGTCGGCATATTTCGTTCTCGCAGCATAAATGGGGGCCTGCGCTGTAGCCCTGCTGCCAACAACTCAACATTGGTTCCCACAGCAAGAGCCATGCCGGCTTCTATACATGCATTGACGTTATCATCTGTTAGGTCTGCAATTACTAAAAATGCTTCACTTACTGCTTTCCTTACTGCTGCATTTACGTTTTCTGGATTACCATCATGAACCTCATTGCCAACTTTTGTGGGCATCGATGTAATTCTCTGAATCAATTGGCGTATAGGACTTGTAGATCGTGTATCTTCGGAGTCGAGGTCCATAGCGCAAAAAACGTAATGTTCTCGTTTCGGTTTTTGCCAACTGTCCCACAGAGAACGTAAAGTTTGTTGTGCATTATCAGGTACAACGGCACTGTCAGTATTCATTCTAAACCAATATTGATCTTGACTATCTAACCGATTGATTTGTGGATCGGCAATTACAATACTGGGCAAACCTTGTTCGGCTGCAATATTTATCTCCCGAAGAAAGTATTTGTATGGCCCTTCACCTGTAATAGCGGCCCTTTCACCACGATATGGCATAATGCTTACGAAAGCGCCGCAACTGGTCATGATCTGTTTAATCCGATCGCCAGAACCAAAACCTTTTTGATCCTTAGAATCACCGATTAGACGAAATCCTTGTTCTACCAAATATTTGCATACTGCGTTTGCACTAATGTTATCATCATCATGCCACGATGCACTAATATAAACGTCTCGCGCGGTAGAGGGATTTGGACTATTCTCGTTTGGATTTAGCGCTTGAATTATTGAAATAGCGGTTTTTGAATCAAGCGGTCCATCTTGAACATCAATCCAAGAAATACCTTTCATTAATTTATCGACATTAGCGTTACCCTTACGCAATGCCACGACTCGGAATCCTTTGTAATTCGCACGTTCATCCATGGCTGCGTTGTACTCCGCCTCTACCCATCCTTGAGCAAGAGAATCCTCTGATGCTACGATCACAACTGCACGGCATCTTTCGATGGCTTTTTGCAGTTCGGTAGCCAGCAATGCTCCAGCAGACATATCGCGATCATCCCACCAAACTTGTAATCCCGCATACCCCTGTAACCACTGATAGAGTTGGTCCACAAAGTGTTTGTCACTGTGAGCGTAGCTCAGGAATATATCGTAGTCGCGTTTGTTTAACGGAAGTCCCATATTGTTTTATCTCCAAACAAAATAAGTGTATAGAATGTCAATTAATTTATAGACACGGGCTTAGAGCTATATAAAATAAAGCTCAACCCAAGTTTATCCCCTTCGAGGATAATTCGCAATAAAGCAAACAAGCTGCTAAGTGATGATTTATGAAATAAGTTTAGCGTTTTGTATACTGATTGTCTACTAAAAACTTTACCATTGATTGTCGTATGTTATCAACAATACCATGGTAAAGTTTTACAAATTGTGGTTGTTCAATAGAAGCCATATAGTAAGAGGATGTAAAACCCTTATATTAAATATGTTAGAGGTTAATACTTATAATAAATGTAATGGTTTTGGCTCGCAAACGGTTCTGGGGAGCAAAGCGCAGAGAACAGAACACAGAGGTCTAAAAAGTAAAGTTTTGGGTGCGAAGAACAATAGTAAAAGCTAATAACGGGATTTACAGGATAAAAGCAAAAGCAAGAAGCATTGTTCGCTTTTATATTGTCCCTTCATATAAGGGGCGTCAAGAAATAACTGGGTCTTTTTTGACTTAGAATTTTACACTTTAATTCTTAGAAATTATCTCTTAGATATTGTAAGTTGATTTATACTAATATGTTACAAGATGGTTATTTTTCATTTATAACAATGGCTTGAAATGGTCGGTTTTGGAGCTCTGTAATCCTGTTATTACATAGATTTGGTTTATTAAATTAACATCAATACGGTTGATGTGCTCCATATTAACTAAAACCTGGGAAATTTTGCCAAATTCTAAATATCTTTGGCTGGATTTTATACTGACCATAAGTGATGCGTATGTGATAGGGGGCTTGTTGAATATACAAATGCGGAGATTAAATGAAAATAATGCTTAGCCATAACGCTATAGACATGTTGTCATTTTGGCGGCGGGCAATTATGATGAAGTTTTTTTCAAAGCTATTGAAAAACCGCCAAAACCTAACAAGAATTTATTTGAGGCGGCAAAAAAATATAAACTGGAGTTTCCAGATGATTAGGTTTATTGAACTAAGCCGTGTTCATAACCGTGATAATTTTGATTGCGGAAATACGGAGCTGTGAATAGATAACTTTACGAACATGATTTTCTCTGCTAGTTCCACAATTTCAGTTTGGTTACGATTCATGAGCTTTTTCTGGATATACAAAAAATGCGCCATTGTCGGCAGTCATTATGCCGTCGTTATGTTTTCTTTAGCTTTTTTATAAAATACTTTTCCTGCTTGTTTTATGTGTTCTATTAAATCCGGATTGTTGATTTGGTGGTAAATGGCTATGTCAATTGTATATGGCAAAAGCAAATCATCCAAATTGAGACTAATCTTGTTTAACGAGTGTAAATTTAAATTTTTGCCTTTAAGCGCTATATCGATATCTGAACCGCGTTTATAATTGCCTTTAGCGCGGGAGCCATATAAAACCGCTTCTTCTACTTCTTTAAAGCTTTCAAAAACATGATTGATATTTCTAATGGTTTCTCCAGATAGGCCGTATAGCATTTTATTATTGATTGTCTGATTTTAAGTTTTCAAGTTTTTTGTTCAATTGCTCAAAAAGTTGATGATAAACGGTTAGCGCGGCTTTGCTTATCTCTTTTGCCGTTTCCTCATTGTATGTGTGCGATGTTTTATTTCTGCTTTTAAGCATATCCATCCAGGCATCGCCGTTTTCTATGATACCTAATTGAAATGCTTTTTGAATTGCGTCTCTTGAACCATAAATATCAGTTTGTCCCCTGAATTCAAGAAAATCTTTTAATGTATTCCATGCAAGTTCATAAGTGTATTCAAAAGCCTTTATAGACCCTTGTTCTTCAAGGTCGGATAATACGCCTTTATCAACAAATTTTTGCAACTGGGCCATGGCTTTTTGATAATTGGAAAAGCGTTGCTTCCATCGTATGTCTTGGCTCATATTTTACACCTGAATTTTATTAAAAGGCTTCAGTAGTTTTCAGTTAATATTAGCGGTAATTGTATTTGGTTTTATATATTTTGTCTATCTTTATTGGATTTTATATCTAATAAGGCTCTATTTCTTCTCCTTGCTTTTTAAAAGCTTGTCGGCTAGTTCCGGATAGAGTTCTCTTGTGCAGTCGGGGCAGAGGCCGTGGCTGAATACGGTGTCTGAATGTTCGCTGATGTATTGTTCGATGCCTTCCCAAAAACCGGAATCGTTTCTAATTTTTTTGCAACCGGCGCATATGGGCAGAAAACCCTGTAGAACTTTGATTTCGGCGATTTTCTTTTGTAAAAGCACGTTCTTCTTTGCCAGATCATTGGTTCGTTCCTTTACAAGAACCTCAAGATGTTGCCTGTGTTTATTAAGCTCTTCTAGATATTGGGTGTTTTCAATGGCAATTGCGCCTTGCAATGCTATAGCCTCAAAAATTTTTAGATTTGCGGCGGTATAGTGGACTTTTTTCTCGCTGCTTATGGTTATAACGCCGAAAGTTTTGTTGCCTGTTTTAAGCGGGGCGCACATCATTGAACGAATATTGCTTATTCCTGAGATGAACCTTTTGTCGCAAGGGGCGTTGTTAACAATTTCAGCTTTGCCGGAGTCAAAAATGCTGCCGGCGATTCCTTCGCCCTTGTGTAAAAAGAAATTCACTTTGTCTACTCCAAAACCGGCTACAATATTAAACATGCCTGTTTTCTCGTTCAAAAACATGATAGAACCTCTGTCTGCGTTTTCGATCTTATCCGCTTCGTTTAAGATGGTTTTAATAACATCCGATTGAGTAAGATCCTTGGTAATCTTTTCGAAGAAGTTATACATCATGCTGATCTCTTTGTAGCGCAACAAGACTTCGTCGGCGAGATCGTCGTTGACAAATTCCATTTTTGCCGCGTGCGAGAGCGTTAAAGCCAATAGCGGCGCGTGTTTACCGCCATATACCCAACCAATATCCTCATTATTAAGCAGAATCGGGACTTTAATTGCGCTTTCGCCGCTTTTAGGCTCTATTAAGACCGTTCCATCAAGGTCTACAATACTAATAGAGTTGTCTATATTGGTTATATATTGGTTGATAATCGTTGTTATATCTTTTTTCGATATAAGTTCATTAAGTTTTTCGTTAGACATTGTTTTAGTCTTTGCCCTTAGGAGGTGTCTCTAAATACTAATTCGTTAAACTGAATTTTTGTTGGGCTAGTATAATGCAAAAATTAGTATTAGCATAACAAAAAATGAAGTCGGCAATTATGCCGCGATAAAAAACATGCGCAAATTTATGCAAACATGACACTGTTTTGCGATAATTTGCTAAATTGTTTGTAAAAGCATCTGCTTGCTTGTTTTGATATTTTCAGTTTCAAATATTGAACTTTGCTTGATGAATTTTTAAAATAGTAAATCTTTTTTATAATGAAAATGTTAATATTTGTTTTATGGGATTGGTTGATAATAATTTAATACGAATAGACGGTTCGTTTGGCGAGGGGGGCGGGCAGATATTGAGAACGGCTCTTTCGCTTTCGGCTTTAACCGGGCGGCCTTTTGAGATCTTTAACATCAGGGCCAACAGGAAAAAGCCTGGGTTGCGGCCTCAGCACCTGCTTTGCGTTAAAGCGGCTGCCGAAATATGCGGAGCTCAAACAACCGGGGCCGAAGTTGGGGCAATGACTGTTTCGTTTGAGCCCGGCGAAACCAAAGCCGGGGAGTATTGTTTTGAAATAGGCACGGCCGGGGCGGTTTCGCTTGCGCTTCACTCTATTTACATACCTTTGTCCTTTTGCGGACAATCTTCTCAAATAACAATAAAAGGCGGCACACATGTTCCGTTGAGCCCGTGTTATCACTATTTAGAGTGTCAATGGCTTCCGTATCTTAGAATGATAGGGTTTGATATTGATCTAGACATGAAAAGGGCCGGATTTTATCCTATGGGCAACGGTGAAATTAGTGCGTTGATAAAGCCGGCAGGCAAAATTGGAGTTGACTTTAAAGCTGAGAGGGTAAAAGGGCTACAATTAGTCAACAGGGGCGCTTTAAAGGCTGTAAATGGGGTGTCAATGGTTGGAAACCTTGATTTAAGCATTGCGGAGAGGCAAAAAGCCCAGGCCGTTAAACGTTTATCAGGCATGGGGTTGGAGTGTGATATCAGGGTATGCGATATGCCGGCTTTTGGCAAAGGAACAATGCTGTTGCTTGAAGCTGTGTTTGAAAACGCAAAGTGTTGTTATTTTGCCCTTGGGGCAAGGGGAAAGCGGGCTGAAAGCGTGGCTAACGAGGCTTGCAATGAGCTGGCCGGCTTTTTGAACGGCGATGGGGCGGTAGATGAACATTTTGCTGACCAGGCGTTAATCGCTTTGGCTTTGTGCAATGAACCGTCTAAAATTGCGGTTCCAAAAATAACAAATCACATTTTGACCAATATTGAGGTGATTAAGATGTTTGTTGAGGGCAGGTTTCAGGTTGAGGGGGCTTTGGATTGCGCGGGGTGTGTTAGGGTGAATTAACGACAAAAAAAAATCCTCCTTGCCTCAACGAGAGGCAAGGAGGATAAATATACTCTCTCTTCTTTTAAAAGTGAGAGTTCGGGAGAACGTTAAAGCCGTTTTTAGCGAGGTTCAATTATTTTAAGCCCTTTTTCAGTAGATAGATTATGAAGCATTATCTTTACAATTAAACCGCCTTCATTAACCAGATTTTTTATCAACGATTGAAGTGTCTCATCCGCATTTTTAGCGCTTATTGAAATATTTCCAGTTTTATCAATTGCTATGCCTGAGGCCTTACACGCTTCTTCGGCCTTGTTTATATCAATTACGCCTTTGGCGCGTTTAACAATAGTTTTAATTATTTCTTCGATTGACGACATATTGTGTAAATTCCTTTCATGGTATGTATTGCTGATTTTTTTAAGTATCGTTAGATTGTTCTAAAAGTTTATTAAAAAATAAAAAAATTTATGAAATATGCCAAATTACAAATAAAAGATGATTTTTACCAGTTTGCCTTAAATTGATGTAAGTGTCATCGCAGCTAGTAGATAGGGCTATGTCTGCTGGATTTATTTTTGTTTTTAGGATATAATTGTATTAATCTGTCCGATTTTAATTGAATATTCATAAGCCGGAAAATATAATAATTTCCTTCATATTGATGTTATTTGTGTTTAAAGAAATAAACTTGCGTTAAGCTGTGGGTAGAGGGGGTACATCCTGGTTATTTCTGCTTATACTCATTGCAATCCTCGAAGGGGATAAAATGAAAAGTTCGCATAAGGAAATTGATAGTAGAAGGTTCAAAATCCTGATTAAGTTACAGGATATGCGCGAGGTCAGGCTGACGTTTTTGGCTGAATTCTTTAAAATATCGCTGGCTACCTTGAGGGCGGATATCGCTTTTTTGGAGAGCCGCAACCTTTTAACACACCGTCACGGGGTTGTTGAGATAAATGAGAATAAGACTTCAAAAATGATGTACGACTCGTTTGATTTCAGGTGCAATCTCCATAGCAGGGAGAAGGAGTCGATCGTATCTTACATATTATACCAGCTAAAGTGCATTGAGAATGATTATCACATAGCTCTTGATTCAGGCTCGTCAATATTTTACCTGTTAAAGGAGATTATAAATCATAGCAGCCTTCAGGTGCATGTTATCACAAACAATGTGGCCGCAATGTCGCATTTTATTACTTCGCAACAGTTGGACGGGCGTATAATGATGTGTATGACCGGTGGGCAGCTTATGCCTTCAAGAAAGTGCCTTATCGGCAAAGCGGCTGAAAACGGTGTGCCTTTGGTAAAAATAGCGTTTATCGGCGCTGATGTCGTCTCCTTTGAATCCGGCCTTTTCAGCTCAAGGCGTGAAGAGGCGAATATTAAGATGAAATATATTGAGGCCGCGGAATTTGTGGTCGTGCTTGCGGACCATTCTAAATTAGGATTTCAAAAAGGGTCGGTAGGGGAGCGTTTTGCCTGTTTTGAGAAATCCGACAATAATGAATTGTTGCTAAAATCCGTTAACGAGGGCTCTGAGGGTAAAAAATTTATTGTTGTGACTGACGACAACTGGCAGGATATAAATAAGCCTTATATTGACAAGGAGATAGAGACTTTAAAGAATTTAAATGTCCGCGATGATTTGTTAAGGTTTGCTCCGTTAATTTCTTAACTGCATGTCCCCTTCCTTATTTAATTCAATCTTTCAATTCCACCAGCTCCGTTTTAATAGAACCGCTTTTTATATACAAAACCGCCAATGATATAGGCAGTTTAAAACGGCGCGGGCCCGCGCTGCCGGGATTTAAATATATAACGCCGTTCAACTCTTTTAAGGCAGGTTTGTGAGAGTGCCCGCTAATTACGGCTTGAAAGCTGGCTTCTTCCGGAATGAGATCCATTTGACTTATATCGTGTAGTATATAAAGAAATGTTTTGCCGATTTTTGCAACATCACTTTTGGGTAATTTATACGCCCAGCCGCCTTTATCGACATTTCCGCGCACTGCCGTTACTTTGGCTATGGTTTGAAGCGTTTGAAGGGATTCCGGGCTTTCGATGTCACCTGCGTGGATAATCAGATCCACGCCTTTAAAGACATTAAAAATGCCTGGGCGAACGAGGCCGTGTGTGTCTGCTATTACGCCGACTTTATAATCATATTTGGGGTTCAATAGGTTTTGACCAAATTCTGAGCTTTAAGGTTTTGCGCAGTTCGCGCTCCGAGCCTTAATCCTGTTTAAAAAGCAGGACAAAACTCCTCATTATATCAATATTAAAGTGCGCCATCATCTCGTTTTTCATTATTGTGAGGGCTTCAATGGGTGTTTTCTGCTCTTTAAACGAGCGTTTTGCCGTCAAAGCGTCAAAAACGTCTGAAATTGAGCAAATACGGGCGTATGGATGGATATCCGCCCCTTTAATGCCGGCAGGGTACCCGGTGCCGTCCTCGCGTTCGTGATGGTGCAGGGCGACAATGCAGAAATCAGTTTCCATTAAATCCAGATCATTTAATATTTTGTATCCTTTGTGTGGGTGCGACTTTATCTCTTCCATCTCTTCATCCGTCAGTTTGTCCGGTTTGTCTAAAATGGCTGGGTTTATGTCAATTTTTCCAATGTCGTGAAGGAAAAAAGCGGTTCCCAGCTCATGCATATCATGACCGTGCGAGTCGCTATACATTGCTTTGGCAAGCAAGATAGACTTTAAGCCAACGTTTACCGAATGCGTAAACGTTTGAGAATCAAGTGATACGATATTTGCCAGATTTGAGGATATTGCATCTTCCGTTAGTATAATATCCACAATTTGGCGGATGCCTTCTTTTGTCGCTTTAATATTGCTTTTCTCCGGATGTTTAAAAAGGTTGTCCATCATTTCCAGAGAATATTGGTATACGGATTTTGATCTGGTGTCGGTAGGCAACCCTTTGTCAAACACGGCGTCGATAAGCGCTTTATCCATAAATTTCTCAGGCTCCCATTTTATAACTTCTTCAACTTCTTCTTCCTCTATAATTTGCAGTTTATTGCGTTCCTCTTCAAGGGCCGCCGCGTCAAAAGTTATGGGAGTTTGATCGTTTTCGATTTTGATATCTTTTAATCCTTCAATCTTCACTGAGCTTTTTATAGAATCAATTGACACCTTTTTAATGCCGGCCTTCATAATAGACCTGATCTGTTTTTCGGAAGTGATCTGAAACTTGGTTTTAAAAAATGGATTTTCAAACCATGATTTTGACAAATCTATAAACATGCCGACTTTAAGTTCTTCTGATTTCAATGATACGATCATGATTTTGTATAATGTGAAAATGTTGTTGGATTTATATAATACAGAGGTTTGTTCATTTATGGGGTTGCGCTTATTAAGTTTATCAAATACTATTCCAGAATGCAATACCGTCGGATTTTAAAAACTTTTTTACCTGAACACGCCTTTATCTGAAAAACAGGAAACTCTAAAATTACAAAAGGTTAAGCGGGTTTCTTGACAATATTGCCTGAAATTGCTAAAATTCCGGCTTGTTAAATGTTTGCAGGTATCTTAATTGACAATAAAATAATAAATAGTGGAATGTTAAATAGAATAAGGGGACGAATACAATTATGAGCAAGAAGAAAACAGTTGTTTTGGCATACTCCGGCGGACTTGACACGTCTGTAGCCATAAAATGGATACAGGAAAAATATGATATGGACGTTATAACTTTAACGGCCAACCTTGGGGGTGTTGATGATTTTACGGCAATAAAGGAGAAGGCTTTAAAAACCGGGGCAAAAAAGGCAGTGGCTATAGACGCCAGGGAGCAATTTGTTGAATATTTCATTTTCCCGGCATTGAGGGCGGGCGCGCTGTATGAAAATGTTTATCCCCTTGCCACTGCGCTGGGGAGGCCGTTAATAGCTAAATTGCTTGCCGATGTGGCTGTTAAGGAGGGCGCTGACGCTGTGGCGCACGGCAGCACGGGCAAAGGCAACGATCAGGTCAGGTTTGACGTGTCGTTGCAAGTGTTGGCTCCTCATCTGGAGGTTATTGCTCCGCTTAGGGAGTGGAATATGACTCGGGACGACGCTATTAAATACGCGCAGAAAAACAACATTCCGATTGCGGTTAATGTTAAGAAACCATATAGCATAGATGAAAATCTGTGGGGTAGGAGCATTGAGTGCGGCGTTTTGGAAGACCCTTGGGTGGAACCACCCGAGGATGTTTATAAATGGTCGCGCGGAGTAAAAGACGCTCCTGACGAGCCGGAATATGTTGAAATAGGATTTGAGCAGGGAGTCCCAGTGTCATTAAATGGAGACAAAAAAAGCGGCATTGATTTAATAGAGGATTTGAGCCGCATTGCCGGCAAACATGGCATTGGCCGCATTGATAACCTTGAAAACAGGCTTATCGGCATAAAATCGAGGGAGATATATGAGGCTCCGGCCGCTTTGGTTCTGTTTCCCGCGCACAAAGCGCTGGAGAGTCTTGTAATGTCCAAAGACTCATTGCGGTTTAACGAAGTCGTGTCCGCACGTTACGCGGATATAGTATACAACGGTTTATGGTTTTCGCAATTTCATCAGGATCTGGCTGCGTATGTCGCAAGCAACCAGCGTGTCGTAACCGGCGTTGTTCGCGTAAGATTGTCAAAAGGCAGCTGCGTGGTAGTTGGGCGTAAATCAGATAACTCGCTATACAACCGATCCCTTTCAACCTATGACAGCTCTGACACATTTGACCATAAAGCTGCAATCGGGTTTATTAAACTTTACGGACTTTCACCAAAGATACAGGGGAAATGCCAACTGGATATGATGAAAACAGGGTCGGGCGCAAACGCAAAACCTGTAGTGCCGCCGGAGACGGAGTACGAGGATTAACTAAAAGCCTTTGACGCATGGTTTATTACTTTGTCAATATCCACGTTATTCAGGCATTCTCCGGTTTTGCAGTCAGGATTAGGGGGGCTTTGCGGGCATTGTCCTTTCACAATTCTGACATTCTTACCTCTTGGCGCCCATATTTCAGGTTCGGTTGGGCCAAAGATTGAAATGGTTGGAGTTCCCACTGAGGCGGCTATGTGCGAGATGCCGCTGTCGTTGCCGATAAAACAGTCAACTTTCTCAAGAATTGCGGCAAGTTGAGGTAGGGGGATGCTTTTAGCCTCGTAAGCCTCGTTTGATGAAAAACAGTTTTTAAACTCTTCCGCAAGTTGGCCATCGGCCGGGCCGGAAATTAGGAGAAGTTTGACTTTGTAGTTGGCGAGCAAATATTTTGCGGTTTTTGCGAAATTCAGCAATGGCCAGTTCTTTTTTGCGCTGCCACTGCCGGGATGTATTGCCGCTAATTTAGCGGAATAAGCCAAACCATATTTCTTAAAATAGTCTGACGCAAAAGCCTTGTCGTCTTTAGTTGGAAAAATGTTAGGCGTTCTATTTATCCCGCGTCCATTCTTGTTTAACGAAAGAACTGGTTTTAAGAGATGGTCAATAATGTGTGGTTTATTATCCTGTGTGTTTGAATGATGATTACAGTAACGCGCATACGGGAGAGGATCGAAAGATATTACATTTGCCGCTCCGATTTTTTTTAGGTTGTCTGTGAATGTATTGCCGCTATCCTTAAGATATGAAACGATCAAATCAAAATTAGTTATATAAGCAGCTAACTGTTTTGGGAAATCCGTGGAGCCTGATAAAAATAGGGGGGATATATCTCCGCGATCAAAATTACTTGTGTTGTCCGCGTAAAACCTGCCTTTGGCAAGTTCAACAATTGACGGTTTTCCTAATATTTCAACATAAGCGTTTGAAAAATTCTCGCGTAAAACCTTTAACGCCGGAAGTGTTTGAACGAAATCGCCTATCGCGCATGGCCGGATTATTAGAATTCTGTCAATCTTTTTAATCAATAGTTTTGGAAATCGGAATTTGTTGGAAATTGAAACCGAGGCTTAAAACAATGAGGGCTGTTCCGGCAAAATAAATGTCGAAACAGCCTTTAAAAGCATTAATCAGCTGAGGTAAACACGTAATCGTTAGAGCCCCATGTGTTGTCGGTAAACTGCGTCCACAACCTTACATAAACAGTGCTTGCGTCTGTCGGCAGTCCATTTACCGTTCGTGAAAGGTTGGCGCCTTCTGACTGCCCATAAAGGTTCCAGCTTCCGACGCCCTGGTTGCCTATGTCAAGCCAATATCTGCTTGCTAATGTGCCTGATCCCCATGTAAATGTATGCGATGAACCGGAAAGCGTCCCGCTTGTGCCGGATGTCAGAACTGCAGCCGTTCCGGAACTGACCGAGACGCTGCTACTTGAACTTGCGGCGTTATATGATACATCATTAAAGTGCCATGAAGTTATGTTTGTGGCCCTCGTCCAAATGCGCGCGTAAACTTTGCCGCTGGTTGGTATGGTTGAGACAACTTTATCGGTAGGGGTGCCGGTGCCGGTGGTTGACAAGGCTCCGCTAAAGATTTCATTTCCTCCCGGATTGGTTCCCACATATAACCACCATGTGTCCGCTGCTACTGTTCCTAATTTCCATTTAAATGTGACTGATGAGCTGCCGATTGTGGAGTCTCCTGCCGGGTCGGTAATCACGGCGTATGGGTTGGCCGGCGCCACCAGGGTGGCGGTGGCGGACAATTCAACCAAATGATTTGAAAATGTCGGCACTGCGGAATTGCTTGGATTGTTTGGTATTGACACAAACGCGGTCTTGGTGCCGACCGACAAAGGCGTCCAACGGATTGAAAAACCGCAACTGGATGTGGCGACATTTGAACATGTGTCGGTGCCTATTGTAAATTCAGGATTGTCGGCGCCGGTAATAGTAAGGTCGGCAAATGCCACATTGCTGCCGGTGGCCGAAGTCACTGCAAAGTTTATTGTTTCAATTGTTGTTGTGCCCACTTCGTTTGACGCAAATGCCCCTGTGGACGGGCTGACCAGAATGTTATCGGCTGAGCTTAATTTCCACACAAAATAGTCTTCGGCAAGGCTGTACATGCCGCCTGCGGTAGAGATGGTTATGGCTGTCGGCGTGCCTTCGACCGTGCCGGTGACATAAACTTTACCGCCGCTGCTGTCAAGCGCGACATCATAAGCCACATCCCTGTAAGGCGAGCCTAAAAGGCTTGTCCACTGCACTGCCCCGCTTGTCGGATCGTATTTTGAAATAAACGCGTCAAAACTGCCGGCATTTGATACCGAACCGTGGCTGCCTTCAGTATAACCGGCTATGAAAAGGCTGTTTGAGTCAACCACTATGCTGTTTCCGCAATCATTGCCAATTGTTCCAATAAGTCTGGTCCATTGGAGAACTCCGCTACTGTTAAATTTTGACACAAACGCGTCCTCGCTGCCGGCGTTGCCTGTTGTGGTGGAAGTGTCAAGGGCGCCCTGTGTGCAACCGGTGATAAACACATTGTTGGTTGGGTCAACCGCGACGGCTCGCGCCTCATCATTGCCGACTGTTCCTATTTGTGTAGTCCATGTTTTAGTGCCTAAAATACTAAGCTTAATTACAAAGGCGTCGTACCCGCCGGAATTGGAACCGCTGTCGCCAAGGCTGCCGGTGGTTCTACCGGCCACATATAAATTGCCGGCTGCGTCAACGTCAATGCCCCGCCCTCTGTCATCTCCCGTAGAACCAAATGATTTAGGCCAACCGGATGAAAGAGACAAGTTTGAAAGTGAACTTTTTGAAACAAAGTAATCGTAAGCTCCGGCGTTCGTGCTTGAGCCTATGTTGCCTGAGGTGTCTCCGACTGTATAGACAAAACCGTTGGTGGCGTCTACCGCTACGCTATGCCCTTTGTCGTCGCCGGTTGTTCCAAAAATATTAATAGCCGACGCTACTCCGCTGGTATCCATTTTTAAAATATATGCGTCGGAGCTTTTATTGCCGGTTGTTATTGAGCCGTTTGTGATGCCTACGGTGGCGCTGGAAGTAATAGTGCCCTGGGTATATCCTGTGACGTAGAGCATTGTTGAAGTGGTAGCCTCTGTGGCAATGTCAAGCGCCACGTCGGTTTCAGTCGCGCCGAAAAGTTCCGTCCATTGCAACGAAGCCGTGTTGGTTCCGTGTTTTGCAATAAAGCTGTCGCTCCCGCCAAATTTAGTATTTGCAGCGCCGGAGGTGTTGGTGCCTATTCCATGGTGTGATTTGCCGACTACAAACACGAAGTCTCCGTTTACGTCGATGGCAATGCCGTTGCCAACATCGTTAACGCTGGTGCCGGTCACGGTTGTCCATGTGCCTGCGCCAAGCGCGCTCGGCATTGATATAGCCAAAATCGGCAACAAAAACGCAAAAAAGAGTGTGATAAATATATAAGATTTAATTGCCGATCTCATATATGTCCCCTTTTAATTTTTAATTTAGATAAAATTAACCACAATAAAGCCCAAGTTATTTCTTTCCGAACCATAAATGCAAAATAAAAGGCACCTTTTAAATTAATAAATGCAGCCTTTTATTTTTTACCTCAAAGGAGGCGGTGTATCCTTAAAACATTTAATTGTAGTGCCTGTTGGATTTATATCCGTCCATCTGCTGTGTGTTCCATCCTGAATCATTGAGTAAGAGTTGATTGTTATCTTGTCGCCTGCGTATTCATCTGCAATTTCAAAGTTGCCGTCGGCGTCCGTCATAATTTCAAAACTCTCTCCCGGGGGGGTATAAAATTTAGCGTCAAAATATGTCCATTCAATAGGTTCTCCATTTTCGTTTATTACTTTAATAAAAACTTCTCCATTGACTTTATAAATACTTGCTGTGCCCATAAGCATGAGAGCGGCAAGCCCTAAAACAAACACAAAAGATTTTTTCATTAGAACTCTCCTCCTTTTCAAAATAAAAAAATAAACAATACTATAGTATAATAGTTTTTTAACTGTTGTTAAATAAAAAACATGCTAAACAAGATAATAAATAAGATGTTTTAATTTAAAGCCATTAATCAATTATCGGCAGTTTTCAGTTTAAATTAAGCGGAAAATAAAAAAATAAGATTTTAAGCATATAAGCCGCTTTTCTTAGTATTCTGTATTATACCATCAAAAGGTATGTAATTTGTAAATTTACATTGAGCGGACCCTAAGGCCATTTTATAAAAATACTGTAAAGTGTTGACTTGTCAGGCGCCTTGATTTATTATATTCGCAAATAAATTGAAAATGGGTGTTTTGGATGGACCATAAGTTTTAATATCAGGTTCTTTTATTAAGAGCTATTTTTTTTTATTTTCAGAGGAGAAATTGATGAAAAAGTTGCATGTTATAGGGGGGATAGCTTTATCTTTGATTGTTGTTGTTAGCGCAAACGTTTTTGCCGGCGATCACAGCCCTGGAGGCCATGCTACGCACTGGGGATATAAAGGGGACGGCGGACCTGGAAATTGGGGAAAACTTTCAGATGAGTACTCTGTGTGCGCCAGCGGTAAAAGCCAGTCGCCGATTAACATCCCAAAATCAGGCATTCTTGAAGTAGACACAGGCGGAATTAAGTTTGATTACAATGTATCACCGTTAAAGGTGCTTAATAACGGGCATACAATCCAGATTAATTGCGCTCCAGATAGTTCTATAAAAATTGGAGCAAAAACTTATAAACTTTTGCAGTTCCATTTCCATAGCCCAAGCGAAAATATGGTTGGCGGCAGTCATCACAGGATGGAGGCGCATCTTGTTCATAAAAATGACGATGGTCAGCTGGCCGTTGTCGGCGTGTTTATAAAGGAAGGCAAGGAGAATAACTTTATAAAGACTTTATGGGATAACATTCATATTGAAGTCGGCCATGAAAATGTGGTTAAAGATGTTTCAATAAACCCGGCGGATTTATTGCCTGAAAACGGCTCTTATTACCATTTCTCCGGTTCTCTAACAACGCCTCCATGTTCTGAAAACGTTAACTGGAATGTGTTAACAACGCCTATTGAAGCTTCAAAAAACCAAATAAGCAAATTTCTTTTATTGGTTGGTGAAAATGCAAGACCTGTGCAGTCGGTTAATAACAGGTCGTTGATCCAAATAAACACAGGCGATATTGATTTTGTAAAATAGGTTTAGTTTTAAGCCTTGATGAAACAAAATCATCTCGCGTGGTAAACATTTAAGAGCTATCTGGAATTTCGGTTCCTGATAGCTCTTTTTTTTTGAATAAAATATACTTTTCCAACAGATTTATCTAAAACAATTGGAATTTATTTAGATTTCACTCTTTTGCAAAGATGGAGCGGGGGAAATCTGAGCAAAATATACCTACCTGTTTTTACAAATAATTTTAGAGAATTTTATCCAAAATTTTAATGAATTGTCCACAACAGAATTAACTTTGCCGGGATCCTTAAACGTAATCATTACGGTTCCATCTATGAATCCGTCCTCAAATGAGTCAATTGTTAACCTGCCCCTTGCGCTAGTCAATGGATCAAGCGGAGGCACGCAAAAGCACATAGCAGAGGCAGTTGGATGAATATCCGGGCTGTTTAGCAGTTTTATCGGCGATCCTAATGGTATTTGCGAAATATCATCTATTTTAATGTCAAGGGTAAAGAAGGTTTCTTCATCCGCTATCCGTTCATCAATATCATTTACCGCGTCAAATATCAGTAGAACTTCAGAATCATTGGTTATGCAACGCCCCTTGATCTCCTTAAGCGCGAGCATGGGTTTGCCGTCCATCACAACACGCATATGAATATTGCTTCCATGAAATCCTGACGCTGCAAGGGCAAATATAATAATAAAAGCGGAAATAAATACATTCTTTTGCGTAAAACATCCATTAATAGTCATAATCTCTCCTTTTAAAAATTTTTACCTTGATTTGCTACTGCCAACCAGTTTAACATTTTAAGAACTTCAATTTTATTGAATTTGATTATAAATGCAAGTTAATATATGCTCGCTAAAGCGCGAGATTATGGAGTTTAAACAAAATGGAATATTTAGTTACCGCTTATGACGGCAAGGACGCCGGGGCAAAAGAAAGAAGGCTAAATGCCAGGCAGGCGCATCTTGATAACGCAAGGTTGATGAAAGAAAACGGCTCATTTATTAGCGGCGGCGCAATTCTCGATGAAAATGGCGAGATGATCGGCTCTACCCTGCATGTTGAGTTTGAATCTAAGGAACTCCTTGATAACTGGATCAAAACCGATCCGTACGTCACCGGAAATGTTTGGGTTGACATTGATATCCTCCCAATAAAGCTTGCGTTACGGGATTAATACTGTGCGATTTTAAATTGCATAAATAGCGGCGCCGTCATCCTTGCCATTGGTTTTAATCATTGTATTGTTCCTATTTTGGCCCAGTTATGAGTGCATGCGCGGCTTTTAAAAGCTCTTTTGGGCTTAAACGCGTTTTATAATCAGGGTTGGTGTATTTAAATTGCACAATGCCATCTTTGTTAATAATGAAAACTGATGGAACCGGTAGAAGATGGTGGCTTTCGCCTGAAGCTTCCTCGATATCAATCCCAAATTCGTTTAGCTTTTTAATAGTAACATCATCCAACTTAAACGCAATTCCAAACGCGGGCGCAGCCTCAAGCTTGCTGTCAGAGGCTAAAAGGTATTTGTATTGGTTTTGCTCAATATTTTCAGCCAATTTTGCCGGACTATCAGGGCTTATGGCAATAATGCGGTAACCAAGACCGTTTAGCTCTTGCTCTATTTTACGCAGTTGACCCAACTGCAAATTGCAGTACGGTCACCAACCACCCCTGAAAAACACCGTTATTATCGGTGATTGTTTATAGAAATCTTCAAGACTTAACTCTTTATTCTCAGGCGACCTCAGAGTAACGGGCGGAACTTTATCTCCGATATTTAGAGGCTTTGTCTCCTCCGCTGATAACGGAATTTCATAACCAGAGCCGGCAACTGATTTGCCAGTGTTCAATAAAAGCAAAGCGCAAAATATAGAAAGAGTCAAGAACATGGAACACTCTTTGCCCATAAATATTTTTAACTTCATAATTTCTCCTTTTGTTAATGGGTCGGCAAGAAATAACTTGGTCTTTCTTGCCTTTAGATACTTACTTCGTAATTGGGATAAAGCTTCAAAATAAATATATTTGAAAGCGTTTATTATTGCTTTTAATCTTTTAGCCGTCAATTTAATTCCTTATCGTATAGAACGTTGGCAACGCTGATTTTTAGGGATAGATTTAAAACAATCGATAAAGACACGGAATGATTCTAAAAAAACAAAAAAGTATAGAACGCAGATGATAGTGTGCCGCGAGCGCAAAGGAAAGTTGCATGAAGCCATAGATTGCGACACAATTTGCGCGTAATTATATAAGAGATGAAGGAGGGCTATTCGAAGCCGCTTTACAGGAAGAGGCTTCGAACTACTCTAAGCTGCTGCGGTCAAAAGCCGTGTTAGTGAGCGTTAGAGAAAAGGTATCTAACAAGATATCAAGTAAGAACCAATGAGATGAAGCTATTGAACCACTGCTGAAGTGTCGAAAGCGTTTAGACGGGATCAAAACCGAGGGGGGCGTTGACTCGGGATAAACTTAACGGAAACTTGTTTACCGGTTAAGTGGTCTCCGGCATAGAGGTGGCATGAACTTGATTTAGGTTTTTATATGGAACGTGGGAAACTGAACTTTGATGTAAAGAGAGAAATCCGAGTAGCAGAAACTATAAGGGATAGAGCTCTAAAGCGATGTTCAATGACGGATCGGCCCGATTTGAAAGCCGTGTTTTATCCAACAGTTAAGACACTCCGGTTGATCTCGCTCATGCAAAGGATTTGTGCTATTTGCGGTATTGGCTGCTTTGGCACCACATGATGAGGTTGTAACGTTCGCCGCTTGTGATGTCGTTTGCGCCGTGGCGTTGTAAGCCTCTTATTAAAACGGCGCGGCCTTGTTTGTGGTCGATTTCAATGTTTGCATCTGGCATTGAGGGGCCCTGTTGACATTGCAGACAATGGCAACTTGATCCGCGAAAATAGAGGGAGCCTCCGGTAAATTGCCTGGTCAGGCATACATTTAGCGTAACTTCGCTGTCGTCGGAGT
Source organism: Candidatus Anammoxibacter sp. (assembly GCA_021777105.1). Lineage (GTDB taxonomy): Bacteria > Planctomycetota > Brocadiia > Brocadiales > Anammoxibacteraceae > Anammoxibacter_B. Next base: position 83,914 of record JAIQZQ010000025.1, read on the forward strand.
GAAATCCAAGGCCTTCGTCATTGCCCATTGTATATTCAACGATAAATCCGTGATGCCTGTCAAGCGTGCCGCCGCCAACGTCTTTGAACAATAGCGATGACAGTGGGACAACGTATTGAATCATAAGGCGGTTAAGGAACGGATCAAATCCAAAATCGTCAAGGATTGCTCCGTAATTATTCATGCTGTTTGGGGCCGGGGCGTCTATTTTCTCTTTTTTCAGCCACGATATGTGCCACAAGACTTCTTCAAGCAATTGTTCGCAAAATTCAGTTTGCAGCATGTCAAAAGAGTAGATGCCGTCATGCTCTTCGCGCAATATTGAGCGCAATGCGTTTTCGTTGCCGGCGTGTATTGCCGAGACAAATGACGGGACAAATATGTCTTCATTTAGATCATATAGATTGGGATGCAGGGGTTTGTAATTGCGCGAAATATAATCGCGCCGCTCTTTTAAGGCTTTAAGATGCGCTTCAAATTCAGGGTTCATGGCTCTATATCAAGTAAAAATTAAAAAGTTCAGGATAATACCTCTAATGATATTTTACCACATTTTTTGGGTTGGATTAATCCTGATTGAGATTTGCGGCGGCTCGTTTTATTTGCATGAGCCTTGTGTCATACATGTCTTGCAGAAACGGAAGCGTTATGTCGTAACCGGAGGCGTCTCCTATTATGGATTGGGAGGCGCAATATGGGCAGATGGCTGTTTGATCGGTTTCGCCCTCTTTTTTATCAGACCATTTCTCTATCATTTCAGTTGGAAATATAGCTATGCAGTAAAAACATCCGCATTTTTTGCTTTCCAGAACCAGGGTCTTGTTGTTAAGCGATAATTTTAGAGCTTTCTTATATTCAGTTTTATTCATAATTATTATGGTTTAAACAACCAGTATTATTCTAAAGTCCATTACATTAGTGTTTGTTGGGCCTGAGATTAAGAGGTCGCCGATTTTGTGAAAAAAGTGGTACGAATCGTTGTTGTCAAGATATTCTACGGCGCTTACGCCTAATTTCTTGCCCCTCTCAATTGTGGAGCCGTCGGCAATGGCTCCGGCCGGGTTTGTGGGGCCGTCGGTGCCGTCGGTTGCAATGCTTGCGATAACAGTGTTTTCCATGCCTTCAATCTCTATGGCCACGGCCAGGGCAAATTCCTGATTTCTGCCGCCAAGACCATTTCCTTTTATAGTAACCGTGGTTTCGCCGCCGGATAGTATGCAGGCGGGGGGCGCTATTGGGTTTCCGCTTTTTCGTATCTCTTTTGCGATTGCGGCGTGCACTTTGGCGACATCCTTGGTCTCGCCTTCAATCAGTGTTGACAATATAAGCGGGGTATATCCAAGTTCTATCGCTTTTTTCTTGCCGGCTTTAAAGGCGTTCATATTGTTGGCTACAATGACGTTTTGTATCTTGCTGAAAATTGGATCGCCTTTTTTAGGCGTCTCTTTCGCGACTCCGGCCACACCAAGATTAATATGGCGCGTTATGCTTCCCGGCGCTTCCGCGATTATATCATATTTTTTCAGTATTCTAAGGCAATCATCAAATGTTGAATTATCGGCTACGGTTGGGCCTGACGCTATGGTGTCAAGGGGATCTCCAATAACGTCTGAGATAATAAGCGTGATTAGCGTTGAAGGGTAAGCTACACCCGCAAGATACCCTCCCTTGAACCGTGAGATGTGTTTTCTGATTGTGTTAATTTCGTTTATTGTCGCTCCGCACGACAAAAGCAGGTTTGTTACCTGTTGTTTCTCCACAAGTGATATGCCTTCGGCAGGGAGGGGCATAAGGGCTGAGCCGCCGCCTGAAAGCAGAAAAATAATGAGGTCGTCTTCTCCTGTCTTTTTAAGAATATCATAGATGATTTGGGCTCCGTCATAACCTGCCTGATCAGGCACGGGGTGGGCCGCTTCGTGTATGTTTATAGTGTTGACGGTGTCAACATGGCCGTATTTAACATTTACATGGCCAAAAGAGATGCGGTCGCCAAGTATGTCTTCAATGGCCCTTGACATTGTTGCCCCGGCTTTTCCCGCTCCAACTACAATTACCTGTTTATAATTATCCAGGTCGTATTTTTGGCCTTCAATCTCCAGTATAGAGCCTGTTAGTTTGACGTTTCTCTCAATGGCTGAGAAGGGGTCAACGGCGTGCAAACCTCTAAGGAATATGTCCCAGGCGTCCTTTTGCACTTTAAAAATTGAGTTTTTTTTCATTATATATAGACAACCGACCGGTTTTTAGTATTATCGTTTTTAACGGTTTTGTTCTAAGAAACAGTAAGTAACGCAAAAGTTTTGTGTCTTAAATATGTTGTGGCCGGTCGAGTGGTATTTTTTATGAACTATTCGCAATTTTAACGTTTGCGTGTTCGTTATTATTAATCAAAGGTATAGATTTTATAGGAATGGAGCCGGATGGTCAACTGCTAATTCATATAGAGGCAAAGAGTGGGTGTTGTTATGTAAATACCGGCTCATATGCCATGGGCTATATATGGCCGGGTAGATAAGGTTTTCGACATTTGTTAGTGAATAAAAGGCTAAAATCCAACCAGTTCACGGATTTCCACGTCATATGATTCATTAAATCGCCATTACAGTGCTACAATTCGTGTACATTTCATACCAATGGCGTTGCCATGGGCTATAATAAATCAACCCTTTTGGACTCGTTCCTGCTCGTTCCAACGCGAAGCATTTGAACGAGCATAAATCTTTGATTTTTACCAAAACTTTGGACATTTTAGCACTCTTTAAACTTTCGTCACTTCTAACAAAGAAATTCAAACTGACCATAAAAAGCAGAGCGGCTTAATTTGTGCGTTAGAGGCTTTCCGGATTGTCAATTCTATAATCGTTGATCAAGGCGTTGCTCCATAGTTTTCCAGCCTTGATAAACCTCCAGTATGTTAGTATTATACTAACATACTGGAGCACAGAATGAAGCAGATCGGGCATCTTGAATCAAATGAAATCCTTACAGAAGAGATGTTAAAGCAAAGGCTTAATGAAAAGATTGAATCTACATATTTCAACGACGCAAAAAAAGACGTGGCAAACTTATTGAAAGATCAATCATCGCTTTAGTTATGGTCGGAAGAATTTTTCACGGTTGTTTGTGATAAAATTAAGGTTAAGGGCTCGGAAAGAAAATAAATTTGACTTTTTTATCAGCATCTTCAGGCCGACTTTGCCAAATCTTCAATCGCCGAATCCTCAACGTAGCTATGGCTGCGCATCCGGTTCGACTCAATCAGATTGAACAAATTCAACCTAAATTTACAGGCAAAAAAGACCAAGTTATTTCTTTCCGAGCCCTAATTAAAAAAACACAAAGCGAAATAAAGTTTTGCGTCTTGAATATGTTGGGGCCGATTGGTATTATTTAACGTCGGGCGAGCCTGCTTTTGTGTTTTGTTTATTAATGAGCCGTTCGCGTGTTGGCTTTTGCGCTGTATTTTTAATTTATAAGCGCCCAAATGGTAATTGTAAGTGGCGCAGGCTCATGCTCATGCCTGTGATTAATTGAAACCACAGGCAAGGATGCCTGTGCCGTTATTTAAAAGTGTATTTATATATTGAAAGGAAATGATGTTATGAAAATTGATCTGGATAAAGGCGGTGTGTCAAACGAGGAGTTTTTGATATACCCTATATCAATAGGGGGTTTAAGAGGTTTAAAGGGGACGGATGCGATAACTAAGGAGATATGCAGGATAAGGGAGCTTAAGGACTTTAAGGCAAAAAATGAGGAGTTATGCTGCTTTTTTATGGACGGGGGATTGGGAGCAAAAAGAGTGGCTCTTATTGGGCTTGGCGAATATGGGGATGCAAATCAGGAAGTTCTCAGGCGGGCAATGTCCGTGGTTATTGCTAAAGCGCAGAAATTGAAGATAACGAAGATATCGGCTGTTTTGCCGGAATTGGAGATAGCGGCAACTGAAATAACGTCTTCGCTGGTGGAGGGTGTGGAACTAAGCAATTACGTGTATCAGAAATATATAACTAAAGAGGATCGCAAAACGCTTCCAATTAAATCGTTAAAGATATATTGCGGAAGTCAGGGCAAACCTGATCAACTTAAAAAGGCGGTAAGCGAGGCCCAGGCTCTATGCAAATACGCAAATTACTCCAGAGATCTGGTAAATGAAAACAGCAACCAGAAATATTCGTTGAAATTAGCCAAAAACGCCAAGAATGTTTGCGCGGGCAACAAATTAAAGGTTACGGAGTTAGGGGAGGGCGAGTTAAAAAAGCTGAATATGAATCTGGTTCTAGCCGTAAACTCCGGGAGTGATTACCCTCCGCGTTTTCTGGAGATAAATTACACGGGCGACCCTAAATCAAAGAAAAGGGTGGCGCTTGTGGGCAAGGGATTAACGTTTGACACAGGCGGGCTGAACCTGAAGCCTACTAAATCAATTGAGGATATGAAGCTTGATATGTCCGGCGCAGCCACTGTTGTGTCAATAATAAACTGCGCGGCAGAGCTTAAGCTTAAAGTAAATATTACGGCGACCGTGGTTCTGGTGGAAAATATGATTGGCCCTAAGTCTTTTAAACCTGGCGATATTTTTGACTCTTATTTGAAAAAGACGGTTGAAATTCGCAACACCGACGCCGAGGGAAGGCTTGTGCTGGCCGACGCTCTGGCATATACGATAGAGAAATACAAACCTGAACTGGTTATTGACTTTGCCACTCTTACCGGAGCGTGCCTTGTGGCCCTGGGCGAATATTACGCGGGCGCAATGTCAAATGATCAGCAATTTATGGATCAGATGCTTAAATCGTCTGAAAGGACGTCGGAGTGCATCTGGCAGCTTCCGCTTTATGACGATCTTGCAAAAAGCTTAAAGAGTGATATTGCCGACCTGCAAAACAGCGGTCCCAGCAGATTTGGCGGCACGATCTTCGGCGGGCTGTTTCTGAAAGAGTTTGTGGGTAAAACTCCGTGGATTCATATTGATTTTGCCGGTCCGGCTTTTTTTGAGAAGAATCACTATTACATTAAAAAAGGGGGCTCAGGTTTCGGCGTAAGGCTTATAATCGACTTTTTGAAAAATGTTAAATTATGATATTGTTAAACTGCAAAAGTTCATTGTGTTTTCGCATGACTATACACACCATAAATACCATCTTATTAGAGGGGCTTTAGGATGAAAAACCGCTTTAATCACCATTAAAAAGAGGGGTGGCCGCTTGGAGGACGCGGTGTGTAATTACGCTGAACAGTCGCGTAAAATTGCCGTGCGCCGCGCGCGTTGCGCCACGCTCGGTGTTGCAAATTTCGAAAGTTGAAATATAATTAAATTAGTAATATTTAAGGTTTCGGTTTTTATCCCCTATGAGGATAATTCTCACTAGAGCAGTCAAGCTGCTTAGTTTTCATATATAAATTAGATGTGTCTCTGTTTTGTTTACCTTTTCAAAGGAGTAAAATTATGAGAGGATCGGATTTTATGATAGGCGGGCACGATTTTAAGACATTGGTTGCTTCGCAAATGATGGAGACGAATATAAATTGGGTTAAAGTTAGCTCGACATGGCGTGAAACGGCAAAAATTATGGCCGAGTATGAGATGAAATCGATTCCTGTTGTAGATGACAACAAGGGCCTGGTAGGGCTTATTACCGAATATGATATTTTAGGCCCGGTTGCCGGTGAAAAGGATGTTAAAAATATTAAAGCCGGCGATATTGTATCCAGGGATATTCAGGTGATAAGCGCGGACACTCCGGCAATGGAAGTGTTAAAGATATTTGATGATAAAAGGGTGTTTAAAATACTTGTGACTGAAAACGGGGCCTTAAAAGGCGTTATTGTAAAACATGATGTGCTTCATGCGTATCTCAGCGCCACGGAGGAAGGAGTGGTGGGGTTTTAGTTGGATACTGGATGCTTGAACTGGATGCTGGATGGGGCGTACTCTTGTCAGTTGTGCAGCTGCATGGAGCGCTTGCTTTATGCTTGAAAGAGCGTAAAGAGCAAACTGGTTTACAGAATCGTTCCAAAACTTTGGTTTTGGCGCGCAATGGGATATTCCTACAAATAACGGCACAGGCATACTTGCCTGCGATCAAATGAAACACAGGTCGGATGCCTGTGTTTCATTTGATAAAAATTAGTTCATATCTCCATCAATACTTATTTTCCCACATTTTCAACTTCCTCATCATCAGAAAGTATGATGGCTCCGGGGTGGATTTGCCACATGATGGCCTCCGCGTCTCCCGCCTTAAATTCAACATAACCAAACGCGATTGGATTGAAAAAGTACTCAAATTTTGCCCGGCCGTTATCATCCGTGCTTGCAAATTTGGGCTTTACAGTCGGATCGCCCACAATTCCGATCAATGTTTCGCCGTCTGCTTCAACTAAAACGTCAGGCAATAGGATGCCTTTTGAGTCAAGGACGGTGACAGTGGCGATTCTGCCGTTTAACGACGGCAGGCCAAGTTTTGGAGATACCCTTATTGACGCGACATCAGGCCTTGAAGGCAGCAATCCGGTCCCGTCAAGATCAATATTTTTGACTTTTACCGGGGTTGAGCTGTCAGACGCTGTTCCATCTCCCAACTGCCCCCATCGATTTTTGCCCCAAGCCCAGACCTGGCCGTCTGATTTTAAAGCCAGGCTATGTTCGCCTCCCGCTGAAATTGCGACAGCTCCGCTGAGGCCGCCTATCCTTATCGGGCTGTTCCTATCCGATGTTGTGCCGTCGCCCAATTGACCGTCGTTATTTTCACCCCATGCCCATATTGTGCCGTCTGATTCAAGGGCGAGGCTGTGGTCGGCCCCGGCTGAAATTGCGATAATATTGTCAATGTTGCCTACCAAAACAGGCTTTCTCCTGTCAGATGTTGTGCCGTCGCCAAGCCGACCGCTAAAGTTTTCGCCCCAAGCCCAGACCGTGCCGTCTGATCTTAGCGCAAGGGTGTGCTCGTTGCCGGCTGATATGGCAATAACGCCGCTAATTGAGCTAATTCTGGTTGGCGTTCTCCTGTCTGAAGTTGAAGAGTTGCCTAATTGGCCGTCGCCGTTTTCGCCCCATGCCATTATTGTGCCGTTTGATTTAAGCGCAAGGCTATGTTCTCTTCCAGCCGCTATCGCTACCACATTCTCTAATCCGATAACTTTTGCCGGCTCTTTTTTATCGGAAATGGTTCCATCGCCCAGTTCGCCGCTTGCGTTATCGCCCCATGCCAAAACAGATCCGTCTGATTTCAGGGCAAGGCTATGCGCGCCGCCGGCCGAAACCGCGATTATGTCGTCAAGGCCGCCTACATTCACAGGGACGTCTCTATCCGTAGATGTTCCGTCGCCCAGCTTACCGCTATTGTTATCGCCCCAGGCCCAAACGGTTCCGTTTGATTTCAGGGCCAGCGTATGCCTTTCGCCCGCGTCAATAGCGGAGACTCCGCTTAAATTATTAACCCGGACAGGGCCTGTTCTATGTGTATTTGAATCATCGCCCAGCTCTCCGTTATCATTTATGCCCCATGCGCCCACTGCCCCGTCGGACCTCATTGCAACGCTATGCATAAAACCAGCTGAAATCTGTCGCGACGGCAATACGGGCAAGTTGACTGTAAATTTTTCAACCGTGATCTCCGCCGATGCGATATTATTATTTTCATCCTGCTCCGTTATATTCTTTCCCGCGTCGGCTTCAACAATGATATTCCATTTGCCGGAAGCTGTGTCATCCGGCACTATACCGGTGAATGAGAACGTCAAAGCGTTGCCTCCGGCAAGATCAGTTCCATGCGTAAGGCTTTTGCCAAGTTTAATTGGGTTGCCGGTTAAATCATTGCCGGATGAAATGTAAATATTCTCAAAATAGTTGTTTGTAATATCCCCGTCACCCTCGTTTTTGATTGTATATTTAACTTTAATCTCAGTCCCGTTATTTACATCGCTGTTTGGATCAACGATTACGTTTGTAACTGTAAGATCTTTGCCGGCTGATTTAACGCTTATTTTAAATGAAGAGACGTTGTTGCTTTCATTTGATTCTGAAACATTATTATCCGAATCGGCTTCAACCAGAATATGCCAATCCCCGGCTGAAACATCATCCGGAATAACAGCAGCCATTGTGACCGCGAGTGTTTCGCCCGGCGTCAAATCCTTAGTTTGGCTTTCGCCTTCAAGCAGCTCTGTGTCCGCGCTGCTTAGAGTCGTGTTTGAAGATATGTAAACCTTTTCGCGATAGCTTCCGGTTACGGTTTTATTGCCCGCGTTTTTGATCTTGTACGAGATCTCAATTTCGCCGCCGTGATCAACATTTGAAGCCAGTGTAACGTTTAGCTCGTCTATGATCAAATCTTCATTTCCAGATGCCGGAGTTGGAGTCGCTGTTTCAGTTGCAGTTGTTGTTGGCGTCTCAACAGGGATAGGCGTTAAATTAAGGTCAAGTCCCTCCTGTATAACGGTCATATTGTCACTTGAGAAATTAACGACATAAATTTTGCCGGTCGTCTCGTTTATGGCAATATTTTGAGGCGAATCGCCGACTTTTATTGTGTTCATAACCACGTTTACGGCCCCGTCTATCACACTTACCGAGTCGTCACTGCTGTTTGCCACATATATCCTGTTGCTCAGAGTGTTTATTTCAACCGCTTTTGGGCTGTTGCCGACTTTAATCGTCTCGATTACACTGTTTGTAGCGCCGTCAATCACGCTTACCGTATCATCGGAGCTGTTAGCCACATATATCCTGTTGGTTGCGGAATTTACCCCAACGCCCACAGGGTTGTTTCCCGCTGAAATAGTTTTAATAACGCTGTTTGTAGATCCGTTTATTACGCTTACCGTGTCGTCAACGCTGTTTGCGGCGTAAATCATGTTGGTTGCGGAGTTCACACCCAACGCTTCAATGCTTGTTCCCATATTGCCGACAGTCACGGATGTAACCACGCTATTAGTGGAGCCGTCAATAACATAGACGAGATCAGAGCCGGCGGTTGCCACATATATCATATTGGTAGTTGTGTTAACGCCTATCCCATCGTCGCCGTTTGCGCTTGAGATAGTGGTCACAACGCTGTTTGAGACGCCGTCTATCACATGCGTTCCTCTGCCCGAAGCGGTGTATACCATATTCGTTTTTGGGTTTACAACTATCCTGTCTGCGTCGGATACGCTGATAGACTGAATTGTATTGTTTGTTGATCCGTCCAGCACGCTGACAGTTTCATCTTCGTCGTCCGCGATGTAAACACGGTTTGTAAAATGATTAATCCCTATTCCTTCCGGCATGCTCCCTAGTTTAACCGTAGCTATAACTTTAGTAACGGGTTCCGGTTCGGGAGTCGGTTGAGCATCTTCGGATTTAAATTCCGCCATGTCAATGCCTGCCGAATCAACATCCATCAACTCATTGCCGGCGTCGTCCGAAGCAATATCTCCTGAAACGGTCTTGTTATAATTTACAACAAATGTTTCAGGAACGTTTGGGTCAATATTTTGAGCAAACATGTATGTGCCCTCTTTTTTGTCCCCACCGGTTCCTGATAATGAAGTTACTTCTATTTTAGCGCCGCCTGATTTATTCGTGATTTCCGGGAACATTTCACCGGCAGCTAGTTTTGAGGCGTTCATACCTTCGCTAAACTTTATTGTAACGCGGTTAGGGGGGGTAAACAGGGCTTTTGACTCAACCGTTGGCGGGGTGTTGTCCACCTCCAGACCGTTTGACACAATGTCTCGCCAATCAGCTATATTCGCCGGTGGGCCGTCCGCGGCCACCACCCGGACATATATCTCGCTGCTTGAGATTGCGCTGTTTAGCTGTAAAGTCCCAACGTATTTCCCTGATGACTCTTCAGTAATATTTATTCCTGATGCGTCCGTGGCAAGTGAATCGCCGTTTCTTAACGCGCTTTGAGGGGAGCTAACGCTATTATTATTGCCAAACGCCCGCAATCTCAGATTTGACGCTGAAATCCCAGAGTCTGCGACTATCTCAAAATCCAGAACATTAGCGCTGTCTGAAACGGCGTCATTGCCTTCTACGGACGGCGCAATTGTTACGGACTGAATATCCGCCACCTGATTGGTGGTTGGAGTGGCAACCGTAGGGTCAAGGTTAAGGCTTTCGAGCTTAACAGGTTTTCTTTGATCTGTCGAGTTGCCAAGCCCAAGCTGCCCGCTGCCGTTTTCGCCCCATACCCATATAGAGCCGTCCGGTTGCAACGCAACGTTATGACTGCCTCCCGCTGAAATAGCGGCAACATTGGCAAGTTCAAGCGTTAAAACCGGGGTACTATTGGAGCTGGTTGAATTATTTCCAAGCTGTCCGCTACTGTTAGAGCCCCAGGCCATGACCGTTTTATCCGTGCCGATGCTAAGGCTATGGTTTGAGCCTCCGGAAATAGCTATGATGTTTGCGAGCTCTCTAATTTTCACAGGCGTGTTTCTGTTTGACAATGTGCCGTCGCCAACCTGTCCTTTATCATTCAGGCCCCATGCGCGGACGGATCCGTCATTGCTTAGGCTTATGCAGTGCGATCCTCCTGCCGCAATCGCCGTAATGCCGCTCAATGTTTCAATCGTCACCGGCGCGTTTCTGTTCAGAGAAGTTCCATCTCCGAGCTGCCCTTTGTCGTTTTTGCCCCATACCCACACAGTTCCATCCGTCTTTAACGCGATGTTATGAGCGCCTCCGGCGGATATCATTGTAATTTGACTTAGGCCTATTACCTGGACGGGCGCGCTTCTGTCCGTTGTTGAGCCGTCTCCCAATTCGCCTGAAGAGTTGTTGCCCCATGCCCAGACCGTTCCGTCTGATTTAAGGGCTATGCTGTGAAGGTCTCCGGCTGAAACGGCGATTACTTCGTTAAATCCGTCTATTTTTACAGGCAAGTTTCTGTTCGTCTTTGTGCCGTCGCCAAGCTGGCCGTTGTCGTTTCGTCCCCAGGCAAAGAGCTCCCCGTCAGTTTTAATAGCCAGGCTGTGCGAGCCCCCGGCGGCGATTGTTGTTATGCTGGAAATTCCGCTTACACTAATAGGCTTTTCACTGTTTGTAAACGTTTCGTCCCCGAGCCGGCCGCTGCTGTTTGATCCCCAAGCCCACACGGAACCGTCTTTTTGAAGGCCTAGTGTATGATTGCTCCCTGATGAAATTTGCATGACTGACGTAATATTTGTTGGGGGCGGAGTCGTCGTCGCCACCGGCGTCGGCGTTACTGACGCGTCAAGGCTGAAACCCGGCAAAAGATTCGGCGCCGGCCTGTCCGTTGAGGTGTTGTCTCCTAATTGGTCGGAGCTGTTCTTGCCCCACGCCCACACTGCGCCGTCCGCTTTGGCCGCAAGGCTATGCGAATGACCGGCTGATATAAATTTAACGCTGTCCAAATCCTTTAATATTACAGGTATGGACCGGTCGTCAATTGTATTGTCACCAACCTGCCCCGATCCGTTTTCACCCCACGCCCATGTTGTGTCGTCTGATTTCAGAGCCATGCTGTGAAGCTCGCCGGCTGATATGTCAACAATGTTCTCCATGCCGCTCACCTGAGCGGGGCTTGTTCTGCGCGAGGTTTTGCCGTTGCCCAGTTGGCCTGAGCTGTTTTTGCCCCACGCCCATATTGTGCCGTTGGAAGCCAGGGCCATTGTGTGAAAACTTCCGGCTGATATGGCTATGACGTCCCCAAGATCGGTTACCTGAACAGGCGATGTCTTTTTATTAAGCGTTCCATCGCCTAACTGCCCATCCGCGTTTGAGCCCCATGTCCACACCGTGCCGTCTTCTCTTAACGCCGCGCTATAGTTGTTTCCCGCGCTTATTGCAATAACATTGTTAAGACCGTTTATTTGCGTTGCCTGATTGTTGTTTCCGCTTGATGATCCATTGCCGAGCTGGCCGTTTGAGTTCTGTCCCCATGCCCAAACCGTTCCGTCTGATTTTAAAGCAAGGCTGTGGTTGGCCCCGGCGGCTATAAAGACCACGTTGCTCATATTCAGAGCCTGAACCGGCTCGGCTCCATTTGTAAACGTGGCGTCGCCAAGCTGCCCGTTGTCGTTCAATCCCCAACCCCAAACCGTGCCGTCCGATCGCATGGCAATGGTGTGATTATCGCCGCTTGATATTTGCAAAATAGATGTTAAATCTTTTACCTGAACAGGACTCTTTTTATCCGCCAATGTTCCGTCGCCTAGCTGCCCGCTTGTGTTTAATCCCCATGCCCAAACTTCGCCGTCAGACTTCAGGCCGATGCTGTGTGATTTTCCGGCCGCCACCTGTTGAGCCGGGAGTTTTGGGCGGGTAAATATCTGTTGCGGCATTTGCGCCAGGTTAAAGTCTGGGATTTGAACCGGCGCGTTTCTTGAGACTTTTGTGCCGTCGCCGAGTTGGCCTTTGCTGTTTTGCCCCCATGACCATGCGGAACTGTCTGATTTAATTGCTATTGAGTGATTCCCGCCCGCCGCAATAGACGTAGCGACAAAGCTTCTTATTGTCACCGGTATCTTTTGATCTGTGTTTGTCAAGTCGCCCAATTGGCCGTCAATATTTTTGCCCCATGCCCAAACCGTGCCGTCTGTTTTTAGAGCTAGTGAATGGCTTGATCCCGCCGCAATAGCTGTGACATCCGCAAGAGAGCCTATTTGAATAGGTGCGGTGCGGTTTGTGGTTGTGCCGTCGCCCAATTGGCCGTTGGCGTTTAGGCCCCATGCCCATACAGTATTATCTGATTGCAGCGCCAGGGCAAATGAGTCTCCCGCCGCAATTGCCGTTGCGCTGTTGAGGTTGTTTACCTGAACCGGGCTTGAGCTGTTGTTGTTTGTTGCGTTGCCGAGCTCTCCAGTCCCCTTGCCGCCCCATGCCCAAACCGTGCCGTCGGACTTTAGCGCAAGGCTAAACGCTTTGCCGGCGGTGATTGCGGTTATTCCTGAAAGATCGCCTGATTTTACAGGCGCGTTCATATCAATAAGCGCGCCGTCTCCAAGTTGTCCAACATCGTTTTTACCCCACGCCATGACCGTGCCGTCTGATTTTAGGGCAAGGCAGTGGTCGTCGCCGGCCGCTATGGCAATAACATTGCTGAGATTAAGAACCTGCACCGGGCTCTTGCTTTCGGTTTTGGTTCCGTCTCCCAATTGACCGAAGCTGTTTCCGCCCCATGCCCACACAGTGTTGTCAGATCGAAGGGCGATGGTGTGGCTTTTACCGGATGAAAGCGCAATAACGCCGCTTATGCCGTTAACACGCGCGGGCTTTTCGCTATCGGTCTTTGTTCCATCGCCAAGTTGCCCGGAGGTGTTGTCTCCCCACGCCCAAACAAGGCCGTCTGCGCTCAGGGCGGCGGTGTGGCTTGTTCCGGCTGATACCTGCGCGGTTGCGGCGGAAGCCGGCGCGCTATTTAATAATGTTAACGCGGGTAAAAATGCGGCAAACAGGGCCGCGCAAAATAAAATGTTCTTATTTTTCATTTTCAGCGTGTTAAATGAATTCACATGCATCTTTTTTTACTCCTTTTTTTGTTAATCATATACATTAGTTTAATCCGGTTATTATCTCTTCTATTATTTTTTGATTAATTTCAGTTAAAAGCTTTTTAATGCTTATATTTGCGGATTCTATTTTACAGGACGGTAGGTGTTTGTGATGTGGGCTCGTTTTAATTTCGGGATGATGCTCGGCATTGTCATATCGGAATATCAAGCTGCTCGCGGAATCCATATAATGATATCTGTAATCGCTAATAAATAGTTTCCCCTCATTAATTCGAACATGCTGAAAAATGTTTAAAAGGGAATTGTTTATAAACCTTGCTTTTCCTTTAACAAAAGCTGTCGCAGGGCTGGTATATACTCTATGGAAGTCAGACAAAACAACTAAAGGATCGTCGCCAATCGTTTTTTCAAGCCTGTCGAAATGCCGCTTTATTTTGTTATCAGTTCTCTCAAACCTTCTCTGGTCCGGCTCCATTCTTTAATTCCTTCAATTAAGGCTTTCCATTCAAACAGTTCCTCCTCATCTCCCATTTTGCCTTTAGTAAACAGATTGTAAAATTTATCAGACGATATACGGTATTTCTTCTCAAAAACCTTGCATCTGTTTTTTGATTCCTGAATTGCCAGGTCGCAAACAGTCTCTTCTCTCACTATTGAGGAAGTCAGGCAGTTTTTAGTTTTCATATTAACCTCCTTTTAAAGCCTCTAAATATTGTTCTTCCCTCTTTTAATAATTAAAACAAAAATCCGGGAAATTACAATCACTTTCCAAAAGTTTTGTTGTTTTCTTCCTGGAAATATTAAGGCCGTTTCAATTCGATATCCATCCTCTGTTTAACCAACCGCCAATTGCTTCACTTCTCTATCATATGATATCAGTTTATTTCTAGCTGGAGCAATCTTGCCGATTGCTCCGAAACGTTTCAAAAACCATAATTTTGAAGGCAAGCGCGTAAAAATAGGGGGCTTTAGTCCCGGTTTTCCATTTTTGACGCAATTTTTTGCTTTGACAGGCTTTATAGGGGCACATATAATGATAAACTTTATAATTATTTGGATATATTTCAATAAGTTTAGCAGAGGGAGCGTTATTTAAGTGATTGATACTAACGACAAGAAGATATTGCAAAGGATTCAGACAAATCTGCCGTTGACGTCCAGGCCGTTTCAGTCCCTGGCCGAGGAGTTGGATATGGATGAGGACTTTGTGATTGAAAGGATTAAATTCTTTCTGGAAAAAGGATACATCAGGCGGCTTGCGCCTATTGTAAACACTCAAAAGATCGGCAGAACCGCTACGCTTGCCGCTTTGGGAGTGCCTGAAGAGCGGCTGGATGAAGTAAGTGAAATTATCAACGCATATCCGGAGGTGTCGCATAATTACCTTAGAAAAGGCAAGGGGGTGGATTTGCCTTATAATATGTGGTTTACAATGTCTGCTGTAAACCAGAAAGAGCTTGAGGCTCAATTTAAAGAGATAGAAGATAAAACCGGTTTAAGTGTGTTTAGCTTTCCGACAATAAAAAAGTTTAAAATCGGCGTGAAATTTAAGATATATTGATAGAAAAAGGAATATTACTACTATGACTGATGACAATCAAATTAATGAAGATGTTGCATTTTTGAGGCATATCCAGAACGGTTTGCCTATTACAAAAACTCCTTACAAGGATGTCGCCGATGAGCTTGGCATGACTGAGCAAGAGGTAATCGACAAGATGAAGAGACTTTTGGACGAGGGCAAAATCCGCAGATTGGCGGCCGCTATTGCTCACCGTAAGATAGGCATTACCGCAAACGCGATGTGCGTTTGGAAAGTGCCGAAGGAGAGGGTTGATGAGGTTGGCGAAATTATGGCTGCGTATGAGGAGGTAACCCACTGCTATGAGCGCCCGACATTTCCACAGTGGGAGCACAATGTTTACACTATGATTCACGGTTACACTGAAGAGGAGTGCGAAGGGGTGATAGCGAGCATAAAGGAGAAGACCGGGATTACGGACATAATGGTCCTTTATAGCGAAAAAGAGTTCAAAAAGATTGGGGCCAGGGTGTAAAAAGACCGGTAATTTTTATGCGCTTCTATATTGATTATGTTGTGGCGGATTAGCGGTTTATTGGTTGCCGGAGCTTTTATATTTTCATTGCAATATGAATCGATTAGCGTATAATTTTACGCTATCAAAACCGATTTTTTTTACATGACGACACTCTGCGTCCCGATAAAATTCCGGCGTGGTTGTAATTTCTTTTAGCGGGCGTAGCTCAGTGGTAGAGCGTTAGCTTCCCAAGCTAAATGCCGCGGGTTCGACCCCCGTCGCCCGCTTATTGGTATATAAGAACTTCTGACTTTTTTTTGCAAGGCAATAAATAGAGATTATATGTGTTCCTGATCCATAATGCGGCTCTATTTAACAATCAATGAAAATAAGCCTATCAATTGTTGTCTCCTCCATTTTTATCATTTCTTTTATGTCCTGTTTTTCAGGTTGCATATCTTTAGACCATATCAGCCCGTTCCCCGTCCCAAAACGTTTTAAAAACGAGTTGCGCGGCCTGGATGGTACCTCTGATAAGAGCATGACAAAATACACGGTAAAGAAAGGGGACACTATATGGAAGATATCAAAAGATCATGGTGTTCAACCTGACACATTAATAGATATAAACAATATTTACGATGTAAGGGATATAAAGACAGGGCGGACACTGCTTATTCCTACCTCGGGCGTTGCGCGTGAATCAAGGCTGGTTGACAAGCCGCAAACGGTTGTTGAGAAGCCTCCGGTTGTTAAAAACGACTCTTCCGTTTCAAGGAAAGGGTATATATGGCCTATCAAGAACAGGGTGGTGGGCCAATATGGCGAATACAGGAAAGGCAAAAGAAACACCGGCATAGACATTGAAGCTAAAATTGGCGACGACGTGCTGGCTTCTAAGGACGGCAAGGTAAAGTCCGTTGCCTTTAACCCGGGAGGATGGGGCAAAACAGTAGTAATTGAGCATGAAAGAGGCGCGCATACCTGGTACGCTTTTAATTCTAAAATACTTGTTAAGAAGAACGCCAGGGTAAGACGCGGGCAGGTAATTGCAAAAGCTGGTAAATCCGCCAGAACGGGCAAACCCGGGTTGCATTTCAAGGTGTTCAGGGACGACAAGCCTGTAAACCCGTTGGACTATCTGGGTTATTGACGCGGCGACGCGGTTTTCTGCGGCAAATTAAAATAGGGCGGCGAAAGATAAATATGAAAAATTTGTGGGCTCCATGGCGAGCGGAGTTTATTCTATCAGACGATAAATACAAGGAGTGCATCTTTTGCCGCGCGCTTAACGACGACCGGGACGAGGCAAATCTTTTAGTATACAGGGGTAAATCATGTTTCTGCATGTTAAATAAATATCCATACAGCCCAGGCCACTTAATGATCACGCCAAACAGCCATAAAGCGAATATTTTTGATTTAAACGACGATGAGATGCTTGAGTTGATGAAAATGGCGGGTGAGATTCAATCTGTTTTAAAGGATTTAATGAATCCCGCCGGGTTTAATGTCGGGGCAAATCTTGGCGAGGCCGCGGGGGCCGGCGTGGTTGATCATTTTCATTTGCACATTGTTCCGCGATGGGCGGGGGATTCAAACTTTATGCCTGTAATTTCAGACACAAAAGTTGTCTCGCAATCATTGGACGATGTTTATAAACTTTTAAAGCCGAAAATAAAAGGCGATTTGTAAAGGTAAACATAGGGATGAACACAAGAAGAGACATAGAGGAGCGCGAAAAGAGGGAGCTTGCGCCGTTTGCCATGAAGAGCGCTTTTTCAAAAGGGCGAAAATTTCAGGAAGACGAGCACACTTACAGAAGCATTTTTCAAAGGGATAAGGACAGGATAATTCACTGCACCGCGTTTCGCCGGCTTGAGTATAAAACACAGGTGTTTGTTAATCATGAGGGCGACTATTACCGCACAAGGTTAACGCATACTATGGAGGTTGCGCAGATATCAAGGTCAATCGCAAGAGCGCTTAACCTTAATGAAGACATTACCGAGGCCATAGCGCTGAGCCACGATTTGGGGCATACGCCGTTCGGCCATTCCGGCGAGGACGCGCTTGAAGACCTGATGAAGGAGTACGGCGGTTTTGACCACAATTTTCAGGCTTTGCGCGTTGTGGATATACTTGAACGGAGGTATCCGCTTTTTCTTGGTCTTAATCTCTCCTGGGAGGTTAAGGAGTCTATTTTAAAGCACGGTTACGGCAATAAAAAAAAGGAATCCTGCAAACGTAAAAGCTCTCCAGGCAACAAACAAAACAGGGAAGTAACTGATGATATCTTTAAAATTTTTGACGCCAATGAGCTGCCTTTGCTTGAGGCGCAGCTGGTTGATATTGCCGACTCCATTGCTTATGACAACCATGATATTGACGACAGCCTGAAGGCGGGCCTAATCAAGGAGAAGGATCTGATGGATGTAGAGTTATGGCGATATGCATCGGATATGATAGAAAAAAGGTTCGCCAATTTTAACGCCAGCGAAGAGGTAAGGATTGCGCAGGCAATCAAATTCCTTATTGATCTGGAGGCTACCGACCTTATTGAAAACACCGCGGCTCTAATAGACGGCCTGAACATCAAAACACTTGATGATGTTCGCAAATCCGGTAAAAGGATAATTTGTTTCTCCTCCAATCTGGCAAGGCAGAAAGAAGAGCTGCAAAAATTTCTGCTGGAAAACGTGTACCAGAATTACAGGGTTGCCCGCATGGCGGATAAGGCAAAACGTTTTATTAAGGAGCTGTTTTGCGTGTTTGTGAACAACCCTAAACAACTGCCGCCTGAATTTCAAAAATTTATCGGCGATATCGGCATACATCAGACTGTTTGCGATTACATTGCCGGCATGACCGACAGATATGCTCAGGATGAGTATAAAAAACTTTTCCACCCTTATGAGCGAGTGTAGAGTTGTTTAAAAATCCCTTTAGTGTCTTAATGGTATTTTAAATACCCCCTCCCCTAACCCCTCCCACTAAGGGGAGGGGAATTTGCCATTAAGCGGGTTTTGGTTGTAATCGCAAACTTAAAAAGTCTCACATAATTGAGCTGTATTGTAAAAGATGTACAGTTTATTCCCCCTCCATCGATGGGAGGGGTTAGGGGAGGGTGATAAGAATCACTCAATTTCGCTAAAAGATTAATATGTTAACCGGAGTATCTTTTTAATGGAATCGGACGTGTCTGTAATCATAGTAGCCGGCGGTTATAGTGAACGCATGGGCGGGGGGGTTAGAAAGCCGTACCTTTGCGTTAACAATAAGCCTATCTTTTTCCACACGCTTGAGGTTTACAACAAGGTTCCTTCAGTTAAAGAGATAATATTTGTCGTAAACGAGCTGGATATTGAAATGGTTCGTGAAAAATGGGGGGCGGCTTTAAAAGAGTATAAGGTCGCAACAATTACTAAAGGCGGCAAAAGAAGGCAGGACAGCGTCTTTAACGGGCTAAAACATGCCAACCCAGGTTGCGGCATAGCATTGATTCACGATTGCGTCAGGCCGTTTATAACCGAGGACATAATAACAAGCGTTATTGAAAAGTCGAGGGAGCATGGGGCCGCAATTGTGGCCGTCCCTGTTAAAGACACAATAAAAGAAGCAGATCCCGATCAAGAAATGGCCATTAAACGCACTGTTCCAAGGGCGAATCTATGGGCGGCGCAAACTCCGCAGGGTTTTAAAATGGACGTCATACTGGAAGCTCACAAAAAACTTCAAAAGGAGGATTTTGAAGCCACGGACGACGCGCAAATTGTTGAGCGTTACGGCCATAACGTGGGCATTGTAAAAGGGTCTTACGAAAACATCAAGATTACTACGCCCGAAGACCTAAAGATTGCCGAAGCTCTCTCTAAATTCTGATAAACATCCAGCATTAAATGTAAAGTGAACTAAAGTGCAGGCGCGAAGCGGCTGCCAGTATCCAGTATCCAGTATCCAGTATCCAGTATCCAGTATCCAGTATCCAGTATCCAGTATCCAGTATCCAGTATCCAGTATCCAGTATCCAGTATCCAGTATCCAGTATCCAGTATC
>JAIQZQ010000026.1 GCA_021777105.1 Candidatus Anammoxibacter sp.
GTTTAACTGGTTCATCTGCTCTTTTACACTTGCAACTCTGTTTTCCACAAACGTTAAACTGTTTACTAATACTTCCAGGTAACATTGGCCCAAGCTGCAATATTTTCTCCTTTAGCTTGGCAATAACTCTTTCCTCTTTTAACATAATTTCCCTCCATATATACCCGATAGCCTTAATAAAGCTATCGGAATTATAAAACAAAAAAAAAAGATTTTAAACCTAAAAAATCTTTTTTTTGATTTCTTAACCTAACACCTATGGGACGCGCCTACACTACAAAGGCAAATACGAATGTTTTGCAACCACCTTCAAAGGGCTGGGCAGAGAACGTAAAGTGAAACTAAGGGATTGCGCAAAAATCATTTCGCTTGTTTTAATGATCTGCATTGGAATACGCTGTTCGACGCTCTGCGTCGAAACACTTCCGCCGCCGGTTCCCACGCAGAGCGTAGGGACCAGAAGCAAGTTAATGTCAGATGCGGTTCAAGTCAGAAGACTTGAACCAACCATCGGATATTTTTTCACCACTCAAGCATGTCAACAAGTTAAACTGTTATGAATTTTCCTTAACTTCAGTTTGCACATTTTCATGTCACATATTTCGCAATATCAATTCGATTAAAAGAAAAACATCTTGTAATACTTGCAATCATTATTCATTTTTGATCTAATGACGCACGCTATAAACAATCAATTTCCTATCATCTTATGAGGACTATTTTATGCCTGATAATATTACATCTTTTAATCAAAAAACAGATGAAAAGGTTTGTTCTCTATCGTTTCAACATTTAACAGCTGAAATGAGGAGGATTGATCTGCTCCTTAGTTTGTTTATAAATCAGTCGCTGAGATATGAACAGGAAAGGGATGAATATGACGGCATATGTATAACTAAAGAGGAAATAGCTCACCTTTTAAGCCAACCCGTAGGCATACCGTTATGGGCTGTAAACGTAGATCCCCCGTTCAATGAAAACAGCGACCTTGATAATAATGAGCCATTTAAAGACGAGTATAATCAATTGCTTAACGAAATTTCCGAGATTAAACGAAAAAGCCTGGAACAAGGGATTACACTTCGTCTGGAATCGCTGACTAATCAGTTTCAGCTAACGGACTTTGATACAGGAGCGCTGTTGATCTGTATGATATCGACTCTGGACCGCAAATATGAGAAAATATTTGGGTATTTACAGAACGATATTACCAGAAAAAGACCAAATATTGACCTTGTTCTTAATTTGTTTTGCCGATCCTGGGAGAGCAAATTAAATGAAATGTCGCATTTTAGACCTAATGCGCCCCTTATTTTTAACAATATCCTTGAGCTACAGGATTATCCTGACGATCAAAATGCGCTTTTATTAAATAAATATCTGAAAGTTGATTCCCGGATCATAGAGTATTTGTTGGGTAATTATGAAATTGATGAACGTATAAAGAGTTATATTGAACATATAGATACACAGACCCAATTAGAAGAGTTATTACTTCCTCAAAACATTGAGACGGGATTGACGCGCATAATAAAAGCGGGCTCTGAAACATTTTGTAATACTGTTTTCTATTTGCATGGACCTTATGGCGTGGGAAAACTGTCAACCGCCAGGGCGTTATGCGCTGAATTAAACAATAAGACCGGCTTTAACGGGTTGCTGATAATAAATTTGCCGAAATTTAATGATATAGACCATCAAACCTTTACTGATATTGTCCGGTTTATTATACGTGAAGCAAAATTACAGAATGCGCCTCTGTATTGGCGCAATTTTGATCTTTTATCTGAAGAGGAAGATTCTTTTTATATAAAAACGGTTAATAAAGAGTTACTGCAACTTAAATCTCCTCTGTTTTTATCCGGATCAAAACCATGGGAACCTGATAACGCGCTCCATAACAAATCCTTTATACGGATTGAGCTGAATGTGCCCGGACGCCAAAACCGGCTAAAGTTGTGGGAAAAGGAGCTGGGGAACGGAAAATTTCAGGTAGAATCTGATTTAGATGTTAAAGAAGTGTCTAATAAGTTTAATTTTAGCGGCGGCCAGATTATAGATACTGCTTTTTATGCCGGGAATTTTGCCGGCTGGCGTGATCCTAAAAATAAACGAATCTGTAACAACGACCTTATCCAGGCATGCAAACAACAATCTAATTTAAGACTTCCCACATTAGCGCAAAGAATTGAACCTCATTATTCATGGGAGGATATCGTCCTGCCGAAAAACAACATGGAGATGTTGAAGGAGATCTGCAATCATGTCAACCACCGCGACCAGGTCTTTAATGATTGGGGTTTTGGCGCAAAGCTTTCGTTGGGGAAAGGGTTAAACATACTTTTTTCCGGTCCGCCGGGCACAGGCAAGACAATGGCCGCGGAAGTTATAGCGGGCGAGCTAGGGCTGAATATTTATAAGATAGATATCGCATCAATGGTAAGCAAGTACATTGGCGAGACAGAGAAAAATCTTGCCTGTCTGTTTTCGGAAGCTGAAAATACTGATGTCATGTTATTTTTTGATGAAGCTGACGCGCTTTTCGGCAAACGCACAGAGGTGCGCAGCTCGCATGATCGTCACGCAAATGTAGAAACCGGTTTTCTGCTTCAAAAAATGGAGGAGCATCGCGGTATTGTTGTTCTTGCGACAAATCTTCGCAAAAATATGGATGATGCTTTTTTAAGGCGAATCAATTTTACTATGGAGTTTGCTATGCCGGATGAAGAGCATCGTTTAAGTATCTGGCAGGGTATTTGGCCTGATAAGATACCGCTCTGCTCAGATATTGATCCGCAATTATTGGCAAACCGTTTTGAGATTAGCGGCGCCAATATCCGAAACATTGCGGTTATGGCCGCTTTTTTAAGCGCTGAAGAGGGCACAAAAGTTGAATTAAAGCATCTTATGAAGGCTGCGCGCAGAGAATACCAAAAGATAGGCGAAATGATAATGGATGATAAATTTTTAGAACATGACAGAAAATAATGGTTTATGATCATAAATCCTGAAGAGTGTATCTTTAATAATGCTAAAAGTCTATTCTATAATTGCTAAATTTTGCGCGGGCTCTTTGATTAAAATGTAAAAAACTATGTAAATCATGCGGCACACACACCTTACACACACCATTTCCAATACAACCAATCGTAATTAACATAATTTACAAGCTGTATGACTACACTATTTGACGCAGTAGAGATTCTCGAGATTGGCTGAGAATTCTTGGTTATTTCAGAATCTATTGTAATCACATTTAAAATGTGTTATAAGATCTAAACAAATAAATAATTCGTTATATGTCGGGCACGTGTATTGTTTAGACAACGCGCATAAATCGATTGTATTTCATAGCACATTACCGAACCAACTCATAAAATTGCAGTCGGCAATCAGTAGTTGACTCTATACATGAAACAGTGTTGCAGGCTATATATCTAAAGGTCTGCTCAAAAATAACCCTAAAGGCCGAACCTCTGTTTTATTTCAATATAATTAGTTATCTCACATTAGTTTAATTTAATTTAAAGCTAAAGATGATAAGTGATCTTGACATTTCAATAAAACATTTACTGCAACAATATCTGCCAAAAGAGATCGTAGATAAAATCTCCATAAGCTTTAGCGCCCCTGACGACCAGTTTCCTCCTGCTTCCGTAACATTGCCGGCTATTAATATATTCCTTTACGATATTCGTGAAAATCAGGAAAGGAGGCGAAGCGAGGTTGTTTACTTCAAGAAGGTCTCTAATACGAAAGGCGTGACCAGGCGTCAACCGATTTGGATTGAATGTTCCTATATTGTCACTGCATGGCCGGCGGAAGGCTCGGGAAATCCTGCCCGTGATGAACATCGATTGCTGAGCGAAGTGATGAAAGTTTTTTTACAGTTTCATGTCATTCCCGAGGATGTGTTACAGGGCAGTCTACAAGGAGTCGAGCCATTGCCTTCAGCTTTTGCATTACGGCCCGGCCATTTGCAAAGCCCGGGTGAATTCTGGCAAGCCTTGGGCGGCAAACCCAGAGCTTCATTTCATTACTCAATAATTCTCACTATGGATGTTTATGCTGAAAGGGAAGTGAATATTGCGACGGATAAGCAGGTTGATATTGAAAAGACAAATTGATTAATGGGTTGAAAATGAACGCGGAAGAAATAAAACGTTGTCCGCGCGCGTTCAATGAACGTTTTATTTTTGCGCAGGCCCTAACTATATTTTTTTGATTTTGAGAAAGGAGATTGATAATTATGGCTACTTATATGACGCCGAATGTCTACGTCGAGGAAAAGTCTGTTTTGCCGCCGTCCGTCGCTGCAGTGTCAACTGCTATTCCGGCTTTTATTGGCTATACGGAGAGAGCTAAGAAGGATGGTGAAGATCTGCAAAATATCCCTACACGGATAAACACATTCCTTGAATATGAAAGCATTTTTGGCGGAGCTCCCGACCCCGGCATTTCAGTTGCCGTGGATACGACTGAAAAAATAACCGTGACAAACGCAGCTCTTAAATTCCTGCTTTATTACAGTATGCGCATTTATTTTGATAATGGAGGGTCTAGTTGCTATGTTGTTTCAGTGGGTGATTATTCATCAACAACAGTGGCAAAGAGCAATATGGAGGACGGTCTAAAAGCCCTGGAAAAAGAGGATGAACCGACCATTATCATCCTTACGGACGGCCCAAATTTGGATACGGATGTTGATTATACAGGGTTATGCCAACAATCACTGCTGCAGTGCGGCAAATTAAAAGACAGGTTTGCTATCTTCGATGTTTTAGACGGCGACGGCGACCCAACAAAGGTCGGAGCATTCAGGAGCGGTATAGGAATGAATCATCTAAAATATGGCGCAGCTTATTATCCATATATAAAAACCACTCTTAATTATGAATATAACGATAAAACGGTGACGGTTACAATACCAAACGGCTCCACAGCCGGAAGCATAGCAACTGCTCCGTCAAATACGTCGCCAACCGATCCGGCTCCGGCTCCGTCAACCACGTCGGGCGCTAATACTCTCAACTCTTTAAAAACTACTAAAACCCAACTATATGGCAAGATTCTGGCTGAAATCAGCAAGAAGAGGGTTACGCTTCCCCCCAGTTCCGCAATTGCCGCTGTATATTCAACAGTTGACAGGGAAAGGGGAGTTTGGAAGGCCCCTGCCAATGTGAGTCTGGCTTCCGTTATAGGGCCGACAATAAAAATAACAAATGATGATCAGGAAACGCTTAATGTTGACACTACCGCCGGCAAATCAATAAACGCTATCAGGAGTTTTACAGGCAAAGGAACACTGGTTTGGGGGGCAAGGACCCTTGCGGGAAATGATAATGAGTGGCGGTATATACCGGTTAGAAGGTTGTTTAGCACGATTGAGGAGTCTATTCAAAAATCAACCGCGTTTGCCGTGTTTGAGCCGAATACTCCTATGACATGGTTAAAGGTTAAAACGATGATTGAAAGTTACCTTGACGACTTATGGCGGCAAGGCGCCCTTGCCGGAGCAAAGGCGGAGCAGGCGTTCTATGCGCATGTCGGCCTGGGCAGCACTATGACGGAACAGGATATATTGGACGGCCGCATGATAGTTAAAGTCGGCATTGCGGCAGTGCGGCCGGCAGAGTTTATAATCCTTGAATTTTCACACAAGTTGCAGGAA
Organism: Candidatus Anammoxibacter sp.; assembly: GCA_021777105.1. Lineage (GTDB taxonomy): Bacteria > Planctomycetota > Brocadiia > Brocadiales > Anammoxibacteraceae > Anammoxibacter_B. The sequence goes on from JAIQZQ010000026.1 coordinate 5,672, forward strand.
TCCTGAGCTGCGAAAAGAAATATTGCAACTTTAACATTGTTGCGCCTGATAAATTTGTGAATCTAAATCTGCTTGCCCGGCGCCGGTTGTTATACCCGGCGCGGCAAAATGGTTTATATTTAAATTCATAAAAATTTTATATAGAGGAATAAAAATGCCTACAACAAAAGATAACATAAAAGCAAGTTATCCAACGCCTGTGTTTCACTATAATGTTGAGATTGACGGTATAGACGCAATCGCTTTTTCAGAGGTCTCGGGGCTCGCCATTGAGTATGAAACTATTACATATAAAGACGGCCTTAGTTGTAAAGAGGGCGCGAAACACATGCCGGGAATAGGGACGCCTGTAAAGATGAGCATGAAAAAGGGCGTGGTCAAAAGTGATAGTAAATTGTATGACTGGATAAGCGATATTAATATTGCCACGGTTAACAAAAAAGATATTACAGTAAGCCTGATGGATGAAACAGGCGAGAATCCTGTTGTGTCATGGAAAGTGTCTAATGCATTCCCCACTAAACTTGACGCCCCCGGTTTTAACGCCACCTCTAACGAAGTGGCTATAGAGTCGCTGGATGTTATGGCTGACGGCCTTAAACTTGAGTATTCCTGAGAAAGGAAATGAAAGATGGCAAACAAGATAAATCCTCCGGAACTGTCAATTACCAGGAATCCTCCTGTGGGGTTTCATTTTGCGGTGGTCTTCTTTATAGGCGGCGTTGTGCCTAACCCGCTTGATATAAGGTTTAAGAAGGTGTCCGGCCTTTCAACCGAGATTGAGACGGAAACGATACGGGAAGGAGGAGAGAATTTATCCGAGCATCGTTTGCCGAAAAATATAAAATACGGCAATCTTTCGCTGGAACGCGGCATGGTTATCGGCTCGCCGTTAAACATCGAGTTTAATGTTGCAATGACAACCATGAAGTTCGCGCCGGGGAATGTTATGGTCACGCTTTTGAATGACCAAAGCATCCCTATTGCAGGATGGCTCTTTATAAAGTCATATCCGGTTAAGTGGGCGGTTTCCGATCTGGATGCGGAACAGAATGGAATTGTGGTCGATACCATGGAGCTTGCATACACCCGTTTCCGAATACTGCGGATTTGATCGCCTGTGTTCAAAGTATATGCATGTTGGGTTGAGGCTCAAAACCCAACATAGCCATGGAATCCTCTATTGTTAGGTTTCACGCGTGCGCAAACGACACAGAGCGCCCCCCCTCTTTCCAGATGGTGGGGAGATTTTGTTTTATCATTAAAGCTAATAGCTCCACTGGAACTAAGATAATGCCCATAGAAATCAAAGAGTTAATAATAAGAGCGATTATTAAAAATGATAATGATGGAGCCGGCGCTACGAATGGAGACGCTAACAGCGCTAAAGCCGCGTCAAATATTGATAAAGATGAAATTATCGCTGAATGTGTTGATCAGGTAATGAATATACTTGAAAGGTCAAAAGAGAGGTAATAAAAATTGTGTTTAAGAATCTTTTTAAGATTGAGAAGTTAAAGATAACGGCTTATAACGACCGGGAGAGAAACATTGAGGACAATACGTTTGAAGCGATGTTCAATCCTGAATCATACTCTTTGCGTTACGAAACCGTTTTCCAGGAGATTCAGGGCCTTAACACCAGTGGACGCGAAGCTAAATATTCCCTCTCAAAACCAAACAAATTATCATTAAAGATCATTTTAGATGATAGCGGTGTAACGGATTTTGGGGCCGTTATGCTGCCTGGTTTGTGTAAAGACAAGGATGTTTACAAACAGGTCCGGAAGTTTCTTAAATTAACTTATACAATGGACGGCCAAATTCATGAACCCAGATATCTGAAGATAGAATGGGGCGACCTGGTATTTAGCTGCCGTCTTGAGTCGGTTGACGTTAAGTATACCATGTTTGACCGCACCGGCAAACCCATACGGGCGGAACTTGACACTTCGTTTATCGGTGATATTGAAGACTCTGAACGTATAAAAAAAGAGCAGAAAGAGTCGCCTGACCTTACTCATGTCAGAACAATCAAAAGCGACGACACCATTCCAATGATGACTAAAAGGATTTATGGCAATCAATCTCTTTACATACAGGTCGCGCTGGCAAATGGATTAAATAATTTTAGAAAACTGAAACCGGGAAGTTCCCTGAACTTTCCGCCTATTAAGAAATGACAGCGTTATGAGCGGAGTTGTTACTGCGACTATTTTAAGTGGCGGCAAAGAGATGAGCCCTGATTATGCGCTCCTTTCCATTGACATTATAAAAGAGGTCAATAGGCTTCCATATGCCGCTATCTCGCTAATTGACGGCGATGCGGCGAAACAAACCTTTGTGATAAGCGATACGGATTTCTTTAAACCCGGCAAAGAGGTTGAGGTAAAATTAAGGTATGAAGGCGAGGATGATGCCACTGTTTTTAAAGGCGTTGTGTTAAAACATGGCATTAAATCGAATAAAAACGGCTCTTTTCTGAATCTTGAACTTAAGGACAAGGCAGTTAAGCTTGCATTAGCCGGAAAATCTTCCATATATAATGATATGACCGACAGCGATATCATTGCCAAGATTATCAATGACAATGGGCTGGATACCGGAAAAATTGAGTCAACCAAAATAATCCATAAGGAGATGACGCAGTATCAGTCAACGGATTGGGATTTTATATTGTCGCGCGCGGATGTAAACGGCCTATGGTTAATTACCGATGACGGCGCTATAAGCATCAAAGCCCCTAAGGTTACGGGGGACGCTATGCATACTTTTGAAAACGGCGTTGATGACATAATTGATTTTGAGATGGAAGCGGATATCAGCTCGCAGTATAAAGAGATTGAGGGTTATTCGTGGAGTATTGATGAGCAGGAACTTGAAAGCGCTTCGGCTGATGATGTTTTAATTGGTCAGGGCAATCTGAAACCGGCTGATCTTGCTTCAGATATAGGCGCGGATAAGTTGCGGTTAGTTGACGCGGTTTGTCTTGAACAGGATGAAGCCGGAGCATGGGCTAACGCTAAAATGATCAAAAGCAGGATGTCCCTGTTAAGGGGAAGGTTTAAGGTGGACGGCAATGCGGATATCAAACCCGGCGATGTGATGGAGGTTAAAGGCGCCGGCGCAATGTTTAACGGCAAAACTATTGTCACCGGTGTTCGGCACCAGTTGACTGAGGCCGGGTGGCTGACTGATGTGCAGTTCGGGTTAACTGCAAAATGGTTTGCAGGCAATAATGATATTGTCATGCCTGGGGCGTCAGGGCTTGTTCCCCCTATAAACGGTATACAGATAGGGGTAGTCGACAAATTTGAAGCCGATCCTGAAAAGCATTACAGGGTCAAGGTAAAGGCCCCGGCTATTGATGAAAAAGAGGGGCTTATGTGGGCCAGGCAAACCATGCCTGACGCGGGAAATAAACGCGGCATTTTTTTTCAGCCTGAAGAAGGCGATGAAGTTGTTCTCGGTTTTTTTAATGACGATCCGCGGCTACCCGTCATACTTGGCTCATTATACAATGGTAAAAACGCCCCACCGCTTGAGCCGGAGGATGAAAACAGCGAAAAAGGGTTTGTTACCCGTGAAAAGTTAAAGATACTGTTTAATGATAAAGAGAAATCGGTGACGATAAGCTCGCCCTCGGGCAATGAGGTGACCCTTAAGGATGATACAGGCATTAGCCTTAAGGACAAGAATAATAACGAATTTACGCTTGACGATAAAGGCATTACTATAAAATCAAGCGCTGATATATCTATTGAAGGCGATAACATCACCATCAAAGGCTCAAAGGTGGATGTGAATTAGAGCTGAATTAAGAGATTTTAAATACCCCCTCCCACTATGGGGAGGGGAATTTGGCTTATTAGGCTCGTTTTGGTCTTAATTGTAAACTTAAAAAGCGCCGCCTAATGGGTGAAGTATTGTAATTAACATTTACATTTAATTCCCCCTCCCTTGATGGGAGGGGTCAGGGGAGGGCGATAAGAATTGCTCAATTTAGGTAATACAAATAGCAGCATGGGCTCCCTTGCCTGTGTTTTAACATATTTAGGTTGGGTTGAATGAACCCAACATGAACATGAAAATTACATTTTAACTATGCATAACAGTAATTCATTTTTAGGCGCGGGGTGGTCTTTCCCCCCAAGGTTTAGGTGTGACAAAGATACAGGCTCTGTTGAAATGGTGTCAAATGAGGAGGACATACAGGAAAGCCTGAAGATTTTACTTTCGACAAGTTTAGGGGAGCGGGTTATGCAACCTGATTATGGTTGCGATCTAAACAACTATCTCTTTGAAGAGATAAGTTACGGTATTATTACCCGATTGAAGACAATGCTTTCAAAGGCTATTCTCAATCATGAACCACGAATAAACGTCGGCGAGATTATTATATCTGAAAGCAAAGAGGTTCATGGATTATTATTGATAAACATTAACTATATCATAAAGTCCACCAATTCAAGGGACAACATGGTGTACCCTTTTTATATTAATGAAGCGACAAATCTATGATAGAGCCGGCGCCTGTTAAGGATATGTAGGTTGGGTTGAATGAAACCCAACATGACCAAGTTATTTTTGCGCAAGCCCTAAGGAGTGAATAAATGTATAAACAGACCAAAAGCGCTAAAAAAGCCGGCTTAACATCAAATAAAGCCGTTGCAGCTAAAACCAGCGCTCAGAACTTAAAGGCAAAGCTTAATCCCGGCAAACTAATTCAGAGGGCAAAGTTGTCTCCCGGGGCTATAACAGGAAACGACGCAAAAACATTACAGCGCATGGTGGGCAACGGCGCCGTATGCAGTCTTTTAAAGGGCGCGGATAAAGATGACGGCCAAAAACGGGAAAACATAACCGGCATGCCGGACAATTTAAAAGCCGGAGTTGAATCCCTTTCCGGTATGGATATGTCCGACATCCGAGTGCATAAGAACTCGCCAAAACCCGCAACCCTACAGGCCCTGGCCTATACGCAGGGCAGCGACATATATGTCTCTCCTGGTCAGGAAAGGCATTTGCCGCATGAGGCGTGGCATGCCGTGCAACAGAAAGAGGGCAGAGTTCAGCCTACAATGCATATGGACGGCGTTGCTGTTAACGATCAATCGGCTCTTGAAAACGAGGCTAGCGTGATGGGGAAAAAGGCTTTTAACGTTTAAACTTAAATGGGTTAATGATATCTTGCGCAAAAAGGAAATATTATGCCGGATTTTATCCTGATAAATGGCGACAAGGCAAACTTTATGCCCGCTTTCGGCCCGGCAACAGTGGTCGTTCAGCCGGGCACGTTGATGGGTAGCGGCAAATCTTCGTTAAACGGGAAGAAGGTTTGCGTTGACGGAGATGAAAAAAGCGCGCAAGTCCCGGGATGTATGTATATGACGCCGGTCTATTCCATACCAGGAGCCGGAACCTTAAAGATTGACGCTCTCGGCGCCGATCAAAAAGCGACTAAAACCAATAGCAACGGCAAGGCGGCGCTGTTAAAGGGCGGCAACTTTACGGCAAAATTTGAAGTGCAAAATCCGGCTAAACAGCCCCCTCCCGGCCCCGGAGCGCCGATACCGGACAGCTCTCCTCAATATTCAGGAAATGGGACTTTTATTACAACTAATACAAAGTGGAAAGGCGTATGATTGAAATAATAGCCAATATATTTAAAGACGGAACAAGCCGTAATGAACGTATGCCCGCGGCCCTTGATCACGGATACATCCCGGTGGATGACCGTTCCGACAGGGAATTGTTGCGTTTTGCAAAGGAGTTTGCGACAAAATTACGTTTTGTTGATAATGACGATAAATGGAACGGCGCGGATTGGTCTTCATTCTTTGACGGCGATATTGATGAAATGGTTGATTTTATCAATAATCCGGCTAAATACGCAAACAATCAGGATAAGATGGATAGGTTATCACGCCCTCATCTTGCCCTGTTCTTCACATTTCTTAAATTGCTTCATTACCCGCAGGCGCAGTTTCGCGAGCTCTCAAAGAGATATATTGATTTCTATTATAAAGATGTATTAAAGATACAAAAACGAGCCCCCCTGCCGGACCGGGTCAATGTGGTTTTTGAACTTAAACCGGGCGTGTATGAGCGCCTGATAAAAAAAGGAACCCTTTTAAACGCGGGCAAGGACAGCCTTGGCAATATTCTTTCATATGCCGTTGACCGGGACCTTGTATTAAACAGGGCATATATCTCGGATATTAAAACTCTCTTTGCCGGCAAAAGGTATATCGGCCTTAAATCAATACATGAAAAATATAATAAAACAGATCAGGGATTTGAGAAAATGATCTGTTGGGCTCTTGGCAGCCCCGACCAGGGCAACAATCTCCCCAAATATCCAAATAACTCTACAAATGGTCAGGAAGTAGATTTGTTGTTTTTACAAAATCTGAATAAAAAGATAAAAGGCAAAGAAGAAAACGACATTGATGCCGGCGACCGGCAGTACATTTTGAATCAGCTGGGATTTGCGTCAATTGATGATTTTGCTTATTGTATAAATACACAAAAGCGCCAGATAGACGCGCAAAAACGCAATAGAAGCATTAACTTGCCTGATGAAGAGGAGTGGGCCAAGGCATATGATTATATTAACACAGCGTTTCGAAAACGCATCACTCTGTTGAGGCGAAACACGCTTAGAGATATTTTCCTTGATACTGCAAACAGCGATAAAAATGAGACGTTCACAAGAATGATGCTATTCGCGCTTGGCGATCCCGCTCCATATGACCCGCTTCCCGTGGATATGCCGGATGGTTTAAACACTCCTGATGACTTCTTTAAAGGACTGTCCGGTCAGGCGGCGCGTCAGTATGTAAATGAGTCGCTTTACATGAGCGTTGATGATTTTCATGCTATTATGAATGTAAAAAATGAATGTATAGAAAATCCTTTGGCAAAAGATTGGGATGAGGTTTATCTTTTACTGGAAAAAGCCCAAACCAGAAAAAGGAATTTTACATTTCCACATGTTGGCAGGGAAGAGGCAGGCAACATCTATGCCGACTCATTGCTTGAGGCAAAAAAAGCCAATGAGAAGCCGCCTAGATTTAAGGCATTTGGGCGTGAATTGACGGGAACAATGGGCGCTGATACTCCCGGTTTTGCCGTTGCATCGCCGCTATTTCTGTTAAACGAAGGAAGCCGTGTTATTACAATAACCATCGAATGCGAAAAAGGCTCTTTTGATCAAGAAAAGGCAAACAATGTTTTAAATGAAAAGGAGAAAAGGCCTTTTGATGTTCTCCTTAGCAGCGCCGGCAAATTAATTAACCCGGTTTCAGTGGATATTCAATGCGGCAATTATGTTGTTGAAAAAGAGGAAGCCGTCTTTCAGCAAGCCGCGCCGGTCAATAAACAATCAAACATCTTAACAACTGAAACCATTAAATTTAAGGAAGAGGATGTCAATGGATACATCTCTACAGATCAGGGTGAACTCTATCGTATTGATAAATTAATCAGCGAGAATGAGGCGCTACTAACATACACAGGCAAAGTGGACACAGTGGATGCCCAAAAAGGCCTTTATAAAAAATTTAATCAATCATCTATATATCTTAATTCTTTGCAATTTCGCATAACTCTTGATGAAAACGTTCCGGCCATACGCCATTGCAGCCCCGAGATTAGCGGCATTAACACCCAATGGCCGGTTGTTAAGATCATGTTGAAATGTTTCCGGACTAAAATAAATTTGTCCGGGTATGCGACCCATTATGACATTTTTAAACGCATTCGTATTAATAAAGCGCGTATTGTAATTGAAGCAAGTAATCTTAGAGAGCTTGTTTTACGAAACGATACAGCCCTCATTAATCCTAAGTCGCCGTTTGAACCTTTTGGCAATGCCCCTGTCTCAGGTTCCGGGTTCTATTTTGCTAATCCTGAGATTTGCCTGAAGAAGCTCGACCGTTTATCTATTAACCCTCAATGGAAGGGATTACCCGGGAATTTCGGGGAATATTATGAGGCATATACACAAAGCGGTCTTGTTGGAGCCGGCGATATATCAAAGGAGAGTTTTGCCGCCTCAATAAAAATGTTTAATAACAGATGTTGGAATGATGTTGAACCGGGTCTGCGGCTTTTTGAGCCAACCCTTAAAGCCCTTAAATTCGATGTTCATAATTATACCGCCCTGCCGTCTTCCCCGGATTTAAATAGCAACGATCCTTTTGACATGCAGCGATATTTTAAGCTGGAGTTGGGCGATCAGGATTTCCTCCATAATATATACCCAATGGCGCTTAATAAATGCGCCCAGGTTTCAGCTAAAGAGCTGTCAACAATTCAGTTGACCCCTGAGGAGACCGCGCTTAAAGGCCTTCAGGTATACCCGCCGTTTACGCCGAAAATTAACGGCTTTTCAGTGGATTATTCAGCGTCTGCGGATATAGATTTAATGAAAGACATGAATGTTGGAGAAGAAGAATGCATTCGGGATGATATCCGTCTTTATAGAGTGGATGCGTTTGGATGCGGCGACCTTATTTTGGGCAATGATCGTGATTCAGGCGCGGATAAAGACGCTGTAATAAAGAGCAACTACATGTTGCCGCAACACAATGATGAAGGAAATATATTTATAGGCATTCGCGACGTTAAACCAAGGCAAGAGGTGTCTATATTGTTCCAGTTTGTCGCGGGCAGCGGCGTAGCTGAGCTAAAGTTGCCTGAATTAAGCTGGATGTATTTGAGTGAAAATGGATGGCGTGATTTTGAAAAGATACATATCATTTCAGATACAACTAACGGATTTGTCGATTCCGGTATTATTAGATTTGAGATCCCGCATGATATATCGTTCAGCAATATGTTGATGCCTGTTGACAGGATGTGGATAAAGGCGTCATCAGCCCGTAACAGCGAGGCTTTTCCTGATTTAGTGGATGTTAGAACTCAGGCGGCCACGGCGGTTTTTAAAGATAATAATAACGCATTGGACCATTTAGAGAAACCGCTCGCATCAGGTTCCATAAAAAAAACGGTCACAAAGGACGCTGATATACAAAATATATTTCAACCTTATAGCTCTTTTAATGGAAGGATGCGGGAGGATGCGGCTTCATACTATATAAGAGCCGGCGAAAGGCTGAGGCATAAACAGCGCGCTGTAACCTCATGGGATTATGAGCGTATGGTTCTCGACCGGTTCCCGGAGATTTATAAGGTAAAATGCCTGGGCGGATCATTTGTTAATGATGTCCACGACATAAAAGATATAGATTCTGATATATGCGCGGGCGCTAATGATAACGCAAACGTCACAATAGTGGTCATACCGGACATATCGCACAGAACGCCCTTTTATCCCTTAGAGCCTAAAGCGCATGCTAATCTGCTGAAAAGGATTGAAATGTTTTTAAAGGAATCAACATCGCCGTTTATAAACATAGCAATCAAAAACCCGAATTACGAACAGGTTAAATACAGGATAGGCGCGCGGTTTAAAAAGGGATATGAGGATGGGTACTATCTTAACGAATTGAATGACGATCTTAAACGGTTCTTGTCGCCATGGGCTTATGGGGGGCAAAACGGCATCGTGTTCGGAGGTTGCATTCATAATTCAAAGGTGATCCATTTTCTCGAAAAAAGGCCATATATCGACTATATTGCAAATCTCAAATTAATCAAACAAAACCTCTCTAATTCCAAAGCGCAAAGTTATGCAAACATTGATGATTCAAATGTTGCTTATGTTCAAAGGCCTGATTCCATTCTCGTCTCGGCGGAAGCTCATATTATTGACGTAATTTCAACGGAATTTTATAACGAAGAGGAGTTTGAGGGTATTGGTTATATGATAATAGGCGAGGATTTTGAGATTGGCAAAGGCAAACCCATTTTTGACAGCGTGGGATTCATGACTATCGGAAGCGATTTTAAGGTAAGATAATTTTTTAAGGAGGCAAAAAATGGCCGGTAAAAAATCAAGAAAACAACTAGTGACAACATTTCAACAGGGAGCTAAACCATCAGGCGCTGATTTTTACGATTTTATTGAATCTGTAATTAATATTAATGATGACGGCATTGAAAGGCCGGCCGGGACTGATCAGCCTTTAACGATTTCAGATAAAGGAACAAATGGAAACCTGCTGGATTTTCAAATGGACAAACAATTGACCTGGCGCATTAATCAGAAACCGGAGGGAGCCGCAAATCCTGGGCTTAATTTTGAGACATCCGCCGAAGAGAGCAAGCTGTTTATTGAAAGCGCAAGCGGCAATGTTGGCATTGGCACGCCAACCCCAGCGCATAAGTTAGAGGTAAACGGCGACACTAATCTTAAAGGCGATCTGTATATCGATGGCTCAATTTATTTTAAAAGCATGAACAGGCAGATGCTTAATTTGTGGACTAAACAATTAGGCATAGGAATACAAGGCGCAACACAATATTTTCGCACGAGCGAGAACTTTGCCTGGTATAGAGAAGGCGTTCATAATGATGGACGCCTAAACCCAGGTGGCGGAACGCCTTTAATGGTTATTACTAATGATAATGTGGGTATAGGCACAACCGAGCCTGCGCATAAGTTAGATGTGAATGGAGATGTAGGATATACCGGAAAACTAAACCGTCTTGATGTGGCCGATTACGCAGGAGCAACTGTTGGAGCGCATGATTTTTGGTTTGGTCATTCTACGCGAAGAGGAGAGCCCGGCAGGGCGCTTGTAGATAATGGACCAACTTTAGAATTAAACTATGCTAATGATTGGCCGGGTGGTGTTATAACCGGGAAATTGACGGTTGATTCAATTGATTTTAATCAAAATACTCAGCAAAAACTTAATTTGTGGACCGCGCAATATGGCATAGGAGTGCAAGGCGCCACCCAATATTTTCGTACGAGTAGCAATTTTGGCTTTTATAAAGGTGGCATTCATGATGATGGTCCACTAAACCCTGGAGCCGGCGGAAAAACATTACTGGAAATAAAAGATGATTGGGAGGGTAACGCAACAACTATTAATGTTCCTGGTGATGGTAAACGAATGCATATCACAGGAGGTGAGCGCCTTTATCTGTTGAATAAAGACGGAGTGTTTATATCTAATGCCTGGGGAGGGAATGGTAATCTTACGGTAGACGGACCATTCGTTGCAAATGGCGATGCGCGTTTTGCAGGCAATCTATCAGCTGGAGGCTCAATTAATTTTGGCGGTCAAGGTGGACAGGTGCTTAATTTGTACGACACAAGTTATGGCATCGGAATACAAGCGAACACACAATATTTTCGTACAGGAGCATATTTTGCCTGGTATCGAGGAGGTTCTCATGCGGGAGGATCGCTAGAGCCTGGAAAGGGCGGTGTGCCTTTAATGGTAATTAAAGATGATTGTGTAGGAATAGGCACAACCACGCCTGCGCATAAGTTAGATGTAAGTGGCGATGCGTGTTTTACAGGTAATCTATCAATTGGGGAAGAAGGTTCAATTAATTTTGCCGGTGAAGGTCGGCAGATGCTTAATTTGTGGCGAAGCAATTATGGCATTGGCATACAAAGTTACACACAATATTTCCGTTCGGATAAAAATTTTGCCTGGTATCAAGGAGGAGCTCATGATAATGGAGAAGTAAATCCTGGAGACGGCGGAATAGAATTAATGCGACTTCAAAATTATAGAAATGGAGAAGTAAATGAAACACTCATTTCTACACCTAATCGAATGTATATCAATGGAGGTGAACGCCTTTATCTATTGCACAAAGATGGGGTGTTTATAACTGGCGATTGGGGAGGGAATGGTAATCTTACAGTAACGGGATTGTTCCAAAATTCTTCCAGAAAATTAAAAGAGAACATTAGCTCTTTTTCCGTTAAGGAGGCTTTGAGAATATTTAAGCAGCTTAATCCCGTAAAATTTAATCTGAAAAATGATGATAAAAAGGAGTTGCGTCTGGGTTTTATTGCAGAGGACACCCCTGATCAGGTCGCATCGGAGAAAAAGGACGCAGTCAACATAAACCATATTGTCACAGTGTTAACAAAAGTTGTACAGGATCAGCAATCAAAGATATCTGAACTTCAGGATAAAATGAACGCAATAAATTCTTTAAACACAATTTAACCAAAATGAGGTAAAAATAATGAAAGATCAATTACTAAATCGTCTCGACGAACTTAAAAAAGAGTATGAGTCAGGTCAAAAAACCCTGATGGAACATGAAGGCAGAGCGCTGCAGATAAAAGAGTCGCTGTTGCGTATAAGCGGCGCTATTCAGGTGCTTGAAGAAGAGATAAAAAAAACGGACGATAAACCATCGGAATAATTAAATACCCCCCTCCCATGGTCCCTCCCACCAAGGGGAGGGAAATTGGACTGCCCCTGCCTTTAATAAATATATACCGTTTATTTCCCCTCCCTTTGATGGGAGGGGTTAGGGGAGGGAGATAAGAACATCTCAATCATTTGTGTATTTCTCTGCGAATCTCTGCGTTCTCTGCGCCTCTGCGTTGGATTATAAACAATAACAATTGAAGTAGAGTTTACAGATAATTTAGGAATCTAAAAAGTATCTAAAATTTTAATTTAAAATTCAACATTTAAAATTTAAAATTTCATAAGGACAATTAAGAGTGATCGAACCTGTTACCATATCAAATAACACCTCTCTGCCACCGGGAATGGATTTTGATTTTTTGCGTGAGGAGGGTATAAAACGCATCCGGGAGTTTGCCGGTGAAGTCTGGACCGATTACAATACCCACGATCCCGGCATTACCATACTTGAACATCTCTGCTATGCCATTACCGACCTAAGTTATCGCCTTTCATTTGATATGAAGGACCTGCTTGCATTTCCGCAAGAGGACAATGATAAAGCGCTGAAGAATTTCTTTACGGCAAAAGAGATCTTAACCTCCAATCCGGTTACCATTAACGATTACCGAAAACTGCTTATAGATATTGATGGCGTTAAAAATGCCTGGCTGGAAAAGATAGATAGAGCCCAGCCCACAATGCATTATGATCGGCAAAACAGTATGTTGACATATAAACCTGATGCGACAACTAATCCTGTATCCACAAACGGGTTATACAGGGTTTTGATTGAAAAAGATACGAAGATAACTAACATTGACGACGAAGCATTGCTTGACGAGGCATCCTCCAGGCTTAATAAACATAGAAACATTTGTGAACGGTTTGAGGAGGTAAACATCCTGGAGGAGGAGATGATCTCCATTAAAATGACGATTGATTTGGATGAAGATGCCGATCTCTATGAGCTGATAGCAAAAATTAATTTAGAGCTTGGCAAAGTCATATCGCCTGAAATCAATTTTTACACCCTTAATGAGTTGCTGGACAGGGGCCAACCCGTTGAGCATGTTTTTACCGGGCCCGCGCTTAATAATGGTTTCATTGATGATGAAGAACTCAAGAGATTTAATAAAAAGAGAGAGCTATACACATCTGACTTAATTAATGTAATTTTAGACATTAAAGGGATAAAAGATGTTAGAAACTTCGGCATTTATAATGATAGTTCTGAAGTAGAAGAGTGGGCGCTGGCATTAGACCCTTATAAAGCGCCAAAACTTAGGGAGCTTGATTCAATGATCCTGGGCAACAGGAAATCATTTGAGTTTTACAAAGACGGCGCTATTTGCGCAATTGACGAGACAAAGCTTAAAGAGAGCATGCGGCATTACAACAGTAAAATCACAAACCAAACTCAAAACCATGGTTCAAATGATATTGAGCCTCCCGCGGGTGAATATCGTTATCTTTCAGATTATGAACCGGTACAGAACGATTTCCCGGCTAATTATGGAATAGGCGAGTATGGGCTGCCCGATTCAGCGCCCCCTGAACGCAAAGCGGCGGCAAAACAACTTAAAGCCTATTTGATGTTTTTTGATCAAATACTTGCAAATTATTTTGCCCAAATTGACAATGTTAAGACTCTCTATTCTTATGATAGTAGCGATGAAATCCGCGCATATTTTGCGCAGAAGGTTGAAGGCGTTAACGGGATTGATGACATACTTAATATCGACCAGGCAGAGTTGAACACCATAACCGGCGATGAAAAAACCGGTCTAAAAAGAAAAAACATGTTCCTTGATCAGCTATTAGCTATGTTTGCTGAAAAATTTACCGACATCTCTCAGCTTTTATATGATTCCTTAAAAAACGATAGCAATGGAGCTGAATTTAATAGCGTTAGTAATGCGCCTGAAATGCGCTTAATTAAAAACAAATCGGATCTATTAAAAAACTATTCCGTCCTTAGCGCTAATCGCGCAACCGCGTTTAACTATACCGACAAACAGGGCGAGTTAAACACTGAGAATATATCAGGTTTGAAAAAAAACATCTGCGCAAAACTTGGCATTGAAGCGCCAAAGATGGAGCGCCTGGCTGAGCTTGATAAAGAAGGTTTTCATATGTTGGAACATCTCCTTTTATGGCCCATACTGTTTGATGCGCAGTCAAAAGATATTATTCTTAAATTAACGAAAAATACGCCCCCTGATATCTTTTCATTTCAAATAAGTTTTATTTTCCCTAAATGGATTGATCGTTTTACAAACGACAATTTTAAAGCCCTTATTAACAAGGTTATATTAGATGAAACCCCGATCCATATTAAATGTTATATTCATTGGCTTAATAAAGATGATATGAAAGTATTTGAAGACACATATTTTGAATGGCTAAAAAAAAACGCAAATAATTTCGGCTCAGCCGGCAACGAAGCTTTCAACATTCTTAAACTCCTTAAATTTATAACCTAAACCGGAAAAGCAAAAGCAATAAACCACAGATTACACAGATTACACAGATTAAAAGCCGTAAGCAATAAACGCGGGTAGGGGAAGGCTTTAGCCTCCCGTTTTAAAGATTCATTGTAAAAGCAAAAGCGTGTCTGGAGAAATATAAGAAAAAAATCAAATGCATAATAAAGCGCCGATTACACAGATTAAGAGCAAAAAAACAATATTTAAAGCTAAAACAGTCTTGAAGACTGCTTCAAAACGTTTTTGCTTTGCGATTATAGATGAGCGTTGTATTGTAATAAATATATACCGTTTATTTCCCCTCCCTTGATGGGAGGGGTTAGGGGAGGGTGATAAAAACCGCCCAATTCAGGTAAAACATGCTTTCAGCTTTTAATCTGTGAAATCTATCGTTGCTTTTTAATCTGTGTAATCTGTGCAATCTGTGGTTAACTCGCCTTTGCTTTTTTCTTTTTCGCCTTGTTTGTGTTGGGCGCCGGCATCAATAACTATGAAAAACCAAAACCATATAATCAAAAAACAGATTCTGGAGATAACCCTTCAAAGTGAAGAGAACTCCTTCCGGATTCAGAACGAGATCAGCCGGATCTATCGTGAAAATGTGGTTCCAATAATTAATATGCGCTGCGACGAGCTGTGCGATCCGGATATCACATACAGGCAGGATAGACTGGAGATTGATCTGGGCGTAATTAACATTGATAACCTTGAAGCTGAGTTTACAGAAAAAATAAGCAATAAAGTGTATCAGGCAATAGATGAAGTTGCGCAGGCCCAGGCAGAAACATCAAAAACTACAACCACACCGCCTGATGATATAAGAAAGAATACGAGTAAAAAGCCGACCGGATCATCCTTTGAACTGTTTACCTATTTTTTCCAAACCGGCGTGTTGCCATGGTGGGCAGGCAAAGTGAGCAAACAGGAATTTATTAAAAGGTTTGATGATATGTTAACTGAATCACCTGAAAACGCGGTTGCCATTATTCAAGAATGTTTGCCGAACAGTAATCAGTTTGCGCGTTTTATCTACCAGTTGCCTGACACTACCCTTGTAAAGGCCCTGCATACACAAACGCCGTCCCATAGTGAACTTATAGGAGCGTTGGCAAACGACATAATCAATACCTTTAACCAAAGCAATTTATCAAAAAAATCGTCAGTTCCGAAAATAAGAGCGCTGGTATGGCAATCCGTCCTGCATGATATATTCGCCCCCTATTCATCTGGAACCGGCATCAAACATATTTTACATAATATAATTTCCTCTTTAACAACGTTTCCGGACTTTGCATATAGCGATCTGAAGAGTGAAATGATTAAAACTGCGTCATTTCTGACAAATTCCGGAACGGTTTTTAAAAGCAACTTGCCTGAAATCCTTGTTAATAAGAGCGAAACCGATGATGCCGGAGATTCGGTAAAAGGTAGCGCCAAAGATAAAACAGTTAATAAAGCCCATGGCGAGCTATTAAATATGTTAACAAGATTAAAGGAATTTCAAAAGCAGTTTGCATTGACCTCTGATTTTAATATAGGTGTAGAGAATGTCATAAGCATTATTCATTCAGCTTTATTGCCTGAAAAGCTTAAGGTTGAGATTGTAAATTTATTAGAAGCATTAAAATTGTTTAAATTTAGAGATGCAGTTACTGAAATAATAAAAGGTCTAAAAGTCGAAAAGAAAGCAATTGATAAATTTTTGCAAAAAACCCAGGGCAATATAAATAAAATAGTAGATTTAGATCATGACGCAACGCTAATGAGTTTATTAAATGAGCTTAATAACCGTAAAGCAGATATAGAGTTATTAATAAAACAGGCGGAACAAATTGAAACACCAGGAAATAAAACTATTTTTGAGAATAAAGAACAATTAATAAGAGAAGCGGACCTGGTTGTTTCAGCAGTAAATTCCGCCTCTGATATATCTTTTTCACCTGAAATAAAAGAGTTATTAAATAGTATTTCACAATTTTTACAACCAGATACCAGCGTAAATGATAAAAATAAGATAATCAAGGCTTTAAGACCCAAAGCTCAATCAGTTGAAGATTGCGCAAAGAAAAGCTATGAAAAAATTGAACACCCTGAAAACACAAAATCATTAAAAAAGTTGCCTCTATCAAACAGGTCTGTTTCTGCTTTTAACGATTTAAAATCAGGGCT
The DNA here is from genome assembly GCA_021777105.1 of Candidatus Anammoxibacter sp. Lineage (GTDB taxonomy): Bacteria > Planctomycetota > Brocadiia > Brocadiales > Anammoxibacteraceae > Anammoxibacter_B. Next base: position 22,629 of record JAIQZQ010000026.1, read on the forward strand.
TAGTGAATTAATAAGAAATTTACATGAGAATATTGATTTAGAGACAAAACAACAAATTTTAAAAAAACATGAAAACACAGGCAATATAGCAACGCAGAATTACTCGCAGGATTTGTTTACAGAATCTGATGAGCTTTACATCAACAACGCCGGCATAGTTATCCTATGGTCATATTTAAACAGATTTTTTCAAACCATTGGCCTGGTAAAGGAGAATGCCTTTATAAACAAAGAATCCGCGCAACGAGGCGCGCTCTTTTTAGAATATCTGGCTAACGGCGCAACAGATATCGGCGAATATGATTTGCCCCTTAACAAGATATTATGCGGCATTGATCTGGAAGAGGCAATTGAAGGCCAACTGGAAATAACAGATGAAGAAAAACTCCAATGTGAAAATCTACTGGAATTTGTCATCAAAAATTGGCCTGTTTTAAAACAAACATCAATTGACGGCTTACGCAGAGCCTTCCTCCAACGCCAAGGCTCAATATCTCCACATGACAATGGCCGGCTTGTGCGCGTTGAACATCAAACACATGATATTTTACTGGATAAACTGCCATGGTCCATCCGTGTTATAAAACTGCCATGGATGGATGCCATAGTATATGTTGAGTGGTAAAAATATTTTTAATATCAAAGTATATGTAGGTTGGGTTGAATGAAATGAAACCCAACATGACCATCTCAGCCGGCTTTATTAGCAAGAAGCATCGAAAGAACGCGTTGACGAGCACGTTAAACGGTGGTTGCGTTGGGTCAGAAGTGGTGTGGAGCTGGATTTGCGTGAAGCAATTAATGGGTTGAAGGTTTTAGATCAACGAGCTATGGATTTTTATCCTGCAAAGTAAAATGTAAGTTCGGCGCCGAACAACCCAGATGATCTTCTTTATTTTTGTCAAGAATAAAGATTTAACCACAAATTTTTCCGTCTAAAGACAAACTTAAAGTTAATAAAAAAATTATATATACAAATTTATTTTAAGCAAAAATGCAAATTAAACAACTAGAAGTAATATAAAAAAAGAGAGACAAAAAATGTATGAAAAAATGAAAAAAATAACTAGTAAAAAAGCAGGAAGCAAACGCGAAACAAATAAAATTAGAAAAGCAGTGTATGACAAATTACAAAAAAAAACTGCGATTAAGGCAAAAACAGTTGTCTGGAATAGGGATAGCGAGAAAAAACAAACCGCTAGGCAGATTAAGACCAAAAATACTTTATGTCAAGTGGCTCAGGCAAGCACAAAAACTAAAACAATGAGAAGCTTTCAAGGTGAAGAAAGTAAATGTATTCGTGGGTACTATACAAATAATGCGTGTGTAAACGCTAAAAAACCGGAAAACAACGTAAAGCAACTAGTACAAATAAAAAAAGATGGTGATGAATACTACAATGAAAAACATGAGGGGGGAGTACCAATTGATACACTAGACATAGCAGATACACAGGTGCTATTAAAGATTTTACATGGTAAAACTAAAATTGATGCGGAAACAGTAAGTGAGATTAAAAAAGTGCATAAAAAAATAAGTGAGTACAAAGAAGGCGTGATCCCTGAAATGGGCTTTAAGGGCTTAAGCCGTCGCTCAAAATTAAAGGCAATTGATGCTTATAAAAAGTCTATGGATACTTCTACTCTTAAAGGTTTAATAGAAGGACAGAAAGAATGGCAAGACGAATTAGCTGATAATAGCATAGAAATGAAAACCATACTTGCTAAGAACAGAAGCTTTGGGCTTGAATATGAATTTGCTACGTGGGAAAAAAAAGAAGGTGTGAGTGATGATGTAGAGAGTCACACTGAGCTGGGACAATCAGAAGCATTTAGCAGGCTTTTCGGTCTGCCATTTATTATAGAGACAGACGCACAGAATGAGATAGAACTTGTTGTACCGCCATTACTAGCAAGCAGCGATAACGGGGCCATCAATAAAAAATTTATTAAAGACGTCGATTCACTATTCATCTCTGAACTCGAGACGTTAAGAAAGACGGCACAAAAAAGTACTATCAACAACATTGAGTTTGCAAAATGTGGGGTAGGCAATAACTGGAAATGGATAGCCGCTGCAAATAAAATTAGGATAGCTGAAACAAGAAAAAAATGGGTACATGCTGATAACAAGGTAGGAAAGCAACTCAACTTGACGATGACAGCTAAAGAGATTGCCGAAATAATAACATCGGATCAAGATGACACGCACAGTATCATAGAACACAAACGACTGTACTTGTTGATTAAAGATAACTACCTAGTGCCATTAATTAAAGAGGAATGTAAAGAAAAACAAATCAATGAAAAAAGCGAATTGATGGATGCCGCAGTGATACTCGCAAAAGGATTGGCGAACACGACTGCTATACCAAGCATCAAAATAATAAATCTAACACGCATGCCATTCGGTGGTGGGGAAGGACTAATAGACCTTCATTCACACGTAAAAGACTTGCATGGGATATGGATTAAAGACAACGTGCCAAATACAACAATAGCAGCGCTGGGGAACGACGCGGGAACTATAGATATCTTCGCAACGGTTCTGCGAAAAGCTAGCGAAAAAATTGTTTCTATTATAGAGAGGTCTATACCTAAATACAAAAAGACCGTAGAAAAAAATAAAAAGGCCACGGGGCTAGCGATAGGCAACGCTGACACTAAAGAAAGAGAGAAAAGAGCTAGAGAGCAGCTTGAGCCTACGGGGAACGAATTATCGGAGTTAGTAAAGAAAGAAGCGAGCGCGTGCTTGACAACAATAATCATGAAGATAAGTGGTAATGGCAATGGTAATGAAACTTCAACAATAGAAAACAAGAAAACTGACTTCCTAAAAGAGGAGTTTGGTAGCGGACTAGGAGTACGCAAAGACACATATTTGAATATCGGCAATGACGCAAATGATAGAAAACTACATTTAGCGGAACTCAGGACGAACAAAGATGTTAATAGATTTCTACAATAAAAAGTAAGAAGGTGAGTGGGCGGTACCGTAACAGGTAAGCTGCCTATTGCATTCCAATTATTACACCTAAATTTGTGAGGATTTTGCCTATGTATTTGGGCGCATTCGGTGTCAAGTCTTTATTGTTGACAAAGAAAAATCATGGGGTAGGCTTATTATGTTTTTATCAAACATCCATTTAAAACATATATCAGGCGAACTGAAGAACGCGGCATTAATTGTTTATGTTATGTAATAAGCAAGAAAAAATGAAACATTTGAGGTCAAACCTAATCTATTGACAAATGTATTTTTAGCTAATATTTTAAGGCTGCTATTCACACACTATAAGCTCTATACCTCTATTAAATTTTACTTTTAAATCTTTATCTTTTTGTAGGCGCGTCATCGTCTTTTCCTGACATGACTCATCCCGCCTACTGTTAAACCTCCCAACTCTTACCCTATCTCGCTTAAACTTTTATGAAGCGCTCTATATCGACAACATAAATCTATAAGCGCCGACCTTGCCCCCTGGCCTCCGACCGGAGTTTCAATATATCGCTCTTTTTTACTTTAAAAATTTCACAATTGGTAGATAAAAGCAACCTTTGGGTTGTTTTTATGCCCAGCAAGTCCTGCCACAAAACAGAAATAAGCCACTTCCCGCGCCCAATCGATAATTTCAGTTTAGTCAATTGGAATTAAACGTTGTAAATAGCATTTGAAATATTATCATTATGGTTTTACTTCATCAGGGATGATGGATATTACCATGTTATACAACATTTCAGCGGCATTTAAAGCTTCGTCAAAATCAGATCGTTCCGGCTCCATAAATTCACCTGGATATCTATATTCCGTAGCATATGGTGTTAATAATTCAGCCGCGTCAAAACAAGTTGAAAATTTGTTGTTTATTTCCTGCGCTTTTGCAATTAAGACTTGGATATCATGTGTTTTTTCAGGTCTGATATTATTAAGCGCTAAATACCCTTTTACTGCTTTTTCAGCGGTTTGTTGGCAATGATAAATAGCTGTATCTAAATAACATTCCTTGCCGGTTGAAAGTTTTCTTGCTGTTAAAAGGTCATGCTTCGCCTTTATTAACCAATTTCGAACGTTAGAAAGGCTTTCTTTATCCATAAAGAACCTTTCCTTTTTCTAAAATCTCGCTTTCAAAAGATGTTTTTACATGGCGACATCTTTCAACTTCCTGCCGTGTCCTGACAAGAATATCTTTAGATATTCCAAGATCCCGCAAACATTTGTGAGCATTCCTTGCTCTCTTTGCCGGAGGTTGGTCGCTTTTAGAAATTATTACAAATATATCAATATCGCTATCTTTTGTTGGCGATCCCCAGGCATACGAACCAAATAAGATAATTTGTTCAGGATTTAATTCTCTAATCAAGCGTTTTGTTATTTCGTTAAGAGTTGACTCGTTTACTTTTCCCATATATTTTTTTCTCTCTAATGAAATCTAATATTACCTGTAATGCCTATAGAATTTACTAGTATATTACTATTTTATAGGTTTTAAAAGGGATAAATTATGATGGTTTATGGACTGGATATTAGCCATTTCCAGGCGGGAATGATCTCTATTGTGATCCCTGCAACTCTCTCCTTTTTTTCTTCATTAAACGTGATTACTTTTAAAATCCCGGTTTTAAGATATTTAGCGGCGCAGGAGCTTCCTTGTTTTGATAATCAACAATAATCTTCTGAAATAGCCTCACATCCCTATTTATACCTTCCGCGGGAACCAATTATAGCTGTTTTATTCTTTTAACAATGCCTAATTATAGAGTTTTTATTCTTTCAGCAAGAACAATTAGCAACGTTTTTATTCTTTTGATAAGTATAAATATACACCATTTTTATACTTATCAAAAGATCAAATATGGCGCTTATGCATATAAGAAAAGCTTATTGGGCTGTTAAAAATATTGCGAAATGCTTAAAAACAGCCCTATTTGTTGGTCGCGTTCCCAAGTTGGTGACGGCATGATCCGCGAAACAGGAATTTCGCATAAAGCCAAAAAGGTCAAATATGGCCAAATATGGAGCACATTAACCGTGTTAATGTTAAAAATAATACCATTTAAGAGTATGCCTTAATATAACAGGAAAATTAACCCTTGCCTGATGTTAGCAATATTGATAACATCAGGAAATGGTCAAACAAAAAACGGAACAATATGTTTTTTACCAAGGCATAAAATACCAAATAGAATTTTATTATACCTGCGGGGGAAGCATACCAGCCAAAGAATTCCTTGAGACCATAAATCAACCAAAAGTCCCGGTTAAATTGGCAGCCTTTGTTAAATTAATTGGGGACGAAGGCATTCTATATGATAAACAAAAATTTCGCATCGTTGATAAGGAGAAGAAAATTTATGAATTCAAGCCGGGCGGTTTCAGGTTCTTTAATTTCTTCTTTAAGGATAGGAAGATCATAATAACTAACGGATACGCAAAAAAATCACAAAAAGTAGATAAAAAAGAATTAAAACGCGCTATAAATTTTAAGGATGATTATACTGAACGAGTTCTACAAGGAGAGTATTATGGCAAATAAAAAAATAAAAACATACATGGATACGTTAATGGAAGATAAGGAGTTTAAAAAGAGTTTTGATCATGAATATTCAAAACTCTTCGTTTCAGAACAAATTGCCAAACTAAGAAAATCCGCTAATCTTACACAAGAAGCATTGGCAAAAAAAATACATTCAACAAAATCAGCAGTGTCTCGTTATGAAAGCGCAACCTACAACGGTTACTCCATATCTTTATTAAAAAAAATAGCCAATGCCTGTGAGGCGGACCTTCAAATAAAGTTCGTTAAAAAGAAAATGAAACCAACCCAAACCGCCGTAATGTAAAAAAATACTTTTATCTCATTTATCCACATCCCACAGTCCATGCTTTGCGTTACAATGCAAGCGCCAAACCTATTTTTAACGACAGAAAAAGACGCCATACCACATTAATGTAATGTAGGCGCATTGAGGAAGATCTTTTAAATTTTGCGGAGCCACATTAGCAATTGATTTCAACGCATGATTACTTAATTTCAACGCATACGCTTTACTTGCATGCCACGGCGCGGGGACGCGCCTCAGCATGTTTTGACCAGGCGACTATACACACCCCTAAATCCCCTTTTATTAGAGGGGACTTTGTGGAAATAAATCAGATTTAATATCCCCTCTAAAAAGCTTAGGTTTATACACATCTTTTATATCTATTCATGGTAAGATTTACTAAAAAGTTTAAAAGTTCTTTAGATTTCCCTCTTTGAGAAAGAGGGAGTAAGGGAGATTTGAATAAAGTATACCGATAAAAAACTAATAAATGAAAATTTAAACATTCAAATCCTCCCGCCCCCTTTTTTAAAGGGGAAGGACCGTTGATTGTATTGGCTTTTAAATCAAAAGATGTGTATAAACCTTAGCTCTAAAAAGAGGGGTGACCGCCGAATGGCGGGCGGGGTGTGTAAATCTCGCTGAATAGTCACATGAGATCTAATATTACCTGTAATGTCTACATTATTTATCAGGATATTACTATTTTAATAGCCTCACATCCATATTTATACCTACCGCAGGAACCAATTATAGCTGTTTTATTCTTTTAACAATGCCTAATTATAGAGTTTTTATTCTTTCAGCAAGAACAATTAGCAACGTTTTTATTCTTTTGATAAGTATAAATATACACCCTTTTTATACTTATCAAAAGATCAAATATGGCGATTATGCATAGAAGAAGCCTATTGGGCTGTTAAAAATATTGCGAAATGCTTAAAAACAGCCCTATTTGTTGGTCGCGTTCCCAGGTTGGTTTGACGGCAAAACCAAATGTATATTATAAAATTAACGCGGTTTATTAACTCCACAAAAGGCCGGTTATATCACTTAAACAAATAGAAGCTGAAGGAAAGAGAAGGAAATGGAAGACGGGCAAGTGAGTTTGCTTTATTGAATATTACATCTTCAAAGATAAACTTATTATTTTGTTTACTTCAATTAGATCTGAATCTGTTAATTTGCCGGGTTTGTACCGTACTAATTTTAAATCAATAGTAGTAAATTTAGCTCTAACCCATGAAGGCGCAAGCAAATTCGCCTTTTCCCAGCCCTTAAGCTCGTAATCATAGGAAGTGGTATAAGGCATAGATGTGATCATAGCCACTATGATATTATTGGTTTCTTTTGCGTATTTATGGGAGCTGACAACAACGGCAGGCCTTGTTTTAACGGCTGTAAGATCAGTAAAAGGAAATGGAATTAAAACAATATCACCTTTGTTATACATGGTATTCTTCTTTCCAATTATCATATATTGAGTCTTTATCATTATCCCAATCTTTTGTAAAACTGTTATTAGACAAAGCTCCCCATTGGCGATCCTCGGTGTTTTTATCTTTTTTAGTTAAAGATTTAGAAATAGTAATAAAAAATTCAGAACCTTCCGGCAATTTAATATGCTCCATTGGTTCAATTATTCCGTGTGACAATTTAGCTCTAATTTGTTTATTCATTGCGAACGCTCCTTTTTTTAATTGTCCTATGCTTGCTTTCATAAATGCATCATATTACTTAAGTATAAAGTTTTATATGTTTATGTCAATGTTTTAGATTGATTTCTTATGCATAACATAGGGGCATACGATGCTAATGATCTGCGCAAAAATAACTTGGGATTTCCCACTATCATCTTCAGACCGCGTCATTTCCCACTCTTTTCCAACCACTGTAACATCAAATAAAGCTCCACTGCGTCCATAAAACCCAGCATAGTATCTTTTGCCATGAAAAGAGACCGTTCGCCTTTAATAACATCACTTACCTTTTGAATGAAATATTTTGTTTGTTCCGGCATATCACCCGTTAAAGCCTGGCCCAACATGGCCTCCACCTTGTCAACATCGCCTGATTCAAATCCCGCGACAACCATCTCCCCTATTTTAGCGGTTCCAGTTTTCCCATACCCTCCATCACTTCGATAGTTTAAATATGCCTCAAACGCCCTGGCCCAGGCCTCGTTGGCTGCCTCAACATTGTTCGTGGCAATCTCCAGTTTATAAAGAACGCCGAATGACACCCACGGCTCCGCCGCATGTCCAAAACTGCTGTCACATTCAATAGCCCGTTTAATCTCCATGCGGGCTTCGTCAAACCTGTTAAGTTTAATAAGCGTATTGGCAATGTTGTTTCTGCACAATCCTTCCTTTTGAAGATTTTCCGGTTTAATATAGAGGTCGCTTGCTTGTCTGAAAAAAGCAACTGCGCCTTCATAACGGCCATTGTTACCATAAAGAATGCCCAGTTGTGAAAGAGATGCGGCCTCGCCGGCTTTATCATTAATCCTGATTTTGATGGCAATGGAATCCTTATAAGCCTGCTCGGCTCGGCTGAAATCACCCATCTTTTCATAAACCATTGCAATTTGGTGAAACGCCACTGAAACCGATTTATATTCACCCAGTTTTTCAAAGGTTTCCCTGGCCTCTGTATACAATTTAATAGCGTCCGTGTAACTCTTATGCAACATTTTAACATAGGCAAGCTGTCCCTTTGTTACGGCAACACTTCGTTTATCGCCTGTTTTTTTGGAGATTTCCAATCCCTGCTCATAAGCATCCCCCGCTTTATCCAAATGACCTAAATCTGTATAACAATCACCTTTTTCCGTTAACGATTTAGCCGCCATTCCTTCAGCGTCTTTATTGCCTTTGTCGGCGAGCTTTTGAAAACCATCCAGCGCCCTCTCAATAAGATCGACCGCCTTTTCCGGCGCTCCCGCATTTTTTAACACCCTTCCCAACATGAAATGCGCCCCTGCAATATCATAATCGGCGCCTGCGTACACCACTTCGCCTTCGGTTAATGCCTTTTTTAAAAGCTCTTGCGCGCATTCAATAGCAGCCGGCAAATTGCCGGCGCCAAGCAGCCGCTCTATTTTCATACGTTCCGCCTCAAACGCGGCATGGCTCCACCCGGTTAAATTGGAGCCGGCCTTTTCCCTGATGCGCTTTACCAGTTTCATGGCGTTTGGTTTGTGTAGGTTCGCGATTAGTTGTTCAACTCTGGTTGCGAAGCTTGCGACCTGTTCAGGGTCATATCTTTCATCCATATACTCAAGCATGGCCATAAGATTGGGAAGCTCAAGGATTGTCAGTGTCGACGCAGCTTGAACATTTTCTAATCGTTGTCTGCATAATTCATCAGTATAACCTATCATCGCCGTGGCCCATCTCCCCAGCAGACTTTCAGCCTCATCCCCGTTTAGGCTTGTCCGCATATATGCCGGCAACGCGGGGTCAAGCTGAATGTGGTCATACCCCATTTCGCGCGCCACCCCCACTTCAACCAGTTGTTTTGCAATCTCCCCGGCCTGTTCAGGCTTTATCTCCAGCGTCTCTGCTAAAACAAATATATGCGCTCCGCCATGAAACATTGCAAGCGCCTTTAAATGTTCCCGCATATCAGCCGGCAAGCGCCTTATTGAAAGCTCAAGGCTTGCATACAAAGAGCGTTCCCTGTCGTCTGGAAACTCCTTGTCCAACTTTTCCATTAATTTGGTTATGTCCGCCGAAGCGGCGTTTACACCGGCGGCGGCGATCTCGTTGGTTAAAAGTACCAAGGCGCGAGCGTGGCAATTTACGGAATCGACAAGTTGTTTGATCTCCTCGTTTGTGCGACCGCAGTCTTCAACGGGCGGCTTCTTGTTTGATTGTTGTAAAATACCACCAACCAGTTTTATAGCGTCAATCTCGCTAAGGGGGCCAAGATCAAGGGCGCTTTTGGTTTTGTGAAACGGCGTGGGGAGCGCCTCGCGGGTGGTAAATATTAGCCGCGTTTTGTTGCCGGCATCAATCAATTGTTTGCATAGATTAAACACCTCATTTATCTGCTCATTGTCCACGCCGCCACCAGCTTCATTAAACTGACCGGGCAGGATTGATTCAAGATTGTCCACCACAATAACGCAGGCATTATCGCTTAAGGCGCGTTCAATGGGCAATAGAGCCTTGTCAACATCCTGATTTATCACGTCCTGATCATGTGGCAGTAGTTGCGATGCTATATCATGAATAATAGCTCTGATATTTGAGTAGTTCTCCACAGTGACAAACGCGGCCTTGTCAAACCGGCCAACACGGGTAAGCCAGTGGGCAGCCTCTATGGCGATGGCCGACTTGCCGGCGCCGCCCTGGCCCCTGATTACAGCATATTGCTCAATTGCAAGCAGCCGTTCAAGCGCGAGCAGTTCGCGGCTGCGGCCAACAAAACAGTGATCCATATCATCTATCTTAGCGACGATATTCCCGTAACTTAGCCCTTTTCTCTTCTTTATAAGATCTTCAGCAACTTCAGTGGGAAGTTGATCAAAGAGGATTGAATCGTTTTTGTCCTGATAAAGAACGGGCGCGAACCAGTCATGAAGCCGCAACTCGCCGGCCCCGCTTACCTGTCCGCGCAATGTGTTGTTGGCTAGAGATGACCGCGCTTTCAACATTGCCATGCCTATGCGCTCTCCGTGGGCAAGTTCTTTGTAAAAGGACTCGGTAAACAGCGACGCAGCTTTGACAAGGATAGAGTGGGTCATGGCCACCACGGCGGAGACGCCCTGTTCAAGCAGGATCGCGGCTACCGAGGCCATTGGTTTATCGTCAATCATTGCGCTCTGGCACGCTTCAAGAAAGACCAATGGTATGTTGCGCTCCTTAAATTGCGCTGCTATTTTATCGGCGTAAATCAGTTCGCTCTTCCTGTTAAACAAGTCATCATGGGATTCCGGCGACTCAAAACAGAGCGCGCCAAGCCCGCGTTGTTTGTCGTAAATGCCGTGCCCGTCGAAATGGACAACATCATAAGGGTCGTTGGCCTTTGCGGCATTATCCAACTCATCTATCATTGCGTTGAAAGTTGCCTGTTTTAATGTTGTGACGGTCACAAGAGATTGACCAAGGTTTTCCACCGCGCTTATCAATGGTATTGAGCTTGACCTGTGGTCGATGTAAGCCGCATGTTTGTCCTCCGGCCTGGCAGTGACCAGAAGTATCTTAACCGGAAGTTTGGCCGGGGCTGGGTTTATCATTTTCCTGTTTGGAAGCCGGCGTTTGACGCCAACCGGATTGGCGCAGTTTATAAGGAATGAGACATCGTCATGAAGCAGCTCCCACGGTATTGAGGTCAGTTCGGCGGCGGCCTTTCGGGCATCAACCTCTTCAGGCGTGATATCGTTTGAGGATGTTGTGCCATCATCGTTAATATTTGTTAAGCCGTCCATATCAATATATACTGAAAAGCGCAGGTCGCAGGAATGCTTTGCGCTTTTCCACGCCTCAACAGCTTCGCGGGCATGGCCGATGTTAAACACAGAGTCATAAAGGGCCTTGCCGAACTTTGGGAGATTTTTCTCCAACTTCCCGGCCCTTGATTTAAACACGCCGATTGGCCAGCGGTAGTACTCTTCCAGATACCAGGTGATCTCGTTCATCTCAATGGGGCCGATTGTCGACCGGAATTTGAACCTTTGGCTTGTTATCTCCCTGTCGTTGCCCGGCGGGTTGTATCTTAACATGGCGGAGGAGCATGGGCGCGAGGAGCCGTCTATTGTCTCTATCTTTGGATCGTACAGTTCCAGCACAAGTTCGGCAATGGGTTTGGCGTCTGTTTTAGCCGGTTTATAATCACTGACCAGCATTTTGTCAATGGCGGCCAATATTGCGGGCATGCTGTTTTGCAACGCGCCGGCGCCTGGGCCTATCTCTATAGCAATTGGTTCTTCTTCGCCAAAAAGATATTCTAAAGCGTTTTTTTTTGCGCCGGGCAGCAAAATGGGTACGATTTTATAATCGTCCGGTTTTCCATTCTGAACATCAAGGGCTTTTGTAGTTTCCTTTTTTACCCAGGCAGAATTTAATATATTAAGGCTTATCACCACGATAACGCCGGCGGCATTCTCAATGCCGTTTACAATTTTTGGCTCAAGTTTATCGCCGCCAACAAGCCGGCGCGAGTCGGCCCAGACGTTAACCCCCTGGCCTTCTAACTCCTGACGCAATTTTGCCACAAATTGGTCATCTTCCGAGCAATGGGATATGAATATGTGTCCGTTCATGGGATTTTGCCTCCTGTTTTAACCGTTAACCATGTTGATCTATACATACAGTTCGAATAGGCAGGATAGCAGACAGGCGACGGGTTGTCAATTATAAAGGGGCGCGCTATGTTAGCATGGCGGTATGATACGCGAAACTGGGGAAGCGCACGGGAAGCGCCTGGGATCAAGTCTTTATTGTTGACAAACGTCGATAATAAAGACTTGATAATTATATAGAAACATCTCTTAAAGCCGAAAGTTTCCTAACTCATTTATTATAAACAAATAAATTTTACGATTCTTCATTCTCGAATAACCTATTAATATGCGCTCCAGGGTAGTCCTAAAATCACGTTTTAACCGCAAATCCAGGTTATAATTAATAGTAGTATCTAAATTGAGCGATTCTTATCACCCTCCCCTGCCCCCTCCCATCAAGGGAGGGGAAATAAACGGTATATATTAATTACAATACATTACCCATTAGGTGGAACTTTTTAACTTTGCGATTAGCGCCTAAACGAGCTGAAAAGGACAAATCCCCCTCCTTTTAGTGGGAGTGATCAGGGGAGGAGGTATTTAAAATCGATCAATTTAGGTAGTATATAATTATTATTTTTACATAGCGAGAACACAATGAATGAGGTTCTAAAAAATTGTTGGGAAATAAAAGAGTGCGGCCGTGAAAAAGGCGGTTGTAACGAGGAGGAATTAGGCGAATGCATTGCCTCAAAGAAACGCTTAGGACATAGCTGCTGGGCAATAGCCGGAACTCTGTGTGATGGGAAAGCCAGTGGAACATACGCGCAGAAAATAGAATATTGTGTGTTTTGCGAAGTTTATAGGCTTTATAATCGGAATTTTGGAATAAAAGGAAATATGGTAGGGAAATATTTCCGTGGTGAAGAACAAAAATATATAGAGCTTATGGTCGAAAGACACGAAAAAAGGAAAAAATATAAACATAACAAAGCTCAATAATCAGGCTAATAATACCGGAGCATTTTTTATGTTGTTTAATTAACGTTAGTTGCAATTAAAGCTTAAAGAGAATGCCAATGTTAGACAAAAGCGCGGACTTAACCGGGCCGGGAATCGGCAATTACGATATTAATTTAATTTTCCTTCATGCAACAGCGCTCCGGCGCTCTTTATAGCCTTTTTAAGTTTAGAGCTTCCATGTGCCGCTATCTCATTAAGCAGCCCATTTATCTCTGTCTCAAGCCATGTTGGAACTGTATAACGCGCAAATTCAATTGCCGCGCGCCCTTCAGTGTTGTTGTTTTCAATGACATTAATCAGTTCATTTAGAATGTTTTTTGCTTTTGCTTTCAATTCAGGGTTATTGTTTAATATCTCTATTACTTCCGGTGAATTTTTGTAGTAGAGGGTTATCAATTTTAAGCCGGTCAGGTCTTTTGTGAGCGCAGTGTCGCGGAAAAGCCTTAATAAGTTTAACTTGTCAACGACGCCGTTCATTGATTTCTCCGGCATTCTTAATTTGCTGTTTTTTTCAGCATTGTTTTGAATTAAATGCGAGGCTAAACACGTTTCATTATCAGATGCTTTTAATATCAGAGAGGCTTTGCTACTTGCAATATTTCCATTTTCGTCTATAGCGTTAACCGTCCAGGAGGTTGTATAATCTTCGGTTATAATATTTTCAAATTTAATAAAGGCTGCCCCACAAGCAGTATCATGCGCGGTTAAAAAGCCGTTAGAGCCCCCCTCGCAATCATCAAGCAATTTAATAAAGTCTATTGGGATGGTTGTAATATCAACTCCTGTTTCTATATCCTTACCAACCGGCAGTAATGCGTTTTTATCTTCCGCAAAGACTGAAAATGTCGGCGCGTTACCGCCGGGAAATGGGCCGATCACTATATTCTTAATTGAAGCGCCAACTCCATTTAACTCGTCAATAGTGACCATAAAATGATAAACATTGCCTCTGTTTCCGTCGGAGTCAACTGATTCAGGTGAAAGAGTTAATCTTAAGCCCGCTTTTTGTGTATTGCCTGGTCCTGGCGTTAGAGTTGGAGTTGCTGTTGGCGTAATTGTTGGAGTTGGAGTTGGCGCGGGAGCCGCGCTAACCGTTATAAAACCAATCCTGGTTTCGCTGCCGGCTCCACCGGAATTGGCGACAATTAAACGAACGGAGTAAAGACCCGCAACAGTATAAGTATGTTCCGGATTTTGATCTACGCTTGAATTTTTATCTCCAAAATCCCAAAACCATATATCCGGCTTGTTTGTTGATTTATCTGTAAATTGAACACTCAATGGAGCTATGCCTGTTAAAGGATGCGCTAAAAAATCGGCTTTCGGAGGATTTATGACAGGCTCGGGAGTTGGAGTTGGAACAGGTGTAGACGTGGCTTCCGGCGTTATGGTTAGGGCGTCAAGCAAATTTGCGGCAAAGAGCTGGGCGCCCATTCCGTACTCAGTGGTTACGCGCGTTTTATTCCACGCTATCTCGTTGCGGAGATCAACAGTGTCTTTAAAAGTTAATTCAAACACTCCGCCGCCGCTTATTCTGGTCTGATTGCCAAATATGGATTCGAATTCAGCGAAGCCATAGTTTGCGTCTTCTATTGTTTGAATAGAGATATCATCCTTAAAAAATTCCAGCATATATCCAGGTGTTTCCAACAACGGCTCGCCGGCGCCGTCAAATAATATGCGCTGTCCGGGGTTTGCAAATTTGCCGGCAAATTTAATTAACCCGTCAATGGTATTTGCGTCATTTATATTTTTTAGATTTAGTCTAATGCCTGTTAAAGTCATGCCGTCAAAAACCGTTCCTGCCCATGAAACACCCGGCGTGGTTAATACATCCGTAATCTGTATATAGAGAACATTTGAATTGTTTAAATCTATATAGAGGTTAATAACCGCTTCTAAAAGCCTTTCCTTGTCGGTAGGTTGATTGTCGTTTGTTAACGGCTTGCCGTTCCACGTCTCTAAATCGCCTAAATTTAATAAACCGCTTGATATGAATGAAGCCGCGGGCGTTAGTAAATCAAACGGCAAAGGTTGGCCGGCGGCGAGGCACGCGGGATTGCCGGAAATCTCTATATTTACCTGATTTGACGCCTCGCCTGTAAGATTGTCGGACAACCAGAATCTATTAGCGCCCGTCTCATTTTGACAACCAGGTATGAACCCCCATGTGAAAATATCATTTTCATCAACAGTTGTGTTTAACCTGCCAAATGGAAAGACTCTGCCGTCCGGCGGTTGCATCCATTTGTTAATAGAAGAAAAACCGGCAACCTCTTTGCTTTGTATTTTAAACAATGTGTTTAATTGCAATCCTGAATCAGGAGAAACTGATATATTTTTGGGTTTAGGCAGCAAACTATCAATTGTATCCATGCATGGCATCACAATATCAAGGGTATATCCTGTAGGTGTATTTTTCGCTGCATCAGGCATGTCAACACCTATTAAATATTCACCCGGCGGAAGCTGAACCGGCCCGATAGATTCAACGCCGGTATTTAGCCATGCTGAAGCTGCAATAAAGTTAAACACCTTTAAATCCTTTTTCCATAAAAAAAGATCTAAATCAGAGTTATTATTTTCAGGTCTTAAGACAGCGCTTACATATTTCCTAAAGCCGAAGATATCTATTTCAAACATATCTTCTATATCGCTATCTTTATTAAAGACTTCCCCTTTGTCCCCTATGCTAATGTCACCGGCAATTTTAACGGGAAAGTTCTTCACAATGTGAGGGGCGGAGGTTAAATTGTCAGGTTCAGCCTCGTTAATTATATTTTGTATTTCATCGTCTCTGTTAATAATAAAATCTATATTGTCTGTTGTTTGCCCCGCTGCAATGTTTAAAACGGCGGCGCATTCAAGAATATCGTTATTGGAATCGGGATTATTATAAAATTCCGGCGGGCCGGGCAGTTCCGCATGCGAGCCTAACGGCCCAATGTCGGTGAAACTAAGCGGTTCAATTAACACAACATAAGGCCCTGGGGGAAGCCCCTGGATTTTATAAAACCCTATTAATTGATTGTCGTCGGAGCCAAACTCGCTACCTTCCCGTCTTCCGGTGTGTAGAAAGCCGGACACGCATGACACAGCCTGTGTTTTTGGATTATTAATATTGCGGGCAACAACATTAATGCCTTGTATTTGCGTGCGTCCGTCAGATAACAATACTCTGCCTTGTATCGCCCCTGTTGAATCCTTAAATTGCTGATTAGGGTATAAGCCGGACACTGAAGCTATGTCGTCAAAAGTGAGCTCCTCATTAACCAAAGCTGTAGTTCCGCTAACAATAGGGAACATAAC
This sequence comes from Candidatus Anammoxibacter sp., assembly GCA_021777105.1. Classification (GTDB taxonomy): domain Bacteria; phylum Planctomycetota; class Brocadiia; order Brocadiales; family Anammoxibacteraceae; genus Anammoxibacter_B. Next base: position 39,012 of record JAIQZQ010000026.1, read on the forward strand.
AGGCGCTTTTCCTCTATTGACTTCTTTCGACATAAAAGCATCAAGATTTACCTGGCTGTGATCGAGATTTATAAAATGCCCCATTTCATGAACAAACGCATTTTTATATTCCGGAAATGTTATATCATCATCAATACCATCAATAAACAGGCCGTTCATAATAACTCTGCTATTATGAATAACAGAGCCGGCCGACATTAACCATGGGCCGGCATTGCCTATAACATTTGCCGAAGCTCCAATGCCAAATAAAGCGCTGATAACGCTGCCGTCATTATCAAATATAACGAAGCCGGGGTCATTTAATGTTATATTATTTACAAAATCTAAAACATTTTCCCCTGTAATGTCTATTTGAATTTGCCCCACATTGGCAAATGTTATTGAAGCGGTATCTACACGCTGCCAGACATCAGCTAAGTCATTTGTCAATTTAACGGCATCTTCATTTGTAAGCGACCCCAGCGGCCCCTGATCCGTAATGTATGAAGCCGGAGCGCCGGCGTTATAAGCAAACGGAACCCCCTCTTTATTGACTAAAGCCGGGCCTGCACCATTAGCGTATTCAGCAAAAAAGAGCATACAGAGCAAACCTGCCGTTATCATTATATATTTCATATTATTTCCCCGCGCATATTCACAGAAATATGCGCATATCCATAGGCGTCAATGAATAGAGCTTTATTCTTTTGAAAAGTATAATATGCTATGTTTTTATTCGTTTGTAAAGCGCAATATTACAGACTGTGTATAAAAGAGCCTTGCTTGGTTTTACAATTATTGACAAAATATTAAAAAAAAAAAAGCCCTGCGCGCAAGTTCAATGTCTCTGATTTGAACTTACACACAGGGCTTTTAATTTTTTGCTTTGCCACTATTTAATGGCTACGCAAAAATGTTTAGAAGCAGTCTACAAGACTGGGCCGGCTTTTAATTTATTTAAAAATTGGGAATTTTTACCAAAACTTTAGTCCACTTTTAACTTTAGCTCACTTTAGTCACTCTTCCGGTTTCTCCGGCTTAAGGTTTTAAAGCAAAAAACTGGTTCATTGGGTTTTGGATGTTTAGTTTTTCAATTGACGAGAACTCCGCATCGCGGGCAAGTTTCATAATTGAAGTCTCGCCTATTACCGTGCCCAATCCCTCGCCGTTATGGGCAAGCGATACAGTCATGCAGTGAAGCGGGCTTATGGCTGAAAAGGCTTTGCCTACGACGTCTCTTCGTTTTATTGGATTTTCATGCGCGTTCGGTTCCGACCAGATATAGAAACCATCATCTTTAACTGATTCGCGAATCGCCTTTAACGTCATTTTTGGGTCAACCATGTCATGAATGCAATCAAAACTGCAAACTAAATCATAATGGTTCTTTTCCGGTATTTCATGGGCGGGAGCTTCAAGGAAATCAACATTGTTAAGGCCCTTTGACTTTGCAACCTCCTTAGCCCTTTTTATGCTGGGAGCGTGATAATCGATGCCTAGTATTTGCGTGTTTGGATACGCCTCGGCCATTGCAATAGACGACTGCCCGCTGCCGCATCCAATATCAAGAACATTGCCGCTGTTTTTCAGCCTGCCAACCAATCCCGGCGCCGCGGTTAACCAATCTTTTGTTAAAAAGTTTACATACCCCGGTCTGAAAAGCCGCTCAATAGCCTCGGGAATCTCGTCCCCAATATCTGAATATGAAATGCCTCCGCCGGTTTTAAATATCTCCATGATCTTTTTTGTGTTAAGAATGGAAGGAGTTGTAAAATGAAACGCCCCGCCCATGAACAACGGCCCATTTTCATCCGCCAACACAGAGGCCTGCTCATCAGTCATAAAAAACATGTTAGTTTCCGTGTCATATTCAATATATTCAGCGGCAGTCATAGCGTTAGCCCATTCGCGCACATAACGCTCGTTCAGGCCGGTTTTACCCGCAAGTTCCACGCTGCTTAACCGCCCCGCGCCGGCCATTGCCTTAAAGATGCCCAAGCGGTCCCCGATATAACCCAACGCCATTGTAAAAGCCCCGCCCATATCCCCAACTACTTTAAACGCAGTCTCTTCAACTCTCTTTTGATCCATCTTTAACTCCTTCCGCTATTTATTTTTGCATATACTAAGAAATTTAAAATATTAATTGTCTGAATTAAACGATTTTAACGAATCGTATGAATACCTAAATTGAGAAATTTTAAATACCCCCTCCCCTAACCCCTCCCACAAAGGGGAGGGGAATGTGTCTTTTTAAACCCGGAGTGGATAATGAACACTGAGCTGCTTGGCTGCCTTAGTGAAAATTATCCCCTGAGGGGATAATTATGCCGGGGGGCTAAATTACAAAGTTAAAAAGCGACACCCAATTAGCAGAATATTGCAATTAAATATATACCTTTAATTCCCCCTCCATTAATGGGAGGGGGTTAGGGGAGGGTGATAAGAATCGCTCAATTAAAAAAATAGCCACACAGAACGCCCATTACATTTTCCCCGCAATAATAGTTATCCATCCATTGACATTTTCACTCTTTTTAACAGCAAACCCGGTTTCCGTCAATTTTTCAACCGCCCAGTTTTGTGGAATGCGCAATTTCCTGTAATGGCTTTTCGTCATTTGCCACTTGCCGTTATTTTTTAAATAAACAAGATCATTTACTAAAACATGCTCTTTTTCATATTCCAGAATACATGTAAAGATTTTGTTGTCATCGCTTCGCACGGGTATAAAGCGTTGCGTATCATCCAATTCAAACATTAAGTCCCTGAAAGTAGCAATAAACGCGCCACCGGTCTGCATATTTCTATAAATGGTTTTAAACAGAGATTCAACTTCATCTAATTGTGGCAGATGTATCAACACATCCCCCATGCAAACGCAAACCTCCATTTTTTCAACACAATGTTTTTCAAATTGAAGAATATTATCCTCAATAATTGCAATTGGAAGACCTTTTCTCTTTAACTCCAGTTCATTAAGAAAATTTTTACAAAAATCAATAGCTGTAACTTTAAAGCCGCGTTCAGCCAAAACAATAGACTGAAAACCAGGGCCTGATCCAAGATCAAAAGCTATGCCTGTGTTATTTGCGGATATGCCATGTTCGCTAAAAAAAGCGCGAGTTTTTTCAAGTTTCTCGTCAAACCCGCCGCAAATCCATGAGTAATGACCGGACAAAAAATCGTCGTAATGTTTCTTAACATCATTCATAGCGTTCTCCTGAAATATACAAAATCCTCTAATTGGTTAAATAAACATTTTTAAAATTAACGCCTACGGTAGATTTTTTTGATTTAAAGCCCGAAGGGCTGACTTATTAAAGCCTAGGGCAACGCCCTAGGTATGCGATTTAACATATTTTAGCTCTGTAGGGGCGAATTAAGAAATTGTATGTCAAAATCGCTAACAAATATTTTGGTCGCTTAATTTTTGACAAAGGCCTCTTGGGCTGAAAATTTAAATCGCCTTTACAGGGCTAAAAATATTTAACCTTATTTCCCAGGGCGTTGCCCTGGGCTATATTAAATCACCCCTTTGGGGTTAAGGAATCAAGATAAACAACACTCTGTCATTTTGACATAAACCTTTGCAACCCTAAGACTTAAAATGGAAATTCCTTTATAATTAAATTAATTACTCTTTGCTAAAAGTTAAAACAACCTATTATTAACTTAACGGTAAGTTAAATATATCTTAAAAAAATATCAACCTTCCGCCAATCTCTCCACCTCTTTCACCGCCCTTTCAAACGGCCAGGTTTCGCGGTACTCCTGCGCGGCGACTATTGCGCCGCTAATGATTATATAATAACAGTCAGCGATATAACCGGCGTCAAGTCCGCGGTATTTATCATCCGACGCAATTAAATCCAATGTTATATCTTTTAAAATTGTCCTGAAATTGTTGTTAAAACTCATCGCTTCCATAAAAATCGGGTTTTCAGGGTTTGACAGCTCAGAGATCACATTAAAAAACGCGCATCCCCTGTAATCCAACGTTACAAGCCTCTCTTCCAGCGATCTTACAATAGCCATAAATTTGTCATAAGGCGTTTTTTGAGCGCGGATAATCTCTTTATTCAAATTCAACTGCGCCGCATGCTGGTTTTTCAGATACACAACGCATAACTCCTCCTTAGATGGAAAATGCGTGTAAAAAGTCGGCTTTGATACCCCGGAAGCCTCAATAATCTGGTTAACAACAGTAGCCTGATAACCCTGCTTATAAAACAGTTCTGAAGCCGCAGCAATTATCTTGTCCCTGGCCTTAGTTGGTTTTGTTGCAATATTCATGTTTATGAATATACTGTTAACTTAACGTTAAGTCAAGTTTAAATTTAATTAGAAATCCATAATTAACAAAAAAAAGGCTGCATACCAGGCTTTTCAGCCTGTATGCAGCCTTTTAAATGCAACAAATTGTTACTTTACATAAGAGCGCGCGAATACTTCATCTAAATAAAAAAAGTCCTTTTAAAACCTTTTTAATTCTTCATCATCAAGAGGTATAACAGCGGCGGGTTTACCAACTATTTTTGTTTTTCCCCCTCCGTCATGAGGGTTCACGTTGCGCGCAAAACGATGAAGCTCCCTATATTCCGGAGCATGTTTTGTATTAGTCAAACCGTAATCCTGCGCTGCCGGCAGCGCAGGATTAACAACCGCTTCTGTTTTTTGCCCTCTTATTACAGTTGCCAGCATCTGAACGATAGAATCCAGCTCCTTTGCCTGCGCCGCCAGCTCCTCGCTTGCCGCGGCGGATTCTTCGGCGTTTGCCGCTGTTGCCTGGGTAGCCTTATCCATATCTGAAGTCGCCATGTTGATCTGCTCTATCCCTCTGGCCTGTTCTTCACTTGCGTCGGATACACAACTGATAATCTGCGCTACTTTTTCTATGCCTTCAACAACTTCCGCTAGAATACTGGCCACATCATTTGAAGTATTTACGCCGTTTTCCGCGTTATGTTGTGATTCCTCAATCAATGTTGCCGTGTCTTTTGCCGCCTGGGCGGAGCGTTGAGCAAGATTTCGCACCTCTTCGGCAACGACCGCAAAACCTTTGCCTGCTTCACCTGCGCGCGCCGCTTCCACCGCTGCGTTCAAAGCTAAAAGATTGGTCTGGAATGCTATCTCATCTATAGTCTTTAATATCTTGGCTGTTTCATCTGAGGATGATTTTATCTTGCCTATCACTTCAGACATCTTTTCCATCGCCTCCTTGCTCCTATCTGCGGAAACCTTTACATTGTTGGCCAATTCGTTGGATTGTCTTGTATTGTCTGCGTTCTGCTTAGTTGATGTTGACATCTCTTCAAGCGAAGAAGATGTCTCTTCCAGGCTGGCGGCCTGTTCGCTTGCGCCTTCGGCCATCTGTTGACTGGAGTCTGATACCTGATCAGATGCGGCCCCTAATTGCCCTGCGCCTGTTGTAAGACCATTGATCACTTTATTGATAGGTTTTGTTATCGACCGTGAAATAAAAAACGCTAATACAATGCCTATTACAATAGTAGCTATACCGATGGATAATGATATTGCGCTCATTTTATCCGCGGCTTTATTTGTTGCAAGCGCATTATCCGTCATCCTCGCCAAACTCTCTTTTTCAATATCACTGACCAACGGCTCAATATGGTGAACAGATTCACGCATTGACGCCACAAGAGATTTTATCTCCTGATCTTTAGAAACAAGCTTGCCAAAGCCTTTTCTATAGACATTAACTAAACCTACTATCTCTTCTTTTTTAGACCCGGCAATCTTTGAGCCTGTTACTTTTTCTTTTATACTTGAAATTGTTTTGTCCATTTTCCCAACATATTTAGCGTTGTAACGTAAGAGATAATCTTTTTCATGCTTTCTTATCTCAAGCAATAAAACACCTCCATCAGGAATGAAGACACTATTAACGGCATCTTCCAGGACATGGGCTAATTTTCGTATATTTTCATAAGCAATGGTTTTAATATCATCAGAAGAACCTGGGTTTACATATTGATTAAAATTGTTTTTATAATCTTCCAATGCGGTTGTTTGAATTTGGCGGACGTTCTCATCTATTTTGCTATTTTTCAAAAACGTCATATATTTCTCTATCGAATCATACGCCCTTTTTTTATACTTATCCGCGCCAGTCCTGACAAAGTCCTTCTCCCATCTCCTTAACATTAATAATTCTCTGTATATATCGTCGGCCTTATGTTTTGCGAATATACCTGACAAATCGTGCGCAACATCTCTAAATTGACCTTGTAGTCCGGACTTATGATCCAAACCTTTTACATTCCATCCGTTTACAACTTGCTTAAATGATTCAAAATAGGATTGGGCATATTTTTCAGCCTCTTTAGCTTTAGCGGACAACTTGTGGTTGTTTGTCTCTACCGCAATCTTATCTATAAACTTTGCCTCTTCAACTATCCCCGCATAGTTACCTTCCAGTTTATTTAAATATTTTAAATCCTTTCTCAACAAAAAGTCCTTTTCGTCCCTTCTGCATTGAAGCATAAAGTTCCCCATCTTTGAAGCATGGTTGTGTACCGCCACATCCTGACCCAGCAGATCTGTAAAATCTTTTTTCACAGAACCGACCGTAAATTGATAAATACCCATTACAATGCAAAACAGAGCAAGCACAATCCCGAAACCGGAACCTAATTTTTTACTTAAACTCATATTTTTAAACATGACTAACTCCTCCTTTTTAGTTTGCAATATTCAGAAACCAACCCTAATATCGTCCGTAAATCAAAACGCCTAATTTGTTTTGACTACGGCCCTTATTAGTTAGAATTTAAAATTCAAATTGGTCATTCACTTCTGTTCCCGGTTCTATAACAGTGTCCATTACCTCGTCCACATCAACCTCCTTTCGTTGCTTAAAATAGTTCGGAATGTCTAAGGGGATATATACTTGTCATTTCTACAAATATTATTCTAAAATTTAAATATTTTAGTGTTTTTCCGCAAAGAGGGTTTTATTTATTATACCTCACAGTTGCATTAACGTTAGCTATTTTTACCTTAACAAACATTAATTAATTAATGTGATTTTTTAAGTATTATAATACACTGTTATTGAACTTTTTATAACATATTTTTTTATAGAATTTGTTATAATTATGCTGAATAGGCGCCGTTATAAAGCATATTCTAGACGATATTTTCCAATTCAACTTTCAATTTTTAAACAGATTCTAATGAAAAGATGCGCTTTTATAACGCTTGGTTGCAAGGTTAATCAGTACGAGACGCAAGCCATGCGGGAGATTATCCTGAAAAACGGATATACGGAGACGCAGGCCAATGAAAGAGCTGATCTCTACGTCATAAACACCTGCACTGTGACCGCTGTAAGCGACACTAAATCAAAACAGTTTATCAAAAAAACAGCGCGTCAAAATCCCGAGGCCCGCATACTTGTAACAGGGTGTTACGCTGAGGCTAACAGCGCTGAGATCAAGTCGTTCACAAAAGGGTTAAATATAACTATCGCCGATCGCAACGAGAAAGCAAAGATAGCTGAATTTGTTAGCAGCAACGGCTCAACCGTTCCATCTAAAGAACCAGGCTCAATATTTGACCTGAAAATAAGCGCATTTGAAGACCATACGCGGGCGTTTCTAAAAATAGAGGATGGTTGCGATAACCGTTGCAGCTACTGCATTGTGCCGTTTGCGCGAGGCGATGTTATAAGCAGGCCGATTGACGGCGTAATTGAAGAGGCTAAACGGCTGGCCGACAACGGTTATCAGGAAATAAATCTTACCGGCATACACCTTGGGGCTTACGGTAAAGATTTTGCCGCTAATAATAAAAACGGGGCAAACCTGCTTAACGTTCTGGTTGAGCTTGAAAAAATCATAGGGTTAGAACGAATAAGGCTAAGCTCAATAGAGGCTAATGAAATTTCCGACGATATGATAGAGCTTATTGCGGGTTCTGAAAAGATATGCCCACACTTTCACCTGCCGCTTCAAAGCGGGGACGATTATATCCTAAAGCGGATGAACAGAAAGTACGATACAAACAAATATCTCTCAATACTTGATAAAATTAGGAACAAAATAGAATTGCCCGCTTTTACCACAGACCTGATAATCGGTTTTCCCGGCGAAAATGAAGAGAGATTTCAAAACAGCATGGAGACATGCCGAAAAGCGGGATTTAGCAGAATCCATATTTTTCCGTTTAGCGCAAGGGAGGGAACTCCGGCGGCAAAGATGCCGGACGTTTGCGAACCCGCCGCAATAAACGCGCGCAAAAAGATAATGCGGGCAACCGCCCGCGAACTTGCAATCAACTATGCGCGGAATTTTATTGGAAAAGACATAAAGATATTAACGGAATCAACGTTTGAGGAGTCAACCGGCGCGCTTAGCGGCTACACCGAACGCTACGTTAAAACCGATTTTATCGGCGATAAATCAAATATGAAAAAGTTTGTGACGGTTAAAGCAAAGGAAGTTGCGGACGATCACTTAGCCGGAGTATTAATAAATTGAGCAAATTGAGATTTCAAATTAAATCCGTAAAAAAAACGGCCTTAGGGGCGATATGCCTGACTGCGATCATTTTTGCGTGTTTTATAGAAAAACAATGTTTCGCCTTGCCCGCGGACAATGTTGTGCCGCTTATTAACGAGCAATATTTCCCTGCTGTTCATAAGGCGCTAAGGGAGGCTAAGAAATCTATATTCTGCGTAATGTACCTGGCAAAATTATCTAAAAAGGATGACTCAGAGCTTACAAACACGCTTATCCGCGACCTTATAAAAGCGAGCAAACGCGGAGTTGACGTCAAAGTAATACTGGACCAAAACGTGAAATTTTGGGAATGGGGATCTAAAAGAAATCAAATTGAGCGAAAAAGCAGCGACGCCTACAAGAAGCTGTTGCGCGCCGGGGTTTCGGTATATTACGACGACAGGAAACAGATAACTCACAATAAAACAATCGTAATCGACAATTACATCACAATAGTTGGTTCCACCAACTGGACATACAGCGCCTTGCACAGAAACAATGAAGCCGCCGTCCTGATAGAGTCTGCATCAGTGGCAAAGGAGTTTATCAAACGGTTAAAACTTATTCCACGGGAGAAAGTGCGGGAATAAATATTGGCTTGCCGATAAATTAAAAATATTTAGTATCAATTTAGAACTTTGAAAATTATATAATCTAAAAATAAGATATTGCCGAAAATGACAGGTGGCGTGGATACTTGATGCTGGTTTCTAGATGCTGGATGTCGGTATGCTTTTAAACTAGAGGCTGAGCCTCTAAGGACACCGCGTTACAAGGCAGGAGCCTTGTAACGAGTAAGAATAGTCACAAAATATCTAAATTTACGGCGTTTCATAACACTGCGCAAAGACTCAATAATCATTTTGCAATTTGCGTCAACATTTATTCAATTAATTCATAAAGAGAATTAAATGTTTTAGCGTCAACAGCATAACCGTCTTTTTTATCAACATCATTATAAACAAGATAATCCCCGGGTTTATAATGAGTCTCGCCCTCTTTGGTTTTTATTGCCCCGGATGTAGTAGCCGGTTCAGCCCAGACAAAGCACGTCTTGGCATAAACGCCTGGCGATACTTGTTTATACGTTGTTGAAAATGTTTCAGCGTCAATGGTATAAGTCTCGCCGTTATTATAAACAACCCAATCTCCGGATTTGCATGTTTGAGTCGCCCCCCATTTTTGATAGGTAAAGCCTTCAGTATCAAGACTAAGTTGTATAGCGATTACTTGCGCCCCCGCTTTTTTTTTGTAACGACAAAACTTTGCCATGAATGTCTCCAGTATATACTCAAACAAATCAGGTTTTCGAAATTTGTAATAGAATAAAAGGCTAAAGCCTTAACTCCGGCAGCGTGATATTGCCGGAATTTACCCTTTAGGGTTTTATTTCACTGCATTTGAAAAAAACATGGCTAGTTACAAGGCTCCGGCCTTGTAACTGGGTGTACGAAGAGGCTCTGCCTCCTTTTGTCAGAATAACAAATGTTGCCATTAATTTTCTAATGCCGATCTAATTAACAATGTTTAAGACGAGGCAGAGCCTCTAAGGACAGTGTGTTACAAGGCTGGAGCCTTGTAACAAGCTTCTTATTTTGTCCAGCAAAAATTTGTCCAACAGTAAGAACCCCTGTTTGTGAGCGAAGCAATTCTAGCGTCGGTAATTACTTGCAGATCATTGAAGACATCGCCGGTTTGCTTTTAATAAAACGGCGATGAACGTCGAGATAGACCTTTTCATACAATTTGTCAATTTCATCAAGATCCATAAATTCTTTAGAAAAGCCTGGCCTGATCGGATCAAAAACAAGCTTGGCAACGTTAATAAAATGGGCCAACAGAGATCGCGGGTCTTCATCTCCAACAGCCACCCTGACGGTGGTCAGGTGAATGCCGGCTTCTTTTAACGCCGTTTCCGACAACTCTGAATGGCTCGTCATTGCCGGGCATAAGATAACGGTATTGATCTGCCCCAATGTTACCTGTAATCCAAAAGCAGGCTCAAGGCAGTCAAAAAACTTTTTGAATGTTTGCCGATCTATTCTCGTCTTTCCACCGCTGCCCTTTTCAAAATCAATGGTAAACAAAGGAGCCGGCAACTCAAGATGCATAATCTTTTTCCCTAGCGTATAGTTCACATTGCCTTTAACAGCGGAAGAATGGACATGTATGTCCGGATGGGAATTAAGGACATTGGCCAGCACAATGGTGTTAATGCATTTGCAAATCATGCGCAATTCAAGGGTTTTCATGCCCTCAATAACATCAAACGCCTTTTCAGAATCGAGAAACGCCCCTTTAATATAGTAAACGTTCCAAAAAAGCGTCTCATTCCACGAAATGCTCTTTTTATTCCCATTCCAATCAGTGTAATCATACGACTCCCCTTTCGGCAGAAACATTGTTTCGTTTCTTCCAATAACAACGCCGGCAATTGTCGAGCCGTTTCCTGTAAGATCTTTGGTGTATGAGTGTATAACATAGTCAGGCCTTTTTGCCGGATCTTCATGCTTGAGGGTGCGATGCAAAAAAGGCGTGCCCACAGTGGAATCACATATCACCGTCAATTCCTCTTTATGCGCGGCTTTGCATATTTCAGGCACATCAAGTATGTACCCGTGCGGATTGCAAGGCGACTCAAGGTAAACATAAATATGAGCCCCCTGTTCAAGCCTGTCGCTGTGCGTTTTCAAAACTTCTGAATAAGCCTTGCTGAATTCCTTGCCGGTGTAACCGTCAAACCAGACAACCGCAATATCAAGATTGCTGTTTTTACCGTACCAATCCTGAATAAGTTGATGCGCCCCGCCGTATATATTTCTGCTGGTAATTATAATATCCCGATGCCCTAAAAGATGACTCAAAGTTGAGTCAATAGCAGCCATGCCGGAATTAAAATTCCAGGCAAAGTACTCATCCGCCATTGGACCGGCTTCAACATCCACCATATAATTCGCCAAACACACGGATGTCGGATTCATCAGCCGTGAATAGATTTCGTGAAGCAGCTCCTTGCCGCGAAAAGCCTCATCAATCCATTCGGCGCACGCATAAAGATAAGTCGCGGTGCGCGTAATCACCGGCGTAGAGCTAAAAATTGCCGTGACATTGTCAAAGATGGGATATGGCCCTTTTAATGTTATAGTTGACTGCCGGGTAATTAAGGATTGATAACTTTTTCGCAAAGGGTTCTGCAGGTTATCAAGCATTTTCGCCATTTGAAAACATATAAAACGCTTTGCGTTAAACAAAGCGGCTTTATCTTCACAACGCAACCCCTCCAATATTTGAACGGACTCCTGCCATAAATGGTGCAGTTGCACATTAGCCTGGTACAAAGGATAAACAAGTTTTGCCAATCGTTCACCTATTGGGCTTTTAGAGTCGATTGAAAAATGATCCAACTGCTCATTAACCAGCTCATCAATACTTTGAGCCGTAGAAGTCTTTCTGTTTGGGCTTAATTGGCGCGCGTACTGAAGGTCGTCTGATAATAATTTTGATTTAGGCATTACACTCCTTTTAAGTTAATGCGCATGTAACAGGGTATGCTAAAAGCTTGCCGGCGCTCAAACCACAAGCTCGCGGGCAAGCAACACGCGCTATTTGGCCGCTATATAAAAATTAAGGTGTAACTGAATAATTTAAAAAATAATTATATACCATTCTACTGCAATAGGCAACAACGAGACATATTAGCAAAAAATATTTAATCAATTTTTGGTCAATATTTAAACATAACCCGTATAAACATGAATCTTATAAATTAAAGGAGGTATGACTTGGAAATTAGGCGCAATATCTACACTGGAACTGCCCACAATATGACACATTGACTTATATGATACAATGATGTATATTTAGAGATATGGATGTCCTAAAATCGAAGTGGTTTAATAAGTGGTCAAAAAAGTATAAGATCACGGATGATAATCTAATGTCCGCTATTGATAATTTCGACAGTTCAAGTGTCGTTGACTTAGGAGCGGGATTGTATAAAACAAGAATTCCCAGACCTAAACAAGGTAAAAGCGCTGGATTTAGAGCGCTTATTATATTTAGTAAAGACGACTTAGTTCTATTCATGCTTGGATTTGCAAAAAATGAGAAAGATAATATTAGCGTTGCTGATTTGAACGATTTAAAGCAACAGGCAAAACACATATTAAGTTTTAGTAAAGAACAAGTTAAACAGTTAGTTGACAACGGTACTTTCATAAAAGTGGAGATCAATGATGAAAAATGAAAAAAGAAGCTCAAAGGTTAAAGAAGCTTTAGGAAGCCTTACGCAGGATTTAATTGACGCGGGTCTAGGTTCTCCTTTTACAGAAAAGGAGCTGAATTATTATGGGATTAAAATACCTGAAATTAAAGATATTCCCCCAAAAAAAATCCAGACTATAAGAAAAAAAGTACAACTAAGTCAAAGTGTATTTGCTCGCTTACTCAATGTTAGCGCCGCCAGTATCAAACAATGGGAACAAGGAACAAGAAATCCAACCGGCGCAACAAAAGTATTGCTTGACCTACTTGATAAAGAGCCCCATCTATTAGATTACAGGATTCATAAATTTAAAAGAAAATCAGTAGCATGAAATTCTATGTAGCGTCGCAGGGCCACCCTGAAAACAGAATACGTCATCTCGATATTCTAATTTCTAATCCAGATAACGGCAATTATCGCCCGGCCCAAAGCAATATAATCGTTTGCACGTTGAGGAATCGCAAGGTAGTATAGCCGCAACTCCGCGCTGTGGGGGGGGGGGTTGAGGGATGTATTTTAATTTGAAGTGCAGCAAATCAATTTCACAAAAAGAGATAAACTTGAGATAAATCAGAGAGAACACGACTCTAAACCTGAATCATCTGCTTAACTTAAGTTTGATCCGGGTTGGGCACATAGAGAATCATAAAAAGTTTACATCTTCTTTTAAGAAGATGTTTATGTTTGGTAGAACGCTTCCAGTTAATATAGATAATCCTTTTTTCTATATTCTGTTTCAAGACCAGCCCATGACGCCCTCCCCTTTGAATATAGATTCGCCATCTTTTATTTTTCATTTTCTTCAATTTGTTTATCTATTTCATCACCGTGAGCGCGGTAATAAGCCCAGGCATTAGCCAAATCTTCCAGACTTAGCGATGGGTAGCTTTTTAGCAAATCATTTTCGTTGGTTCCCAACTTCCTAGCTTGAACCAAAACCCACACAGGTATGCGCGTTCTAATAATACAGGGCTCCCCGCCGCAAACACCGGGCTTGCTTTCAATGCCTGGGAATGAAGCGCCAAGATCATTTACAACCCATTTAAGAACCTGGGTTTTCTCTGATTTTGTCATACTGGATATCAATTTTTCAGCTTCCTGTAGTATACTCATTTTGTTTCTCGTAAAATTCCAACAACAATAGTAACGGCTAATTGCGGGATTAACTCACATTGAAAGAGCCTTCGAAATGTTTATTATCATTTATAACTTTATCTTCGTCAATAGTTAAAAGCTGTGGAGGCGCGAAGCACAGATAGCGGAGAGCTGAAAGCAAAAGCGTTAGACAAGATTTACAGGATCGACAGGATAAAAGCAAAAAGCGCCACAAATGAGTTAAGACACGAAGAAAAAAGTGAATTTTGGGTAAAGGTGAAATTAAACGGAGTTTCATGCGCAATTGCGTTTCAAAATCGGAGTTTTGGAACGAGTCGCGAAATAGACGGGCATTTATAGCATCGCAAATAAATTTACGCTTCAGCCGCTTATCTCTTTCACCCGCCCGACTTCGCCGCTTTCCAGACGTACTTTGATGCCGTGAGTGTGATTGGAAGATTTTGTCAAAACGTCTTTCACAATACCTTTGGTTAGGTTTCCAGACCTTTGATCTTTCTTTAATACTATCAAAACCGGCGTTCCCGGTTTTATATCCGCTCGATTTGTTCCATTCATAATATTTCAACTCTCCTTTTCATAGTCTGAGATTTTACCGGAAAAAGGCCGGAGCTGCTACAATTTTTCCTGCTTTTTACAATTGCAAAAGCGGTAAAGCCACGAAGTCACGAAGACACAAAGATTCGAATAAAAAAGTGGTCATACTTGATTTCTGCGCGTAGAGTCGAGACCGGATCAAAACAAATGAAGCAAGGTAGAAGCGTGGCTGTTGTTTTTTTGTTTTTATCTGTGAAAATCAGTCTAATCGGTGTCATCGGTGTTCTATGCTTTTGCTTTTTGCTTTTAAATCAGTGAAGATTTGCGAAGATTTGTGGTTAATAGCTATTGCTTTTTTAAATGTATTTTTATTTATTCTATACAGAGTATAGTTTACGCTTGATTAGTTCAAGATAGGGATTTGAACTAACAAAGTGGATTTGGGGCGAGAATGCTCAACATGAAACGAGGGTTAAATTAATAATTTGCGATTTTTACAAGGTGGGCGGTAAAATGGATACCTTTATTCATTATAAAAATAAAAGCTTTTGAGGCCGGCTTGACCGGTTTAGGTTATAACGAAAAATGAGCAGTCGCGGCGATATGAATTTTGTTGACAATGGCGGGGGTTGCGTGGTTTTGGAGCTGTCCGGCAATTGGTTGCTTGGATGCGCGCTTCCTTTAATAGACGATGTTGAACATGGGCTTAAAAGGGAAGGCGCGGTTAAAAGGCTTGAGTTTGACACAACGGCTATTAAGGAGTGGGACACGGCTCTGTTAACTTTTCTGGTAAAGGTTAACAATCTCTGCGCTGAAAAAAGTATTGAGACAATAAAGGCGGGTCTGCCCGAGGGCGCGGGCAGGTTGTTGGCGCTTGCGGTTTCGAGTTCAGGGAACAAAGCCGGCCATGAAGGGTCGGGCCGGCCATCTTTTTTTGCAAGGGTTGGCTCATGGGCGATTGGTTACGCTAGCGGGAGCGTGGACACGTTGGCTTTTTTCGGCGAGGTGGCTATGGGGTTTGGAAATCTTGCTCGCGGCAGGACGCGGTTTAGATGGAACGATCTAATGAGGGAGATTCAGGATTGCGGAGCGCAGGCGCTGCCTATTGTTACGCTTATTACCTTTCTGGTTGGACTTATTCTGGCGTTTATGGGGTCGCTTCAACTTGAGATGTTCGGCGCCGAGATATATGTGGCCGACCTTGTGGGGTTGGGGATGACAAGGGAGATGGGGACGATGATGGTGGCTATGATTATGGCGGGCAGGACAGGGGCTGCGTTTGCCGCGCAGTTGGGCACGATGCATGTTAATGACGAAATTGACGCTTTGCGGACGTTCGGCATATCGCCGGTTGATGCGCTTGTGTTGCCCCGGATGATTGCGTTGATTTTAATGATGCCGCTCCTGTGTATTTACGGGGACATTTGTGGAATAGTGGGCGGGGCTATTGTCGGCGTGGCAGCTTTGGACATATCTTTGCTTCAATATGTGGAGCAAACAAGGACTAGTGTTGGTTTAAATGATTTTGCCGCCGGTATTATTAAAAGTGTAGTTTTCGGGGCTATT
This sequence comes from Candidatus Anammoxibacter sp., assembly GCA_021777105.1. GTDB lineage: Bacteria > Planctomycetota > Brocadiia > Brocadiales > Anammoxibacteraceae > Anammoxibacter_B. The sequence goes on from JAIQZQ010000026.1 coordinate 55,002, forward strand.
GTGGCAATATGCGGCTGTTTAAAAGGCATGCGGTGCGGCAAAAGCTCGGAGGATGTGGGCAAATCCACGACTTCGGCGGTGGTCACGGGCATTGTGTTTGTTATTGTGCTTGACGCGATTTTAACTATTATATACGAGATAATTAATTTGTAGGGGAACATGTAAAATGGCGACATCAGAGCCCCATGTGACTGTGCGCGATCTGACAATGAGTTACGGGGATTTCGTAATTCAGCGGGATATAAACTTTACTGTTAAACGCGGCGAGATATTTGTTGTTATGGGCGGCAGCGGGTGCGGCAAAAGCACGCTTTTACGACATTTGATCGGCCTTATCAGACCAAGGGGCGGGGATGTTTACTATAATGGGGTGAATTTCTGGAAGTGCCGGCATGCTGAAAAGGCTGAGTTGGTAAAACAGTTTGGCGTGCTGTATCAGGGCGGGGCATTGTGGAGCTCGATGACGCTGGCTGAAAATGTGGCGTTGCCGTTGGAGCAGTTTACGAAATTGAAATCCAGGGAGATAAGGGAGGTTGTTTCGTTCAAGCTTTCACTTGTGGGGCTTGGGGGTTTTGATGAGTTTTATCCGTCGGAAATAAGCGGGGGCATGCGCAAACGGGCCGGACTTGCTAGGGCGATTGCGCTGGACCCGGACATCCTGTTTTTTGACGAGCCTTCGGCCGGGCTGGATCCGTTAAGCGCAAAACGGCTTGACGACCTTATTCTAGAACTTAGGGATAGTCTTGGGGCTACGGTTATTATTGTGACGCATGAGCTGGCGAGCATTTTTGCCATTGGGGATAATTCTGTTTTTCTTGACGCGGATGTAAAGACTATGATTGCGAAGGGCAATCCTAATACTTTAAGGGATGAGTGCGAGAGTTATAAGGTGAGGGATTTTCTTTCACGAGGGGAAATGAGCGGGTAGCGCTAATGGTGAATTTTGGATTTTAGATTTTAAATTCTAAATTGAGAAGCAAAAACGAATAACGAATTTCGAAGGAAAAACAAGCGCGCAACCAACTATCGGCGCTTTTTGGTTCAATGTTAAGGTTTAAAGGTTTGAGTTAATTACACACCCCTTTATCCCCTCTTTTTAGAGGGGAATTTCAGTTGTTCATATAACGTTATAGTAATTTAATAATGGGAGATAAGTTATGAGTAAACGGGCGAGTCCTGCAATATTGGGGGGATTTATTGTGGGCGCGATTGTTTTGATTGTGGCTGGGATATTGGTCTTTGGTTCGCGGAAATTTACAAGCGAGGATCTGACTTACGTTCTAAATTTTGACGGTTCGGTAAAGGGGTTGGATACCGGGGCGCCTGTTATGTTCAGGGGTGTTAAGGTTGGCGTGGTTTCGAACATACGGCTCATTGTAAACAGCAAGGGCAGCGATATAAAGATACCGGTGACAATAAATCTTGATCCTTCAACTTTAACGCAGATGAACGGCGATATTGACAGCAATGCCGGGCAATATGTGCATCAAATGATCGCCAATGGGTTAACCGCCGAGTTACAGATGCAAAGCCTGATAACCGGCAAGCTGTTGATAGAGCTTGAGTTTGACAATAACAGAGGGAGCGGCAAGGTTGATAATAACCATGGGGAGATTCCCACAAAACAATCAATAATAAAGCAACTGCAAAAAAGAATGGAGGCTTTGCAGCTTGAAGAGATTCCAATTGAGGAGATACTGCATCAGGGTATAAAGGCCGTGCAGGCGGTTGAGACAATATTGACCTCGCCTGAGCTGATGGGGATCATTAAGGGGCTTAACCTGACTTTAATCGAGACGCAAAAATTGGCGCGCAATATGGATAAGAGGTTGGAGGTGTTAGGCGGCAGTATGCAGGAGACAATGACAAGCTCGCGCCAATTCGCGGGAGCGGCAATGGAGACGTTGCAGGTGATAAAGAACGCAGCTTCAGACAATTCGGCGTTGCGTTACCAGCTTATTGACGCGTTTAAGGAGCTGTCGTCCACTGCGCGTTCAGTAAGGGTTATGACTGATTATTTACATCAACACCCGGAATCGCTATTTTACGGGAAAGGGAGCAAATAGGATGAGAAAGATTTCAATACGGTATTTTCTTGCGCTGTTTTTCTGCGCCGGGCTTTTTGCTATGCAGGGCTGCATGATGACATCGCATCCGGCGCATTTTTATGTTTTAAGCCCAATGTTAAGGAATGATAACGCAAACGCCGCCGCCAAATCCATGCAGGGAGCCGCGTTTGAGATAGGCCCGGTGGAGATACCTGAATATTTAAACAGGCCGCAGATTGTGACGTTTCATAACAGCAATGTCGCGCATCTGGCCGAGTTTGAGCATTGGGCCGAGCCTTTAAAGCATAATATAAGCCGGGTTATTGCTGAAAACATGTCTGTTTTGCTAAACACAGACAAAGTTTTTATCTTCCCGCAGAAAAAACGGACGCCGGTTGAATACCAGATAGAGGTGAACATTCTGCGTTTTGACGGCGAGCTTGGAAAAGACCTATTTTTGAGCGCGTTGTGGAGTGTTGTTGACGTTGAGAAAGAGGAGCAGCTGTTTATAGGCAGGTCGAACTTTAAGGAGAAGATAAACGGCGCGGATTACATAGCTTTTACGTCCGCTCAGAGCAAAGCCCTTGAAAAGCTTTGCGTTAAAATCGCGGAAAAGGTGAAGGAATCGACGAGTAAAAAGTAAAAAAGAAAAAGAAACCACAGATTTCGCAGATTACACAGATAAGTAAAAAGGCAAAAAAGACAGATTTCATAGATTACACAGATAAGAGCAAAAAAAGAAAAGCGGATTAACCAAATATTTTTACTATGCCAATCGCACAGGAGAGTTTTGAAACCATATTGTTTAAAATGTTCAAATGGGCTCCTATTTATTGTAAAGATATTCTTCGAGTTGATCCGACCAGTCTGGAGGGCCTCCTAATTTAAGGGATTGAGCTGTATCTAAAAATGATAGGGTTTTAGGTTTCACATCAAATGTTTCTATTGTTATGCGTACAGGCGTGTTTGGTTTTATTTTTATTGGTTTGTCAGGGCGAAAAACTTTTCCATCAAATATGGCATTCATTGTTTTATGCATAATTTCCATATTGAAAAGTTCCGATTAGATGATATGTAAGCAATGTCTGCCGGTTTTTACGCAACAGTGACGATATTTAATAACAAAACCTAAAAGGGGCATAATTGGGAAATGTAAGGAGCCCAGTTTTTCTTTGACTGCAAATTACCCTATAAGGGCGGCTAAAAAAAGAATGCAGTCAATGGGAGATGTGCCCCCTTTGGGTTTCTTCAGGCTCTGCCCTAAAGGCGACATTATTTATACACATCTCCTCTAAAGTCAATTTTTTCAACAAATATTGACTTCTCTATTTTATATACCTCAAAAATTATCCTTATTTTTCCTTTTCTTAATCGATAATAGCCTATCCAACTACCTTCTAATTTTTTTAGATTAATATTTACATCTTCACCTTTTATTTTTTTAAGAAATTTCTTTATTTCATCTCTTACCTCGTCAAGAATGTCATGTTTCTTTACAAACTTCATTGAATCTCTTGAATATTCTATTTTCCATCTCATATTTCTACAATCTCATCGTAAACAACTTCTTTTTTTGTTGAAGGCTTTCCGTAATTTCCTTCAATCTCCCTCATCTCTTCGGTTGAAACAGGATCTATATTTTTAACTAACAACTCATATCTTTTTTCATCCAACACCTCTCTAACAGCTTCTTTTACAAGATCATAAAGATCATTCTTATCAATACTAACTTGCATAATTACTCTCCTTATGTTTCTATTTCCATCAATTTTCTAAAATGTATATAAATAGTTCACATATTTAAACGTTACTACATTTTACTATGTCTTCAATTATAACACCTTAATATTTTCAAACTAAACATTATTTTTTAGGGCTCTGAAAGAAATAACTTTAAGCTTTTTGTATCTAAATCCAGATTGGATCTATTAAATCCGATTGAGGTGAACCGGAAGAGGATAAAAACAAAAAGTGGTCAAATCTACTTTTGACTGCATAAAGGTTCAAAGGAGCCAAATCTCCATTTAACCGCATAAAATAAAAAATGTTTTTAGTCTGGAAATACCGAAAACTAATCTATCATTACCTTTTTCAATTCTGTTTCAAGAGGCGAGGAAATCAAATTTTTTCAGAATCATGTTAAACATCGAAGCAAATTTATCAACGAATTAAACTATTTATTCTCAGAACCCTTATATACCCAAGAGAATAAGGTTTTCGATATTTGTAAATGAATAAAAGGCTAAAGCCTAATCTGGATAAACCGGAAAAGCAAAAGCAATATAAACCACAGATTTCACAGATTTCACAGATTAAAAAACAACCATAGATTTCACAGATTAAAAGCGAAAAAATAATATTTAAAGCTGGAGCAGTCTTGCAGACTGCTTCAAAATGTTTTGTTTTACGATTACAGTTGCCATCAAAACATACCATATTAATCCTGTGATTTTATGACGCATTTAAATTTTCTGTCAAAAATTGTCAGAATTTAACTATTAAGATACTAAACGCCGCAAAGCTAGGTTTGCCGGAATTTACCCTTTAGGGTTTTATTTCACGGCATTTGAATAAAACATAAGCGTATATAAATTCTCGAAAACCTGATTAGTTTGACTATAGAGCTTACGCATAAACTACATAAGTTATTATAAAACAAGCTATTAATTCTAAAAATAAGAATATTATTTTGTAAAATTACGGATGTTTTACAAAAACCGTGATTTACCAGTGTAGAAGCTCCCCAACTATTAACATTACATCTTCATTTTACAAATTTCAAAACCTTTAAATAGTCACAAAGCTTTTGCTTTTCTTCGTGCCTTTGTGGCTTAAATCGCTTTTGATTCTAAAAATTTAAGTTTATGCGAAGGCTCTATATAAAATAATTTCATCACATAAATTCTTTTTAATCCTCTATTGTTTTAAATGGTTACCAATAAAACTCAGCTATAATTAAAGAGGGGAGGAAAAGTTTTATCTAACTGTGAAAAGGAGGGATAAGACATGCAGAAGAATAAAATCCAATTTCAAAAGGGAATGAGTTTAGTCGAATTGATGTCAATGTA
>JAIQZQ010000027.1 GCA_021777105.1 Candidatus Anammoxibacter sp.
AAGCCAATGCGAAAAGCAACCACAGATTACACAGATTGCACAGATTAAAAGCAACCATAGATTGCACAGATATAAGAGCAAAGGCGTATTAACCACTAATCTTCACAAATCTTCACTAATTTAAAAGCCAATGCGAAAAGCAACCACAGATTTCACAGATTAAAAGCAACCATAGATTGCACAGATATAAGAGCAAAGGCGTATTAACCACTAATCTTCACAAATCTTCACTAATTTAAAAGCCAAAGCGAAAAGCAACCACAGATTACACAGATTGCACAGATTGCACAGATTAAAAGCAACCATAGATTTCACAGATATAAGAGCAAAGGCGTATTAACCACTAATCTTCACTCATTTTCACTAATTTAAAAGCCAAAGCGAAAAGCAACCACAGATTTCGCAGATTAAAGCAAAAATCAGTTTGCGGTTTGCAGTTTGCGGTTGGCAAATAAAAGCTAATCCAGTTTGCGGTTAGCAAATAAAAGCAACAAAAAGCAAAAGAATGTCCACGAAAAAACACGAAATTCAAAGATTAATATTCCCTGTTCTTAAATCGTTTTTAGTTATCCTTGCGCAAAATCCATTAGGCGGCGCTTATGAATCAAACAAATTTTAACCCGTCCGGAACTGCATGACAGGATAAGCCAACAGTATAACAAATAAAATCAAGCGTGTCTGTAGTCTATTCAAGTTTATTATTGTAGTGTAAAACCATTACCTTTGTAAGCAAATCCACTACACTTTGTAATGGCGCTACGTAGGGGCGGGTGTGTGAAGTTTTGGTTTTGTTGTAAAAAAGCCTGGCGGCGTTGATGTAAATATTGAAACGGCAGTATGTTAGGTGTGTTGTGTGTGGTATGGTGTCGGGATGCCTTTAGTTTCAAAACCAAGTAGTTTTGGTTTTTTCGTTAAAGCGAAGCTCTAATAGATTTAAAAGTGAGCGGCGGAATAAAGCAAAATATTTTGTAGAAATGATGGAAAAATGTTTTAAATAGCCGGAGAAATGCAGAAAATTAAAATCAGAACCCACGAATTTCATAGAAATGAAGGGGGTAGGAGAGGTGGCAAAAAAATCGCGGAAAAATAATGGCGTCATATGCTTTGGCCTAAGTAGTGAAGGCGCGCGGCCTAAAGCCGTATCGTTTGCGCAAGTTGTTTACAAAAAACATACGGCAAAAACATCACCGTTAAAAAACACGAAATTAAAAGCAAAGGCAATTAAAGACTGGATAACATGATAAAATCGGGTTAAATGCAAAATGCAAAAACCGCAAATTTTAGGATTGCGCGGAGAAGACAATTAAAAAGGCGAAATGTAGAAGCGCGCCTGCGAACAGACAAACAACACTGTGTTTATTTATCCTCCATGTGGCGCACAGCCAAAAACATATGAAGCAGTCTGCAAGACCTGCTCCAGCAAGAATCAAAAGCAAAATACCACGGATTTTGTAGGATGGGTTAAGCGTCGCAAAACCATCAATATTAAAAGCAAATACCATGGTACCTTGAAAGGCTAAAATTATAATAGCTCAGGGTTGTAGCCTTGAGAATAAAAGACGGGTTAAAAAGTTTAAACCTCAAGAGATATTAAAAGGGTTGAGTAAAAATGTGTGTCAAGTGTTAAAAAGAGCTTAATAGTCAAGTAATATATGGTTTGAATGCGTAGCGCCCATTTACGTTTAACAATTCGCCTTATATTACGCGTCGAAAAAAACATTTTGAGCAGTCTACAAGGCTAAAATAAAACACCAAACGTTATCGTCCTGTTCTTCCCCAAGACGATCTTCTAACTCACACTAATTAAGGATTCCATGCAATATAAGATATCGTTATACTTTGGGATGATGTTGTTTGCCTTGCCGCATAAAGAGCTGTAAATCCTGTTGTTGAAACGGATCTCGCTCCCCAATTTTCCCACTCTTGTGAGGCATCGTCTGAAAAAACCTGAAATACCACTGACGGGGCAGACGCAAAAGCAGAGTCAAAAGTGAAAGCCTGAGTTGCAACAAGTCCATCAGGTGAAGCAGTGAAAGTTATCGAACCAAGTTGTAATTTTGTAATTGAAGCCCCGCCGCCTACTCTCAAATTACCTTTAATTTCCACATCTCCGGTCACGGTCGTGGTCCCTGCGACATTAAGCGACCTGCCGAGTCCGGAGCTTGGGGTGGCCGTGCCGATGCCGACGATATTATTTGTGGCGTCAACTATTAAGGTGTTTGTATCTACGGTTACTGAGCCGGCGTTGTTTAAATCCTGTATGGCAAAATTGTCGCTTGTGGAGCCGACGCTGCTGCCGCCGCCGGCAGTCGCCCAACTTAACCCGCCGGAAGCGTCGGTCGAAAGCACCTGCCCGCTTGTGCCGTCGCTGGTGGGCAAATTATATGTGGCGCCGCCAGGGCCCGCCGTTATTGTGCCGGATACCAGCGATTGGCTGACCGTAAGCGTTTTGCTAACATCAACACCGCCGACAACCGTGACCGTTCCAGCGACGCTAAGAATTCTCGATGCATTTTGAGCCACAGGCGTGTCTGTGCCTATGCCTACGATTCCGGTATCCATTATCACCATGCGCTGTGTGTTCGCCGTGCCTAATTCGGAGGTAGAAAAGTACATCTTAGCTTCTGGGTCTGCTTGGTTCTGCGCGGTTTCAGCTTTCATTTCAATTGAACCGGCGACCCATGAATTTGTAAGACCCGTGTCACGACCGCGCCATTCTATCAATCCAAAGCTCTGCTCGTCCGTTACAGTGGTATCTTCAAGTGTAAGTTTCAATATTCCTCCTGTTGTCCCGCCCACATTCAAATTGCCGCCGACCGTGGCTGTGCCGCCAACCTCTAAAGCGGTATTTGCGGTAGTTGTGCCGACTCCAACGTTTGAGGTTACGGTTGTAGAGCCGTTTGCAACCGCCGGCCATACGGACGAGCCGCTGGAGTCGTCGGCCCAGCTCATGTTTCCGCTGCCGTCGGTTGCCAAAACCTGTCCGCTCGTGCCGTCGCCGGTGGGCAGGTTGTACGTAGCGCCGCCGGGGCCAGCGGTTATTGTGCCGGATATAAGTCTTTGGCTAACTTCCAAAGCTCCCTGCACGGTTGCCGAGCCTTCAACTGCAAGCGCCCTTGAACTCAGCGTAGTCGGCGATGCAGTGCCTATGCCCACAATATTGTTTGTGGCGTCAACATGCAGGGTGGTTGTGTCTACCGTAAGCGAGCCGGTGGCGGTGATATCCTGGGCTCCGAAAGTCGGCGATACCTTGCTGCCCGCAATTGCGGCAGAGGCGTTTATGTCTATGTTAAGGATGGCGCCGTTGGTAATCTCGGCTGAATTAACGGCCGAGCCCACGCCGGTGGCAGCGTCTTCCCAGCTTACATTGCCTACAGACCCTGCTGTTAACACCTGTCCGCTGTTGCCGGCGTTATTAGGCAACCTGTATTCCGTGCCTGTTCTGCCGCCGACGGTAACGGTGCCGCCTATCCAAAGGTCGTGGCTCATTGTGGTTGATCCATTAACATGCAAACGGGAGCTCGGCATTGAAGTAAAAGTTGCGGTGCCAACGCCAACATATCCATTTGTGCCGTCCACATGGAACTTTGTGGAATCGACCGTAAAAGAGCCGGTGTTTGATATGTCATTGCCCCCGAAATTGGGAGCAATCTTGCTGCCTGCAATTGCGGCAGAGGCGTTTATGTCTATGTTAAGGATGGCGCCGTTGGTAATCTCGGCTGAATTAACGGCTGAGCCCACGCCGGTGGCAGCGTCTTCCCAGGATACATCGCCGACCGACCCTGCTGTTAACACTTGCCCGCTGTTGCCGGCGTTATTAGGCAACCTGTATTCCGTGCCTGTCCTGCCGCCAACGGTAACGGTGCCGCCTATCCAAAGGTCGTGGCTCATTGTGGTTGATCCATTAACATGGAAACGGGCGCTCGGCATAGAAGTAAAAGTTGCGGTTCCAACGCCCACATACCCGTTTGTGCCGTCTACCACAAGAAAAGTTGTTTTCACCGTTACCGAGCCGTTTACGTTTATATCCTGTGTGGCAAAGTTTTGAGTTGTGGCGCCGACAGCGCTGCCGGTAGAGTCATCGGCCCAACTCAAGTTGCCGGCAGCGTCGGTTGAAAGCAGCTGCCCGCTTGTGCCGTCGCTGGTTGGCAGATTATATGTAACGCCGCCCGGGCCTGCCGTTATTGTGCCGGCAATCAGTGAACCGGCAACTTCAACATCGCCTGCGACTGTTGCCGTGCCTTGTATGGCTACGGTCCTTGAGCCAAGCGTGGTGGGCGTAAGCGTGCCGAATCCCGTTATATTGTTTGTGGCGTCAACCACCAACGTGTTTGTGTCAACGGTTAATGAGGCTCTTGTTCTAACATTGCCCGCTACTTCCATATCTCCTGAAACAGTGGCTGTTCCGCCTACTTCCAAAGCAGTGGAGGCAGTGGTAGTGCTGATTCCGATGTTTGTGCTTACGGTTATAGACCCGTTGGAAATGGATGTGGGCCATACGGAAGTTGCTGATGACGGGACATTTGTAAGCCCTGAGCCGTCGCCGATAAATGTGTTTGCCGTGATGGTGCCTGATGACGCGTCAATGCCCGTGGCGGTGATAGTGCCCACTACATGGAGCTCGGTGGCCGGTGTTGTTGTGCCTATGCCCGCCACGTTGCCTCCTGTGTTAACAAACAGTGTAGACGTGCCGGGCGTGCCCACCAGCAATCCTCCTCCGGAGACGGTTATAGTGCCCATGGCGGTTGCGGAGCCGTTGCTGTCAACTATCAACACGGCGGAGCTTGCGGAATCAAGCACCTGAAATTTGCTTGTGCCGGCTGCGTCCGAAAGTGTAACGTCAACTCCGTCGGCCGCGCTGATTTTACGGAACTCAACAGGCGCCAATATAAACGCTAAACATATAAATAAAATAAATATCGCTTTAAACGGTTTGATTGTCATTGGGCATACCCCTTTTCATTAGGTCGGTAAAATTTAATTTTTGATATTGTCGCTACAATATTTACATAAAAACAAACTTCAAAGTATATCAGAAAATCAGAGTTACGCAAAACAAAAAATTAGCAGGTTTTAAAATTGTTAAAACCTGCTTAAAAAAATAGGGATTAGGGTTAATTCGTTAAATGTAATGTAGTTACGCCGGTATTAATTCTTACCTAAATTGAGCGGTTCTTATCACCACCTTAACCCTTCCCCGTTAGTGAAGGAGGAATACACGGCATATATGGTTAAGATACTTCACAAATTTGGGCTTAAAGAAGATTGGACAACCAGAGAAAAATATGTACAATAATACAACTAATCGCAATTGCCGATAGCATGCATGCTCCCTTTCCCGGCCCATTTCACTTCAGATTTACCAACTCATGCTTATGGTTATACTCAAAAGCATTAGGTTTTCGAAATTAGTTAAGGAATAAAAGGCTAAAGCCTAGCCAAAGATATTTGAAATATTGAAAAAAATAGCGACCTCATAACATATTGATACTCAAATTGAGCGACTCTTATCACCCTCCCCTGACCCCATAGGTGTTAGGTTAAGATTTAATATTCACCAGCGGAATAAAATGAGAATGCTTAAATCGCCCTTTCAGGGCTGATATTGGCCCTATATTCAAACCCAGGGCGTTGCCCTGGGCTATATTAACTCCGCCCTTTCAGGGCTGTTTACGCATTAACGTTTTAATAATAAAATATACAATTCAAGCCCCAACAGGGCGGCTTTAATATAACCTGGGGCAACGCCCCATGGCTTAAGATAAAAAAGAGATCAGCCCTGAAAGGGCGAGTTAAGCGCTGACGTATCGCTTTTGCTTTTAAATTTTTGATCTTAACCTAACACCTATGCCCCTGACCCCTCCCATCAATGGAGGGGAAATAAACGGTATATTTTTATTAAAAAACAGCGCCCATTAGGTGAAACTTTGATGGACTCTTATAATATAGATAGTCATAAACTTATTTACCATGTCGACAGGGTAAATGACTGGTTAAACGGCAAGGATATATTCCCCATTTCTTTCGATTTGGGCGTTATTGGAGTTTGTAATCATAATTGTATTTTTTGCGGTCTTGATTATACCCGCAATAAGCAAATTATGCCTTATGATGTTGTTGAGAAATTAATAGGGCAGTCCGCTCGTTATGGGGTGAAGAGCATAATGCTTGCGGGCGAAGGCGAGCCGCTTTTGCATAAGAAAATTAATGATATTGTGAAACTCATTAAACATAGCGGCATAGATATTTCACTCTCCACTAACGGCGTATTAATGGACGAAGATTTTTTAAGAAAAAGCCTTCGCCGGTTTACATGGATACGGGTAAGCCTGGACGCCGGCAAGCCGTCGACGCACGCCCATTTGCACGGTACTCAAAAATCGGATTACGCCATGGTTCTCAATAACCTTGAGCATGCCGTCAGGATAAAAAAGGAGGAAAAATTACAGACTACGATTGGGGCTCAGTTTATCCTCCTGGATGAGAATGCGGGCGAGGCGGAATTAACCGCAAAAAAACTAGGGAAGATCGGCGTTGATTACCTCTCTATTAAACCTTACTCAAAGCATCCTTTAAGCAAGAATAGCGCGGGATCAAGTATTGATTATTCTAAAATGGGATTTATAAAGGAAAAAGTGGAAAAATTCTCAACAAAGGATTATAAAGTGATTTTCAGGGATCAAGCCATGCGCAAGAATTCGAGTCCTAAAGTGTATAACAAGTGCCTGAGCATGCCTTTTTGGGCTTATATCGCCGCCACCGGCGATGTTTATGGGTGCCATATTTTTGTCGGCAATAAAAAGCATTCATTTGGAAATCTGAATAATGACAGCCTTTACAAAATTTGGAAAGGCGCGGAACGAAAACGCTTAATGTTGTTTTACAAAAATGAGCTTAACATTAGAAACTGCCGTAAAATGTGCCGGTTGGACTCGCTTAATGAATATCTTTGGAAATTGAAAAATCCCCATCCTTACGTTAACTTTATTTAAAATCAAGTGACTAAAGTGATCTAAAGTTATAAGTGAGCTAAAGTTTATGTAAAAATTTTCAATTTTTGGATATTTCAATTTTTAAAGCCAAAAATCTATGATTTTTACATAAACTTTAGTCATTTAAACATCGCTGATACGCGAAATATATCGGCGCAATTCCTAAAAACAGTTTGAGCTTATTTAAAATGAAAAATACCATTTCCAAAACCATTGCTTTGCGTTTGCTGAAAAAGATGATTCGCATTCGAATGGCTGAGGAGCGTATTGCGGAAATTTATCCACAGGGAGAGATGCGCACTCCGACTCATTTTTCCGTGGGGCAGGAAGCCGTCTCTGCCGGGGTTTGCGATGTTTTGAAAAAAGGGGACGCGGTTTTCGCTTCGCATCGATGCCATGCTGCTTACCTTGCCGGCGGCGGCGATCTTAATGGAATGGTTGCTGAGTTGTTTGGACGGGCAACCGGGGTATGCGGGGGGCGAAGCGGGTCCGCGCATCTTTCATCGCCGGGGCATAACATGTTTTCAGCTCCTATTCTTGGCGGTCTGATACCTGTGGCTGTTGGCGCTGCGTTCTCTTTTGCGATGGATAAAAGTAAAAATATTGCTGTTGCCTTTTTTGGCGACGCCGCGTCAGAGGAGGGGGTGTTTGCGGAAAGTCTTAATTTTGCAATCATAAAAAAGCTGCCGGTTCTGTTTGTTTGCGAAAATAATTTTTACTCAACTAATATTCACTTGAGTCAACGCCAACCCGATGTCCCGCTTTATCAAAGAGTAAAATCTTCCGGCATAGAGTCTGTAAATATAGACGGCAATGACGCAATTAAAGTATATTTGCGGGCAAAAGATTTTGCCTCAAAAATACGGTTGGGAGGCGGGCCGAAATTTATTGAATGCGTTACCTACAGGCATTTGGAGCATGTGGGGCCGAATTATGATTTCGATAATCCATATCGAACGGAAAAGGAAGTGAGGTCATGGATGAAACGATGTCCTGTTAAACGTTTGCGCAAACATATGATAAACACCGGCGCTGTTACGGAATCATCACTGGTCTCTTTTGAAAAAAAGGTTATGAGGGAAATTGATAAAGCGATTGAAAAGGCGAGAAATGATCCATGGCCCGGGGCAAAGGATTTATTGCGTGATGTTTATTGAATAAAAAGCGAGTGTCTAAAGTTTAAAGTGAACTAAAATGAGCTAAAGTTTAGGTAAAAATTTTCAATTTTTGAAGTTAGCTAGTTACAAGGCAGGAGCCTTGTAACAAGCTTCTTATTTTGTCCAGCAAAAATTTGCCCAACAGTAAGCTCCCCTTAGTGGGAGGGGGAGATTTAAAATTACTCAATTCAGGTTAAATCAAACATATGAATAAACGGACGTTAAGTTACGCTGAAGCTATTTCAGAGGCCCATTTGCAAACAATGCAGGAAGATGACAACTGTTTTATAATGGGGATCGGCGTTTCTGATTACGCCGGCATTTTCAACACTACGCTGGAAGCCCGTAAAAAGTTTGGTTTGCAACGGGTAGTGGAAACGCCGGCATCTGAAAACGCTTTAACCGGTATTGCAATTGGGGCGTCATTATTCGGCAAAAAACCTGTTATTGTTCACGCGCGCAATGATTTTATGTTTCTGACGTTGGATCAAATGTTCAACCAGGCCGCCAAATGGAAATATATGTGCAACGGCAAATCATCCGTGTCGTTTGTTGCGCGCGGGATTATAGGGAAAGGATGGGGCCAGGGGCCTACCCATAGCCAAAGCATTCAATCCCTTTTTATGCATTTTCCCGGATTGTATGTGGCTATGCCCGCCACGCCGTATGACGCAAAGGGGTTGCTTATCAACGCTATTCACAGCGGCTCGCCTTGTGTAATCCTTGAACACCGCAGGTTGTACGATATAAGGGACAATGTTCCCGAGGAGATTTATGACGTGCCTTTCGGTAAAGCGCGCATTGCAAGGCGTGGCACGGATGCAACCCTGGTTGCGGCTTCTTTAATGATGCAGGAGGGCATTAAAGCCCACATTGCGTTAAAAGCAATGGGTATTTCGCTTGAAGTGATCGACCCCAGAACGCTCAGACCTTTAGATGAAAAAACCATTATCAAGTCCGTTAAAAAGACAGGCAGACTTATTTGCGCTGATACCAGCTGGAAGCACAGCGGGTTTTTAAGCGAAACGCTTGCCGTGGTTGCTGAAAAGGCGCATGGGGCTCTTAAAGCGCCGCCGAGGCGTATTGCGAGCGCGGAGTGCCCTTTGCCGGTGTCTCTCAAACTGGAGGAGAAGTTTTATCCGACTTATAAAGATATTTTCGTGGCCGGGTGTGAACTTATGGGGAGGAAGCCGGATTACAGCATTATTAGCGATCCGGTTATCGACCAATTTAAAGGGCCGTATTAGGCAAGTGACTAAAGTGAGCTAAAGTTAAAAGTGAACTAAAGTTATGGTATATATTTATTATTTGCGGCTAATTATAATGGATGGCTGAAAACTCTAAAAAACGTCCACACTTTAGCCGTTTGCTTTTTAACAAAAAACATACCTAAACTTTAGCTCACTTTAGTTCACTTTAAACTTTAGTCACTTAAACATTGCCGGCGCGCGAAAGGCGCGGATATTATTTCTGAATTCAGTTTCAACTTACGATTAACTTTACCGGAATTTTAGTTAGTGGAGGATTTGCCATGCCGCGGGATAATGTCTCGGTTAGCGTTATAATGCCGGCGCTGAATGAGGAGATTGCGATTGCCGGCGCTGTAGAATCGGTTCTTGCTTCATTTGAAAAGTTTAATATAGATGGGGAAATTGTTGTTGTCAATGACGGCAGCGTTGATGCTACTCATGATATTGTGATATCCCTTATTGAAAGCAGCAAAGGCAAAATACGCATTATTGATCATGATTCGCCGAAAGGGGTGGGGCGATCGTTTTTCGAAGGGGCAAAGATCGCGAAAAAGGATGTTGTTGTCCTCTCACCGGGAGATAATGAAAACGACCCTGATGAAATTTTACAGTATGTGGATTTGTTTAATTATGTTGATGTTGTGAATCCGTTTATTTTTAACCCGGGTGTGCGGGACGCTTTTCGTCAACGAGCTTCCCTGGTATTTACGGCAATTATGAACGCCACGTTTCGCGCGTCGTTTAAATACACAAACGGCGCAGCTATGTATCGCCGGGAGGTTCTTGCCCAAATTTCATGCCGCAGCAACGGCTTTTTATATCTGACTGAAATACTTGTCAAACTGTCAAGAAAAGGGTATCTTTTTGCCGAGGTTCCCTGCGCTCTCGGCAAACGCGCCGGCGGCGCTTCTAAAGCCGTCTCTTTTAAAACGCTAAAACAGATTGCGATTGATTGTATAAAACTTGTTCGCGATATTTACTTTTCAGAAGAGTATAAACCTTATAAATCGCGGCCGATTGCTTCGTCTGTTAGTAACCGGCGGCTCAAACGCGCATCCTGAAGGCTGTATTTTCTTCGATGAGCAAGTGACTAAAGTGACTAAAGTTTAAAGTGAGCTAAAGTTAAGGTATATATTTATTATTTGCGGTCAACTATGATGGAAGGCTGAAAAATCTAAAATACATCTACACTTTAACGCCCGCTTTTTAATAAAATAGCATACCTAAACTTTAGCTCACTTTAGTTCACTTTAAACTTTAGTCACTTAAACATTGTTTATACGCGAGAAATACAGGTATATTTCCCGATATCAGTTTGAGCTTCCATATAATCCAAAAGATATAAAGATGAACAATAAGCCGACTGTCCAAATTAAAAAAATATTGCTTTTAAACCCGTTTATGTTTAATGCAAAAAACAAGAATGTGGGCATTGATCCTGTTGTGTCCAGGCATGCCGGTCAGGAGATAAAGACAGGGGTAACTTTTCCTATAGGCCTTGCTTACCTTGCCGCCGTTCTCTTAAAAGCGGGATATGAAGCCAGGATCCTTGATCCATTGGCGGAGGATATTTCCGTGGACAAAATTTATAGCTTTTCTGAATGGGCCGGCGCTATTGTGATGCCTTACAGCCCGTTTCATAAGGAGGATACGGGTAAATATCTTCATGATTTTCGCGGGAAATTGCGCATTCTTTGCGGCTCAATTGCGGGGCATGTTTACGACTTTCTATTTAAAAACGATTTTTGCGATGTTATCCTTAAAGGCGAGCCTGAAGAGACAATTGTTGATCTTGTAAAGCAATATCCGAACCTGAATTCCGTGAAAGGGATAATTGTGCGTTCAGATTCAGGGAAGGCAATAATTAATGAAAGCAGGGACCCGGTTCAGGATTTGGACGGTTTGCCGTTTCCCGCGCGCGATTTTAGCAGCCCTGCCAACTATTGGGATATATCTTTCTTCGGCAAACCAACGGCGTGGATTCTTCCCACAAGGGGATGTCCTTTTGATTGTATTTTTTGCGCGCAACACGATCTTAATAAAAAAAAGGTCAGGAGAAGAAGCCCGAAAAATATTGTTGATGAAATAGAACAGGTCACAAAAGAGCAAAAAGTGACGAATTTTGTTTTTTTTGACGAAACTTTTAATCTGGACCCCGAATATGCCATAAGCGTTTGCGATGAAATACTGAAAAGAGGGCTTGATATAAAGTGGTGGTGCGCCGGCCGGCCCGACCGTGTTCGTGAAGATGTTGTCAGGAAAATGAAAGCGAGCGGATGTATTGAGATGCGATTTGGGCTTGAGTCGGCAAATGATGAGATACTTGAATATCTGGGCAAAGGCACAACTGTTGAAAAAATACGCAGGGGCATTGAAATTACCGATAAATCCGGCATGAACTTCTCATTGCAGTGCATAATTGGAAGCCCTATGGAATCGAAAAAGACTCTCAGGAACACATTGAAGTTTATTCGCGAAGTCCGGCCTCTTTTTGTATCGTTTAACGTTTTAACGCCGCTTCCCGGCTCGCGCCTTTTTGATGAAATAAAAGATAAAATAGCGGTTGAGGAGGGCCTTGGAAATTTTGATATCCTGCATACTGACTTTCCTCTGGGCAAGTTTACATCAAAAGAACTCGCGGCTATTATTAAAAAGGTGTATATCGGCTATTATTTTAGTTTTGGATTTATGACCAAAATAGGCAGGGAGTGTATTAAAAATCCGGAAATGTTTAGCTGGATAATTAAAACGCTTTTTGTCCAGGCCGGGTATATATTTAAATCAATTCTGGCGCGGAAATAACTTTTTTATGGCAACTTTTCAGCGGGTTTGCGCATATTGGTTAACAATGATTATCCAAAACTAGTTATATCACCACGGCAAGCTTGGAGTATTGGAGTTATAAGGAGTAATGGATAATTGATGAAACCGGGGTTGCCGGAGTTCCAAAACTCCAAAACTCCAAAACTCCAATGATCCAATGATCCAATGATCCATTGCCGGGCTACCGAGCTGATAATTACGATGAATTGTCAATATACTCCTATTTTAAAATTAATACGCTTAACAATTACTATTTATGAAAAAACTAAGGCTGGGCATTATCGGCGCGGGTAAAACGGCCGGCTGGCATTTGAAGGCATACAAAAAACTCCCTTGCGTGGAAGTTGCGGCTATTGCAAACCCGAATTCCGAACGCGGCAAGAAATTGGCGCGAAAACATAAAATTCAAAACCATTTTACAGATGGATTTGAATTGATAGACCGTTCAAACATTGACGCCATAGACATTTCCGTTCCGACACTATTGCACAAGGATTTCATTCTGCGCGCTATAAGCAAAGGACTTCATATTTATACGGAAAAGCCGGTATGCGCGACTGAAGAAGGTTTTAAAGAGATTTTGGACGCTAATAAGAGCGCCGACCGAATCATTTTTAACGGCTTCAATTATCGTTTTCTACCTGAATTTCGCAAAATACGCTCAATATTGAAATCCGGGCGGTTGGGGCGCGTTCGTTATGCGCGTATGTTTAGAACTACGAGCGAAATGCCCGGGTCGTATATTTTCACCGGTCAGGGATCCGGCATTTTTAATGAGTTTCAGTGTCATTTTGTTGATTTACTGTATTATTTTGGTTTTGGCGAACCGGAAAAAGTCTTTGCTTCGGGAACAACAGCGGGAGAGATGGAGATAAACCCAGACACTGCGACTACAACTCTTTTATATCCTGATAAAACCATCGCGGAGATAACAACCTCGTTTGCGTCTCCGGGGATTGCTCCCGAGCTAATGATAGTTGGATCAAAAGCGGCCTTGAACCTCAGGTTCGGATGTGTGTCAATGACACAAAATGATTTCAGGACTTTGCCGGAGTTGATATTATTAATGTTCAGGGATTCAATGACTCTGCCGTTTCGAATCCTTAAAAACCCTTTTCAGGGTTCCTGCAAACATTTTATAAACTGCGTTTTAAATAACAGACAGAGCGAAAGCGATGTGTTGTCAGCGTTAAAAACTTTCAGGATAACTTCAGCCGCTGAATTGAGTTATCAAAAAGGCTCGCCTGTAGTTTTGTCATGATTGCGTAAACAGAATAAGAAAGTGGCTAAAGTGATCTAAAGTTAAAAGTGAGCTAAAGTTTAGGTAAAAATCAAAGATTTTTGACATTTATCACCTTATTTACACGCGAAGCTGGGGCTTCTTGAATTACCGGTTGCCAAGTGGCTTGGCAACCAGAGCGAAATCTAACATTTCGGAGCCTGCTTTTTAATAAAAACCATACCTAAACTTTAGCTCACTTTAGTTCACTTTATACTTTAGTCACTTGAACATTGCCGAAACGCGAAAGATACAGGTATAAATGAAAACTGAGCAGCTTGTCTGCTCTAGTGAGAATTATCCCCTGAGGGGATAATTTCTGAGGTCAGTTTGAACTTACGCCATACGCTTCAATCTAGTGCTATATTCATAATAAAGCCGTCTAAAACCTGCTTTTCCGTTATTTTAACAAAATACTTTTTCTCGTTAATCTCTAAAAGAATGTCATTAAGGGGTTTTACAAGCGTCTCTTCACTTACTTCGGTTGAATAGGGAAAGTTAAGCTCCCAGTTGCCCTGCGCATCGGCATGGGCAATATTGCTAAATCCAAATTCCCGCCCAATATTGGTGCGCAGGTCAATAGCGGCCCTTACCATTGAGTTTGGTTTGGCTGAACCGCGAAACGTAATTCCCGGCACTACCTGAAAAAGTTTATGGCGAGGGTAGTAAACATCCTTTCCCGCGGTCATCACACTTCTCGATTCATACTCTAAACGCAAATAAGGAGCTGCTTTATATAATTTATTGTCTGATTCAAATGCGCTGCCGGTAAATCGCAATAGCCGGGAATTCATGATTTTCGTTAGCGTTTGAGGCCGGCGCAGATCAGGGTCCCTGTTAATCAGACGGGAGTAAAAAAAGAATTCCGCCGTGCTTAACGGCCTTGTCGCCAGATATTTTGAGCTGTATTTTTGAAGAATTTGTTTTGCCTGATCCGGATCCGTTGAAAGGGCAAAACGCGCATAGTCTCTTGTGTGGTCAATACAGTAAAACTCGCCGAACGGGCTAACAACAACCGGCCTTTCAGCCCGGTATATAATAGCATGCCCTAGGTCGCGGTTGGCAAATACGGAATAATCGGGTTTGCCCCCGTAGATGCCGCTGGTTTCAGGGGATATTTTTTTTAAGTGGCGCGCGAGGAGATCGGCGTCAAACCGGTAGACGGTGTGAAGAGCTTTGCCGTTTGCCCTTTGTTTGGTTAAATTATAAACCATTGGAATGGAGAGTAGCGTAAAAACGCCAATAATTGCGGCTTTTTTAAATCGTCTTGTTTTAGTTATTTTGTAGACTTGATCAATTATATCCCCGGCAAATATCCCGGCAAAAATAGCGATAAATTGAGAGGCTGTGCCAGCAAAGGAATACTTTAAAATCCCGCTAAGGATTGTAAGTATGCTAAAGAGCATAAACACGCTATATGCCCGGCTATGTTTTCCATATTTTTTACCTTTGGTTGCAAGGTAGATACAATAACAGATATAAAAAGGAAAAATAAATATAAAAAATGAAAAGCTTTTTACCAAAAAACGCAATCCGAAATGCATCATGCTTTTAGAGTCGGCTGCAAGCGTAACCGACATCGCGGGGCCGGATGTATGCCTCAATCCCTCTATTAACATCCCTGACAGGCCGCTGGTGATTTCAAAAAATATAAGCGTTGACACACTGAGGATTAAAAATATAAGCCGTGGCCGTGTCGGCTCATGAGCCGGACGAATGCAAAGTATAATAATATTTGAAATAATAAATCCGGTTAAGGGAATGATAGCGTGAAGGATTGAGAGTTGCTCAATACTTAACGCAAAGGTTCGCGCAAACGGCGAGGTCATTGAGAAGATAAAAGTTGAAATAGCCGCGAATAGAAAAATGTCGGAAAATTTTTTGCCTGTTTCAAGATCAAACCGGTTCCGGTATACCCCTGAGATAAATTGAAAAATAATGAAGCTCGCTATCATGATGCCGCAGGTTACCCCTATTATGGAATGAAAGAGGTGGGAAAAACCAATTAATATCCCTGTAAACCGGCAAAGCCGTCTGCTACCTCCTCTTTCAAGCGAGCGGAGTGTAAAATAGGCAATGAGAAGCGCAGCAAAAGAGACCATATTGTGGTGGTCGACATTGCCGAATGCCGAACCAAAAAGATGCGTGGGCGAGATAGCTAAAAACAGCGCCGCCAGATGAGCTGAAAAGGAGCCGGCCAACCTCCTTGTTAGAGCAAACACCAATAATATATTGAATATGCTAAACAATGGATTAAAACAACAGATTATCCATTCGCGGCTTGATTGCCCGATGTTTAACAGGTCAAGGCATTTGAAAATGCTGCCTAATATAAAATCATACCCGCCCGGCCAGTGTATGATGCCCTTATCAGGAAAATAGACATAAGGATCTTCATATGGTATAGAGGGGTAGTTATGGCTAATCCACTCCGCCCGCCTTGCATGATAATAAGAGTCGGGCCCGTGAAAAACAATCGTCTCTTCATCGGTTACAATATTATCGTAATTTATGTCGAATCTAAGATAGACTCCAAAAAGCGCTATAATTATAAGCGGCAAAAGTTTCAATTTGTTTTTCATCAAAGGAAATCCTGAACTGTTTTTAGATTAAGTTAGATCAGGCAAGCTGGTCAGTGTTCATACGCGGATTTAAAGCAAAAGCAATAAATCACAGATTGCGAAGGCCGTCTCGGATGGGCAAAGCATAAGCGCGCCTATCAATATAAAAAACAAAAAGCATGATTACGTAGGATGGGTTAAGAGAAGCGGATCCATCAAAAAGCAGGTTTACACAGCCAATCCCTCAGTAAAAGATAAAATATTTACTGTTTCCGTTCCAATTAAATGTTCTCTGTTTTTTACCAAGATTTCCATCTCTTTATAAACACCGCTTGAAAAATATTTTTCTCCGCATTGTGTGCAAAGATCAACAGGGACATCTTTAATAACGGTTAATGTGTTTCCCCATCTATAATCCACTTCAACATTTTGTTTAACTACTTTAGATTTGCAAAAATAACATTTGTCGACCATTTTAGCTCCCCTTTCTTGTTTTAAAGTCCGGTTCCCACTCAACCGGATCAGGTTCATAAGCGGTTATAATAAGTATTTCCTCTTCGTCCAACCTGCCGCAAACAACATGCAACGGCCGGCCGTTGTTGCTTAAACCCATAATCAGACAACTTGGGCCTCGGGTGTCGTCGGGATACGATTCGGTTATCGTTCCGTTACAAACTGCCTCTTCAATTTCGTTTGCTTCAATCATTCTCTGTCTGAGTTTTTCCGTATGAGTGAATGAAACCATATATTTCCCAACGCCAACCTTTGATTTGATTGCGTCTATATCCATCGCCCTATTTTAAAAGAGTAATAGAATTTCCGCAACGGTTATTTAGTAAATGTAGAATGGGTTAAGCGTAACGAACCAATCTAGATTAAAAGCAAAGGCGCGTCCACGAAAAGACACAAAAACACACGAAATTAAAAGCAAATGCTGGAACGCGAATGGCTCTGATTTGATTCCGCATGACGGGCGATTGCCGCTTTTGCGTTATTCTCGCCGTAAAGTTACGCAAAAGCGCAAGTTCTGCGCGCAGGTCGGAATAGCCGGCCCATATCCGGTTAATAACATCCACCAGTTGCGCGCTTTCGGCTTCTACCTTTACAAGCTTTTTCCTGATATTTCTAAATTCACCTCCTAAGCTCTTTTATGGTTTCGACCAGATATGCAAGGAGGAGGCCTGGGCCTACTAACCGAATTCCGCTTGACAGTTTGGGAAATTTGCGTATAATTGCCGATTCTCAAATTAAGTTGTTGATATGATGCGTCTTACGAGAAAAACGAGTGACTAAAGTGAGCTAAAGTTAAAAGTGAACTAAAGTTGCGGGAAAAATCACAGATTTTTGTATAGTTTTTCAGAATCAAACAAAAATAGCCTGAAAGGCTTAAATTATACTAGCCTAGGGTGGAATCCTGGGAATAAAGTTTAAAGAGAACTAAAGTTTTGGCGGAATCCAAGATTTTTGATTTGTTTTTCAAAAGCAAAAACCGTATGGAACTCGGATTTCAACGGATAAAGCAAAAGCGCGGGCTATTGCCTGTGAATTATTAAAATATCGTTAAATATAAATAATTATGGTTAAGATTACACTGCCGGACGGCACGGAAAAGATGTTTGATAAGGACGTGACGGTTAAAGACGTGGCGTTTGATATTGGGGCGGGTTTGGGCAAAAGCGCTCTTGCGGGAAAAGCCGATGGGGAGTTGGTGGATCTGGACAGGATGCTTGACAAGGACGTTTCTCTCGCGGTTGTGACTGAGACTACTCCGGACGGGCTTGACATTTTGCGGCATAGCGCTGCGCATATAATGGCCATGGCGGTCGGCCGCCTATACTCAAATGTAAAGTTCGGCATAGGGCCCACAATAGATAATGGGTTTTATTACGATTTCGACCTTGAAGAGACTTTGACGAAGGACGACCTTGAAAAGATCGAGAATGAGATGCGCAACATTATTAAGAGCGACATTCCGGTGACGCGCAAGGAGCTTTCAAGCAGTGACGGAGTTAAATTAATGGGCGAGGCCGGGCAGCCTTACAAGGTTGAGCTTATTAATGATATCGGCGATGAATCGGTCTCGTTTTACGAGCAGGAGGAGTTTGTTGACCTATGCCGTGGTCCTCATATACAGAGCACGGGCAGGATAAAGGCGTTTAAACTTTTAACCGTGGCCGGGGCGTACTGGAGGGGAAAAGAGACAAACCCCATGTTGCAGCGCATTTACGGGACTGTTTTTGCCACAAAGAAGGAGTTAAACAAACATCTTGAGCATTTGGCGGAGGCTGAGAAACGCGACCATAGAAGGATAGGCAAGGAGATGGACCTGTTCAGCTTCCATGAAGAGGGCGGGCCCGGGCTTACATACTGGCACCCTAAAGGCGCGTTTATAAGGAATATAATTGAGACGTTCTGGCGCAAGGAGCACTATAAACGTGGGTATCAACTTGTGTACTCACCGCATATTGCGAAACTTGACTTGTGGAAGACGAGCGGGCACTGGAATTTTTACAAGGAGAGCATGTTCTCGCCTATTGAGATTGACGGGCACGAATACCTTCTGAAACCCATGAATTGCCCGTTTGCGGCGTTGATGTACAAGACAAAATTGCGCAGTTACCGCGAACTTCCCATGCGCTGGGCCGAACTGGGGACGGTTTACCGTTACGAGCGTTCCGGCGTGTTGCACGGGCTTTTGCGTGTAAGGGGTTTTACGCAGGACGACGCCCATATTTATTGCGCGCCATACCAGATAGAGGACGAGATTATCGACGTTATCAGGTTTGCGCAAAATATGCTGGCCGCGTTTGGTTTTAATGAATATGAAGTCGAGCTTGCCGTTAGGGGCGCAAGCGAAAAGGAGAAGTATATCGGCGAGGACGATGTGTGGGAGACGGCTGAAAACGCTTTGTTAAAAGCTCTTCAAAAGACGAACGTGGAGTTTGAGCGGATGGAGGGGGAGGCTAAATTTTACGGCCCGGCTATTGACATTAAAGTAAAGGACGCGCTTGGCAGGGCGTGGCAGGGGCCCACAATTCAGCTTGATTTTAACCTGCCTGAGCGGTTTGACCTTAATTATATTGAGAACGACGGAGCTAAGCACAAGGTTATAATGATACACAGAACGGTTATGGGCGCGATGGAGCGGTTTGTCGGCTGCCTTATTGAGCATTACGCCGGGGCGTTTCCGGTATGGCTGGCGCCGACGCAGGTCAAAATATTGACTATTACCGATAATCATAACGACTACGCCGCCAGGGTAAAGGAAACTCTTGAATCTAATGATGTGCGTGTTGAGTGCGACACAAGGAATATGAAGACGGGCAACAAGATAAGGGAAGGCATATTGGAGAAGATACCATTTCTGCTGATCGTGGGCGATAAGGAGAAGGAGCAGGAGGCTGTTTCAGTTAGAAGCCGCAAAGACGGCGACGAGGGATCTTGCCCGTTAAGCGGATTTGTTGAACGTATAAAAGGTATAATTGAGAAGAAAGAACTTTAACGGAAACAGATTAATTATTTAAATTTACAGATTTGTTTTGTATTTTATAATGATTTTTCATAAAATGTCTGGTTTCCACTAATTTTGAAAAAATTGTTTTAAAGGAGGGCTATTCATCCAAAAAAAGAGGTTAAGAATAAACGAAAGAATAAAATCGGATAATGTTAGAGTTATTGATGAAAATGGAGGGCAGGTTGGCGTTATCACCAAAGACGACGCTATAGCCCTTGCTAAAAAGTCAGCATTGGACTTGGTTGAAGTTGCTCCAAACGCAGTACCGCCTGTATGCCGCATTTTAAATTACGGCAAGTTTTTGTATAAACAGAAGAAAAAACTGCAACAAAAACATCACTCAGCTGCCCTGAAAGAGATTCGCATCAGACCAAAAACCGGCGATCACGACCTCCAGATAAAGATAAATCAGGCTAAAAGGTTTATCGAGAAAAAGGACAGAGTTGTGGTAAACTTGATGTTTAAAGGCCGCGAAATGGCTCATGTTGAATATGGCCGGGAGCTTATGCAGAAGTTTACAGATGCGATGGAGGAGGTTGCAAAGGTTGAAAAGACAACAGGTTTGGTCGGTAAAAAGATGGGCATAATCCTGTCGCCAAAATAAGAGCGCGTTTGCTTTGCGTTTTGGCAATACCGGCGAGAGCTTTCAGATTTATCGTAGATTAATAATAACGGATATCCAGTTTTAAAGCGCATAGTTTATTGCTATGCGCGTCAAATTCGATTTAAACATTTGAACGGTAGCGCGGTTGCTTGCGGCTGGTTTTTTATTCCGGCCACGACATTCTAAATAGTTGCGTAAAACCAGCCTGCCTGGTTTGGTTTTTCGCTTCTTTCATGGAATTGTCCGGTTTAGAACTTTCAATAAACGCGGAGTTTGCGCAATTATTTAGAGCGTTATGGCAATGGTATAAATGAGCGCAGAGCAGTGTCTGCTCTGGTGATAAATGAGCGCTTGGCGGCTAGTCTGCCTTAGTGAAAATTATCCTCGGATAGGGATAATTGCGGGTTTTAGTTTTTATAAAAATAGTTAAATAGTTTTACGGAGAATTTTAAATGCCTAAGTTAAAGACTCACAAGGGAATAAAAAAGAGGGTAAAGGTATCAAAAAAAGGGAAAGTTAAAAGGATGAAGGGCGGCGCCGGCCATTTAATGTCAAGCAAGTCGGCCAAACGCCGCAGACAATTAAGAAAAGGCGTCCTTGTGGCCGTAGGGATGGAGAAAAAATACAGGCTTGCTCTTACAACTTAAAGAAAGTTGCATGGAGCAACAACATATAAATAATTAAAAATGTATAAACAACAGGGTTGACGGATTGCCCAAAAACAGTTTAACGTTTTTGAGCATGCTCAACCCTTGTTTAATTTCAGGAGATATTAAAATGCCAAGAGCTAAATGCGCGGTAGCCAGAAAAAAGAGGAAAAAAAGGCTCCTTAATAATACGGAAGGTTATTGGGGCAAAAGAAAAAATGTTTACAAAAGGGCCAGCGAAACTTATGTAAGGGCAATGGCTTACGCTTACAGAGACAGAAAATGCAGAAAACGCGAGTTTAGAAGGCTCTGGATTACCAGAATAAGCGCCGCCGTCAGGCAGAGAGGCCTTACTTACAGCAGATTTGTTAACGGTTTATTGAAGTCGGGCATTGAAGTTAACAGAAAAATCCTGGCTGAGTTGGCGGTAAACGACGTGGTTGCGTTTGACAGGCTTGTTGAAACCGCTAAACAGCATTTATAACGCCGGGTAGTTTTAGAAAAACGGCTTTGGTTATTTGAATTATGCAGCCCCGAAGGGCGTTATGGTTGTTGATAATATTAACATTGTTATTAATATCCATTTTGCCTTTCGGGGCTGTTTTATATCTATTTTTAAGCGACATGCAAAAGCGCGGCGCGGCAGGTTATAAGACAAGCTATTTGTCAAAAACGCAACCGCGCTTTTTTAATATATACCAACATCAATATGGATCAAAAAATTGCTGAAATCGGCTCTCAGTTGCAAAAAGAGTTTGAGGCGGTTAAATCCGCGGAAGAGTTGGAACAGCTGCGCATAAAATATATGGGCCGCAAAGGCGTGGTTAACGATCTAGTAAAATCAATACCAACCCTGCCGGTGGAGCAGCGTAAAACCGCGGGACAATTAATAAATAAATTAAAGAACGATATAAACGGCAAGCTTAACAACAAAAAGCCCGCTGAAGAATCGGTGACAACAAAAAAGAAAGGGGCCGGGCTTTTTGACGTTACTTTGCCGGGCAAATCCATACCGCTCGGCAATAAACATCCCCTTGTAAAAACCCTGGATGAAATTAAGGAAATATTCGGCAAATTAGGGTTTGAAGTTGAATACGGCAGAGAGATAGAGCTGGAGTATTACAATTTCGACGCCCTTAACATACCGGCAAACCACGCTTCAAGGGTAGACTTCGACACTTTCTATATTTCCGACAAGGCCCTGCTTAGAAGCCAGACTTCCACAGTGCAGATAAGAACGATGGAGAAAAGAAAACCTCCAATCAGGATTATCGCCCCAGGCAAAGTCTTCAGGCCCGATACGGTTGACGCCAGGCACTCTTTTATGTTTCACCAGATGGAAGGTTTAATAGTTGACGAGACCGTGAATTTCGGCGACCTTAAAGCCGTGCTGCACCTTTTTGCAAAGGCGTATTTCGGATCTGACATAAAGATGCGGTTCCGTCCATCCTTTTTCCCGTTTACCGAACCCAGCGCCGAGGTTGACATCTCATGCTCAATCTGCAAAGGCAAAGGATGCAGTGTTTGTTCATATAGCGGCTGGGTAGAGATACTTGGAGCGGGCATGGTCGATCCAAACGTGTTTAAGGCTGTTGGGTACGATGAAGAGAAATACACTGGATTTGCGTTTGGCATGGGGGTTGAAAGAATCACCATGCTCAAATACGGCATTAATGACGTAAGACTATTTTTTGAAAACGATATCAGATTTTTGTCGCAGTTTAAGTAGACAATGTTATTATTGGGCGCAAATTAATTGCAAACATGGGCCTGCCTAAAAAAAATTCAACCATTTAACATTTTAAGAATTTAATTTATGAAACTCACTTACAATTGGATTAAAGATTATTGCGACATTAATATGCCTGCGCAGGAATTGGCCGACAAACTTACAAGCGTAGGATTAGTTGTTGAGGAGATCAGCGAGGTTAACGGAGATTACTGTCTTGATATGGAGGTTACGGCCAACCGGGCGGATTGCCTTGGCATGCTGGGCATTGCGCGGGAAGCGCGCGCCGTAATCGGCTGCAATGTGAAGTTGCCCGAGGCTCCGGTTGCGAACACAGGGCAAGACGCTGAAACTACAATCAATGTGCAGGATAAGGATTTATGCCCGCGATACACGGCGCAAATAATAAAGGGAGTAAAAATCGGCCCTTCGCCTAAATGGTTGCAAGACAGGTTGACTGGCATCGGCTTGCGGCCTGTTAACAACGTGGTTGATATAACAAATTTCGTTTTAATGGAAACAGGCCAGCCTCTGCACGCATTTGATCTTGATAAACTGAACGGGAATGAGATAATAATACGCGCCGCAAAAAACGGCGAGAAGATAGCGGCAATTGACGGAACAAACCATACGTTAAACAGCGAGATGCTTGTTATTGCGGACGCCAAACAGCCGGTGGCGATTGCCGGCGTTATGGGCGGCCTTGACACTGAGGTGTCCGGCAACACAAAAAACATATTGCTTGAATGCGCCAGGTTTGACCCGGCTTGTGTGCGAAAGACATCAAAGAAGCTTGTTTTATCATCCGATTCATCATACAGGTTTGAGCGCGGGGTTGACCCTGAAAACGTTATGTGGGCCTCAAACAGGGCGGCAAATTTAATTAAGGATATTGCGGGCGGCGAAGTAACGTCTATTATTGATCAAAATTTTGAGACACAAAAAGAGGCCAGGGTAAATTTAAGGATAAGCAGGATTAAAAGGGTGCTGGGTATAGAGATTGCCAAAGACACTGCAAAGGGTATACTTGAAAGGCTGGGCTTTGAGATTGCTTCGGAAACTGATGACTCTATTGATGTAAACATTCCCAGTTTCAGGCCGGATGTTTACAGAGAGATTGATCTGATTGAAGAGGTGATAAGGATTTACGGTTACGACAAAATACCGGTTAAGACAAATATAAGCCTTGATGTTGTTAACAAAAAAACAGACGAGCTGGCCATTGACAAAATCAGGCATTTGTTAACCGGGCTGGGCCTTTTTGAAACGGTTACTTTCAGCATAGTTGAAAAACCCGATCAAAATTTTGACGCAAAGGTTTGGACGGATGAGGACAACCTTATGATTCAAAATCCGTTAATCAAGGCTGAGGACAGGATGCGCAAAACGCTTTTGTTCAATTTCCTAAAAATTAAAAAACATAATCAGGACAGAGGCGTTAAAGATGTAAATATTTTTGAAGTCTCTAATATTTATATTCCCGCGCCGGGGGCCGACCTGCCCAATGAGAAGAGGTGCATTGGTTTGCTGGTTGAAAAAGATTTTCCGGCGCTAAAAGGTTTGGTTGAATCTGTTCTGGGGCTTTTTAATGTCAGGGAATCATGCGTTTGGACTCAAAAAAGTTTTAAAATGTTTAGCAATGAGAAGTCCGCGGTAATGGAACTTGACGGCGTTGTTTTAGGTTATCTAGGCGAGCTGGGGAAAGATTTATGCAATGCTTTTGATATAAACGGGACGTGTTGTTTTGCTGAAATAGACCTTGATCGTATTATAGACGGGTTTGAAGGGGGAGTGGTTAAGGAGTTTCAGGCATTGCCCGAATTTCCGGGAATAACACGCGATGTGGCTATTGTGCTTGATGAAAACGTTAAATGGGGCGATATTGCTAATTGCGTCAAGTCGGCAAACGCGCAATTTTTTGAGGGTTTGGAGTTTTTTGATGTGTTTAGGGGCAAACAGGTCGAACCGGGCAAGAAAAGCATGGCGTTTTCAGTAAAATTCAGCTCCAGAGAGCGAACGCTCAAAGGCGAGGAAGCCGACGAGTCTATCAAAAACATCATCAATAAATTAAGCGCTGAATTCGGAGCTAAATTAAGGCAATAACCATAAACTGGCCGTTGAATTGATTATGCGTCTAATTTTTCAAGAATTACCTGCAAACCCGGCATGAATAAATAGAAATTATTTATTTTACAATACCTTGTTTTTTGCTATCATGCTATCTCTGTTTTGATTATTGAGCGGGATTGAGCTCTAAGAAATTCCCGCCTTTGTTATTTAAATTTATTTTAAGCCATTGTTTTTTTATCCCCTCAGGGGATAATTCTCACTAAGGCATCAAGCTGCCAAGTGTTCATTTATCCCCTCGGGGGATAATTCTCACTAAGGCAGTCAAGCTGCCAAGTGTTCATTTATCCCCTCGGGGGATAATTCTCACTAAGGCAGTCAAGCTGCCAAGTGTTCATTTATG